>NZ_JBEPEW010000029.1:0-71003 GCF_040300965.1 Streptomyces mesophilus | reverse complement strand
GGCGCCGGGTGCGGCGGATGCGATCGACCGGCCCGTCGGGATCGTCGCCGTGCCCTCCCTCGGCCGTCCGCAGCTCGTCTCCTCGCTCGCGGAGGGGATCGCGAGGGTCGGGCGGCTGCCGCTGCTCGGATCGCTCTCGTACACCCGCGGGGAGAACGTGATGCGGCGCAGCAACTCCGCGCAGCGGCTCAAGGCGCTCTCCGAGGCCTTCACGGTCGGCGAGGAACTCGCCGCCGCGCTCGCGCAGGCCAAGGGGCCGGTTCTGCTCGTGGACGACTACACCGACTCCGGCTGGACGCTCGCTGTAGCGGCGCGGTTGCTGCGCCGGGCAGGGAGCGGTCCGGTGCTGCCGCTGGTGTTGGCGGCGGCGGGGTGAGGGGGGTGGCGGCGGCCTCGGGGTGAGGGGGGCGGGGGCGCTGTGGGTGGGTGTGCGGGGTGCTCGGGTTGTGCGGGCGTCGGGGTGCACGGGTCGTGCAAGGCGCGGCACGTGGGGGGCTTGTGGGGTGTGCGGCAGGTAATTGGCATGTCCGTAACCGGAGTTATCCACAGGGCAAAGCGGAATCCGGTGATCCGGTGCACTCTCGGGGCATGACGCAACGCAACGAAAGCGCAGCAGCCGGTGACATCTCGATGCCCATGGTCACCTTGCGCAGCGCGGATGAACTGGCGGACGCCCTCCCGTACTTCATGGGGTACCACCCCTCGGACAGCCTGGTCCTGGTCGCACTCCAGGGCGACCGCGGACAGTTCGCCGGACGGGTGCGGCTCGGGATCCCCGGGCAGGCCGAGGACTGGGACTTCATCGGCCAGGAGCTGCCGCGCTGTCTGGTGCAGGAAGTGGAGCAGCGGGCGGGCGGCGCGCGGCCCGACGCGGTCGTCGCCTACCTGTGCCGCGAGCCAGGGCCCGGCGAGAGCGGACGCCAGGTGATGGAGAGCCTGCGCCCGCTGGCCGACGCGCTGCTCGCCACCTGCCGGGACTTGGGACTGCGCGTCCTGGAGGCCCTCTGCCTCTCCGACGACCGCTACTGGTCCTACGTGTGCGCGGAATCGGGCGAGGGGTGCTGTCCGGCCGAAGGCCGGCCGATGTTGATGCCCGGCACGTCCGTCATCGCCGCGTCGGCGACCTTCGCGGGCATCCAAGTGCGCGGCACGCAAAAGGAGATGGAGACACGGCTGACCCCGCTGGCCGGCCCTTCGGTCGCCGCCCAGGAGGAGGCCATCGACGACGCCGTGGGGGAGGTGCTGCCGCGGCTGATGGGCAAGAAGGGGTGCCTCGAGCTCGCGGCAGACACCCTGGTGATCGTCAACGGCCTCATCGCCCGCCTGCAGGAGAACCCGCCACCGCGCTCGATGCGGGAGGACGAGCGGGACGACCGGCTGCTCACCGACGCCGAGGTGGCCCGGGTGCTCGTGGGGCTGCAGGACCCCGAGACCCGCGACCGGGCCACGCTCTGGATGGACGGCCCCCGGGCCGCGGCAGCACTGCGACTGTGGCGCGCGCTGTCGCGGCGTTGCGTCGGGGTGTACGGGCCGTACGGCGCCGCGGTGCGCACCCTCGCGGGGTGGGCGGCCTGGTGCGTGGGCGACCCGACCGAGGCGCGGATCGCACTTGAGCTGGCACTCGCCGTGGAGCCGGACTGCGGTCTCGCCGATGTGCTGTATCGGGCGATCGGGGCGGAGATGCCGCTGGAGACAATGCGTGGGGCGCTGCGCAGCAGCATGGCCGGCTATCCGCCGCTGAACCTGCCCGCGAGCGTGTGGCCGCCGGTGGATGTCACGGTGGGCGTCGAGGCCGGGGTTCAGGGGGAGTTGTTCGATCTGGGTGAGGCGGAGGACGGCGGCGAGGGCGAGGAGTCGGCTCTTCCGCACAGGGAGTCGGAGGTGAGGGGGCGGCGGCCCTCGGGCGGGCGGAAGACGGCCCATGGCCGGCGACCGAAGCCGGGACCGAAATCGGGGTCGGGCCCGAAGCCGAAGCCGGCGCCGGCGAAGACCGTCCCTCGGCAGCGCCGGGGTTCGGAGTGAGGCTGCTGTCCGGGGCGGGGGCTAGACGACCGGGGGCAGGTCCGGGCGGTTCGGGAGCGGGTGGCGGGTCTCGCCCGCTGCCGGGATCTGGAGTGGGCCTGCCGGTCGGGTTGGGCGCGCGTCTGTTGTCGGGGTCTGGAGTGGGCCCGCGGGTCGGGTTGGGCGCGCGTCTGCTGTCGGGGTCCGGAGTGGGTCCGCTTCTCGGGTTCGGTGTGCGCCTGCCGTCGGGGTTTGGGGTGAGCCGTCTGCCCGGGGTGAGGATGCGCCTGCTGTCGTGGCTCGGAGTGAGCCTGCTGCTCAGGTTCGGCGTGCGCCTGCCGTCGGGGTTTGGGGTGAGCCGTCTGCCCGGGGTCGGGCCGCGTCTGCTGTCGCGGCTCGGACCGTGCCTGCTGCCGGGGCTCGGAATGCGCCCGCTGTCCGGGCTCGGGGTGCGCCGTCCCACGTGGCGGGCGGCCCCTGGACCGCCTGCGCGTTTCCCTGTCGTGTCCGCAACCAGTGGCACTGCCCGTGACCCGGGCCGCCGCCGCCCCGTTCACCTGGGTGGTGCAAGCAGTCCGCCCGGCGGTTCGCCGCCGGCGGGTCAACGGCTGGGCCGGGAGCGCAGGTTGCGACCGGTCCCGGCCCTGGCCCTGCCGAACCGCCTTGTGCCCTCACGCCGCTCGCCTCGCCCGTCCCTCTCGCCCCGGCCCGAAGAAGCGAAGAAGAAAGCTCTCATGTCCCTATCCGTGCCGTCCCACACGACACGAGCGGAGAACACGGCCGCCGCCCGCCGGCCAAGTCCGAACCCGCGTCCCGCGTCCGGCGACGGCCCCGGGACAGCTCCCCGCACCCCACGGCAACTGCCGCCCGTGCACGCCTCGTTGATCTGCGTCGCCATGCCGGGCCTCGCCATCTCGTCCGAGCACGGCCAGCTGACCGGCCACGGCCTCGACGGCATCTACCGCGCGGGCCGGCGTCTGCTCTCCCGCTGCCATCTGCGGATCGCAGGCCGTGAACCGGTCGCCGTACAAGGGCGGTTGCTCTCGGCTAGCAGCGCACGCTTCGTCTCCGTGGTCCGGCACACCGACGGCAGCGGGCCCGACCCGGTCGTCACCGTGGAGCGCATCCGGGACGCGCAGGGCATCGAGCGGATCACCCTGCACAGCTCGGCCCCGCGAGCGCTGCGGCTGCCCGTCGAGATCGCACTCGCCACCGACCTCGCGGAGCTCGGCGCCGTCGCTTCGGGCGGCGCCGGGCCCGAACTGGCCGCCAGTGTCTACGACTCGGGGCTGCGCTGGTCCTCGGGCACGGATCACGCCGTGGTCTCGGCCGACCCCGCGCCCCAGGACGCCCTTGCCTCCGCGGGACTCCTGCGCTGGGAGATCGAACTGCCGCCGGGCGGCAGTCACAGCATCGAACTGTCCGTACGCCAGGACGGCGCGAGCCCGTTCCGCCCTGCCGTCCGGACCACCCACGCCCCACTGTCCCCTGCCAGGGCGGAAGGCGACGACCCCAGGGCGTCGCGACTCCTGGCCACCTGTATCGACGATCTGCAGGCACTGCTGCTGCGCGATCCCGCGCATCCCGCCGACATCCACCCGGCGGCCGGCGCCCCCTGGCGCTGCGGACTCGCCCCCGCCGAGGCGCTGGCCACAGCCCGGATGACGCTGCCGCTGGGCACCCGCCTGGCCGTCGGCACATTGCGTACGCTCGCCCGCACCCAGCTCGGCGGCGACGGACCGGACGCGGGCTTGATCCCCGGACCCCTGCGGGATGCGGGACCACATCTGCCGCCGAGCAGCACCGGCATCGAGGCCACGCTGCTCTTCCCCGCCCTTCTCGCCGAGGCTCTGCGGTGGGGCCTGCCGGAACAGGAGGCACATGACCTGCTGCCCGCAGCCGAACGCTGTCTGCGCTGGCTGCGCTCGGCCGTCGCGGCCGGCGGCTATCTCACCGACCCGGCCCCGGGCGGGGCACTGCGCTGCGAGACCCAGGCCCACGCACACCGCGCGGCGCTGCTCGGGGCCGATGTGCTCGAGTTGTACGGCCGGCCGGGCGCGGGGCAATGGCGGGACTGGGCAGCCGAGTTGAGGCAGGCCTTCCGGCGGGACTTCTGGATCGAGGACCTCGGCGGCGGTCGCCCGGCAGCGGCCCGTACCGCCGACGGCAGGCACGTACCGCACCTCGGCAGCGCGGCCGCCCATCTGCTCGACACCGGGCTGCTCGGCGGTGGCGTGCCGGCCCCCGGCCTGCTCGACCGGGTGCAGACCGAGCAGCTCGCACGGCTCTTCGGCGGGCCCGCACTCGACTCGGGCTGGGGGCTGCGCAGTCTCGGTGCGAAAGAGGCGGGCTACAACCCGTTCGGACATCGCGGAGGGGCCGTCCGCGTCCACGAAACCGCCGTCGCCGTCGCCGGGCTCTCGGCGGCGGGCTACGAGAAGGAGGCGGGCGCCCTGCTCGGTGGGGTGCTGGCCGCCGCGGAGGAGTTCGGCGGCCGGCTGCCCGAGATGTACGCGGGGGACCAGCGCGTGGCCGGCGGCGCACCCCTGCCGCACCCTGCGGCCTGCCGGCCCGCGGCCGTCTCGACGGCCGCGGGCATCCACCTGCTCCTCACCCAGGCGGGCCTGCGCCCCGACGCCGTGACCGGCACGGTGTCCCTGACTCCGGTCGGCAGCGCCCCGCTGGGCGAGCTGAACCTCACGGGCCTGAGCATCGCGGGGGCCCCTTTCGCGGTACGCATCAGCCGCCTCGGTCTCGCCATGGTCGAGCAGGCGGGGGAGGGGCTGCAGCTGGGGGTGCGTACAGGGGGCGGATGAGGCCGGAGCGGAGGGATGGAGGGGGCGCGAGCTGCGGGCGAAGGGAATGCGAGCTGCGGGGTGGAGGGGGTGCGAGCCGCGGGCGGAGGGGGTGCGAGCCGCAGGGTGGAGGAGACCCGCGCCGCGGGCGGAGGGGACGCGAGCCGCAGGGTCGAAGAGTTCTGAGCCGGTGGGGCAGGCGACGCGAGTCGACGGGACGGACGAGGCCCGACGGGGCAGGCGACGCCTCCCGGCGGGACGGACGAGATCCGACGGGGCAGGCGACGCCCGTCGACGGGACGGATGAGATCCGAGCCGAGGGGGCGGGGAGACGTGAGATGACGAGGCGGACACGAGCCGGAAGGGTCGAGGAGCCGCGAGCCGACGGACAGAGGTGACCCGAGCCCACGGGGTGGAAGGGACACCAGCCCGGCGGGGTGGACGGGACCCGAGCCCACGGGCAGAGGAGACCCGAGCCCACGGGGCGGATGGGACGGGAACTGCTCCGTGGGAGCCGCGCCCGAACCGGGTGTTTATCGTCAGCCAGACGACTATGATCGCGTCATGTCGCCCTACGACCCGTCGGCCTACCCGCCCTTCGCCGTCACCGTCGACCTGGTCGTCCTGACCGTGCGTCGGCACTCGCTGTGTGCGCTGACGGTGCGCCGCGGGGAGCCCCCCTTCCAGGGACGGTGGGCCCTGCCGGGCGGATTCGTGAAGGCCGACGAGGATCTGGCGGACGCGGCGGCGCGCGAGCTCGTGGAGGAGACCGGGCTCTGCGTACACGATCCCGCCGCCCCGGAGTCCTCGGGCAACGGCGCACATCTCGAACAACTGGGTACCTACGGCGACCCGCAGCGCGACCCCAGGATGCGTGTGGTCAGCGTCGCCCACCTCGCTCTCGCACCCGATCTGCCCGCGCCCCGCGCGGGCGGCGACGCCAACAGCGCACGCTGGTCGCCCGTCGAGACCTTCCTCGACCAGGACGGCGAGCAGGGCAGCCTCGCCTTCGACCATGCGCAGATCCTCGGCGACGGTGTCGAGCGGGCCCGCTCGAAGATCGAGTACTCCTCGCTGGCCACGGCGTTCTGCACCCCGGAGTTCACGGTCGGTGAGCTGCGCCGGGTCTACGAGGCGGTCTGGGGCGTGGCCCTCGACCCCCGCAACTTCCACCGCAAGGTCACCGGCACGCCCGGCTTCCTGGTGCCCACCGGCGGCACCACGACCCGTCAGGGCGGCCGCCCGGCCCAGCTCTTCCGCGCGGGTGGCGCGACACTGCTCAACCCGCCGATGCTGCGGCCCGAGGTCTGACGAAGGCCCCGCGCGCAGCTCATCCGCACGCGCGAGCGACGGCGCCCGCACATGCGACCGAACCACCCCCGACACTGTCGCCCACCCCTGCCCAGAAACGGCCAAATATCCCGTTATCGTGCTGAAGGTACCCAGGGCCCCGACCGCCCCCCGCCCCGCGCGCGAGAGAAGCGATGATCCAGGCCACCGGACTGACCAGCAATCCCAAGAAGGACCAGCCGCCCACGATCGACGACGTCTCCTTCGAGGCGCGCGCCGGCCGGGTCACGGCATTGCTCGGCGCCGTTCCGGCCGAAACCGCCCAAGTGCTGCGGCTGATGCTCCAACTCGAGCCCGGCCGCGGCGTGACGTACTTCCGCGGCAGACCCCTGAACCGCATCGCGCACCCCTCGCGCGAGGTCGGCATTCTGCTCGGCGACGTCCCGGGCCACCCCGCCCGCACGGTCCGCGGACAGCTCCGCATGCTGTGCGCCGCGACCGGCGTCCCCGTCACCCGCGCCGACGAAGTCCTCGAAGTGGTCGGCCTGGTGAGCCTGCGCGACGAACGCCTCGGCACCCTCTCCCGCGGCATGGACCGCCGCCTCGGCCTCGCCTGCGCCCTGCTCGCCGACCCGCACACACTCGTCCTGAACGCCCCCGCCGAAGCCCTCTCGGCCCGTGAGGCGGCCTGGTTGCACGCCATGCTCCGCGCCCATGCCCAGCAGGGCGGGACGGTCCTGTTCACCACGTCCGACCCCAAGGAAGCCGCGCGCGCCGCCGACCGCGTCATCACGCTGGATCAGGGCTGCGTCGTCGCCGACCAGGACGCCGCCGACTTCGCCCGCACCCGGCTGCGCCCCCGCGTCGCCATCCGCTCCCCGCACGCGGCCCGCCTCCTCGCCCTGCTGACCAAGGAGGCCCGGGTCGCCCGCCGCTCCGTGGAGGTCGTCCGCGAGGACGGCAACCGGCTCTCGGTCTACGGGAGCACCACGGCCGCCGTCGGCGAAACCGCGTACAAGCACGGCGTCCTCCTCCACCAACTCGCCGACGAGGTAGGCGACTCGGGCCCTCCGGCCCCACCTCAGGAGCCCTCCGCCACGACTGCCTCGCACCCCGGCACCGCCCCCGCCTCCGCCTCCGAAACGGGCACCTCGCACCTCCAAGCCGAGCCCGCCCCGACCCCCGCCGCCACACAGGCGACCGCCGTCCCCGCGTACACGCAGGACGAGAAGCAGTCGGAAAGCGACGGGAAACCGGGCGCATCGGCGAACAAGAACGCCAACGACAGCTCCCGGACGGTCACTTCAGGACCGCTCCACCCCCTCCCGCCCCCGATCACCGTCCACCCTGCTCGCTCCCCCCTCCGCCCCCTGCGCTACGAACTCCGCCGGGCCATGGGCATCCCCACCGGCTACCTGACGGTGGCGCTGGTGCTCGCCGTCTCCGCGCTGATCTCCGTGGTCCAGGCGCGCACCGGGCACACCCCGCTGCCCAGGCTCCTCGCTGCCTGGCCGTACGAACTGCCACTGCCCCCCGCGGCTCTCGGTGCCGGTCTGCTCGGCGCGCTCTCGTTCGGCGACGAGTTCAAGCACCCCGCGCTCGCCGCCGACCGCGGCACCGTCCCGCGCCGTCTCGGGCTGCTCGCGGCGAAGCTCGTCGTCTGCGCCGCGACCGCGCTCCTGATCGCAGCCCTCGTGCTGCTGTCCGACGCCGCCCTGCTGCATGTCGTCTACGGGGAGGAAGTGACGCGACTCCCCGCCGACTGGCCTTCGCTCACGGCGAGTTGGCTCTGCCTCGTCACCGGCTGCTCGTGGGCGGGCCTGCTCGCGGCCGGCGTCTTCCGGTCCACCGCGGCCGGGCTCGCCGCCCTGCTCGCCGTCCCGGTCGTGCTCGTCCCCGTCGTACAGAAGGCGCTGGAAGGGCCGTCGGTGCGCACCGCCGCAGGACTGCCCGCCCGGCTGCGCGATCTCGCACTCGTCCAGTGGCCGATCGGCAGCGAGCGCTATCTCGCCGGTGCGGTGCGGATGCTGGCCCAACCCATCGCGTTCACGCTGGCGTTGAGCCTCGCGACGCTGATGGCGGCCTATCTGCTCACGTCGATGCGCAGCCGCCTGCGCTAGCCGCGGCGCACCCGGGGGCCGGCTCGAACTTCCGCCTCCCATAGCAGAACAGAACGGTCGTTCAGCCCGATCGACCTACAACACCCAGGTAATGCCGCTTTCTTTACGATAAGGCGTCAATTACGGCAAGGTAAGCGATCACCCTTTCGTGTGCTTTTCACCAAAGACCTCAAGGGGGTTGGGGACCGCGCCGACAAAGGATCCGTGAGTACCCTTGCGCACACCATGATGACCGCCGCCCGCTCCGCCGATTCCGGCCTCGCAGGACCGGGCGAAATCGACCGCTACCCGTACGCGGAGACGCCCGGCGTCGACCGTGTACCCGCACCGGCCTGGGAGGGCCACGAGCAGGACCTCGGCCGGGTCGGCCGACGCGCGGCCGGCAGTCGCGGCCGCGGACTGCACGGCCAACTCGTCCAGCAGCTCGGCCAGATGATCGTCTCCGGCGACCTCGGCGCGGACCGCCCGCTGGTTCCCGAGGAGATCGGCCAGCGCTTCGAGGTGTCCCGCACCGTCGTCCGCGAATCGCTGCGCGTCCTCGAGGCCAAGGGCCTCGTCAGCGCCCGCCCCAATGTCGGTACGCGGGTGCGGCCGGTCAGCGACTGGAATCTGCTCGACCCGGACATCATCGAGTGGCGGGCCTTCGGACCGCAGCGCGACGACCAGCGCCGTGAGCTGACCGAGCTGCGCTGGACGATCGAACCGCTCGCCGCCCGGCTCGCCGCCGGCCACGGCCGCGACGAGCTGCAGCAGCGCCTGACCGACATGGTGGAGATCATGGGCCACGCGCTCGGGCAGGGCGATGCGCTGACCTTCTCGCGCGCCGACTCCGAATTCCACTCGCTCCTCATCCAGCTCGCGGGCAACCGCATGCTGGAGCACCTGTCCGGCATCGTCTCGGCCGCCCTCCAGGTCTCCGGCGGCCCGCTCACCGGCTGCGACCGCCCCGGCGAGGCTTCGCTCGGACACCACGGCCGCATCGCCGACGCCATCGCGGCCGCCGACGGCGCCGCCGCCGAGACTGCGATGCGTCAACTTCTCACCGTGCACCCGGACGTGGAGCGCGTGGTGCCCGCCCCGCGCGAGCACTGAGTGCGGATCGCCGATCTCTCATCCCTGATGTCTGATCTTTGATCTCGTTCTCCGTACCTTTTTCGCTGCGCAGTCGCCGGACCCGGGCCGGTTGGTACCGGGTCCGGCGGCTGTTTGCGTGGGCGTATGTCTGCTTCTGAGCGTTATCACCGGTTACGCGGTGTGACTCGGGCCACGAACATTGGGCGTAACGCTCTTCGCGGCAGCGCGATGACCTAAGAGGTGACTGCCGAGGAAGGAATACAGCAGCCGGTTGTGGCGCTGTGTGAGCTCCGCGGATCGCCCGCCTCGCCGCCGACCCATCCCCAGTCGGCGGACGTCGGCTCCGGTTCCACCATGGACGGAGTCGGAAGCCGTTTCCATCGTTCCGAGAGGTTGTTCGTGTCGGCCAGCACATCCCGTACGCTCCCGCCCGAGATCGCCGAGTCCGCATCTGTGATGGCGCTCATCGAGCGGGGAAAGGCTGAGGGGCAGATCGCCGGCGATGACGTGCGTCGTGCCTTCGAAGCTGACCAGATTCCGGCCACTCAGTGGAAGAACGTTCTGCGCAGCCTCAACCAGATCCTCGAGGAAGAGGGTGTGACGCTGATGGTCAGTGCCGCGGAGTCGCCGAAGCGCACCCGCAAGAGCGTCGCAGCGAAGAGTCCGGCCAAGCGCACCGCTACCAAGACCGTCGCCGCCAAGGCCCCGGCCAAGAAGGTCGCCTCGTCGACCTCCGCCGCGGCCGCCGCCCCGGCCGCCGAGGTCGAGGCCTCGGTCGAGGACGAGTCCTCGGCCCCTGCCAAGAAGACCGCCGCCAAGAAGACGGCCGCGAAGAAGACCGCCGCCAAGAAGACGGCGGCCAAGAAGACCACCGCGAAGAAGGCCGGGTCCAAGAAGGACGAGGACCTCGACGGCGATGAGCCGGTCGAGGAGACCCCCGCGGGCAAGGACGACGACGAGGAGGAGGAGGGCGGCGAGTCGAAGGGCTTCGTCCTCTCCGACGACGAGGAAGACGCTCCTGCCCAGCAGGTCGTCGTCGCCGGCGCCACCGCCGACCCGGTCAAGGACTACCTCAAGCAGATCGGCAAGGTCCCGCTCCTCAACGCCGAGCAGGAGGTCGAGCTCGCCAAGCGCATCGAGGCCGGGCTGTTCGCCGAGGACAAGCTGGCGAACGCCGACAAGCTCGCGCCGAAGCTCAAGCGCGAGCTGGAGATCATCGCCGAGGACGGGCGCCGCGCCAAGAACCACCTCCTGGAGGCCAACCTCCGTCTGGTGGTCTCCCTGGCCAAGCGCTACACCGGCCGCGGCATGCTCTTCCTGGACCTGATCCAGGAGGGCAACCTCGGTCTGATCCGCGCGGTCGAGAAGTTCGACTACACCAAGGGCTACAAGTTCTCCACGTACGCCACCTGGTGGATCCGTCAGGCGATCACCCGAGCCATGGCCGACCAGGCCCGCACCATCCGTATCCCGGTGCACATGGTCGAGGTCATCAACAAGCTCGCGCGCGTCCAGCGCCAGATGCTCCAGGACCTGGGCCGTGAGCCCACCCCGGAGGAGCTGGCCAAGGAGCTCGACATGACCCCTGAAAAGGTCATCGAGGTCCAGAAGTACGGTCGTGAGCCGATCTCCCTCCACACCCCCCTGGGTGAGGACGGCGACAGCGAGTTCGGTGACCTGATCGAGGACTCCGAGGCGGTCGTTCCGGCCGACGCGGTCTCCTTCACGCTCCTCCAGGAGCAGCTGCACTCCGTCCTCGACACGCTCTCCGAGCGTGAGGCGGGCGTGGTCTCGATGCGCTTCGGTCTCACCGACGGTCAGCCGAAGACCCTCGACGAGATCGGCAAGGTCTACGGCGTGACGCGTGAGCGCATCCGTCAGATCGAGTCGAAGACCATGTCGAAGCTGCGCCACCCGTCGCGCTCGCAGGTCCTGCGCGACTACCTCGACTGAGTCCTTCCGAGGCCTTACGCAGACGAGCCCGGCACTCCCGCACCGCGGGGGCTGCCGGGCTCGCTGCCTGCCGGGGGAGGCATCGGCCCCGGTCGCGCCACTGGTCGTACTGAATGACGCTGAGCGTACCCATGACCACGCAGAGTCAGGAGTGCGCATGCGTCGACCTCTGAGCAGGCGGCTTTCGACCGCTGCCGCCCTGGTGGCGGCGGCCTTCGTCACGCCGCTGGCCGCCCCTGTGCCGGCGGCGGCCGACGGCGTCGTGATCGGCGGCAGTCCCGTGCAGGTGTCCGACAGTCCCTGGGCCGTGGCGCTCGCGAGCCGTGACCGGTTCGGAGGTACGCGCGCCGGGCAGTTCTGCGGCGGCGCCGTGGTCTCGCCGACCACCGTGCTCACGGCCGCGCACTGTCTCAGCCTCGAGGTGCTCGGCGCCCCGCTGGAGACCGTGGAGGATCTGCGCATCATCGCCGGGCGCAACGATCTGCGGGCGGCGGGCGGCCGTGAGGTGGCGGTGCGCAGCGTCTGGGTCAACGAGGAGTACGACTCCTTCACCAACGCCGGCGACCTCGCCATCCTCACCCTCGACAAGCCGCTCCCCAAGGATCACGTCATCCCCATGGCGCCCGTCGGCGACCGCGCCTACGAGCCGGGCACCCGCGCCCAGGTCTACGGCTGGGGCGACACCACCGGGCAGGGCGACTATGCGCGCTCCCTGCGGGCCGCCAAAGTGCAGGTCCTGGCGGACACGGCCTGTGAGGCCGCGTATCCGGGGAACGCCGACGGCACGTATCTGCGCAGCGTGATGCTCTGCGCGGGCGAGATGGAGGGCGGCAAGGACGCCTGTCAGGGGGACAGCGGGGGCCCGCTGGTGGCCCGGGGCCGTCTGATCGGCCTGGTGTCCTGGGGGAGCGGCTGCGGGCAGGCAGGGAGCCCCGGTGTCTATACGCGGATCAGCGAGCTGGTCGCGCGACTGACGTCGGCGGACGCGAAGGAGTCGTAGGCGGCCGAAAACCGCACGGAAGCGGGCAAAGCGATGGGCGGGCAGTCCCTGTGGGGACTGCCCGCCCATCGTCATGACCGGCCTGGCCGGCGCTGGCTCGCTCGTCGTTGATGCGAAGTGTCAGCGTTCTTCGGTGTCGGCGACTGCCGGGACGGCAGTGAGCCGCTCCGTCTCATCCTGTATCTCAGCGGAGATCTTCTTGAGTTCCGGCTCGAACTTGCGACCGTGGTGGGCGCAGAAGAGCAGCTCTCCGCCGCTCAGGAGTACGACGCGCAGATACGCCTGGGCGCCGCAGCGGTCGCATCGGTCAGCGGCCGTCAGCGGGTTCGCTGGGGTCAGAACAGTAGTCACGTCGCCTCTTCTCTAGCTCGACGAGCTGTCGTACCAGGGTCAACATCCAACCAGCCCGAAAACGTTCCCGCTCGGGGCTTTGACTCGAAAATTTCTTCTCGAGGCGGTCGGCTGCAACCGGGTGGCGGCGAAGGTGCCGTAGTGCTGGCTTGCGGCTTACGGGTTCGCTTGTCTTCCGAGTTGCTTGTCGTGTCCTGTAGTCGGTTGTTCGGCGGGCCTGCCTGGTCCTTCCCGACCTGGCTGGTCGGGTTGTTCATGAGGACGTGCCCGGAGCCTAAATGGTTCATGCCTGGTTGGGAACGTGATATCCGCATCACCCCTTCGAGGGATCGAACAGGCATGCGACTCTGCACTAGTCTGTCGTCAGCCGAGGGTGGCGTTACATCGGCTCTACCAGGCCTCGGTACCCTCTGACGCGGTACTCGGTACCGGACCCCGTCATCGGGGCCCCAATTGAAATTCAGCGAGGAGCGAAACGCGTGACCGCCGAAACGTCCGTGACGTCCACAGCGCTGCTGACCGGAGCAGACCGGGACGGTTCCAACTACACCGCGCGGCACCTCCTCGTCCTCGAAGGACTCGAAGCGGTCCGCAAGCGCCCCGGTATGTACATCGGCTCGACCGACAGCCGCGGCCTGATGCACTGCCTGTGGGAGATCATCGACAACGCGGTCGACGAGGCCCTCGGCGGCCACTGCGACCGCATCGAGGTGATCCTGCACGAGGACGGGTCCGTGGAGGTCCGTGACAACGGTCGCGGGATCCCGGTCGACGTCGAGCCCAAGACCGGGCTCTCCGGCGTCGAGGTCGTCATGACGAAGCTGCACGCCGGCGGAAAGTTCGGCGGCGGCTCGTACGCGGCCTCCGGCGGTCTGCATGGCGTGGGCGCCTCCGTGGTGAACGCGCTGTCGGCGCGTCTCGACGTCGAGGTCGACCGCAGCACCGTGCACTCGATCAGCTTCCGGCGCGGTGTCCCCGGTGCTTTCGAGGGCGCGGGGCCCGACGCCAAGTTCACCGCCGGCAGCGGTCTGACCAAGGGCAAGCGGGTACCCAAGGGCCGCACCGGTACGCGTATCCGCTACTGGTCGGACACGCAGATCTTCCTCAAGGACGCCAAGCTCTCCCTGGAGAACCTGCACCAGCGCGCCCGGCAGACCGCCTTCCTGGTGCCCGGCCTCACCATCGTCGTACGCGACGAGCGCGATCTCGACGGTGTGGGCAAGAGCGAGGAGACCTTCCGCTTCGACGGCGGCATCAGCGAGTTCTGCGAGTTCCTCGCGCCGGACAAGCCGATCTGCGACGTGCAGCGGCTGACCGGCTCGGGCACCTTCAAGGAGACCGTCCCGGTCCTCGACGAGGTCGGCCATATGACGCCGACCGAGGTCACCCGTGAGCTGGGCGTGGACATCGCGCTGCGCTGGGGCACGGGGTACGACACGACGGTCAAGTCCTTCGTCAACATCATCGCCACGCCCAAGGGCGGCACCCACATCACCGGCTTCGAGCGCTCGCTGACCAAGACGGTCAACGAGGTGCTGCGCTCGGCCAAGCTCCTTCGCGTCGCCGAGGACGACATCGTCAAGGACGACGCGCTCGAGGGCCTGACCGCGGTGGTCACCGTGCGTCTCGCGGAGCCCCAGTTCGAGGGGCAGACCAAGGAGGTGCTCGGCACCTCGGCGGCCAATCGCATCGTGGCCAATGTGGTGGCCAAGGAGCTCAAGGCGTTTCTGACCTCGACCAAGCGGGACGCCAAGGCGCAGGCCCGGGCCGTCATGGACAAGGCCGTCGCCGCCGCCCGTACGAGGATCGCGGCCCGTCAGCACAAGGAGGCGCAGCGCCGTAAGACCGCGCTCGAGTCCTCCTCGCTGCCGGCCAAGCTCGCGGACTGCCGCAGCGACGACGTGGAGCGCAGCGAGCTGTTCATCGTCGAGGGCGACTCGGCGCTCGGCACCGCGAAGCTCGCGCGGAACTCCGAGTTCCAGGCGCTGCTTCCGATCCGCGGCAAGATCCTCAACGTTCAGAAGGCATCCGTCTCGGACATGCTGAAGAACGCCGAGTGCGGCGCGATCATCCAGGTCATAGGAGCTGGGTCCGGACGGACCTTCGACGTGGACGCCGCGCGCTACGGCAAGATCATCCTGCTCGTGGACGCCGATGTGGACGGCGCGCACATCCGCACGCTGCTCCTGACCCTGTTCCAGCGGTACATGCGGCCGATGGTCGAGGCCGGACGGATCTTCGCCGCGGTGCCGCCGCTGCACCGGATCGAGCTGGTCCAGCCGAAGAAGGGCCAGGACAAGTACGTCTACACGTACTCGGACAACGAGCTGCGGCAGACGATCCTGGAGTTCCAGCGCAAGGGCGTCCGCTACAAGGACTCGATCCAGCGCTACAAGGGCCTCGGCGAGATGGACGCGGACCAGCTGGCGGAGACCACGATGGACCCGCGTTTCCGTACGCTGCGGCGGATCAACATCGGGGAGCTGGAGGCCGCGGAGCAGGTCTTCGACCTCCTGATGGGCAATGACGTGGCGCCGCGCAAGGAGTTCATCACCAGCTCGGCGGCGACGCTGGACCGTTCGCGCATCGACGCCTGACGCTCGTCGGCACCAGCGGGCTCCACCCCACGGGTGGGGCCCGCTTCCGCGTCCCGGCAGCGGGCGGACGGGGAGGGCGCGGGAGGCCTCCGCGGCCTGCGGTAGCGTCGCCAGTTCGGCGTCGTGCGTGGGTCGGAGGAACAAGGTGTACGGGATCGCCGCGCGGTTGTGGCGGATGATGCGGGGGCCGTGGCAGTGGCGGCTCATGTGGCTCGCGCACGCGAAGTTCACCGTCGGGGTGACCGGGGTGGTGCGCGACGAGCGGGGGCGGGTGCTGCTGCTGCGCCACCGTATGTGGCCCCGCGACCGGTGCTGGGGGCTGCCGACCGGGCATGCGGCGCGGGGAGAGGACTTCCCGGGGACCGTGGTGCGGGAGGTCAAGGAGGAGACCGGTCTCGACGTGGTGCCCGGCCGGCTCGTCATGCTCAACAGCGGGTTCCGGCTGCGGGTCGAGGTGGCGTACGAGGCGGTACTCGCCGGGGGAACGCTGAAGATCGACTCGTTCGAGATCCTCGAAGCCGGGTGGTTCGAACCCGACGCGCTCCCGGACACGTTGATGCCCGTGCACCGCGAGCTGATCCACCGGCGGGTGGAGGTCTGAGGGCTTCCCGCGTCCGGCCAAGCGGTCTCCACCCCAGGGTGGAGGCCGCTTTTCCACCTCGTTTCCACCCTCGCTCCGATCCTGTGACCTGTGCTTTTCCCTACTTTCGAAACATAGGGAAACCGGCGGAGGACTGGGAGGACGTCATGTCGGAGATCGTCAACGGGCTGGTGATCATCGGGGTCGTCGCACTCATCGTGCTGACTCAATTCAAGGCGCGACGGATCGGCGACGAGCGGCGCTGGTGGGTGCTTCCGGTCGTGCTCGGGTTCGTGGCGCTGGGCAAGCCCGATCTGCTCGGCGAAGGACAGACCGCCCAGGCCGCGACGCTGCTCGCCGTGGAACTGGTGCTCTCGCTGGCCATGGGCGCGCTGTTCGCCCGTACGACCCAGGTGTGGCGGGCGGACGACGGCGCCGTGTGGTCCAAGGGCAGCAGGCTGACGCTCGCCGTGTGGGTGGGCGGAATCGCCGTCCGCGCCGGCCTCTACGGGATCGGTGCCGCCTTCGGCGTACACCAGAGCAGTGCCGCGCTGATGCTGGGACTTTCCGCGATGCTGCTCGCGCGGGCCGGGCTCCTGCAGTGGCGCACCCGCACGTACCGTGAGGTCGTCGGCTACCCGCGGCCCGCGTGGAAGGACCACATGTGACCCGGAACAGTTGGCTGCGCTGGCCCTCGCGGGAGGCCCTCACCCGCGAGCGGCTGGGGCGGCAGCGCTCCACGCTCGCCTGGATCGGCAGGGCGGCGATCGCGGGGTTCGTGCTGTGGAACGTGATCACCGAGCCGGCCACGCCGACCTGGGAGAGCGCGGTCGACGTGGCCGTCCTGCTGGCCTGCGCACTCCTCTGGCAGCTCTTTCTGCGGACCACACTCGCCCATCGCCTGGTGCCGTCCCTCGCCGTGCTCGCCGCCCTGTCCGGCGGTGCGATCGGCGCCCAGGCGGCCGGATTCACCACGGTCGGCATGGTGGTGTGGTGCTCCGGGATCGTGCTGGCGCTCAAGCGGCTGCCCCTGGCCGCGGGAGTGGCAGCGGCCCTGGCCGCCTTCGGCGGATTCGTACCGGTCGCCGAGAAGCCCTGGACGAGCACCGTCCTGACCGCCGCGACGTTCTGTCTCGTCGGCTACGTACTGCGGCTCGACGCCGAGGGCCGTGGCAGGGAGCGCCGGCTGCTCGACCAGGAACGCGCCGCACTGGCCGCCGAGGCCGAGTCCGCCGCGCTCACCGAACGGGCCCGGATCGCCCGTGAGATCCACGACGTCCTCGCCCACAGCCTCTCCGCGCAGCTCGTGCACCTGGAGGCAGCCCGGCTGCTCGTCGAGCGTGACGCGCCCAAGGACCAGGTGCTCGAACGCGTCGTCGCCGCACGGGGGATGGCCCGCGAAGGGCTCGCGGAGACCCGCCAGGCGCTGTCCGCGCTGCGCGGCGACATGGTGCCCGTGGAGGACTTCCTGCGGGCGCTCGTCGACGTCGACGTCGAGGTGAACGGCAGCCCGCGCCTGCTGAGCGCCGAGACCTCGGGGACCGTACGACGGGTCGCGCAGGAGGCCCTGACGAACGTACGCAAGCACGCGCCCGGCGCTTCGGTGCGGCTGCGTTTCTCGTACGAGGAGGGCGAAGTCGCCCTGGAAGTGCGGGACTCCGGCGGCGTGCGCCCCGGGGGAGAGCTCGCCGTGAGCGGCAGCGGATACGGTCTGCTCGGGATGCGCGAGCGCGCCGAACTGCTCGGCGGATCGCTCGACGCGGGTCCCGCCGAGGACGCAGACGGAGGATTCGTGGTGCGGTTGCGGGTGCCGGAATGAGCGGGCGTGTGCGGACGGTGACCGCATGAGTGAGCAGGTGCGTGTGGTCGTCGCCGACGATCAGACCGTGGTGCGCGAAGGCATCGTCATGCTGCTCGGGCTGCTGCCCGGCATGGAGGTGGTCGGCTCGGCGGGCGACGGCGAGGAGGCCGTACGCCTTGTCGCCGAACTCGCCCCGGACGTCGTCCTCATGGACCTGCGGATGCCCCGCGTCGACGGGGTGGAGGCGACCCGCCGTATCCGCGCCGAACACCCCGGCACCCAGGTCGTGGTGCTCACCACCTACGCCGACGACGCCTCTCTCTTCCCCGCCCTGAAGGCCGGAGCGCGCGGCTATCTCACCAAGGACGCCGGAGGCGACGAGATCGTACGGGCCGTCGAAGCCGTGATGTCCGGGGACGCCGGGCTCGCTCCACAGGTGCAACTCAGGCTCCTGGAGCGCCTGTCGGAGCCGGCCGCTCCCGCACAGGCCCCCGCGGACCTGCCCGACGGTCTCACCGCCCGTGAGGCCGAGGTGCTCGCACACATCGCCGACGGCCTGACGAATACCGAGATCGCGAGGGCACTGCAGGTCTCGACCGCCACCGTGAAGACGCACATCAACAACCTCTTCGCCAAGGCCGGCCTCAAGGACCGCACCCAGGCGGTGCGTTACGCCTACCGGCACGGGCTCGCCGAACCGCCGCGACGTTGAGGTCACTTCGGCCGTGCTTCACCTGATGGAGTGAACAGATCGGCGTGAAGTGTCCGGGATCTTCCTGGTCCGCCCATCCTTGGGCACGCGGCCAAACCGGCCGCGGACAAGGAGAGTTCGGTGGAGAAGCACGACGGGCGGCGGACCGGACAGATCCGGTTCGACGACCCCTGGTACGACGCACTGGCCTCGGGCTGGGGAGAGCTGGACAGCACCGGCGCCCCCGCGTCCGCGCCCGCACCGCCCGCCCCCAGGGCGGCGGAGAAGCGCCCCGACGCGGCCAGTATCTATCTGGAAGTGCAGGCCAGCGCCGCCTTCCAGGAGGTGCGCAGCCGGTACCGCCGCTTCGTGATCCCCGCGGTGATCGCCTTCTTCACCTGGTACGTCGCGTACATCCTGGCCGCCACCATGGCGCCCGGCCTGATGGCGCAGCCCGTCGCGGGCGCCGTGAACGTCGCGATGGTCGCGGGCCTCGGACAGTTCCTCACGACCTTCCTGCTGACCTGGGCGTACGCCCGCCATGCGCGGCTGCGCAGGGACCGGGCCGCGCTGGATCTGCGCTGGGACACCCAGGAGCTGACGCGGGGGGTCGGGCGTTGACGGGCGACCATCAGACACTGGCGCTGCTGCTGTTCTGCGCGTTCATCGCGGTCACGCTCGGCATCACCACGTGGGTGAGCCGTAACCGGCACGGCAGCGCGGAGGAGTTCTACGCGGGCGGACGGCTGTTCTCGCCTATGGAGAACGGTTTCGCCATCGCGGGCGACTACATGTCCGCCGCCTCCTTCCTCGGCATCTCCGGACTCATCGCCCTCTACGGCTACGACGGGCTCCTGTACTCGGTGGGCTTCCTCGTCGCCTGGCTGGTCGTGCTGCTGTTGGTGGCCGAACTGGTGCGCAACTGCGGCCGGTTCACGCTCGCCGACGTGGTCGCCGCCCGCATGAGCGAGCGTCCGGTGCGGATCGCGGCCGGCACCTCGTCCGTGACCGTCTCCGTGCTCTACCTGGTGGCGCAGATGGTCGGCGCGGGCAGTCTCGTCGCGCTGCTGCTCGGCGGTACGAGCGAGGCGGCGCAGGCCTGGACCGTCATCGGAGTCGGCGCGCTCATGGTCGTGTACGTGTCGCTCGGCGGGATGCGGGCCACCACCTGGATCCAGATCGTCAAGGCCGTGCTCCTGATGGGCGGCGCGATCGCCCTCACCGTGCTCGTCCTGGTGCGCTTCCACGGCGACTTCAACAGCCTGCTCAACACCGCCGCCGAGAAGAGCGGCCACGGCAAGGACTTCCTCGCCCCGGGCCTGCGCTACGGCGGGGACTGGACCGCGCGCCTTGACTTCATCAGCCTCGGTCTCGCGCTCGTGCTCGGCACGGCGGGGCTGCCGCACATCCTGTCGCGCTTCTACACCGTGCCCACCGCGCGGGCCGCACGCCGGTCCGTGGTGTGGTCGATCGGTCTGATCGGCAGCTTCTATCTGATGACGATCGTGCTCGGCTTCGGCGCGGCGGCGATCGTCGGCACCAGCGAGGTGAAGTCCTCCAACGCCTCGGGCAACACGGCGATCCCGCTGCTCTCCCTGGATCTGGGCGGGGGCGCCGGTTCCACGGGCGGAACGGTTCTCTTCGCGGTGGTCGCCGCGATCGCCTTCGCCACGATCCTCGCCGTCGTCGCCGGCATCACGCTCGCCTCATCGGCCTCGGTCGCCCACGACCTCTACGCCTCGCTGCGGCGCAAGCACGCCAAGCCGCGCAGCGAGGTCGCGGTCGCGCGGGTCGCGGCGGTCGGCATCGGCCTCACCGCGATCGGACTCGGGCTGCTGGCAAAGGACTTGAACGTGGCGTTCCTCGTCGGACTGGCCTTCGCGGTGGCCGCTTCGGCGAATCTGCCGGTGCTCCTGTACTCGCTCTTCTGGCGCCGATTCACCACCCGGGGCGCGGTCTGGTCCGTCTACGGCGGGCTGATCCCCGCCCTCATCCTGGTGATCTTCTCGCCGGTGGTCTCGGGCTCCCCGACGGCGATGTTCCCCGGCGTGGACTTCCATCTCTTCCCGCTGGAGAACCCAGGCCTGATCTCCATCCCGCTCGGCTTCCTTGCCGGCTGGGCGGGCACGGCCACCTCACCTCAGGGCCCGGACAAGGCCAAGCACGCGGAGACAGAGGTGCGTTCGCTCACGGGCGCGGGGGCCGTGTAGCGCCGGGAGTCACAGGCTCGCCGCCCACTCGTACCGGTGCTCGGGCCGTCCCGTGTCCCCGTACCTGAGACCGAGGCGGACGCGGCCGGAGCGCTCCAGGAGCTTGAGGTAGCGCTGCGCGGTCTGGCGGCTCAGGCCCGTGCGGTCGGCGATCTCCGCCGCCGAGAGCGGGCCCTCGGCGCCCATCAGGGCGCGGCGGACCAGCTCGGCGGTCTCGGCGGAGTGGCCCTTGGGCAGCTGGGGTGCGGTGTCCGTCGACAGGGCGCCGAAGATCCGGTCCACCTCGGACTGTTCGGCCTCGCCGCCGCCGTCCAGGGTCCGCCGCAGCGCCGCGTACGCCTCGAGCCTGCCTCGCAGACCCGCGAACGTGAACGGCTTGACCAGGTACTGCAGCGCCCCGAGCCGCATCGCGGCCTGCACCGTGGCGACATCGCGGGCGGCGGTCACCATGATCACGTCGGTGCGGTCGCCGCGCTCGCGCAGCCGCCGTACGACCGAGAGACCGGTGCCGTCCGGCAGATAGTGGTCCATCAGGATCAGGTCGAACGGGCCCGTGGACTCGATCCGCTCCAGGGCCTCGGCGGCGCTGTGCGCCTGGGCGGCCACCTGGAAGCCGGGGACCTTGTCCACGTAGGCGGCGTTCACCTTGGCGACGCGCAGGTCGTCGTCCACGACCAGGACTTCGATCATCGTGATTCCTCGATCGCTTCCGTACGGTCAGGGGCCGCTCGGCCGGCTGCGGCCGCTTCGGCTGCTCCAGCGGATCCGGGTGCCTCCCGCGGCCCGCCGATCTTCGTCCGCGGCGCCTCGTCGCGCAGCGCCTGAGGCAGTACGACGATGAACTCGGCGCCTCCGTCCGCCGCTTCGTCCACCCGCGCACTGCCGCCCTGGCGCTCGGCGAGGCGGCGGACAAGCGCAAGACCGATCCCGCGACCGCGATGGGCCGGGGACTCCTTGGTGGACCAGCCCTCCGTGAAGATCAACTCCCGCTGCTCGGGCGGCACTCCGGGCCCCGAATCCCGTACGCGAAGGACGGCCCCGCTGCCGTCGGCCCGCACCTCGACCTCGACCTGCGCCCGGGTGCTGCCGGTCGCGGCATCGAGCGCGTTGTCGACGAGGTTGCCCGCGATCGTCACCAGATCCTGGGGACCCACGAGACGGTCGGGCAGCAGCGTGCCCTCGCACAGCCGCAGCGTGACCCCGCGCTCGGAGGCCACTGTCGCCTTGCCGACGAGCAGTGCCGCGAGCAGGGGGTCGTGGATCTTCTCCGTGATCTGCTCGGCAGTCACACGCTGGGCCCCGGCCGCCTCGCCGACGAACTCCACGGCGTCCTCGTACATCTCCAGCTCGAGGAGGCCGAGGAGCGTGTGCAGATGGTTGGCGTGCTCGTGGTCCTTGGCCCGCAGGGCGTCGATCAGACCGCGGGTCGAGTCGAGTTCACGGCCGAGCTGCTCGAGTTCGGTGCGGTCGCGCAGCGTGGCCACCGCGCCGCCGTCATGGGTGGGCATCCGGTTCGCGATCAGGACGCGTCGGCCGCGCACCGTCACCAGATCGGTGCCGGTCACGCTGCCCGCGAGCACATCGGTGGTGCGGCCCGCGCCGAGCGCCTCGTCGAGCGGCTTGCCGACGGCCTCGCCGTCGAGTCCGAGCAGCCGCTCCGCCTCGTCGTTGAGCAGCCGGATCCGGCCGTGGCGGTCGAGCGCGACCACCCCTTCGCGGATGCCGTGCAGCATCGCCTCACGTTCGGCGAGCAGTGCCGAGATATCCGAGAAGGCCAGATCTCGGGTCTGCTTCTGCACCCGGCGTGAGATCAGATACGCGGCGAGCGCACCGACCGCGAGCGCACCGCCCGCGTACGCGAAGAGCCCCGGGATCGCGTTGAGCAGCCGCGCCCGCACACTGTCGTACTCGATGCCGACCGAGACCGCGCCGACGATCGCCCCGTCCTCGTCGCGCAGCGGCACCTTGCCGCGGGCCGAGCGCCCCAGCGTGCCGTCGTCGATCTCCATCACGTCGCGCCCGGCCAGTGCGTCGCTGGGGTCGGTGGAGACGACCCGGCCCACCTGCCGGGGGTTCGCATGAGACCAGCGCACCCCGCGCCGGTCCATCACCACGATGTACTCGGCCCCGGTGGCCGCACGGATCCGCTCGGCCTCCTCCTGTACGGGACCGTCCGCGGTGGGCTCGGTGCGCTGGAGATCCTCGGCGATCCGCGGGGCGGCGGCGGTGGCCTCGGCGATCGCGAGCGCCCGGCGCATCGCCTGGTCGTCCATCTCCTTGCCGAGGGGCGCGAGGAACAGACCGGTCGCGAGGACGGCGACCCCGGCGGCGATCCCCAGCTGCATCAGGAGCACCTGCGAGAACACCTTGCGCGGCAGCCCCAGGCGCGGTCTGCGCGGGCGCCGGCGCGCGCTGCCGGAGGCGGAGGGGGTCATGTCTACGAACGGTACGGCGGTACGGGCCCGCTGCCGAAATGCGCCGGGGTGCGAAGTGATCGGCCTCACGTATTGTCCTGGGCCACGCGGGGAGGTGGGATGTCCGTATGACGAGCCCCCATGAGCCCTCCGCAGGTCACCGTTTCGCCGACCGCGTCGCCATCGTCACCGGAGCCGCCTCCGGGATCGGCGCGGCCACCGCCGAACGACTCGCCGCCGAAGGCGCCGCCGTGGTCCTCACCGATGTCGCCGCCGAGCGGGGTGCCGATCTCGCCGAACGGATCCGGAGCAAGGGCGGCCGCGCCGGTTTCGTACGGGCCGACGCGTCCGATCCCGCCGACTGGGACCGGGTCGTCGCGGCCGCGCACTCCTTCGGGCCGGTCGGGGTCCTCGTCAACAACGCCTTCACGGTCGAGGTGGCCCCCGCCCACGAACTCTCCCTCGAGTCCTGGCAGCGCCAGCTCTCGGTCAACCTCACCGGCTCGTTCCTGGGCTTCAAGGCCGTACTCCCGGACCTGCGCGCACAGCGCGGCGCGGTCGTCCTCACCTCGTCCGTCCACGCCCACAAGGGGATCCCGGGCCACCCCGCCTATGCGGCGAGCAAGGGCGCGCTGCTCTCGCTGTGCGGCCAGCTCGCGGTCGAATACGGACCCGAGGTACGCGTCAACTGCGTGCTGCCGGGCCCGATCCTGACCGGCGCATGGGACCGCGTCGGCGAGGAGGACCGGGCACGCAGCGTGGCCGAGACGGCGGCCGGACGGTTCGGTGCGCCTGAGGAGGTGGCGGCGGCCATCGCGTTCCTGGCGGCGGACGAGGCGGGGTACATCACCGGGGCGAGCCTGGTGGTGGACGGTGGGTGGAGCGTGGTGAAGGGCTCGGCGTAGGGCGCCGGCTTTCCTGTACGGAAAGGGAGTTGGGCTCCCGCGCAGGGTGCGGGCCCGCAGGCGGGCGTCAGACCCCGGCCAGCTCCCGCACCGCCACCACATCCATCCGCGCCGGCGTCCCCAGCGCGCCGCCGCAGCTCTCCGGACGCGGCGGGCGGGCGGCGCCCTGTGCGACCGTCACGGCCCAGGCGCGGCCGTCGCGGTGGGCGACGGTGATCCGCCACCGGGGAGCGGCGTCCTCACCACGTTCGACCTCACCACCTTCGACGTCATTGCTGACGGCCTCGCTGCTGACGGCCTCACTGCCGACGACCGAGAGCGCCCCGGCCCGCTGCTCGCCCACCGTCGTACGCACCGCGAGTTCGGCGGCCTGGCCCGGGCGGTCCCAGGCGGAGTTGCCGCGGCAGCCGTCCGTGACGATGCGGCCGTCGCCGACGGCCGTCAGGACTTCCTTGACAGCGGCGGCATCGAGCCTGCCGTACGCGTAGCCGTACGGCAGGACGAGCAGCGTCGGCGAGAAACGGTGGCCGCCGAGGTGGGTGATCTCCCAGGTGCCGCTCGCACCGGCGGCGGCCAGCTCGGCGGCGAGAGGGCGGCCGAGGAGGGCGCAGCAGCGGTCGCGCTTGCCGTTGGTGCAGACGAGGGCGAGTGGTGCGCCGGTGTGCTCGGCGCCCGCCAACTCGGCGTCGAACGAGCCGACTTCGCCCCGCCCGAGCGCCGCGAAGTCGAGGTCGAGGAGCCGGGCGGGATCCGTGATCACGGCGCTGTGCAGCCAGGCGCCGTCCGGCCGGACGTGGGCCGCGTACACCTGGCGCTCGACGGGGGAGTGGGAGTCGGCATGCCGGCCCGGGCGGCGGATCAGCGCGATCCGTACGCCGGTGTCCTTGGCGGCGGCCTCGAGCGCGGCGCCGAGCGTGGCGTCGAGATGGCTGGATGTGAGCGCCTTGGCACCCCAGGGACCCGGCTGCTCCAGGAGCAGCCAGGTGTTGGCGGTGGCCGCGGTTCCCGCGACGGGTTCGTCGAGGTCGCGGGAGGCGGTGGCGCACGTACTCACGCAGGTGAGCCTAGCCTGAGCGGGCGAGGGCTCTCGCGGGGCTCCGTACTCCGTTAGCAAGGCGGAGCTGTGGCGATCTCGGCAGCGGGATGTGAAATTCCGCGCACAGATCGCAAATCATCGACACGTGGGGGTCATGGTTCGTGCGAGGTCTCGCGTGCTGCCTGCGTGAATCAGCGTCGTGGCCTGCAGGGACTGAGCGGTCCCGCACGGATGGGTCGCGTACGCCCCGTCGAGTTCAGTCGCGTACGGCCTGCGCGGTCGAACCCCGCACCACCAGCTCCGGCTCGAAGAGCAGCTCCTCCGACGGCACCGAACTGCCCGCGATCTGCAGCGAGAGCAGCTCCACCGCGGCGCGGCCCATCGCCTCGATGGGCTGGCGGACGGTGGTGAGCGGGGGCTCGGTGCAGTTCATGAATGCGGAGTCGTCGTACCCGACCACCGAGACCTCGCGCGGGACGTCGAGCCCGCGCCTGCGGGCCGCGCGCACCGCGCCGAGCGCCTGCGGGTCGCTCGCGCAGATGAGGCCCGTGACGCCGGCGTCGATCAGGCGGGTGGCCGCGGCCTGACCGCCTTCGAGCGAGAACATGCCGCGCACCACGTGCTCGTCGGGCAGCGAGCCGCCGGCCGCCTTGGCCGCCGCGCGCGCCCCGATCAGCTTGCGCTGCGAGGGCATGTGGTCGGCGGGGCCGAGCACCAGACCGATGCGTTCATGGCCGAGCGAGGCGAGGTGGCGCCAGCTCTGCTCCACGGCCGAGGCGTCGTCGCAGGAGACGGCGGGGAAGCCGAGATCGGCGATGGCCGCGTTGATCAGCACGACCGGGATATTGCGCGCGGCGAGCTGCTTGTAGTGGTCGTGCGGCGCGTCGGCCTGGGCGTACAGACCGCCCGCGAAGACCACTCCGGAGACCTGCTGCTGGAGCAGCAGTTCCACGTAGTCAGCCTCGGAGACCCCGCCCTTGGTCTGGGTGCAGAGCACGGGGGTGAGGCCCTGCTGGGCGAGGGTGCCGCCGATGACCTCGGCGAACGCCGGGAAGATCGGGTTCTGGAGTTCGGGCAGGACGAGGCCGACCAGGCGGGCGCGTTCGCCGCGCAGCTGGGTGGGGCGTTCGTACCCGAGCACATCGAGGGCGGAGAGCACTGACTGCCGGGTGGCCTCGGAGACGCCGGGCTTGTTGTTGAGCACTCGGCTGACC
This sequence comes from Streptomyces mesophilus, assembly GCF_040300965.1. Taxonomy (GTDB): domain Bacteria; phylum Actinomycetota; class Actinomycetes; order Streptomycetales; family Streptomycetaceae; genus Streptomyces; species Streptomyces mesophilus_A. Next base: position 44,971 of record NZ_JBEPEW010000029.1, on the reverse strand, counting down.
GTGGCCTCGCTGACCCCGACCTTCTTGGCCACTTGAGCAAGTCGTCGCGTCATGGGCGCAAGATTAGCGCAAGCTTTGCATTCTGCTTGCGGCGCGTCGGAGTTGACTGAAAACCGGGCTTACGGCAAGGGCTGCGGGGGAGGCCGATGGGGTCGAAGGGGCTGGTGGGGCCGAGAGGGCTGGCGGGCCGACGGGTTCATGGCAGCGGCAAGGGCTGCGGTGGTCGCGCTCCGGTGTAGTGGCCGCTGGGGCGCATCCGCAGCGGCCGCTCGCCGTACTCCTCCAAGGCGTGCGTGATCCAGCCGGCAGTACGGGACACGGCGAACACGGTCTCGCCCGCCTCCGGTGGCATCCCGCTCGCCACCGTCAGTACGGCGAGCGCGAGATCGACGTTGGCGTACAGCTCGGTGTGCCGTGCGGTCGTGGCCACCACATCGCGCGCCGCATCCAGCGCCTCACGCGCCTGCGGCACCTCGGCCAGAGCCGCGAACAGTGCCTGCGCGCGCGGGTCTTCGCGCGGATACAGGCGGTGGCCGAGGCCCGGTACCCGCCGGCCCGCCCGCAGATGGTCGGCCACGACCGCGGCGGCGCTGCCCCGGTCGAGCACTTCGGTGAGCATCCGGTGTGCCAGACCGCTGGCCGCTCCGTGCAGGGGGCCTTCGAGGACGCCGAGTCCGGCGGAGACCGCGGCGTACGGATGGGCGCGGGCCGAGGCCGCGACCCGGACGGCCAGCGTGGAGGCGGCGAGGTCGTGGTCGATGAGGAGGACAAGTGCCTTGTCCAGCGCGCTCATCCAGGGGCCGTCGGGTGCGCGCCGGGTGAGCCTCGGCCACAGCCGGCCCGCGATCGTGTGCTCGTCGCGCGCCCAGTCGCTCACGGGGGGCAGTGCGTCGACGAGGGTCGGCACCAGCGCGCGGGCGGTGCCGAGGACGGCCTGCTCGTCGAGGTCGAAGCGGAGGGGATCGGCCGCGGCCGCGGCGATGGTGGCGACCCGCAGCCGGTCCATCGGTCCGCTGTGCGCGGGCAGCGCCTGTACGGCCCGGCGCGCGGCGCCCACGATCTCCTCGGGGGCGGTGAACCGGACGTCCTCGCGCAGGACACCGGTCCACAGCCATTCGGCCACCGGCTCGTACGAGTAGTGCTCGGCGAGCTCGGTCGCGTCGACCCCGCGGAAGTAGTAGCGGTCCTTCTCGATCAGCGTGATCCGCGTCTTGACGGCGAGCTCGCCCGCCGCCGAACTCGCCGCGGCGGCACGGGTGTTGCGCCGGGTCAGTGCGTCGACCTCTTTGGCGTCGAAAGAGGATCCGCGTCCGTTCGCCTCCCGCCGGCTGCTGAGCAGCCCGCGGCTCACATACGCGTACACGGTCTCGGGCTTCACGCCGAGCCGCTCCGCCGCCTCCTTGGTGGACAGCCGCCGGCTGCCGCCCTGCTCACCGCTCATGGCCCTCACCGTATCCGTGATCTCGGTGTATTGATTCAATCAATATTGACAGTGATGAAGTCAAGGATAGACAGTCAAATCAAGTTGAGGCAGAGGTCGAAGCAGAGTTGAAGGCGTGAGGGGAGCAGGACGATGGCGCAAGGTCTGATCGGTGAGGTTCCGCGCGGGCTTGCCGGGGTGGTCGTCACGGACACCGCACTCGGGGACGTACGAGGCCGCGAGGGCTTCTACCACTACCGCCAGTACTCGGCCGTGGAGCTCGCGGAGCGCCGCGGCTTCGAGGACGTATGGCATCTGATGGTGCACGGCGAACTGCCGGACGCCGCACAGCTCCAGGCCTTCACCGAGCGGACGGCGGCCCTGCGCGCCCTGCCCGACGAAGTGCGCGCGGCCCTCCCCGCGATCGCCCGCGCCTCGGCCCTGTCGGGCCCGCTGGCCGGCCTGCGCTCGGCGCTCTCGCTCTTCGGCGCGGCCAAGGGCTTCCGGCCGGTGTACGACATCTCCCCGCAGCAGCGGCTCGCGGACACGCTCGCCGCGAGTGCCGTCGTACCGACCCTGCTGACCGCGCTGCACCGGCTTGCGCAGGGACTCGGGCCGATCGAGCCGCGTACGGACCTCTCCTATGCGGCCAACTACCTCTACATGCAGACCGGTTCGGAGCCGGATGCGTCGCATACCAGGGCGATCGAGCGCTACTTGATCTCGACGATCGACCATGGATTCAATGCGTCAACCTTCACGGCCCGTGTCATCACCTCCACCGGAGCGGATGCGGCGGCCTGTCTGGTCGGCGCGGTCGGTGCGCTCTCGGGGCCGCTGCACGGGGGTGCGCCGAGCCGGGCTCTGGACACCCTGGACGCGATCGGTACGCCGGACCGTATCGACCCCTGGATCAGGGAGCGGGTTCTGGCCGGCGACCGGATCATGGGTTTCGGCCACCCCGTGTACCGCACGGAGGACCCGCGCTCGCGCATGCTGCGGGGCATCGCCCGGGAATTCGGCGGTCCTCTGGTCGAGTTCGCGATCGAGGTGGAGCGTCAGGTGGAGGCGATCCTGGCGGAGCTGAAGCCGGGCCGCGAGCTGCACACCAATGTCGAGTTCTACGCGGGTGTGGTCATGGAGCTGTGCGGCCTGCCGCGCGAGATGTTCACGCCCACGTTCGCGGCGGCCCGGGTGGTGGGCTGGAGCGCCAACATCCTGGAGCAGGCCCAGGATTCAAAGATCATCCGCCCTGCGGCGAGGTATGTGGGGGCGGAGCCGCCCGTCCAGGTGCCGGTGCTCGGCTGACGTCGCGTGCCTCCGCTGACGCCGAGTGCCTCCGCTGACGCCGAGTGCCTCGGCTGACGTCGCGTGCCTCCGCTGACGCCGAGTGCCTCGGCTGACGTCGCGTGCCTCGGCTGACGTCGCGTACCTCGTCTGAAGTGCCTGCGTACACAGGCGAAGGCCCGGTATTCAACGCTCGGGGAGCGAATACCGGGCCTGGGGGAACGGGGAGCGAGGGGATAAGGGCCTGACTGTCGGGGCGGTCAGGCTTCGGGGATATCACTCTTCGCCCTTAGTAGGGTTTCGCGTGTGATCACCACGATCCGCTCATGAGCGCCGCGCGACGCGTCCGCCGGCAGGTTGCCTTCGAGGAGGTCGGTACGGTCGGTACCGATGATCGCGAATGAGCCGTCCGACAACTCGAAGATGTCGGGGCAGTTGCTGCCGCTGAGGCTTCCGCGCTGTGCAGGAGACGCGCCGATACGGCGGCGAACAGACAAGGGATCAGGAGTCACTGCAGTTTCATACGGGACACAGGTCTCCGGATCAAACACGCGGCAGCTCCGTAGCGCTTACTTCAGGCCAATAGCGGACCTGGCTGACGTGGACTTGCGTGGCTTGAACCTTGTGGCCAGGGAACCTTGCCCGGAGAAGTTGGCCGAGATCAGGCCGCTCGTGGAGGTGAACTCTCGCGAACCCCCTCCGCTCAGACCGCCGGCCTGCCCACGACCCACCACTCGTCCGACTCGGACTCGTCCAACTGCTCCGCCAGCTCGTCCACCTCGCGCCCCATCCGGGCCTCGTCGGAGTCGTCGAGCGTGAGGCGCTGCTTGCGGGTGGCGTCCCAGTACTCGCGGAAGACCGGGTTCTGCAGCATCCCGCGCACATAGCCGAGGAAACCCTCTTTGGTGATCGTCTCGATTCTCCAGGCGAGCAGCGCGTTGGTGTACATGGCATTGGCGACGAGGTACTGCCGGCGCCGCTCGGCACTGGCCTCGCCCTCGTGCAGATCGAACACGGCGGCGAGCGAGGGATCCCGCAGAACCTTCTCCAGAAGGTCCAGCTGGAGTTGCTGCTGAGCGATCAGCCGGGCATGGCGATGCTGACTGCGCAGATGGTCGAGCAGCTCGCGCTGCTGGCTGATCAGCTCCCGCTGCTGGTCGAGCAGTTCGCGCTGCAGCTGCGGGTTCAGCTTCCGCGGGTGCATCGCGGCGAGAGCGGCACTGCCGGCCGCGATTCCCCCCAGGGTGACCGACAACAGCCGGAGGACCCCAGACTTCCGTGTGGCCATGTCAACCCTCGATTCAGGCGACCGTCCGCCGGCCGTCGGGTGCGGGGCGACAGGGGAGCGGGACCGGCGAGCGGTGGGCGGTGCGCTTGCCACCCCCCAGGGTGCCGAGCGGCTCTGGTCGGCGGGAGGGCGGAGAGGACGGCGCACAGTCGCGTACTGATGTCGTGACATGCGCCGTGCAGTTTCATTGCCCCGCATGGGGTGCGAACAATCGTTTACTTCGGGCAAAAGTCTGCACTCAGTGCCGGATGTACCGGCTCACAGGGCCCCGAGTGCCTCGAGTGAGGCCCTGCCTATGCTGTTCCGGTTCGAACCGTCGCCGTACGAAAGGCGCAGCGTGACCGAGCGGCAGAATCCGGAGGCCGGGCGGCAGATTCCCGTGGTCGTCCTCGCCGGTTTTCTCGGGGCAGGAAAGACAACCCTGCTCAATCACCTCCTGCGCGGCAGCGGCGGCACCCGCGTCGGCGTTGTCGTGAATGACTTCGGGGCGATCGAGATCGACGCCATGTCCGTGTCCGGACAGGCCGGTTCCACCGTCTCGCTGGGCAACGGCTGTCTGTGCTGTGCCGTCGACGGCAGTGAACTCGATACGTATCTGGAGAAGCTCACCCACCCGTCGGTGGGACTCGACGTCATCGTGATCGAGGCCAGCGGGCTCGCCGAACCGCAGGAGCTGGTGCGGATGCTGCTCGCCAGCGAGAACCCGTACGTGGTGTACGGCGGACTCGTCGAGGTGGTCGACGCCGCCGAGTTCGAGGACACGAGGGAGCGGCATCCGGAGCTCGAGCGGCATCTGGCGCTGGCCGACTTGATCGTGCTCAACAAGGTTGACCGGATCAATGCCGAGGCGCGCGGGCGCCTGCGGGGTGCTCTGGCCGCGACCGGTGCGACGGCCGCGGTCGTCGAGGCCTCGTACGGCCGGATCGATCCGGAGCTGCTCTTCGAGCGGCGGCCGAGTGCGGAGCGCGTCGGGCAACTGTCCTTCGACGACGTACGGGAGGAGGCCGAGGGGCACGCGCACTCTGAGGCAGACCGTGGCGGGCACCTGCACGCAGGCTACGAGACCGTCTCCTTCACGGCTCGGATCCCGATGAGCCCACGGCGGCTGCTCGACTTCCTCGACGTACGGCCCGTCGGTCTGTACCGCATCAAGGGGTTCGTCGACTTCGGGGCGCACGATCCGCACAACCGTTACGCCCTGCACGCGGTCGGCCGATTTCTGCGGTTCACACCCGAACCGTGGGGCACGGGTGAGGAACGGGGGACCCAACTCGTCCTGATCGGGGCCGGGATCGATGCGGCCGGCCTCGAGGCCGGACTAGGGCGCTGCGCCGACGACGTACCGCAGGATGTCCGGCCCGAGGCGATGTGGGGCGTGCTGCGTTTCGTACGGCGGGACGGCGCGGAAGAGGCCGAGCACACCACGGAAGACGAGGGGCCGAACGACGAAGGGCCGGACCCGGCTGACGCCTGAGTCCGGCCCCCCGTGCGGTCGTCGGCTAGACCAGTCCGGAAACCGCGGCCACCGGCTTGCCCAGCGAGATGCCCGAGCCGTCGCGGCGCGGGTCGAGCTCCGGGAGCTCGGCCGGAGTGCCGTTGCGCTGGGCCGCCTTCGCCGGCACCGGGCCCGCCCAGGCGAAGGACAGGCAGTCCTCGCCCTTGAGGAAGCGCTGCGCCCGGACGCCGCCCGTGGCACGGCCCTTGCGCGGATACAGGTCGAACGGGGTGGCCTTGGCCGTCGTCTGGACCGAGTCGTCAAGCGTGCCGCGCGAGCCCGCGATGGTGAACACCACCGCGTCCGCCGCCGGGTCGACCGCCGTGAACGCGATGACCTTCGCGCCGTCCGCCAGCTTGATGCCGGCCATGCCGCCGGCCGGCCGGCCCTGCGGACGGACCTGTGCGGCCTGGTAGCGAAGGAGCTGGGCGTCGTCCGTGATGAAGACCAAGTCCTCCTCGCCGGTGCGCAGTTCGCACGCTCCGACGATCTTGTCGCCGTCCTTCAGGGTGATGACCTCGAGCTCGTCCTTGTTGGACGGATAGTCCGGGACGACGCGCTTGACCACGCCCTGCTCCGTACCCAGCGCCAGGCCCGGCGAGGACTCGTCGAGCGTCATCAGACAGATCAGGCTCTCGTCGTCCTCCATGGAGAGGAACTCCGAAATCGGCGCACCGCCCGAGAGGTTGGGCGCCGAGGCCGTGTCCGGCAGCTGGGGCAGATCGATGACCTGGAGCCGCAGCAGCCGGCCCGAGGAGAGCACCGCGCCCACCTCGCCGCGCTGGGTCGCCGGCACCGAGGAGACGATCACGTCGTGCTTGACCCGCTTGGCGTCGGCGTCGAAGGAGACCTCGCCATTGGCCGTACGGGCAAGGAGGCCCGTCGATGACAGCAGCACCCGGCAGGGGTCGTCCGCGACCTCGAGCGGGACCGCGGAGGCGGGGGCGCCCGCCGACTCCAGGAGCACGGTGCGGCGGTCGGTGCCGAACTTCTTGGCCACCGCGGCCAGTTCGGCCGAGACCAGCTTGCGCAGCTCGGCGTCCGAGTCGAGGATCGCGGTCAGCTCGGCGATCTCGGCCTTCAGGCGGTCGCGCTCCGACTCCAGCTCGATGCGGTCGAACTTGGTGAGGCGGCGCAGCGGGGTGTCGAGGATGTACTGCGTCTGCACCTCGCTCAGCGAGAAGTGCTCCATCAGGCGCTCCTTGGCCTGCGCGGAGTTCTCGCTGGAGCGGATCAGACGGATGACCTCGTCGATGTCGAGCAGGGCGACGAGCAGGCCCTCGACCAGGTGGAGCCGGTCCTGCTTCTTGGTGCGGCGGAACTCGCTGCGGCGCCGTACGACCTCGAAGCGGTGGTCGAGGTAGACCTCGAGGAGCTCCTTTAGGCCGAGCGTGAGGGGCTGGCCGTCCACGAGCGCCACATTGTTGATGCCGAAGGACTCCTCCATCGGCGTCAGCTTGTAGAGCTGCTCGAGAACGGCTTCGGGGACGAAACCGTTCTTGATCTCGATGACCAGACGCAGCCCGTGCGCGCGGTCGGTGAGGTCCTTGACGTCGGCGATGCCCTGCAGCTTCTTCGAGCCGACCAGGTCCTTGATCTTGGAGATCACCTTCTCGGGGCCCACGGTGAACGGCAGTTCGGTGACGACGATGCCCTTGCGGCGTGCCGTCACGGTCTCGACCGTGGTCGTGGCGCGGATCTTGAAGGTGCCGCGGCCGCTCTCGTACGCGTCCTTGATGCCGGCGAGCCCGACGATCCGGCCGCCCGTGGGCAGGTCGGGACCGGGGACGAAGCGCATCAGCGTCTCGAGGTCGGCGCCCGGGTGCTTGATCAGGTGGCGGGCCGCGGCGATGACCTCGCCGAGGTTGTGCGGCGGCATGTTGGTGGCCATGCCCACCGCGATGCCGGACGCGCCGTTGACCAGCAGGTTCGGGTACGCGGCCGGGAGGGCGACCGGCTCCTGCTCCTGCCCGTCGTAGTTGGGCGTGAAGTCCACCGTGTTCTCGTCGATGGACTCGGTCATCAGCGAGGTGGCGTCGGCCATCCGGCACTCGGTGTACCGCATCGCGGCCGGCGGGTCGTCATTGCCGAGCGAACCGAAGTTGCCGTGGCCGTCGACCAGCGGCAGGCGCATGGAGAAGGGCTGCGCCATGCGCACGAGCGCGTCATAGATCGACGCGTCGCCATGGGGGTGCAACTTACCCATGACCTCGCCGACGACGCGGGCGCACTTCACGTATCCGCGGTCGGGGCGCAGCCCCATCTCGTTCATCTGGTAGACGATCCGGCGGTGCACCGGCTTCATGCCGTCGCGGGCGTCCGGCAGGGCGCGCGAGTAGATGACCGAGTACGCGTACTCGAGGAAGGAGCCCTGCATCTCGTCGACGACGTCGATGTCGAGGATCCTCTCCTCGAAGTCGTCCGGCGGTGGCGGGGTCTTCGTAGTGCGGCGGGCCATCGCTGCTGCGGCTCCTTCACCTACATGTGCGGTTCTCTGACGCGGACCATTGTGGACCGCGCCACTGACAACGCGGACGTCGACCCGGCCACAGCCACCCGACGCGATCGCTCAGAGCGGAGCGGGAGCGGGAACTTACCCGGATGTCCGCGCGCTTGCATACAGTGACAGAACTCATCGCCCGTACGTATTCCCCGCAATCGAAGGGACCACATGCCCATGGGTCACACGGCCACCGCCGAGGCCGGCTCCGGCGGCCTGACAGCGACCGAGCACCGGCTGGCCAACGGCCTGCGCGTCGTGCTCTCCGAGGACCACCTGACCCCTGTTGCGGCGGTTTGCCTCTGGTACGACGTCGGTTCACGCCACGAGGTCAAGGGCCGCACGGGCCTCGCCCATCTCTTCGAGCACCTGATGTTCCAGGGCTCGGGCCAGGTCAAGGGCAACGGGCACTTCGAACTGGTGCAGGGCGCGGGCGGTTCGCTCAACGGCACGACCAGCTTCGAGCGCACCAACTACTTCGAGACCATGCCCGCCCACCAGCTGGAGCTGGCGCTCTGGCTGGAGGCCGACCGCATGGGCTCGCTGCTCGTGGCCCTCGACGACGAGTCGATGGAGAACCAGCGCGATGTGGTGAAGAACGAGCGGCGCCAGCGCTACGACAACGTTCCTTACGGCACGGCGTTCGAGAAGCTGACCGCCCTGTCGTACCCCGAGGGCCACCCGTACCACCACACGCCCATCGGTTCGATGGCCGACCTGGACGCGGCCACGCTCGAGGACGCGCGGAACTTCTTCCGTACGTACTACGCGCCGAACAACGCGGTGCTCTCGGTCGTCGGCGACATCGACCCCGAGCAGACGCTCGCCTGGATCGAGAAGTACTTCGGCTCGATCCCGTCCCACGACGGCAAGCAGCCGCCGCGCGACGGTGCGCTGCCCGAGATCCACGGCGGGCAGAAGCGCGAGGTGATCGAGGAGGAGGTGCCGGCCCGCGCGCTGATGGCCGCCTACCGGCTGCCGCACGACGGCACCCGCGAGTGCGACGCCGCCGACCTGGCCCTGACCGTGCTCGGCGGCGGTGAGTCCTCGCGGCTCTACAACCGTCTCGTACGGCGTGACCAGACCGCGGTCGCCGCGGGGTTCGGTCTCCTTCGCCTGGCCGGAGCGCCCTCGCTCGGCTGGCTCGACGTGAAGACCTCCGGCGATGTCGAGGTGCCGGTCATCGAATCCGCCGTCGACGAGGAGCTCGCGCGGTTCGCCGCCGAGGGCCCGACGGCTGAGGAAATGGAGCGCGCCCAGGCCCAGTTGGAGCGCGAGTGGCTGGACCGGCTCGGCACCGTCGCGGGCCGCGCCGACGAACTGTGCCGCTATGCGGTCCTGTTCGGCGACCCGCAGCTCGCCCTCACCGCCGTCGACCGTGTCCTGTCGGTCACGGCCGAGGAGGTCCAGGCCGTGGCCAAGGCCCGCCTTCGCCCGGACAACAGGGCGGTGCTCGTGTACGAGCCCGTGCACGCCGACGCCGACGCCAGTGACGTAGAGGAAGAGGAGGCGGGGCAGTGACCGAGCTCTCCACCATGGAATTCCACCCGCAGCCGCAGGCCGGCGAGGCCAAGCCGTGGGCGTTCCCCGCGCCCGAGCGCGGGGTGCTGCCCAACGGTCTCACCGTGCTGCGCTGCGACCGCCCCGGCCAGCAGGTCGTCGCCGTCGAGATCTTCCTCGCCGCGCCGCTCGACGCCGAGCCGGAGGGCCTGGACGGGGTCGCGACCATCATGGCGCGCGCGTTGTCCGAGGGCACCGACAAGCTGAGCGCCGAGGAGTTCGCGGCCGAACTGGAGCGCTGCGGCGCCACGTTGGACGCGCACGCCGATCACCCGGGCGTCCGGGTCTCGCTCGAAGTCCCCGTCTCCCGGCTGCCGAAGGCGCTCGGACTGATCGCCGACGCCCTGCGCGCCCCGGCGTTCGCGGACAGCGAGGTCAGCCGCGTCGTACGCAACCGCCTCGACGAGATCCCGCACGAGCTGGCCAACCCGGCCCGCCGCGCCGCCAAGGAGCTCTACAAGGAGCTGTTCCCGGCCACCGCGCGCATGTCGCGTCCGCGCCAGGGCACCGAGGAGACGGTCGGCCGCATCGACGCCGAGGCCGTGCGGAAGTTCTACGAGGCGTGGGTGCGTCCCGCCACCGCCACCGCCGTGATCGTGGGCGACCTCTCCGCCACCGACCTCGACGCGCTGCTCGCCGAGACCCTCGGCCAGTGGACGGGCACGCCGGGACAGGCGCGCCCCGTGCCGCCGGTCACCGCCGACGACACCGGCCGCGTGGTCATCGTCGACCGGCCCGGCGCCATCCAGACACAGCTGCTCATCGGACGCATCGGCCCGGACCGGCACGACCGCGTGTGGCCGGCCCAGGTGCTCGGCACGTACTGCCTGGGCGGGACTCTGACGTCCCGTCTGGACCGCGTGCTGCGCGAGGAGAAGGGCTATACGTACGGCGTACGGGCCTTCGGGCAGGTGCTGCGCTCTGCGCCGGACGGTTCGGGCGCGGCGATGCTGGCCATCAACGGCTCGGTGGACACGCCGAATACGGGCCCCGCGCTCGAAGACCTGTGGCAGGTGCTGCGCACGCTCGCCGCAGAAGGCCTGACCGACGCCGAGCGCGAGACGGCCGTGCAGAACCTCGTGGGTGTGGCGCCGCTGCGTTACGAGACCGCGGCAGCCGTCGCCAACACGCTTGCCGACCAGGTCGAGCAGCACCTCCCGGACGATTTCCAGGCGCAGTTGTACCGGATGCTCGCCGAGACCGGCACGGTGGAGGCGACGGCCGCGGTCGTCAGCGCGTTCCCGATGGACCACCTCGTGACGGTGCTCGTGGGCGACGCGGCCGCGATCGCGGAGCCGGTGAAGGCGCTCGGTATCGGTGAAGTGACGGTTGTCACGGGCTGAGTGAAGAGGCGTCCTCGGCTAAGTGACGGTTGTCACGGGCCAGTCGGGAGCGCTGCGGACGACAGGGACTCCGGAGATCTCCGGGGTCCCTGTTCTCTTGAGTTATGCCTTTATGTCCGAATTGGTACGGAGGTTGAGGGTCTGCCCTGTGGCATGCGCTACAAAAGGCCCATTCCGTTTGTTGATTGAAAGATGTCCCGCTTAGCGTCGGTCCGGCTGTTCGTCCGCTGTACGCCGCATCCGCGGCAACGAACAGTCATCGCCGAGTCCCCGTCAGGCGCGAGCCTGGGGAGCCGGGGACCCACACGCAGTCCCTGGGGTGAATCGGACAGCCGCCCGGCGGCCGTCCGTAGGAGACCTTCCTGCTCCGAACCCGTCAGCTAACCCGGTAGGCGAGAAGGAAGGAAAGGACACCGCCGCTCCATGGCTTTCTCCCGTGCCACCGGGAAGCACCGTCGTCCCAGCGCGCTCACCCGCAAGACGGCGAGCATCGCGGGCGTCGCCGCCCTCACCACCACCGGCGTGATCGGCTCGCTCGGCTCCACCGCCTACGCCGCGGACGCCAAGTCCACAGTCGAGGACACCGGCCTCACCAAGGCTGTCTCCATCGGTGACACCCTCACCGAGCGGATCGACGCCCAGGCCGAGGCCCAGCAGGAGGAGGCCGAGAAGGCCGCCGCCGAGGCCAAGGCCGAGGCGGAAGCCAAGGCGAAGGCCGAGGCCAGGGCCAAGGAGGAGCGCGAGGCCAAGGAGCGTGCCGCCCGCGAGGCCGAGCGCAAGCGCCTCAACTCCTTCACCACGCCGATCTCCGGCTCCTACGTCTCCACCGGCTACAAGGCCGGCGGCGCCGTCTGGTCCTCCGGCAGCCACACCGGCGTCGACTTCCACGCCGCCTCCGGCACCTCGGTGCGCTCGGTCGGCATGGGCACCGTCGTCGAGGCCGGCTGGGGCGGCGCGTACGGCAACAACATCGTGATCAAGATGAACGACGGCACGTACACCCAGTACGGCCACCTCTCGTCCATCGGCGTCTCGGTCGGCCAGCAGGTCACCCCCGGCCAGCAGATAGGCATCTCGGGCGCGACCGGCAACGTCACCGGACCGCACCTCCACTTCGAGGCCCGCACCAGCCCCGACTACGGCTCGGACATCGACCCCGTCGCGTATCTGCGCGCGCACGGCGTCAGCATCTGACATACGGCGCACGCAGTCGCACCGAAGGCCCCGGCATCCGCCGGGGCCTTCGCCTTTTGTCCGCAGGGCCCAACTCGGGCCGAAATGCAACCCCATGAATTCCCGCCACTCTTCCGGGAATTGAGGGAGCCTGCAATAGAGTCGCTGACAGTTGAGTAACTTGTGGGCAGCAAAGGCGGTGGTTCGATCATGCGCATTCCCGCGCAGTCGGTATGCACGGCCATCCGGGACGACATCGTCTCCGGGGTCTTCGAGCGCGGCAGCCGGCTCACCGAGGAGGTGCTCGCGCGCCGCTACGGAGTCTCCAGGGTCCCCGTCCGCGAAGCCCTGCGCACCCTCGAGGCCGAGGGCTTCGTCGTCACCCGCCGGCATGCGGGCGCCCATGTCGCCGAGCCCACCGCGCAGGAGGCGGCGGATCTCCTCGAAGTCCGGATGCTGCTCGAACCCCTGGGCGCCGCACGCGCCGCGCAGCGCCGCACCGAGGCGCACCTCAAGGTGCTTCGCGGCCTGGTGAGACTGGGGCAGGAGCGGGCCAGACGCGGGCAGAGCGAGGATCTGCGCAGCCTCGGCGGCTGGTTCCACGAGACGCTCGCGCAAGCCTCGGGCAGCCCCGGTCTGATCACCCTGCTCACGCAGCTGCGCCATAAGATCGCCTGGATGTACGCGGTGGAGTCACCGGAGCGGCCCGCCGAATCCTGGGCCGAACACGGCGCGATCGTCGACGCGGTGGCCCGCGGCGACGCCGAACGCGCCCGTCTGCTCACCGCCCAGCACACCGAACGCGCCACCCGCGCCCACCGGTTGCGCGGCCAGCCCCCGACGGCGCGTGTGAGCGGTTCGCAACATCGCGTAAACATGGCGGGCGGCCGGGCTTAACACATGGGCCGTATACAAAGAGGTAATTCCGCGGGGGGCTTCTTTTGTGTGCCCGCTCGATCGGCCGCGCTTTATTCAAGGCGCGGTCGAATGCGGAAATTCGCGCACGCTGGGGGAGCGGTGCGCGGAAACGACTGAGCCGCCATCACCGATTCGGTGATGGCGGCTCAGCGCTGAAGAAAAAAATCAGACCGTCTCGGGGAGCTCCTCGAGGCCCTCGGCGACCAGCTTCGCCAGGCGGTCGAGCGCGGCGTCCGCACCCTCGGCCTCGGAAGCCAGCACGATCTCCTCGCCGCCCTGGGCACCCAGACCGAGCACCGCGAGCATCGAGGCCGCGTTGACGGGGTTGCCGCCGGCCTTGGCGATCGTCACGGGGACGCCGGCGGCCGTGGCCGCACGGACGAAGATGGAGGCGGGACGGGCGTGGAGGCCCTCGGCCCAACCGACGTTGACGCGGCGCTCAGCCATGTGATGCTGCCCTTCAGATTTCACTCAAGCCTTGTCTAGACCAGTCTCTCATGCTGCGGTGGATGGTCCTGCAGGCCAAAGGTCCGCAGCCCGTCCGACCTAGGGCCTGGCGCCCGCGGTCACCCGGCCCGCTGGCCGAGGTCTTCCTAGACTGCAACGCTCCCGCCGGGCGCGCGACCCGTACCCTGGCCCCATGCAGCAGCCGCCGGAGCCGATGCCGCAACAGCCCGCCGCTCAGGATGCGCAGCAGACGTATCCCGCGCACTGGGAGGCGGACATCGTGCTGCGCGACGGCGGCACCGCCCGGATCAGGCCCATCACCACCGAGGACGCCGGACGCCTGGTCAGCTTCTACGAGCAGGTCTCGGACGAGTCGAAGTACTACCGCTTCTTCGCGCCCTACCCGCGCCTGTCCGACAAGGACGTGCACCGCTTCACCCACCACGACTACGTGGACCGGGTGGGCCTCGCGGTCACCGTGGGCGGCGAGTTCATCGCCACGGTGCGCTACGACCGGATCGACGAGAACGGGCGGCCCGCGTCCGGGGACGCGGACGAGGCCGAGGTCGCCTTCCTCGTGCAGGACGCCCACCAGGGCCGGGGAGTCGCCTCCGCGCTGCTCGAACACATCGGGGCCGTGGCCCGCGAGCGCGGCATCCGGCGGTTCGCGGCCGAGGTGCTGCCCAACAACAACAAGATGATCAAGGTCTTCAGGGACGCCGGATACACCCAGAAGCGCAGCTTCGAGGACGGTGTCGTCCGCCTGGAGTTCGACCTGGAACCGACCGAGGCCTCGCTCGCCGTGCAGCGCGCCCGCGAACAGCGCGCCGAGGCCCGCTCGGTGCAGCGGCTGCTCGCGCCCGCCTCCGTCGCGGTGATCGGGGCGGGGCGGCAGCCCGGCGGCGTCGGACGGACCGTGCTGCAGAGCCTGGTCCGGGGCGGTTTCACCGGCCGGCTGTACGCGGTGAACCCGGCGGCGTCCGGCTCGCTGGACGAGGTGCCCGCGGTCGCCTCCGTACGGGACATCGAGGAACCGGTCGACCTCGCCGTGATCGCCGTGCCGGTCGCGCAGGTGCCCGCCGTCGTCGCCGAATGCGGTGACAAGGGCGTACGGGGACTCGTGGTCCTGTCCGCGGGATACGCCGAGTCCGGGCCCGAAGGGCGCGAGCGGCAGCGGGAGTTGGTGCGCCAGGCCCGTTCGTACGGCATGCGCCTGATCGGCCCGAACGCCTTCGGCGTCCTCAACACCGCACCCGACGTCAGACTCAACGCCTCGCTCGCCCCCGAGCTGCCCGCCCAGGGACGGATCGGGCTCTTCACCCAGTCGGGTGGCATCGGCATCGCGCTGCTCGCGGGACTGCACCGGCGCGGCGCCGGACTCTCGTCGTTCGTCAGCGCCGGGAACCGGTCGGACCTGTCGGGCAACGACGTGCTGCAGTACTGGTACGACGACCCGCGCACCGACGTCGTCCTGATGTACCTGGAGTCGATCGGCAACCCCCGGAAGTTCACCCGCCTCGCGCGCCGCACCGCGCTGGCCAAGCCGCTGGTCGTGGTGCAGGGCGCGCGGCACGGCGGGGTCGCGCCGGCGGGGCATGCGGTGCCGGGCACCCGGCTGCCGCACGCCACGGTCTCGGCGCTCCTGCGCCAGGCCGGGGTGATCCGGGTCGACACGGTCACCGAGCTGGTCGATGTCGGCCTGCTGCTCGCGGGGCAGCCGCTGCCGGCCGGGCCGCGCGTGGGGATCCTGGGCAACTCGGAGTCCCTGGGGCTCCTCACGTACGACGCCTGCCTGGCCCAGGGCCTGCGGCCGCAGCGCCCGATCGACCTGACGACCTCGGCCACGCCCGCGGACTTCCGGGCCGCGCTGTCGCGCGCGCTCGCGGACGACGGGTGCGACGCCGTGGTCATCACGGCGATTCCCTGGGTACGGGAGGGGCGCGACAAAGCCGCCGACCGCGAGGCGCTCGCGGCGGCCGTGCGCGAGACCGTGGCCGCGGGTCCGGCGAAACCGGTGGTGGTCGTGGCGGTGGAGCTGGGCGGTCTCGCGGAGGCGCTGTCGGCGGCGACCAGGACGGCGCCGGGGCGTTCCGGCGGCCTCGGCGCGGTGGCCGGGAGCAGTGAGACAGCGGTGGCCGGGATCAGTGAGACACCGGTGGCCGGGGCCGGTGACGCACCGGTGGCCGGAACCGGCGGTCCCGGACAGCCGCCGTCCGCGAGCCCGGGGCCCGCCGGCCAGGTGTCGCCCCCGGGCGCCGAGGCCTCCGCGTCACCGCGGCCCGCGCCCCCCTTGGCCATCCCCACCTACCCCGCCGCCGAGCGCGCCGCCCGTGCCCTCGGCGAGGCCTGGGTCTACGCGCAGTGGCGGCGGGAGGCCGCCGAGCCCGGCAAGGTCCCCGAGCTCGAGCGGATCGACGAGCAGGCGGCCGACGAGCGGATCGAGGCGGCCGGCCGCGGGCGCACCGACGATGGGGGCTTCGAGCTGAGCGGCCCCGAGGCGGAGGCGCTGCTCGCCGACTACGGCATCGAAGTGACCGGGTCCAGGCCCGCGTGGGACGAGAGCGCCACCGTCGAGGCGGCCGCGCTCATGGGCTACCCCGTGGCGCTCAAGGCCACCGCGCCGCATCTGCGCCACCGCCCCGACCTCGGCTCCGTACGCCTCGATCTCGCGAGCGAGGAGCAACTGCGGGCCGCGCACGCCGAGTTGACCGGTCTGTTCGGCAAGGGCGAGGAGGCGCGGCTCGTCGTCCAGCCGATGGTGCCCAGGGGAGTGGACACGGTCGTACGGGCCTCACTGGATCCCGGCGTCGGAGCGGTGCTCTCCTTCGGTCTCGCCGGCGCGCCCTCCCAGCTGCTCGGCGACACCGCCCACCGGCTGATCCCGGTCACGGACCGTGACGCCGCCGCGCTGATCCGGTCGATCCGTACGGCACCGCTGCTGTTCGGCTGGCGTGGCTCGGATCCCGTGGACACGGCGGCCCTGGAGGAGCTCCTGCTGCGGTTGTCCCGCCTGTTCGACGATCACCCGCAGGTGGTGGCCGTGGATCTGGAGCCGGTGGTCGTCGCGCACCGGGGCGCCCACGTCCTGAGCGCCCGGGTCCGGCTGGCGCCGCCGCCGGTGCGGGATGATCTGGGGCCGCGGACGCTGCCCGCGTACTGACGGTCCGCGTACGGCACCGGACGGGGCTGACATAGCCGGTCACCCCTGTCACCTCACCCCCGTAGGATGGGCCCCATGGCGAAGACCGGTACGACGACCCAGGGGCTGCGCGCGGCGATCGAGCGCAGCGGCTACTACCCGGCCCTTGTGGCCGAGGCGGTGGAGGCCGCCGTCGGTGGGGAGCCGATCGTGTCGTACCTCGTGCACCAGGAGACCACCTTCGATGCCAACGAGGTGCGCCGCCATGTCACGGTCCTCGTCCTGACCGGCACCCGTTTCATCGTCAGCCACACCGACGAGCAGGCCGCCGACTCCAGCTCCCCGACGCCGTACGCCACGACGTCCACGGAGTCCGTGAAGCTCGGCCGTATCTCGTCCGTGGTCGTCAGCCGCGTCGTCGCGAACCCGGAGAAGTACCAGCCGGGCACCCTGCCCCGCGAGGTCCTTCTGACCATCGGCTGGGGCGCCGTCTCCCGTATCGACCTGGAGCCCGCCGCCTGCGGCGACTCCAACTGCGAGGCGGACCACGGCTACACGGGCAGCTCCACGGCCGACGACCTGAGCCTTCGGGTCAGCGAGGCCGGTGACGGCCCCGAGACCGTGCGCCAGACCCTGGCCTTCGCGCAGGCGCTGTCCGAGGCGACCGCGGCCACGCAGCGCTGATGGCCGAGCCCGCCTGGCCGGACCCGGAGATCCTCCCGGTCGAGAGCGCCCCTGTTCCCGCGTACGGCAGCGGTTCGCTGGCCGATCTGCTGCCGACCCTGGCCGCCGGTATGGAGGTCCCCGGATTCGAGCCGCGGATCGCCGAGCTCGAGCCCGCCGACCGCAACTGCGTCTTCCTCATCGACGGCCTCGGCTGGGAGCAGCTGCTCGCGCACCCCGACGAGGCGCCGTATCTCAGCAGCCTGATCGCGAGCTCGCGCGGCGGCTCCGGCCGCCCGATCACCGTCGGCTTCCCGGCGACGACCGCGACCTCGCTCGCCTCGGTCGGCACCGGCCTGCCGCCCTGCAACCACGGCCTCCCCGGCTATACGGCACGCAACCCGGACACCGGCGAGCTGATGAACCAGCTGCGCTGGACGCCGTGGACCTCCCCGGCCGCCTGGCAGCCGTATCCGACGGTCTTCCAGCTCGCCGACCGGGCCGGTGTGCACACCGCGCAGGTTTCGGCGCCGCACTTCCAGAACACCCCGCTGACCAAGATCGCACTGAGCGGCGGCACCTTCCACGGCCGGCTCTCCGGCGAGGACCGCATGGACCTCGCGGCCGAGCAACTCGCCGCCGGTGACCGCTCGTTGGTCTACACGTACTACGCCGAGGTCGACGGCAAGGGCCACCGCTACGGAGTGGACTCCGACGCCTGGCGCGGCCAGCTGATGTATGTCGACCGGCTCGTCCAGCGCCTCGCCGAGCAGCTTCCGCCGCGCAGCGCCCTGTACGTCACCGCCGACCACGGCATGCTCGACGTCCCCTTCGACGACGAGCACCGCATCGACTTCGACCACGACTGGGAGCTGCGCGCCGGCGTCGCCCTGCTCGGCGGCGAGGGCCGCGCCCGCCATGTCTACGCCGTGCCCGGTGCGCAGTCCGACGTCCTCGCCTGCTGGCGCGAGGTGCTCGGCGAGCAGTTCTGGGTCGCCTCACGCGACGAGGCCCTGGCGGCCGGCTGGTTCGGCCCGCCGGGCGCGTACGACCCACGCGTCTACGACCGCCTGGGCGATGTCGTCGCCGCGGCCCGCGACGACGTCCTGATCATCGCGACGGAACGCGAGCCGAAGGAGTCCCTGATGACGGGCAACCACGGTTCGATGACACCCGTCGAGCAGCTGGTCCCGCTGCTGCAAGTCCGAACCTGAGGCTCCGCCCCGCCTCCTTCCTCCCCGTGACCCCGTATTCGAAAGGCGCTCAACCTCCCATGCCCGAGCTGGTGTTCTTCTCCGGAACGATGGACTGCGGAAAGAGCACACTCGCGCTCCAACTGGTGCATAACAGATCAAACCGAGGCCTTAAGGGCGTCATTTTCACGCGGGACGACCGTGCGGGTGAGGGCAAGATTTCCTCGCGTCTGGGTCTGGTGAGTGACGCGGTGGAGGCCGGCCCGGGGTTCGATCCGTATGCGTACGTCGTGGGCGAGCTGTCCAGTGGCGGCAAGGTCGACTACGTGATCGTGGATGAGGCTCAGTTCCTGGCGCCGGAGCAGATCGATCAACTGGCACGGATCGTTGATGATTTGGAGCTGGACGTCTTCGCGTTCGGGATCACTACGGATTTCCGTACGAAGCTGTTCCCGGGTTCGCAGCGGTTGATCGAGCTGGCGGACCGTGTAGAGACGTTGCAGGTCGAGGCGATGTGCTGGTGCGGGGCTCGGGCCACGCACAATGCGCGGACGGTCGGCGGGGAAATGGTGGTCGACGGTGAGCAGGTCGTGGTGGGGGACGTGAACCGGCCTGCGGCGGATGTCGGTTACGAAGTGCTGTGCCGACGGCACCACCGCAGGCGGATGACGAGCGCTTCCGCGCAGGCCGGGGCGCTGTCGCCGGATGTGCTGCCGGTTTCCGCCGGTTGAGCAATGACGCAGGTGCTGAGTGCGATCGGCCGGCGCTCCGGTCCGCGCAGGCAGGTCCGCGCGCAGAATCCGATCCAGGCCCGGATCGAGCCGGAGGCTGTTATCGCGCTTGGCGGGCCGGTGGAGTTCGTCGGTGAAGGCGGCACCGCTGTAGCAGTGCAGACGGGTGTCCTGCGCGGCGGATCCGCGCGGCCTGCCCCGAATCCGGAGGTGGGCCGGCCCGCTCCGCGGTGCGTTGACAGGTTTCTGTCGACATGTTGCTATAGGGCGCTGCTCGGCCGGGCCTGCCTTGCGTCGCGGCTCGTGCGGGCATCGGATCGATGGCCGCTGGATCGGGGCGGCGCCCCCGAACACAGAGCGAGGAACCATGTCGCAGCGCGCGGCGACCATCGTCGGCGGTGGGATCGGCGGCCTCGCGGCGGCCCTCGCCCTTCATCGTCGCGGCTGGCACGTCGAAGTCCTTGAGCAGGCCCCTGAGTTCGCCGAGGTCGGCGCCGGTATCTCACTGTGGCCGAACGCGCTGCACGCGCTGGAGTCACTTGGCCTGGCCGACGCCGTCAGGGCGCTGGGCGCGGTTGAGGCCACGGGAGGCGTACGCGACCTTCGGGGCCGCTGGCTGTCGCGTACGGACAACGCGGAGCTGGTGCGCCGGTTCGGCCAACCCCTGGTGGTCCTGCACCGCGCGGACCTGTTGCGGGTCCTCGCCCAGGAGTTGCCCGCGGGCAGCCTGCGGGCCGGCCACGAGGTGTCGGCGGTCCATGACAGCGGCCACGACCTGGTCGTGGAGCACAGCGGGGGTAAGTCGCGGCCCGACTTGGTGGTCGGCGCCGACGGGCTGCGCAGTGCGGTGCGTGGTGCCCTGTGGCCGGACGCGGCCGGTCCCCGGTACGCCGGTTACACGGCCTGGCGCATGGTGACCGACCCGCTCACCCAGCCGCCCGCGCAGGGCGCGGCGACCTGGGGCCGCGGAGCCAGGTTCGGCTACACGGCGCTGCCGGACGGGCGGATGTACTGCTTCGCGACAGCCTCACTCCCGGCGGGCGCAGCCTCAGATGCGTCCGAGTACGCCGAACTGCTGCGCCGGTTCGGCTCCTGGCCCGACCCCATCCCCGCGCTGCTTGCCGCCGTCCCTGGGGACGCGGTGCTCCGGCACGATCTGTACGACCTGCCGCCGCTGGCTTCCTTTGTCCGCGGCCGGGTGGCGCTGCTCGGCGATGCGGCCCATGCCATGACCCCCAATCTGGGCCAGGGCGCCTGCCAGGCGCTGGAAGATGCGGTGACCCTCGCCCACTGCCTCGACACCACCTCCGGCGTGGCCGACGCACTGTGCTCGTACGACCGGTTGCGACGCCGAAGGACCCGGGCCATCACCCGCCGTTCGGCCCGGCTCGGCGCGGTCGGTCAGTTGTCCTGGCCGCCCGCGGTGCTGCTGCGCGACACCGCCGCCCGGCTGATGCCCATGCGGGCGACGCTGCGTTCCATGGCGCCGGTGCTCGGCTGGACCGCGCCCGATGACCGGGCGAGTGCCACACAGAGCAAGGACCACTGATGCCGGACTGGACCTATCACCCGTTGCGCGGCGCGGCCGCCGCCGCCCTCGGGCAGCGCCGCTCCCAGCGCACCGCGCTGCGGCTGCTGGCCGCCATCGGCTCCCGCCCCGCCGGGGCACGGCTGATCGCCCGAGGGTTCGGTCACCGCCATCCGCATCGCCGGCTCGCCGGTGAGATCGCCGGCGTGCCCGTGGCCGTCCGGCTCGGCCTCTCCGTTCCGCCCTCGCTCGCTCAGCAAGCGGTGCGCGCCATGCCCCCGCTCGGGGCCGGTTTCATCGAGGTGGCGCCGGTCGGTGCGGACGATGCCGAGACCGTACGGCAGGCCGCCGCCGGCGGTACGATTCCGCTGGTCGTCCGCGCAGACGACCCGGAGACCGAGGCCGCCCTGAAGCCGTACGTCGACGGCTTCACCGGTGGCGAGGACCGGCACGTGGCTCGGGTCGGGGACCCGTCGGTCACCGCCGCGGCCGGCGCACTCGAGGATCCGGCTGCCGTCGTCATAGCCCGGCCCGGGGTGCTGGTCGCGGCCGGACCCGGCTGGTTCGCCCGTGTCACCGAGGCGGCCACGCCCACCGCCCCCGCCCCGGCGCTGCGTGACATCGGCCGCGATCCGCGCCGCTGGCCCACCTGGTGCTGGGCGCTGCTCGTCGGGCTCGGCATGGTGGGCGCCGGCCTCGGCGCCGCGGTGATCACCCTGGGCCCGGTGCTGCTCTGGTACGACGTCGACTACCTCGGCATGACGCTGCACGACCTGCACGGTGCCAACCACCACCTCGTGCACTTCCTCCAGCACGACCGGATCACCATGGCCGGCACCATGGTGGCGACCGGCGCCCTCTACACCGGCCTCGCGGTGGGCGGAATCAGACGCGGTTGGCCCTGGGCCCGCGAGGCGTATCTGATCTCCGGGGTGATCGGCTTCCCCACCTTGTTCTACTTCCTGGCCACCGGCTTCGTGGAACCCCTGCACACGGCCACCGCGCTCGTCCTGTTTCCCATGTTCGTGGCCGCGGTCCGCCGGCCCCTACCCGCACCGCGGTGGCGACTGGCGCCCGAGGGGCCGGAGCCGGAGCGCCGCCGCGCGCTCGTCGGCCAACTGCTGCTGATCATCACGGGAGCGGGGCTGTTCGCCGGCGGAGCGGTCATCTCGGTGGTCGGTCTGACCGGTGTGTTCGTGCCGACCGACCTGACCTTCCTGGGCACCAGCACACAGATGCTGGAAGCGGTGAACCCCCGCCTGGTGTCGTTCGTCGCCCACGACCGCGCAGGCTTCGGCGGCGCACTGATGGCCGCAGGCGCAGCGATCATGCTGCTCAGCGCGTGGGGCTGGCGGCGCGGTGAGGCGTGGGTGTTCTGGACCCTGGCCGTGGCGGCCGCCACCGGCTTCCTGCCGGCGGTCGTGGTGCACGGCACGATCCACTACACCGACTTCGTCCACCTCGCGCCGGTCTACCTGGGCATCGCCATCACCGCCACCGGCCTGCTGCTCGCACGCCCCTACCTGTGCGCCAAGACGCCGGAGCGACCCACTGACGGGACGCTGCCGAGTGGTGCCCCATCGCGTGGTGCAGCCGACCACGGCTCCTGATGACGCGGGAGTCTGCCGGGGCATGCCGGGAAATGGTGGATGCTCCAGCAAAAGCACCCTCGCTCTCCAGATCGGCCACAACCGCTCGGCACGCGGCCTGCAGGGCATGATCTTCACGCGGGACGACCGCGCGGGCGAGGGCAAGCTCTCCTCGCGGCTCGGCCTGGTCACGGACGCGGTCGAGGCCGGCGTGGACATGGACCTCTACGCGTATGTGGTGGACGAGCTGTCGCGCGGCGGCCGGGTCGACTACGTGATCGTGGACGAGGCGCAGTTCCTGGCGCCGGACCAGATCGACCAACTGG
Organism: Streptomyces mesophilus; assembly: GCF_040300965.1. Lineage (GTDB taxonomy): Bacteria > Actinomycetota > Actinomycetes > Streptomycetales > Streptomycetaceae > Streptomyces > Streptomyces mesophilus_A. Next base: position 22,371 of record NZ_JBEPEW010000029.1, on the reverse strand, counting down.
CGCGGATCGTGGACGACTTGGAGCTGGACGTCTTCGCGTTCGGCATCACGACGGACTTCCGCACGAAGCTGTTCCCGGGCTCGCAGCGGCTGATCGAGCTGGCCGATCGCATAGAGACACTGCAGGTCGAGGCGATGTGCTGGTGCGGGGCGCGGGCCACGCACAATGCGCGGACCGTCGGCGGCGAGATGGTCGTCGACGGTGCGCAGGTCGTGGTCGGCGATGTGAACCGGTCGGCCGAGGAGGTCGGCTACGAGGTGCTGTGCCGCCGCCACCGGCGGCGGATGACGGCGGCGGCGGCACGGGCGGGGGCGTTGTCGCCGGATGTGCTGCCGGTGGGCACGGCCTGAGGCGACGGCCGCGTCGCACAGGGCTTCGGCCCCGGCTCAGTGGCGCGAGGCCGAGCGCCCCAGAGCGGGATCAGAACTGGTCGTCGTCGACCTCGTAACGCCGGCCCGTCAGCCGCATCGGCTTCGGCGGCGCCGCGGACGACGCGAGCTCGACGCCGGGCCGGCCCGCCTCGACGACGAACTCCGCGCCCGTCGACACCGACGTGCCCTCGGGCCGCCACACGGTGTCCACCAGGCGCAGCGAGGCCAGCATGCGCTCGGGTGTCACCTCGCAGAGCACGTACGCGCGCCGGTTGTCGATGTACTTCCAGTGCGGGCTCTCGGCCATGATCGGGTCGTATGTCGCATGGAAGGGCACCGGGTCGCTGTCTCCGCCGGACGAGATGGACGAGCCGGTGATCTCGGCGCCGACGACGGGGGAGACCGGGTCGTCGAAGTCGGGCTTGAGATCGCATACCCAGGTGGCGTGCCGGTCTCCGGTGAGGATGACGGGATTCTGGGTGCGGCCCGAGCCGAAGAACTCCAGGAGCCGGCGGCGCTGCGCCCGGTAGCCGTCCCAGTTGTCGAAGTCGAAGACCTGCTCCGGGCCGGCCTTGCGGTCGTTCTGCGCCCACATCAGCTGGTTGGCGAGGAGGTTCCAGCGGGCGCCCGAGCGCTCCATGCCCCGCACCAGCCAGCGCTCCTGTTCGATGCCCGTCATGGTGCGCGTCGGATCGTAGGACTCGGCCAGCGTGGCGATCTGGTCGCTGCGGTACTGGCGCGTGTCGAGGACGTGCACCGAGGCCAACTGCCCGTACGAGAAAGAGCGATACAGCTGCATGTCGAGGCCCCGGGGCATCGAGGAACGCCGCAGCGGCATGTGCTCCCAGTACGCCTTGAGCGCGGCGATCCGCCGGGCGCGGAACGCCTCGGGGGTCTGCTTGTCGGGATCCTGGGGGATCTCGTCGGCCCAGTTGTTGTCTATCTCGTGGTCGTCGAGCGTGACGATCCACGGTGCGTGGGCGTGCGCCGCCTGCAGGTCCGGGTCCGTACGGTACTGGGCGTGCCGGTTGCGGTAGTCGGCGAGGCTGTAGGGCTCGTCGGTGCCCTCGTGGCGGCGGACCGTGGTGTCTCTGGGCACCGACTCGTAGATGTAGTCGCCGAGGAAGGCGATGAAGTCGACGTCCTCCTGCGCGGCGTGCTGCCAGGCGGTGAAGTAGCCGTCCTGCCAGTTCTGGCAGCTGGCGAACAGGAAACGCAGGTTTGTCACCCGCGCGCCGTGCGCGGGCGAGGTGCGGGTACGGCCGGCCGGCGAGAGCTCGTTGCCCACGCGGAAGCGGTAGTAGTACTCGCGGTCCGGGCGCAGGCCGCGGACCTCCGCGTGGACGCTGTGGGCGTGCTCGGGACGCGCGAGCTCCACACCGGACTTCACGATCCGGCCGAAGCGCGGGGAGTCGGAGATCTGCCAGAGCACGGGTACGTTGCGCTGCGGCATGCCGCCCCCGGCCAGCGGCTGCGGGGCGAGCCGTGTCCACAGGACGACACCGTCGGGGAGCGGATCGCCGGAGGCGACGCCGAGGGTGAACAGGCCGGGAGGCAAGGAGCCTGCGCTGCCGCTGAGTTCGGCTGCCGCGGCCGTGGGCGCGCCGAGCAGCGTGGGGACGCCGAACGCCAGGGCTGCGAGGCCTCCCTGGGCAAGTACGGTACGCCGGGCCGGAGTTGAGTCAGGGTTCACGGGTTCTCCTGGGTGAGCCGAGAAGTTGAGAACCCTGTTGACCTTGAGGTGAGAAGGAGCGTGTGGGGTCACAGGCAGGCCAACGCCGCGCAAGAGTTGGTTGAAATCACCGTGTGCGGCGTGACGGCTAGCCTTTGACCGCCCCGATCATGATCCCCTTCGCGAAGTGCTTCTGCAGGAACGGGTAGACGCACAGGATCGGCAGGATGCTGACCACCAGCATGGCCATCTGCAGGGACTGCTGCGGCAGTGCGGCCCCGGTGTCGCCGGTGCCGATCGTGGCGTTGTTGACCACGTACGTGCGCAGGACGAGGGACAGCGGGTACTTCTCGTTGTCGGTGATGTAGAGCAGGGCCGAGAAGAAGCTGTTCCAGTAGGCCACCGCGTAGAAGAGGCCGATCACCGCCATGATCGCCTTCGAGAGCGGCATCACGATCCGTGTCAGGACGGTCAGTTCGCCGGCGCCGTCGATCTTCGCCGAGTCGAGGAGTTCCTGGGGCAGGTCGAGGAAGAACGCCCGCATGACGATCACGTTGAAGGCGTTGATCAGGGTCGGCAGGATCAGCGACCAGTAACTGTCCAGCAGGCCCAGCTGCTTGACCGTCAGGTACATCGGGATGATGCCGGGCGTGAAGAGCAGGCTGAACAGGAGCAGCATCAGGATCGGCTTGCTGCCGTAACTGCCGGGCCGGGACAGCCCGTACGCCAGAAGTGTCGTACAGGCCAGGGACAAGGTGGTGCCGACCACCGTGATGCCGACCGAGACGGCCACGGCCCGGGTCACCACGCCCCCGGAGAACAGCGCCTTGTACGCCTCCAGGCTGGGGTTCTCCGGCCACAGCACGTACCCGCCGGCCGCCGTGACCTGCTGCTGGTCCGCGAGGCTCGTGGAGATGACCGCGAGGAAGGGGAGGATCACGAGCAGGCAGCAGACGGTGAGTACGAACCCCTTGGCCGTCCGTACCGGCACACCGGCCGGTGTCACTGAGGCGCTCATTTCTGGTAGACCCCCCGTTCGCCGAAGAGATGGGCGACTTTGTTGGCGCCGAGTACGAGGATGACGCCGATCACGCCCTTGACCAGGCCGGCGGCGGCCGATCCGCCCCAGACGCCGGCGCCGACCGCGTTGTTGAATACGTAGGTGTCGAGGACTTCCGAGGCGCCCGGGCCCACCGCCTGCTGCTGCAGGATGATCTGCTCGAAGCCGACGCTGAGCACGTCGCCGAGCCGCAGGATGGCGAGCAGGATCACCACCGAGCGGATGCCGGGCAGCGTCACATGCCACAGCTGGCGCAGCCGCGAGGCGCCGTCGACCGCCGCCGCCTCGTACAGGGCCGGGTCGATACGGGACATCGCCGCCAGGAAGAGGATCGTGCTCCAGCCGGTGTCCTTCCAGATCACCTGGGCGACGATCAGCTCCTTGAACATCGACGGGTTGCCGATGATGCTGACGCTGCCGAGGTCGTGGTCCTGAAGGAAGCTGTTCAGCATCCCCGCGTTGCCCAGCATGTGCTGGAAGATCGCCACCACGATCACCCAGGACATGAAGTGCGGCAGGTAGAGCACCGACTGGACGAGGCGCTTGATGCGCTCCGAGACAAGGGAGTTGAGGAGCAGCGCCACCGCGATCGGCAGCGGGAAGACGAATACCAGCTGCAGCAGCGAGATGACCAGGGTGTTGCTGAGCGCGTTGAGGAAGACCACGTCACCGCTGAAGATGGCCTGGAAGTTGTCCAGACCGACCCAGGGCGAGTCGGCTATGCCGATGTACGGCTGGTAGTCCTTGAACGCGATGACATGGCCGAGCAGCGGTGCGTAGTGGAACAACAGGATCACGCCGAGGCCGGGCAGGGCGAACGCCAGGAGCAGCCGGTCCCGGCGCAGCCGCCCGCGTCGGCGGCTCTTCGGTGGCGCCGCGGCCTCGACGGCCTCCTGTGCGGCGACCGGTTTGTCGAGCACAATCATCTCGTCCTGCCTCACATCCGGTCAGTCGTCAGTTGTATTTCTTCTGGGTACGGACCTCGCGCGGCCAGCTGAGCTCGATGCCGAGGTCGGTGAGGAGCTTCTGGTACTCGTCGAGCTTCACCGGGTCGGCATGCACCTGACGGGGCGCCGAGCCGGTCTCCAGGCAGTACGCGGCCAGCGCGCCCGCGGCTTCGCCGATGTTCCACTCGACGGGGTGCAGCCGGTAGCAGCCGTTGGTGATGTGGGTGGTGCCGATGTTCTTCGCCGCGGGCAGCAGGTTCTCCACCCGCACCGGAAGCAGCGCGCCGAGCGGGATCTGGAACGGCCAGCTCTCCACGTCGATGTACTGGCGCGGCCCGGCGACTGAGCCGGTCGAGGGGTGCAGATCGATGCGGTAGCTGCCGATGCCGACGGAGTCACGGAATTCCTCCGCACCTTCCAGTTCGCCGCGGGCGGCCACCCCGACATGCTGTTCGGTCACGGTGAACTCGGCCCGGATACGGCGGGATTCGCGCAGATACGGGTACTTGGCGAGGCCGTCCGCCGTGTCCACCACGTCAGGGCGAAGGCGCAGCCCTGGGTAGCCTGTGCCGCCGTCGTGGGTGGGGGCCTCGGTCTGCATCCAGTACAGGAAGGACAGGCTGAGCTGCTTGGCCGCGTCCAGGTGCCGCTCGCGTTCCGCCGCGTCGACGCCGATCACCGGGCCCAGCCAGTAGTCCACCTGCTGCCAGTTCACCAGCGTGATGTCCCGGGAGGCGTCCCCCTCCACCAGGTGCGGACCGTGCAGGATGCGGCGGAAGCGCCACAGGTCGAAATCCCTGTCCGGTTCGAAGACGTTCTTCTCGTACCGGAAGAGCTTCTCGGGCGACACCTGTGACCAGCTGAGCAGCGGCGCGGGCCAGAAATCCGGCGCGTAGTCGCGCCAGAAGCCGTACATCCGCGGCCGGTCGATGGTGTGGTTCTCGCCGGGCCGGTGGTCCAGGGCGAAGCAGTACGTGAAGGACTGCTGGTCGAGCGGCTGCGCCGGACCGTCGAGCGCATGCGGCTCGCCGGTGTCGGCGCGGCTCTCCGAGCCCGTCACATGCTCCACGCCGGCCAGCTCCAGGAGCTCTCCGTCCTCGGTCGCGTCGAGGATGTACGGGGCGGAGGCGGTGAGTTCGCGGCCGGTGCCGGTGTCCAGGAGCCGTACGGATGTGACCCGGTCGCCCTCCGTTTCGGCGGCGACCGGCCGGTGCTGGAGCAGAACCTGAAGCCGCCCCGATGAGCGATGCGGCGCGAGGAGTTCGTCGATCGCCGCCACGGCGACCCGGGGCTCGTGGCAGAGCCGGCTGACCACGCCCTGGCCGGGATTGAGGTACTCGGTGGCACGCGCCGACTCCGTCAGCGGGTAGGCGCGCCGGTAGTACGAGCGGATCGTGTCACGGAGCCGGCGGTAGGTGGCTGTGCACCCGAACTGCTCGATCCACGGGTGCTCGTCCGGGGGCACCGCCTGCGAGGTCAGCTGGCCGCCGAGCCAGTCGGTCTCCTCGGTGAGGACGACCTGCCGGCCCATGCGCACGGCGGCAAGCGCGGCGGCGACGCCGCCGAGTCCGCCGCCGATGACCAGGACATCGCAGTTCAACTCCTGCATGAAGGCTCCTTGTTGGGGGCGACCGAGAGAGGGGGCGCGGGGGATGGGCAGCGGGCTTCAGGCGCGGGGCGCGGCCAGCGTGCCGCCGTCGTGGAGGCCGCAGTCGAGGACGGTGCGGCGCGGTGATCGGTCCGAGGGGTTCTTGAGGATGTCCGCGAGCAGCCGTACCGCCGCGGCGCCCATCTCCCGGCCGGGCGTCACCACGGTGGTGACATCGCGGGCCGTCGGGGCGAGGGAGAACTCACTGAGCGCCGCCACGGACAGATCGCCCGGCACGGACAGGCCGAGTTGCTCCGCCGCGGCGCAGGCGTCGTCGGCCCGGTCGCAGTCGTCCGCGATGAGGCAGGTGTAGCCCTGCTCGACGAGACGGGGGACCAGTTCGGTCACCGCGCCGGAGTGGGGTGTGACGAACACGTCCGCGGCGTCGAGCCGGCCCGCGAGCTGCTCGCGCGCGGCGGCGAAGCCCGCGTCGCGGTCCACGATCGACTCATGGGCCGAGCCGCCGTGCAGCCGCGCGATCCGGCGGTGGCCGAGCCCGCTGATCCGTTCCACGAGACCGCGGGTGGCACCGCTGTAGTCGGCCGCCGCGTACGAGGCCTCGGCGCCGGGCAGTTCGCGGCGGCCGATGAAGACCGCGGGGAAGCCCTCGCGGAGCAACGCGGTCAACTCCTCGCGGTTCTCGGCCTGTCCGACGATGACCGCGCCGTCGGCGTGCTGCAGGGTGTTGATCCCGTTCTTGTAGATCGCCCTGCGCCGGCCGTCCACATGCGAGCCGGTGAAGAGCAGCAGATGGCAGTCGAGCTCCTCCACCGCCTCCTCCACCCCCATCAGGAACGGGTGGTAGAAGCTCATCGCGTCCATCGGGAACAGCGCCTCGTAGGTGAACACCCCGATGATGTCGCTGCGGCCGCCGGCCAGGTTCCGTGCGGCGACGTTGGGCACATAGCCGAGCTGCCGGATCGCCTGCTCGACCCGGGCCGCGGTGCGGTCGCCCACCCGGACGCCCCCGCCCGAACGGCCGTTGACGACCGCGGAGACCACGGCGGGCGACACCTTCGCCAGCCGGGCCACGTCCGCCTGCGTCGGTCGCTTGCGGGGAGGCTCCGTGCCATTCATGTAGCGGGATCCAATCTGATTACGCGCATTATCAGTTGAGGCCGCACACGCTAGCCAGAGGTTGCTGACGGGTCAACACATCTCTCAACAGGCATTTGTTTTACGAGGTGTTGACAGCCTGGAAACCCAGTCCTAGGGTCCGTCGCCAACTGGTGATGCGCTTTATCACGGTGGATTCAAGGGTGCGCCGGCCGTGTTGGAGCCGGGCGCACACCGTCCTGGAGGGGAGACCCGCACGTGAACAAGGACCGACTCGTGAGCCGCCGTGGACTGCTGCGCGGCGCAGGCGCGTTGTCACTCGCGGCCGCCGCGGCGCCGCTCGTCACGGCGTGCGGCGGCGGCGCCGACGGCACGGACACCGCTGCCGCCAACGCCAAGCTGAAGCTGCCGACGTACGTCCCGTTCACCGGGGTCGACCCGGACCTGCCGGCAGGGGAGAACCTGCTGCCCGGCTTCTACGGCTATCCGTCCGACCTGGTCCGCGCCGCGTCAGGCAAGCCCGCCGAGGGGGCGGGGAAGGTCAGCATCCTGGTCAACACCTTCACGCCGGTGCCGCCGGGCGCCGGCAGCAACCGCTACTGGCAGCAGCTGAACGAACGGGTCGGCGCGGAGCTGGCGTTCAACATCGTCCCGGACGCCGACTACGGCACCAAGCTGACCACGACGCTGGCCGGCGGGGACCTGCCCGACCTGGTGATGCTCCAGTCCTGGACCCCGAACCTGCCCGCCGTGCTCAAGGCCAAGTTCGCCGACCTCACCCCGTATCTCTCGGGCGACGCGGTCAAGGAGTACCCGTTCCTGGCGAACATCCCGGAGTTCTCCTGGCGGCCGATGATCGCCAACGGCGGGATCTACGGTCTGCCCACGCCACGGGCGAGCATCGGCAACATCATGTTCACCCGTGACGACCTGATCTCCGAACGTTCCCTCAACCCGCAGCCGGCGAGCTTCGCGGAGTTCCTGGAACTGTGCGAGGGCCTGACCGACGCCAAGGCGGGACGCTGGGCGCTCGGCGACACGGGTGTCGCGGGCGGCGGCGCCCTCATGTTCGCGCTCGCGATGGCCGGTGCCCCCAACGGCTGGGGGGTCAAGGGCGGCAAGTTCACCAACGCCGTCGAGACCGATGCGTATCCCGAGGCGCTCGACGCGGTCGCCGGCATGGTCAAGAAGAAGCTCTTCCACCCCGACGCGTTCAGCGCCACCTTCCAGCAGGGCCGCGACTGGTTCGGCACCGGGAAGATCGCCCTGAAGATCGACGGCTATGCGGCCTGGGACATCCTGCGCACCACGTACCAGGGCATCGACGTGGGCGCCATGACCGCCCCTGCGTTCGACGGCGGCGGCCGGGGACGGCATTTCACCGGCCCCGGCAGCTTCGCGGTCACCGGCGTCAAGAAGGGTGACGAGAAGCGGATCAAGCAACTTCTCGCCATAGCCAACTGGATGGCGGCGCCGTTCGGCACCGAGGAGCACCTGTTCCGCAAGTTCGGCGCGTCCGGCACCGACTACACGATGAAGGACGGACTGCCGACGCCGACCGAGCGGGGCGGCACCGATGTCAAGATCCCCATGCAGTACCTCGTGGACAGCCCACCGGTCATCGGTCCGGGCGGCAAGGACGTGGTCGACAAGCAGTACGCCTTCCACCGCAAGGCCGCGCCGCTGCTCGTCGAGGACCCCACCGTCGGTCTGTACTCGGCCACGCAGGCAGCCAAGGGCCAGGCCCTGTCGAAGATCCTCAGCGGTGCGGTGAGCGAGATCGTCCGCGGCAACAAACCCGTGTCCGACTGGTCCTCGGTCGTGCGCAGCTGGCGTCAGTCCGGCGGCGACAAGGTGCGCAAGGAGTACGAGACGGTCTACGCCCAGCTGCGCTGAGCGCCCTGACCGCCTTCGCGAGTGGCCCTCTGTACGTGAACCCGCTTCACCCGCCCACCAAGAGGAGAGTCCGATGCGCAAGAGAACGGCGAGGCTGCTGACCGCGGCCCTTCTGCTGGCCGCCGTGGCGATACCCGCCGAGGCCGGAGCCACGACCAACGCGGCACCTGCCGCCGAACAGGCCGCCCCCAACTGGCAGTTCATCTGGGGCGACACCTTCGACGGGACCCTCGACACCCAGAAATGGGGTGCCATCGAGGGCGCCACCGGCCCCGGCACCGACCAGGCCTACGCCACCTTCGACGCCACCACCGCGAGCAGCAACCTGATCCTCAAGACGGAGAAGCGACAGTACGGCACCAAGGCCTACACCTCCGGCAAGGTCATGACGAAGGGCCGGTTCTCCTTCACATACGGGAAGATCGAAGTGGTCGCGAAGGTGCCACCGATGGGCAAGGGCATCTGGCCCGCGCTCTGGTTGCAGGGCGACGCGACCTACAACTGGCCCGGCCCCGGCGGCAACGAGATCGACTTCGCCGAGATGTGGAACACCCCGTACGAGGTGAAGCACGCCCTGCACTACGCCGACACCCCCAACGGCACGGACCTCGGGGCCAACCAGGGCTGCAAGCATGTGAGTTCCGTCGACCTGTCCGCCGGCTACCACACGTACAGCGCCGTCTGGGAGCCCGGACCGAAGATCACCTTCTATGTGGACGGGCGGCAGACCTGCCAGATGGCCCCGCAGGGCGACTACTTCAACACTCCGATGCACATCATCATGAACACCGGCGTGGGCGCCTCCTGGATCGGTCACCCGGACGAGAGTGTGACCTTCCCGCAGGAGTTCAAGATCGACTCGGTGCGCGTCTACCAGGACGCGAACCTCGGCTGAGCAACTCCCGGCTCTCCCGCCTCCCTCAGCGCCTGACGGCCGGGGGAGGCGGGCTCCGCATGTCAACTCCCGCCGTGAAAGGACGCGTTGCCCATGCCGTACGAGGACAGGATCCGGGAACTGCTCGGCCGGATGACGGTCGAGGAGAAGTTCGGCCAGCTCCAGCAGCTCGCCTGGGCCTGGGACACAGGACCGGGCGCGGGCGCCGCCACCGAGGACGCGGAGGCAGCGGCCCGCAAGGGCCTGCTCGGCTCGGTCCTCAACGTCTTCGGCGCCGCGAGCAGCAACGCCCTGCAACGCATCGCCGTCGAGGAGTCACGCCTCGGCATCCCGCTGGTCTTCGGCCTCGACGTCATCCACGGCTACTGGACCACCTTCCCGATCCCGCTCGCGCAGGCCGCCGCCTTCGACCCGGCGGTCGCCGAGACGGACGGCGCCGTCTCGGCGCGCGAGGCCCGCTCCAACGGCGTCCACTGGGCGTTCGCGCCCATGGTGGACGTCACCCGCGAGCCGCGCTGGGGCCGGGTGGCCGAGGGCTCCGGCGAGGATCCGTATCTGGCGGCCCGTTACGCGGCGGCCAAGGTCCGCGGCTTCCAGGGCGACGATCTGGCATCCGCTGACCAAGTGGCGGCGTGCGCCAAGCACTTCGCCGCATACGGAGGTGCGGAGGGCGGCCGCGACTACAACACCGTCGACGTGTCGGAGCAGCGCCTGCGCAACCTCTACCTGCCCCCGTTCAAGGCGGCCGTCGACGCCGGAGCGGCGACCTTCATGGCCGCGTTCAACACCGTCAGCGGCATCCCCGCCCACGGCAACACCCATCTGCTCACCGACGTCCTCAAGAAGGAATGGGGCTTCGACGGTGTGGTGGTGAGCGACTGGGCGGGCGTGGCCGAGATGGTCGTACACGGCTACGCGGCCGACTCGGCGGAGGCGGGGCGACTCGCGCTCGGTTCCGGTATCGACATGGAGATGGTCAGCACCAGCATCGCCGACCATGGACGGGAGTTGCTCCGCAGCGGCCGGCTCGCACCCGAACGCCTCGACGACGCAGTAGCGCGCGTCCTGCGGCTGAAGTTCCGCCTCGGTCTCTTCGAGAGGCCGTACGCGCCCGAGGACGCGGCCTTGTCCGCGCCGACCGAGGCCACCCGCGCGGCGGCCAGGGAGGCGGCCGCGCGGTGCATGGTGCTGCTCAAGAACGAGCACGCCGCGCTTCCGCTGGACCCGGGGGCTCGTACGATCGCGGTGGTCGGTCCGTTCGCCGACTCGGGTGATCTCCTTGGCACTTGGGTCATCCCGGACACGCGGCAGCGCTTCCCGGCGGTCACGGTCGTCGAGGGCCTGAAGTCCGCGCTCCCGCACACGAGCATCCTGTATGCCCAGGGGGTGCCTGCCGAGGGCGGCTCGCGCGCCGGTATCCCCGAGGCGGTCGCGGCCGCCCGGGCCGCCGACGCGGTGGTCGTCGTGGCCGGCGAACCGCCGGCGATCAGCGGTGAGGCGGCGACACGGGCGGATCTGGGCCTGCCCGGCGACCAGGAGGAGCTGATCGCCGCCGTCGCCGCGACGGGCAAGCCGTTCACCGTGGTCCTGGTGGCCGGGCGGCCGCTGACGATCGGCGGCTGGCTCGAATCGGCCGCGGCCGTCGTCATGGCGTGGCACCCCGGCATCGAGGCCGGCCATGCCGTCGCCGACGTCCTGACCGGAGCGGTCGGCCCCGGCGGCAAGCTCCCGGTCACCTTCCCGCGCTCCGCGGGCCAGATCCCGATCTACTACAACCGCGAAACCACCGGGCGCCCGTACGACCCGTCGCGGCCGGACGAGAAGTACGTGTCGAAGTACCTGGACCTGCCCGACGGCCCCCAGTTCCCCTTCGGATTCGGCCTGGGCTACACCGACTTCACCACCTCGGACCCCCGGCTCAGCCGGTCCGCGATCGACGCGGCCGCTCTGAGGGAGGGCGCCGTGGTCGAGGTCACGACCACGCTGACGAACACGGGGGGCAGGCCGGGCGACGAGGTCGTCCAGCTGTACGTGCACGACCGGGCCGCCTCGATCGTCCAGCCCGTCCGGCGCCTGCGCGGCTTCGAGCGCGTACGTCTGGCGCCTGGTGAGAGCACCGAGGTGCGCTTCCATCTGACGGCGGAGGACCTGGGCTTCTGGACCGGGGACCCGACGGGGGTCTTCGTGGTGGAGCCGGGCGCGGTCGATGTCTATGTGGGGACGAGTTCGGTCACGCGGAGCAGGTGCACCCTCGACGTCACCTGAGGACTTGATCAGTCGGCCGCCGGCGGGCTGGTCCACGACGTCGGCGGCTGGTACGCCGTCGTGCCGGGGAGCAGACGGGGGCCGGCAGGTGGGGCGGTGGTGGTGGCGAGGTGCTGGCAGAGGGCTCGGATGACGGCCTCGCGGTCCTCGGCCGTGCAGGTGGGGGTGAGGATGGTCAGCTCCTTGCGCAGATGCGCGCCGAGCATGTTGATGCTCGTCATCTTCGGCTCCTCGGGCTGGCGTACGCCGGGCCTGGCAGGGCGCGGGCATACGGCGGTCACAGCGGGCTGTGACCGGCATATGAGGGTCACAGCGGGCTGATGCTGTGCTTTCGATGGCTGAGCTGCGCACGCTTGGTGTGCAGGGCGGCCAAGGACTCGGCCAGGACCCGGCGGGTGTCACGGGGATCGATGATGTCGTCGACATAGCCGAGTTCGGCCGTGTGCAGCGGATGCATCAGGCGGTCGCGGTACTCCTGGGCGTACCGGGCATGGGCCTCCTCGGCGTCGTCGGCCGCCGCGATGTCGTGCCGGAAGACGATCTCCGCCGCGGCTTCCGGGCCCATGACCGCCACCTCGTTGGTGGGCCAGGCGAGCGAGAGATCGCTGCCGATCGCCGGGGAGTCCATGACGATGTACGCGCCGCCGTACGCCTTGCGGACGATGACCTGGATACGGGGCACGGTGGCCGCACAGTAGGCGTGCAGGAGCTTGGCGCCGTGCCGGATGATGCCGCCGGACTCCTGGTCGGTCCCGGGCAGGAAGCCGGGAACGTCGACCAGCGTGACCAGAGGAATGTTGAAGGCGTCGCACAGCCGGACGAAGCGGGCCGCCTTCTCCGAGGCGTGGATGTCCAGGACGCCGGCGAGGTGGGCGGGCTGATTGGCCACGATCCCCACGGTCTGGCCGCCGATCTGGGCGAGGCCGCACAGGATGTTGCGGGCCCAGGTCTCGTGCACCTGCATGAAGTTGGCCTCGTCGACGACCTCCTCGATGACCTGGAGCATGTCGTAGCAGCGGTTGCCGTCGGTGGGGACCAGGTCGGTCAGGACGTCGTTGCGGCGGTCCACGGGGTCCTGGCAGAAGTACTCGGGCGCGGCCGAGCGGTTGTTGTGCGGAATGAAGGAGATCAGCCTGCGGACCTCCTCCAGGCAGCTCTCCTCGTCGTCGTGCACGAACTGCGCGAGACCGGAGACGGAGCCGTGCAGATCCGCGCCGCCGAGGTCCTCCATCGTGACGTCCTCACCGGTGACCGCCTTGACGACGGCGGGGCCGGTCAGGAACATCTGGCCGATGCCCCGGACCATGAACACGGCGTCGGTCAGGGCGGGGGAGTAGGCGGCGCCGCCGGCGCACGGCCCCAGGATGACGCTGATCTGGGGGATGACCCCGGAGCTGCGGACGTTGCGCAGGAAGATTCCGCCGTACCCGTTGAGCGCTGACACCCCCTCCTGAATGCGGGCGCCCGCCCCGTCGTTGAGGCTGATCAGCGGCGCGCCCGACGCCTCGGCGAGGTCCATCACACGGTGGATCTTGGCGGCGTGCGTGGCGCCGAGCGAGCCGCCCATCACGCGGAAATCGTGGGCGTACACGTAGACGGTGCGGCCGTGGATGGTGCCCCAGCCCGTCACCACCCCGTCGGAGTGCGGCCGGTGGTTCTCCAGGCCGAAGCCCGTGGCCTGGTGCCGGCGAAGCCCCTGAAGCTCCCTGAACGACCCCTTGTCCATGAGGAGTTCGAGCCGCTCGTGGACCGTGAGCTTGCCCCGCTGATGCTGACGCTCGACCGCCGCGTCGCCTCCTGTCATCCGTACGGAGTCCTTGAGTGCGTCGAGTGCCTCACAGCGCGCCTCGAGGGACGGGGCCATCAGGTCGTCCGGCAGCTCGGCCGTTTCGGTGCTCTCGGTCATCTCGTGTTTCCTCTCTCACGCCCTGCTGGGGGCGACCTGGACGAGGGAGGCGAGCAGGTTCGGGGTGTAGATGTTCTCCCAGTGCTCGGTGACCCTGCCGTCCTCGAAGCGCCATACGCCGCAGAAGGCCTGGGCGAAGGGAATGTCACCGAAACGCCCTTCGAGCGTCCCGAGCACCGTGCCGAACTGGTCATTGGCGGTGATGTCCTGGACGTTCATGACCAGGGTGTCGCCGGTGGCGCCGAGGAGATCGCGCTCCCACTGGACGACCGCTTCCCGGCCCACCTGGTCACCGACAGTGGGGTCGACGGCCCGGGTGGCCGGATGCAGCACCACGTCGTCGTGCACGAACTCCCCGATCCTGGACAGGTCTTCGTACAGCTCGCGCAGCTTGAGGGCGTTCGGGTGCGTGCTGGTCATCGGTACTGCCTTTCCACAGGGATGCCAAGGCTCAGGCGACAGCCGGTTCCGGCCGCCAGACGGGGACTTCGGCCGCGTCGACGGCGGCCGTGATGGCCTCCATGTCCGAGGCGCTGAAGTGCAGTCCGGTCGCCTTCATGTTGAGTTCCAGGTGGCTGACCGAGGTGGTGCCGGGGATGAGCAGCGTGGCCGGTGAGTGGTGGAGCAGCCAGGCCAGGGCCAGCTGCGCGGGCGTGGCGCCGTACTGCTCGGCGATCGGCCGCAGCGGACTGTCGGGGCCCACCAGGCCGCCGTGGCCCAGCGGGAACCACGGGATGAAGGCCACGTTGTGCTGCTCCGCGTGCCGTACGACGTCCTCGCCGGCGCGGTCGACGATGTTGTACAGGTTCTCGACCGCGGTGATCTCCGCGTGGGCGTTCGCGTGGGCGAGGTCGTCGAGGGTGACCCCGGGCTGTCCGGAAAGACCGATGTGGCGGATCTTGCCTTCCTGCTGCAACCGGACCAGCTCACCGAACTGGTCGGCGAGCGGCACGGTGGGGTCGATGCTGTGCAGCTGGTACAGGTCGATCCGCTCGACACCCAGGTTGAACAGGCTCAATTCGACTTGCTGGCGCAGGTATTCGGGGCGGCCGCACGGGGTGATGTACGGGGCGCCCTTGTCCTCGAGCCAGTCGTCGCGCCCCGAGCGCAGCAGCCCGCCCTTGGTCGAGATGACCAGGTCATCCGGGTAGGGGTGCAGTGCCTTGCGGATGATGCGCTCGTTGTCGCCGGGTCCGTACGAGTCGGCGGTGTCGATGAAGGTGACGCCGAGCTCCACGGCCCGGCGCAGCACGGCGACCGCCTGGTCGGGGTCTTCGGGCGGCCCCCACATGCCGTGGCCGGTCAGATGCATGGCCCCGTAGCCGAGACGGTTGACGGTCATGTCGCCGCCGATGGTCAACTGCTGCGGGTTGTACGGGGTGTTGGTGGACATGCTGATGTTCCTCTCGTCGAGATCGAGATCGAGGTTGAGGTCGGGGCCGGATCACGGCATGGGGTGCCGTGGCGCGAACGCCGCTTCGTGGGGTACGCGAGGGTGGGTACGTGAGGGGCGGGCGTATCAGCCCAGCCAGGTGCCGAGCGTGATCTCGGCGGTGATACCGGGGCCGAACCCGGCGATGAGGCCGCGGGCGCCCACCGGCACGCTCTCCGTGCCGTACAGGCGTCGTAGCGCGTCCAGTACGACGGCCGAGGCGATGTTGCCGTGCTGGGTGAGGGTGGCGCGGCTGCAGGCGAACATGTCCGGCGCGACCTTGAGGAAGCGGGACAGGTCGTCCAGGATGCGGGGACCGCCGGCGTGGATGACGTAGAAGTCGAGGGCCTCGGCGTTCCAGCCCTGCTCGGCGGCCACTTCCCGCAGGGACGGCGCCAGTTGCTCCATCGTGCCCGGTACGCGGCGGTCGAGCAGGAAGTGGAACCCGGTGGCCTTGACCGCGTAGGCGATCCAGTCCTCCGTATTCGGGACCAGACGGGAGCCGTTGCGCTCCAAGAGCACCCCGCGGTCGCCTTCGGAACGGACCACCGCCGCGGCGACGGCATCTCCGAACAGGCCGTTGCAGAGCAGGTTTCCCACGGTGATGTCATCGGGCTGGTAGCAGAGCGAGCAGAACTCGCAGGCCACGATGAGGGCGTTGGAGCCAGGGTGGGCGACACAGAAGTCGTGCGCCCGGTTGATGGCGGCCCCGCCGGCCGCGCAGCCCAGCTGCGCGATGGGCAGCTGCCGGGTGTCGGACCTGAACCCCAGGTTGTTGATCATCCATGCCGTCAGGGAGGGCATCGTGAACCCCGTGCACGATACGTAGATGAGTGCGTCGATCTGGTCGGCGGTGAGATCCGCCTGCCGCAGGGCCCGCTCGACGACGGCCGGTATCCGGGCCTTGGCCTCACGCTCGTAGACCTGGTTGCGTTCCTCGAAGCCGGGGTGCCGCAGGGTGGTCTCGATGGGCTGCACCAGGTGACGCGTCTGTACACCGGTGTTCGTGATGAGCTTCAGCGCCAAGGGGAGCTCGTCATGTTCGGCGTGGATGCGTTCGGCCAACTCGAGGGTCTCTTCGAGCGTGATGACGTGCTCGGGGACGTCTACGGCAGGGCAGCACAGGACAGGCATGTGAGTCCTTCCGGGAGTGTTTCCTGGAGTCCATCCGCGTGTACGACGGGCAGCGCGTACACCTCAGGCGGAAACGGGCCTGCCGGGACCAAGGGGCGCGACGCTCCGCGGCGCACCCGGTCCGTTCGGAGGCACTCCATAAGACTCAGGGATCTTCGTCCGGCTCGCCACTCCAGGAGGGAGGGGCGCTCCTCGGGTCGCGACGGGCGGCTGCGGCCGGTCGGACGGGTATCAAGCGGGGCCGGCGGGGGTGTCGAGCCGGGCCAGCCAGGCGGTCAGGAGCGTCTCCAGCTGAGCGGCCTCCTCGGGGGAGACGGCGTCCAGGAGGGCTCGTTCGTTGCGCATGTGGTCGGTGAAGGCGCGGTCGATCAGCTTGCGTCCTGCCGGCGTGAGCGCGACCACGCGGGCGCGGCCGTCCTCGGCCGACCGGCGCCGGGTGACCAGGCCGTTGCGTTCCAGGCGGTCGATGCGCTTGGTCATCGCGCCTGTGGTGACCATGGTGTGCGCGGCCAGTTCACCGGGTGCCCGCTCGTAGGGACGTCCGGCGCGCCGCAGCGCCGCCAGTACGTCGAACTCGCCTTCGCTCAGGCCGTACTTGTCGTAGACGAGGCACAACTGCCGGGTCAGCAGGGCGCCCAGGCGGTGCAGCCGGCCGATGACGGCCTGCGGGGTCACGTCCACGTCGGGGCGCTCGCGGGCCCACTCGGCCTGGATGCGGGCGACGTGGTCCAGGGGCTGGGTGCTGTCTTCCGTCATGAGCTGGGAGCCGTCTTCGGTCACGACAGGCACTATACCTTCCGTGGAAGCTATATTGCCTTCCATGGAAGGTATATGGCGGTGGTCGATGATCACGGCGGTGGCTCCGGTGGCATGGGGGACCACCTACTACGTCACGGGCGAGTTCCTGCCGCCGGACCGACCGCTCTACGGAGCGGCCATCCGGGCCCTGCCCGCCGGTCTGCTGCTGCTCGCCCTGAGCCGGACGCTGCCGAGCGGTTCCTGGTGGTGGAAGTCCCTGGTCCTCGGGGTCCTCAACATGGGCGGGTTCTTCGCCCTCGTATACGTGGCGGCGCAGCGGCTGCCGACCAGTGTGGCCTCGACCGTGATGGCCCTGGCCCCGCTGGTCATGGCCGTCCTCGCGTGGCCGCTCGTCGGCGAGAGGCCGCGGCCGCGGCAGCTGGCGGCCGCCGTCGCCGGTGCCGCCGGGGTGTGCCTCATGCTGCTCACCGCGAGCGGCTCGGCCGATCCCGTGGGCATCCTCGCCTCGGCGGGCGCCATGGCCATGTCCTCCTGCGGCTACCTCCTCGCCAAGCGGTGGAGCGAAGGGGCCGGCACCTTGGCGTCGACGTCCTGGCAACTCCTGGCCGGGGGCCTGGTGTTGCTCGTGGCCGCCGCAATCGTCGAGGGGAGCCCGCCGGCGCTCGACGCTCCTGCCGTGGCCGGGTTCGCCTATGTCGCGCTCGTCGGCACGGCGCTCGCCTTCGTGGCCTGGTTCAGCGGACTGCGCCGCCTGCCCGCGGCCACGGTCGGTCTCGTGGGCCTGCTCAACCCGGTCACCGGTGTCCTCCTGGGCGTCGTGGCCGCTCATGAGGGCCTGACCGGGCGGCAGCTGTTCGGCTTGGCGCTCACCCTGGCGAGCGTGGGGTTCGCCCGGCCCTCGGCCAAGGCGGACGTCAGGCCCGCGGGTCCCCCGTGGCCTCTATGTGGTCCGCGACCGCGACGAGCAGGACGCGCGTGCCGGGCGCCGTGGCCCGCCATCGGTGCCGGACGCCGCCGCTGAGGTAGAGGGTGTCGCCGCGCACCAGGCGGTAGCTGCGGTCCTCCGCCTCGACCTCGGCGGCGCCGTCCGCCACGTACATCAACTCGTCGTTGCGGTGCCGGAATTCACGCATCCCGTCGTGATCTCCCGTGAACTCCAGCGCGTGCAGCTGGTGATGGCCGCGCACCAGGGGCCGGACGCGTGCCTCGTCCGACGGGTCGAGCGCCGACGCTTCCTCCGCCCGTACGAGATCCACGGTGCGCGGTGGCTCCGCCGAGGCGAGCAGCTGCACCGCCGTGGTGCCGAGCGCGTCCGCGACCCGTTGCAACGAGCGCATGCTCGGGCGGGCCCGGTCGTTCTCGATCTGGCTGAGGAAGGGCGACGACAGCCCCGAGCGGGCCGCCACATCCGCGAGGGTCAGGTCAAGTGACCTGCGCCGCCTGCGGATTCCCGCGCCCACGCGTGGCCCGCCCTCGTCCTCGTCCGCCATGGCCGGCTCCCCTCCGCTGTGCCCTCTCCCCACCGCCGCCGGCCAGCCTACGCACCCGCGGAAGGAGGCTTCGTACGGCAGCAACACCGCAGACACAAACTCCCCCTAGCTTCTAAGACAGTTGATGCCATCAAAGAAACTTTGAACCATCGGAGGGGCAGCCACCATGCCGCGTGTCGACCAGAACTCCCGCCGCCGTCGAGGAACCGGCCTCATAGCGCTGGACGGGGAGGCCGCCTCGCCCGGCTACACACTCTTCGCCCCGCTCACCGGATCCGGCGAGGTCCACCTCGTCGACCTGCACGGCCGCGCCGTACACCAGTGGCGGCTGCCCTACCGTCCCGGCCGGCACGCGCGCATTTTGCCCGGCGGGAACCTGGCCTACAACGGAGTGCTGCCGGGCGAACCCGCGCGCTTCCCGATGTGGCACAAGTACCGAGGCGGTGTCATGCTCCAGGCCGCCCCGGACGGCACCGTGCTGCGCGAGCACCGCGACCCGCTGCAGCACCACGACGCCCACCACTTGGACGACGGCCGCATCCTCTACACCGGGCTCGAACCCCTCGTCGGCGCCGACGCGGCGGCGGTACGCGGCGGGGTGCCGGGCTCCGAGGCGGACGGCGGCATTGTATGGGCCGACACCATCAAGGAGGTCGACGCCGACGGCACCGAGCTCTGGTCGTGGCGCGCCGCCGAGCACCTCGACCGCGACGCGCACGCCCTGCACCCGGACTACGCCCGCGAGCACTGGCCCCTGATCAACTCCGTCGCGGAGCTGGCCGACGGGAACATCGTCGCCTCGCTGCGCAGCACCTCCGCCGTGATCGTGATCAGCCGCGCGACCGGCGAGGTCCTGTGGCGCACGGACCAGGGCACCGTCTCCCAGCAGCACCATCCGACCGAGCTGCCGGGCGGCAACCTCCTCGTCTTCGACAACGGCGTCTTCCGCCCCGGCTCGGACGTCCCGTACTCCCGTGTCATCGAGATCGAGCGGGGGAGCGGCAAGGTGGTGTGGGAGTACCACGACCCGGCCAAGGAGTCCTTCTTCGCGCCGTTCATGGGCGCCGCCCAGCGCCTGCCGAACGGCAACACCCTGATCACCGACTCCCCGGCGGGCCGCCTCTTCGAGGTCACCGCGGACGGCTATCTGTGCTGGGAGTACGTGGTCCCGCACTTCGCCGCGTACGAGGACTCCGCGGTCCGCTCGCTCTTCCCCTCCGAGCCCAACGCCGTGTTCCGCGCCTACCGTTACGCGGCCGAGGAGCTGCCGTGGCTGGAGGCCGGGGCATGACCGTGACGAGCGGCAAGGGCGGCTCCGTGGAGAGGTCCGGCAGCCCTGGGGAGAGCTCCGCGGGCGGCCCCGGCGGCAGTTCCGCGGGCAGCCCCGTCGACGAGCGCATCCCGCTGCGGCGCCTCGCCCCGCTGGCCGTGCAGCACGTCCTTGCGATGATCGCGGCGCCCATCTCCACGGTCTTCCTCACCGCAACGGCCCTGCACCTGACGCCCGCCCGCACCGCCTCGCTGCTCAGCACGGTGCTCGTGCTGTGCGGCCTCGGCGCGCTCCTGCAGTCCCTCGGGCGGTACGGATTCGGCGCCAGGCTGCCGTTCGTGATGCTGCCCGGCGGGGCGGCGGCCGCGCTGTTCCTGCAGATCGCGCAGGACCACGGAGCGGCGGTGGCCAGTGGATCCGTGCTCCTCGCCGGCGGTCTGCTGCTCGCCGTGCTCCCGCTCTACGCCCGTGTCGTACGGCTGTTCCCGCCGCTGGTCATGGGCGTGACCGTGCTGCTCATCGGTATCGCGATGGTGCGGGTGGCGGCGCAGTTGGTCACCGGCCAGGAAGGGCATCCGGGCCGCTCGGCCGTCGTCCTGGCGGCGATCACCATCGGGGCCACCTTCGCCGCCTTCGTCCTGCTGCGCGGAGTGTGGCGGCAGACGGCGGTGCTGCTCGGGATGGTGACCGGCACGCTGGTCGCGGCGGCGACCGGCCTCGGGGAGTTCACCCCCGCCGAGGGCGCCGGCTGGGCGCTGCCCAGCCCGTTCCCGTACGGAACACCGCAGTTCGACCTGCTCGCCGCGCTGCCGCTGCTGATCTTCAGCCTGACCACGCTGGCGGAGATCACCGGTCAGACGGTGCTCAACAGCGAGACCGTCGGCCGGGATCCGCGTCCGGCGCAGGACGTGCCGCGGGTGGCACGGGCGGATGCGGCGGTCTCCCTCCTCGGCGGGGTCTTCGGTACGTCGCTGATGGTCACCAGCTCCGAGAACGTCGGCCTCACCAAACTCACCGGCGTACGCAGCCGTTACGTGACCGCGGCCGCGGGCGTCCTGCTGCTCGCGGCCGGTCTGCTCGCCCCGCTGCCCCGTCTGCTCGCGGGCATTCCGGCGCCCGTGGTCGGCGGCTCGGGACTGGTCGTCTACGCGATGATCGCGGTCATGGGTGCGGACATGCTGCACCGGGCCGAACTCCGCGACAACGCGCAGGCCATGGTGGCCGCGCTCGCCCTCGCCATCGGTCTCGCACCCGTCGTCGCACCCGGCCTGTACGGAGCGTTCCCCGGCTGGGTGGGCACGGTGCTGGGGAGCGGTGTGGTGGCGGGAACGCTGACGGCCGTGCTGCTGCACGCGGTGCTGCGCCTGGCGGGGCGGGTATCACCGGAGCCGCGGCCTCGTACTCCTGATCGCGAGCCACGGTTGAGCTCTCACTCCTGACCGGGCGCCGCGGCCCCAGGCGTACGAGGTCCGGCCACGCGCCCCGACTCCCGCCGCTGCCCCAGGAGTTGAGCGAGCCCGCGCCGCGTCGCCGCCACCACCACGCGGTCCGCCGAGCTCAGCACATGGCCCGGATGCAGATCCCATACGAGACCGGGGGTGTGGCCCTGGCTGTACGGGGGCGGGCCGATCGAGAGGTCGGGGAGGCGCTGGGCGGGAGCAGAGGTGTCCAGGGCGACCACGCGCCAGGCGCCGGGGCGGAAGGCTTCCGCGACGGTGCGGTCCTGGAGCTCGGGGTGGTCGGCGACGTCGAGCGCGGCGAAGAGCAGCACCTTGCGTTCGACGGGGATCGCCCCCAGGATCCTGCGGCCCATCATCGCCGCGGCGAACGCGGGCGCGGCAAGCGTGGTGACGCTGCGGCTGCGGGTGTTGGCCCCGGGGTGCGCGGCGCGCAGGGTGCGGAAGACGGCCGTGGCGAACTCGTCGTCGTACAGGCGCAGGACGACGCCCAGGTCGGGCTTGACCGAGCGTGCGTACAGGGCCGCCTCGAGGTTGGTGGTGTCGACGCTGGTCAGCGCGAGCAGGGCGTGCGCGCGGTGGATCTTCGCCGCCTCCAGGACGCCCTCCTCGGTGACATCGCCCACGATCACCGGCACCCGCAGCCGGCGTGCGTGCGGGATGCCGCGGGCCTCCGGGTCCTCCTCGACGCAGACCACGGGGATGCCGAGTTCCCGCAGCCGGGTCAGCACCCGGGTGCCGATCTTGCCGAGGCCCAGCAGTACGAGATGGCCGGACAGACCGCGCGGCGGCCGGCGCAGGGCGGCGGCCGTACGGAAGGTGCCGAAGGCTTCGAGTGCCGCGGCGAGCAGTACGGGCAGCAGCAGCAACCCGGCCAGGGCGGCGAGTAGTTGGAGGATCTGCCGGCTGTGGGGTTCGTCCGTGGCGGGATCGTTGAGGGCGAACAGGTCGAGGAGCGTGAGATACGTGGCGTGCAGCGGGTGGTCGTCCCCGGTGAGCCAGGACGCGACCGCCAGGGCGAGGACCGCGGTCAGGAGCCCGGCGAGCGACCAGCGCAGCCGGCGCGAGAAGAGTTCCCGCAGCGGGGCGCTGCGGCCCGCGAGGCGCCCAGGG
>NZ_JBEPEW010000028.1:0-72745 GCF_040300965.1 Streptomyces mesophilus | reverse complement strand
CCTCTCTCCCCGCCCCCGGGCGCCGCCGCCGCCCGGGGGGGGGGGGGCGCGCCCCGGCGTCCCCCCCCGCGCCGCCCCCCCCCCCCCCGCCCCTCGAGGTACCCGCAGCCGCATGCCACTCGACCACACCCAGGCACCCGTCCTGCAAGCTCTGGCCGCCTACCACGACCACCATGAACTCGGCTTCACACCACCGGGGCACAAGCAGGCGCGCGGGGCCGATCCCGAGGCGCGGGCGGTACTGGGGGACGCCGTGTACCTCGGTGACGTGCTCGCGTCCGGCGGGCTCGACGACCGGCGCGGGCGGGGGCAGGTCCTGGAACGGGCCGAGCACCTGATGGCCGACGCCGTGCACGCCGAGCACACCTTCTTCTCGACCTGCGGCAGTTCCCTGTCGGTCAAGGCCGCCATGCTGACCGTCGCGGCCCCGCACGACTCCCTCCTGATCAGCCGCGACGCGCACAAGTCGGTGGTGGCCGGACTGATCCTGGCCGGTATCGAACCCGTATGGCTCGAGCCGCGGTGGGACCTCGAACGGCACCTCGCGCACCCGCCGTCCGCCACCACCGTCGCCAAGGGGTTCGCCGACCACCCCGAGGCCCGCGGTGCGCTGGTCACCAGCCCCACCCCGTACGGCGCCGCCGCCGATCTCTCCGCCATCGCCGCGGTCTGCCACCGCCGGGGCCGGCCGCTGATCGTGGACGAGGCATGGGGCGCCCATCTGCCGTTCCACCCCGACCTGCCGGCCTGGGCGATGGACGCGGGCGCCGATGTCTGCGTCACCAGCATCCACAAGATGGGCAGCGGCCTCGAACAGGGCTCCGTCTTCCATCTCCAGGGAGATCTCGTCGACCCGGCCGCGCTCGCCTCCCGCGCGGATCTGCTCGGCACGACCAGCCCGTCCGTGCTCCTGTACGCGGGCATCGACGCGTGGCGCCGCCAGATGGCCCTGCACGGCCGCGAGCTGCTCGGCGCCGCACTCGAACTCGCCCACACCACACGGCAGTCCATCGATGCCCTCGACGGTCCCCGGGTCGACCGCCGCGAGGACTACTGCGGCCCGGGCCGCGCCGACGGCTTCGACCCGCTGCCCGCGGTCGTCGACGTCACGGGCCTGGGACTCACCGGATACCGCGCCGCGGACTGGCTGCGTGCCCGGCACCACATCGACGTCCACCTGGCCGACCACCGCTGCATCAGCGCCCAGCTCACCCACGCCGACGACCTGGTCACCACCGGCCGTCTGGTGACCGCCCTGCGCGATCTGGTCCACCGCGCCCCGTCGCTGCGACCCGTGCGCCGGGTGCAGGTCCCGCCGCCCGCCGAACTGCGCTTGGTCCAGGAACTCCTGCCACGTGACGCGTACTTCGGACCGACCGAGGACGTCCCCGCCGCACGGGCCGCGGGCCGGGTCGTGGCGGAGATGCTCACCCCGTATCCGCCGGGCATCCCCGTGGCCCTGCCCGGCGAGCGGCTCACCGACGCGGTCCTGACCTATCTCCGTACGGGCGTCGAGGCCGGCATGAACGTCCCCGACGCGGCCGACCCCGCCTTGCGCACCCTCCGGGTCGCCGCGGAGCGGTGAGCCGGAGGGCCGGAAGCGGGCGGCCGACAGTCCGCAGGCAGCAGGCCTCGCCTCAGGACGACGGCGGATACGGGTTCTTGGCGAGCAGCCCGGCCAGGTGCACCGCATTGCGCGCCAAGGTCCGGGTGGTGGCGGCCACCTGCTCCGGGGTCTCCTCGAGGTCCTGGTAGTCGGTGCCCTGCATCGCCTGGCCGACCCAGTACGTCCCGGCGCCCGGCGCCAGCGAGAATCCGACGTCGTTGAGTCCCTGGTACAGATCCGCGCAGACCTTGTGCGCACCGTCCTCGTTGCCGACGACCACGACCGCCGCGACCTTCCCGTACGTGAGCATCCGCCCCTGGCCGTCGGTCTCGGACAGTTCGGCATCCAGGCGTTCGAGGACCCGTTGGCAGATGCTGGACGGGTGGCCGAGCCAGATCGGGGTGGCGAGTACCAGGATGTCGGCGTCGAGCACCCTCTGCCGCAGCCGCGGCCACTCGTCGCCGTCGCCCATGTCCTTCTCGACGCCGGGCAGCACCTGGTGGTCGGCGACACGTACCGTCTCGCCGTCGACCCCCAACTCCTTCATCTCATGCAGTACTTGGGCGGCGAGCAGGTGGCTGCTCGACGGGGAGGTGCTGGGGTTGAGGCTGCAGGCCAGGGCCAGCGCGCGCATAGGTCTCCTCGGTAGTTCTCGTACTCGGTGGTTCTTGTGCTCGTCAGTTCTTGTGCTCGGTGGTTCTCGTGCGTTATGGAAGCGGGGTCCCGCCGGTTGCGTTGAGGATCTCCGCGGTGATGAAACCGGCCTGGTCGGAAGCGAGATAGACGTACGCGGGCGCCATCTCGGCAGGCTGGGCAGGACGGCCGAGCGGCGCCTGCTTCCCGAACTCGGCGGTGTCCGGCAGCGTCGCCGGGATGAGCGGCGTCCACACCGGGCCCGGCGCCACCGCGTTCACCCGGATCCCGTCGCCGACCAGCATCTGGGCCAGGCCCTGCGTGAAGGTCACGATGGCGCCCTTGGTCATCGCGTAGTCGAGCAGATGCGGGCTCGGCTTGTACGCCTGCACCGAGGTGGTGTTGATGATCGAGGCGCCGGGACGCATATGCGGCACCGCCGCCCGGCACAGCCAGAACATCCCGTACAGATTCGTGCGGACGACCCGGTCGAACTGCTCGGTGCTGACGGCGGTGAGCCCGTCGGGCTGGGACATCTGGTACGCGGCGTTGTTGACCAGGACGTCGATCCGGCCGAACTCGGCGACCGCGCGCTCCACCACCCGCTCGCACTGCTGCTCGTCCCGGATGTCGCAGGCGACGGGGAGCGCGGTCCGTCCGGCGTCCTCGACCAGGCGTGCCGTCTCGCGGGCCTCCGCTTCCTCCTCGGGCAGATACGTGAAGAGGACATCGGCACCCTCGCGGGCGAAGGCGAGCGCCACGGCGCGTCCGATGCCGGAGTCGCCACCCGTCAGGACGGTCTTGCGGTCGGTGAGCCGGTGGGCGCCCTTGTAGCTGTCCTCGCCGTGGTCCGGCGGCGGGTCCATGGGGCCGGTCCAGCCCGGCGGCTCCTGGTCCTGGGACGGGAAGTCGGGGCGCGGGTGCGCGGTCGTGGGGTCCTGCGCGGGGCCGTCGGACATCGGCTGCTCCTCGGCGAAGTGCTCGGAAGTGCTGGTGGGAGTGGCCGTGTACCCGCGGCGCCCCTGGGCACACGTCCGGTCTCGCCCCCTGTACCCGTACGGGAAGGAGCCCGCCATGGAGGGCAAACGGATCGTCGTCACCGGCGCGACCGGCAACGTCGGGACCAGCGTCGTACGGCGGCTGGCCGAGGAGGAGGGCGTCGGCTCGGTGCTCGGCCTGGCCCGCAGGACGCCTGAACTGGATCTGCCGAAGACCGAGTGGGAGGCCACGGACCTCGCCGACGAGAGCGCGCTCGCCAAGCTGTTCCACGGCGCGGACGCCGTGATCCATCTGGCCTGGCGCTTCCAGCCCTCGCGCGATCCGGCCACCACCTGGCGCACCAATGTGCTCGGCACCGTCCGCGTGCTGCAGGCGGTCTCCGCCGCTGCCGTGCCCGCCTACGTCCACGCGTCCTCGGTCGGCGCGTACTCGCCCGGCCCCAAGGACCGCCCGGTCGACGAGTCCTGGCCGACGCACGGCTGGCCCGAAGCCGCGTACTGCCGTGAGAAGGCCTATCTGGAACGGGCCCTGGACGCCTTCGAGCAGGCGCACCGGGAGATCAGGGTGGCCAGGATGCGGCCCGCGTTCCTGTTCAAGGAGGAGTCGGCGAGCGAGCAACGGCGCATCTTCGGCGGCCGGTTCCTGCCGGGACAGCTCGCCCGCCCGTCCCTGCTGCCGCTGCTGCCGGACATCCCGGGGCTGCGCGTCCAGGCCCTGCACACCGACGACGCGGCCGACGCGTATGTGCGTGCCGCGCTGAACGACCAGGCACGCGGCCCCTTCAACCTCGCGGCCGAACCGGTCCTCGACGCCAAGACGTTGGGCGAGCTGTTCCACTCGCGTACGGTCCCGATGCCGCGCGTCGCGGCCCGCTCCGCACTCGCGGCCGCGTACGGGCTGCATCTCGTGCCGGCCTCGCCGCAGCTGTTCGACGCGGTACTGCGGCTGCCGCTGATGGACTGCGCCCGGGCTCACTCCGTACTGGGGTGGCAGCCGCGCAGGACCGCGCTCGAAGCGGTGGAGGAACTGGTGCAGGGGATGCGCGAGGGAGCCGGGGAGCCGACACCGCCGATGGCCGGGAGCACGGTCGGCGCCTGAAGGCCGGGCGCCTGAAGGCCGTCATGGCGAGGGCCCGCCCCGTCACGCCTGCCAACCGCACTTCCGCGCCCTCGTCACGCCTGCCGCCCGCGCCTTCCGTATCCCCACCACACCAGCCCCGTGCACACCAGCACCACCGCCCCCACCACCCTGAGCGCCGACGACATCCCCGCGCCGTAGTCCCCGCCGTCCGCCGACAGGACGGTCCCGGTCACCGCGACGCCCAGGGCCGCGCCCAACTCCCGTGCGGAGATGCCGAGTCCGGAACCGAGACCGGCCGCGTGCGGGGGCAGCGCTTCCAGTACGCCGATCGTCAGGGCCGGCATACAGATCCCGGTACCGAAGGAGATGACCAGGAGCCACACCACATAGAGTCCGTACGGGGTGTGCGCACCGGCCGTGGAGGCGGCGAGCAGGCCCGTGCCGATGAGGGCCAGACCGGTCGTGATCACCGGGCGGGGCGATGGAGGTCTCCCCTGCTCGAGCGGAGCCGAGAGCTTGGGGAAGTGCCGGCGGGCCGCGAACCTCGGGGCCAGGGCCATCCCCGCGCTGACCGGCATGATCGCCAGGCCGGCCAGTGCGGGGCCGTACCCCTTGAGTCCTTGCAGGTACTGCGAGTTGACGAAGAAGAGGGAGAACAGGCCGAAGAACCCGGTGGCCAGACCGAGCGCCGCCGCGCTCAGCCGCGGCGCGCGGAACACACGCGGGTCGAAGAGCGGCGCGGGGGAGCGCAGGCCGTGCCGCGCGAAGGCCGCCGCGAGCAGGGCGCCCAGGGCGAAGGCGCCGAGGATACGGGGGGACGTCCAGCCGTACGTGGGCCCCTCGATGATCCCGAAGAGCAGGGCGAACAGGGCCGCGGTGACCAGCAGGGTGCCCAGCGGATCGGGGTTGCCCCGGGGCGAGCGCCCGGTGCGCGGGACGGCGTACGCGACGCATCCGGCGAGCACCGCCGCCAGCGGCACCATCAGCCAGAACAGGGCACGCCAGCCGAGGTACTGACCCGCGAGCCCGCCGGCCAGATTGCCGAACGCCCCGCCCACGCCGATCGCCAGCGTCCACGCGGCCATCGCGCGCACCCGGTGCAGGGGGGTGTCGCCGAGTTGGACGAGGATCGACATGGTGGACGGGGTGATCAGGGCCGCGCCGATACCGCAGACCGCCCGGCCGGCTATCAGCACAGCGGGTGAGGCGGCCAGTGCACTGGTCATCGCACCGGCCGCGAACAGCGCGAGCCCGGTCAGGAGCGCACCCTTGCGGCCGTAGCGGTCGGCCGCCGCGCCCGCGGGGATCAGCAGACCGGCGAAGGCGAGGACGTAGGCGTCGACCGTCCACATGATCTCGGACGCGGACGGGTGCAGCGCCGAAGAACTCAGCTGGGGGATCAGCAGGTTGATCGCCGCCACCATGCTCTGCGCCACCATCACGCAGGCGCAGACGGCAAGCAGCGTGGCCCGCCCGAGCTTGGGGGCGGTCGCCGTCAGGGCAGGCGTGGACATGGCGGCTCCTTCGGGAGCTGGTGCGGTCGGAGGTGCGCTCGGGATGCGCTCTGAGGTACGCGCGGAGGGCGCCCTTTCAACGTAGGCTCGGCGGTGGCCTGCTTTCCAATGCAAGTTATGCAGGGAGTACTTGCGTATGACGCAATCCGCCAGCCGTCCGTCCGGTCCCGGCCCGGCCACCGGCCTCGACCTGAACCTCCTTGCGGCCCTGGACGTGCTGCTCGAGGAGGAGAGCGTGCGGGGCGCCGCACAGCGCCTGCATCTGTCCGAACCCGCGATGAGCCGCACCCTCGGCCGCATCCGCAAGGCGCTCGGCGACCCGGTCCTGGTGCGCGCGGGCCGGCACATGGTGCCCACGCCCTACGCGCTGTCGGTCCGTGCCGAGGTGGGTGCCGTCGTCGAGCGGGCCAGGGCGCTGTTCGCCGCGCACGGGGAGCAGGATCTGCGGGCCGTGGAGCGGACGTTCACCGTGCACGGCCAGGACTCGATCGCGGCTCTGCTCGGTCCGAGGCTGCTGGCCCGGGTGCTCGAAGAGGCGCCGGGCCTGCGGATCCGTTTCCTCGGCGAGAGTCATCTCGACGCGCCCGTACTGCGCGAGGGCACGGCGGATCTGGAGGTCGGCGTGATCGACTCCACGGCCCCCGAGGTGCGGGTCGAACCGCTGTCCGTGGACCGGATGCGCGGGGTCGTACGGGCCGGACACCCGCTCCTGAAGGGCAAGTTGACCGCCCGCCGGTTCGCGGAGTCGGCCGAGCACCTCACCGTGTCACGCCGCGGCAAACTGCACGGCCCGGTGGACGAGGCCCTGGCCGCACGGGGACTGAGCCGACGGGTGGTGGGCGCGGTGGCCTCGTTCCCCGCATCGCTCTTCCTCGTGCGGGACACCGATCTGATCGGCCTGGTCCCCGGCTGGTCCACCCCGATGACCGACGCACTCGGTCTGGTCACTTTCCCCGTCCCGCTTGACCTGCCGCCGCTGGCGCTGGCGATGGCCTGGCATCCGCGCCTCGACGCGGATCCGGCGCACCGGTGGTTGCGGGGGTGTGTGCGGGAGTTGATGGGGGCGGGCGAGCAGTCGGGCCGCTGACCCTGAGGGCCGGCAGTCGGGCCGCCGCCTGATCCGGTCGGCGGCCCGGCTGCATGAACTCCCGTACTACCAGGACGACTTACGCACCCCCGGCAGGAACCCGGCATGCGCCTGAACCCGCAGGTTCACCCGGGACAGGCCGAACGTGCGCAGATAACCTCGCGGCCGCCCGTCGACACTGTCCCGATTGCGTACGCGGGTGGCGCTCGCGTCACGCGGCTGGCGCCGCAACTGGCCCTGTGCGGCGCGACGTTCGTCCTCGCTGCTCGACGGCCGGCGAATGATCTCCTTCAGCTCCGCCCGGCGGGCGGCATGGCGGGCGACGAGCTCGCGCCGTCGCTCGTTCTTCGCGATCTTGCTCTTCTTCGCCATCAGACCCTCACCCCACGCGCCCGGATCCGGGCCGCGGCGGCCTCGATCCCGATCGAGTCGACCGTCTTGATCCCCTTCGTGCTGAGCGTGAGCCGGACATGGCGCCCCTCGCTCGCCAGCCAGTACCGCTTGCGCTGCACGTTCGGGTCGAAACGGCGTGAACTGCGCCGGTGGGAGTGGGAGATGGTCTTGCCGAAACCGGGCTGCCGCCCGGTCAGCATGCAGTGCGCGGACACGTGACGTACCTCTCTCGTCGGATCGCGGCTCCCTTTTTGTTAATGGGAACCATTTTCATTTACTCTAGCCGACATGGCCCGCAACGAACTACGTCCTGTCATCAAGCTCAGGTCCACCGCAGGGACCGTCCCCCAAGCTCTCGGCTTCGCTCGAGCAGGGGGTGCCCCCATCACCTACGTCACCCGCAAGAACCGCCGCAACAACCCCGACCGCCTGGTCCTGCGCAAGTACGACCCGGTCGCCGGCCGCCACGTCGACTTCAAGGAGGAGCGATGAAGCCCGCCATCCACCCCCCCCGTACGGCCCGGTCGTCTTCCGTGACCGCGCAGCGAACTACGCCTTCCTCACCCGCTCCACCGCCACCAGCGACAAGACGATCGAATGGGAGGACGGCGAGACCTATCCCGTGATCGACGTCGAGATCTCCAGCGCGAGCCACCCCTTCTACACGGGCACCGCCCGCGTCATGGACACGGCCGGACGCGTGGAGCGCTTCGAGCGCCGGTACGGGCAGCGCGAGGGCGGTCGCGGATGACCGGGGACACCGGGGGAGCGGCGGATCCGTCCCCGGGGCTGCCCGTGGTGATCGTCGCCGGGCTGCACGCCGATGCGCGCAAGGCGACGGTCGAGCGGCTGCTCGCGAGCGTGCCGGACAGTGTCGCGCTCCATCACGACCTCTCGACGGCCGTGCACGGCACGGTGGTGCGCACCCTGCGCGACGCCGAAGGTGTGCTCGGCACCGGGGAGGCGCCGCTCGCCAACGACTGCGCGTGCTGCGCCCTGCGCGAGGACCTGGTGCCCGAACTGGAACGGCTGGCCGACGCCGGTCCGACCCGGCTCGCGATCGTCGAACTCTGGGACTCGGTCGAGCCCAAGGCGATGGCCGAGGTGGTGGCCGGCCACGGGCTCACCGTCTCGTCGGTGATCACGGCGGTGGACCCGGCACTGCTGCTGCCCTGCCTGGGCAACGGCGACGATCTGATGGTCGCCGGCCTCGCCGCCGCCCCCACCGACCAGCGCACCATCGCCGATACCTTCGCCCGCCAGCTCGAATACGCCCCCGTACTCGCCGTCGTCGCAGGACCCGAGGCCGACGACGAGGACCGGGCGCTGCTCGCACAGCTGCACCCGACCGCCCGCCAAGTCGCGCTCGACGGCGACGCGTTGGTCCGGGCCGCCCGGGCGGGCTTCGACGTCGAGGCCGCCGCGGCCGCCCAGCACCCGGCCTGCGCGCTGCTGCCGCAGGAGGCCGACGAGGCCGGGGTGGCCACGTATGTCTGGCATGCCCGCCGGCCCTTCCACCCCGAGCGGCTCTACCAGGCCCTGGAGGATCTGACCTGCGCGGCGGCCCGCAGCCGCGGCCGGTTCTGGCTCGCCGACCGGCCCGACACCCTGCTCGCCTGGGACGCCGCGGGCGGAGCGCTCTGCGTGGAGAACGCCGGCCCCTGGCTCGCCTCGCTGCCCGACGCGGCCTGGGAGCTGGTCCCCCCGGTACGGCGCGCCGCCGCCGCGCTCGACTGGCATCCCGAGCACGGCGACTGCTGTCAGCACCTGGTGTTCACCTCGCCGGGCCTGGACCGCGACGGTCTGCGGCGGGTCCTCGACTCCTGTCTCCTCACCGACGCCGAATACGCCGCCGGACGCGGCTCATGGAAGCACCTGCCGTCCGGCTTCGACACCCTCCTGGAGGTCTGACCGCATGTCCCCGCGCCGCGCGACCGAGCGCAAGCCCGTCAAGTCCCGCCCCAATCCCCTGGATGCGGCGGGCATCACGTACATCGACTACAAAGACACCGATCTCCTGCGCAAGTTCGTCTCCGACCGCGGCAAGATCCGCAGCCGGAGGGTGACCCGCGTGACGGCCCGGCAGCAGCGGCAGCTGGCACGCGCCATCAAGAACGCCCGCGAGATGGCACTGATCCCGTACGGGACTCGGTGAGCCGAGGGGCGGGCCCAGGGCCCGCCCCTCGAGGCTCAGCCCTCGAAGCCCGCCTCCTTCAGCGACTTGTCGATACGGGCCCGGTGGTCGGCCTCCCACTCGTCGAGCGTCAGCTCCGCCTCCTTGGCGGCCTTGAGGCGGGCCGCCGTGAGCACGTCCTCCGCCCGGTCCTGCGGGACGACCACGATGCCCTCCTCGTCGGCCACGACGATGTCGCCGGCGTGCACGATCACCCCGCCGACCCGGACCGGTGCGTTGAACGGTTCGACCGTCCTCTTGTTGCCCGGGATCGGCACAACGCCCTTGGCGTACACGGGAAATCCGCTCGCCCGGACCTCGGCGACATCACGGATCGCCCCGTTCATCACGAACCCCGCGATCCCGCGCCGCTGGGCGATGGCGCACACATTGCCGCCGGCCAGCGCGTACCGCGCATCGGCCGCCTCCACGACCAGCACGGACCCCGGCTCGGCCCGGTAGATCGCCGCGTGCAGCCCCAGTTGGTCTCCGGCGGGACACCGCACGGTGAACGCGGGCCCGGCGATCCGCGGCGCCGGACCCCACAGGGGGCGGATGTCGAGGTCCATCACCTGGGTGCGGCCGACCGCTTCGGCGAGGGTCGTCGGGGAGAGGTCGCGGAAAGCGGTGTGGTCGGTCATGGCCGGTTCGTCCTCACTGTGTTCGGTCCCTGGGCACCCGGTTCGACCTGATCACGTGTGGGGCCCGTGAAACAAGAGGTGACGGACGCGCGGGACCGTGACCCGTGTCGCTGTTGGGCCGAACGGGTGAGTCTGCGCAAGAATCGAGTGGTGCAGACAATCAGTGCGAGCCACGAGGCCGGCGGAAGCCGACGGCCGGGGCAGGTGGAACAGTGAACCGTCACTACCGCGACGTCACGGACGAACAGTGGGAGGGGCTCGCCGAGGTCGTACCCCTGCGCAGCCGTGACGAATGGCCGTCCTGGCCGGGCCATCGCGCCCTGCCCGAGGCGCAGACCGAAGCGCGCCGCCGCTTCACGGTGCTGCGGGTCAACGTGTTCGCCGACGCGCGCGACGTCGCCCAGTCCCTGATGGGCGGGATACCGGTACTGCTCGACCTGAGCGGCGCCGAGACCCAAGTCGCCAAGCGGGTCCTGGACTTCAGCAGCGGAGTGGTCTTCGGACTGAGCTGCGCCATGACCCGCGTCGACCGCAATGTGTTCCTCCTGACACCCGCGGACACCGAGGTGCAGGGGCTGGTGCAGCACGCCACGGGGATCGGTCTGCCCCGTTCATAGCGGTGTCCTTCGATCGTAGGAACCGGGCACTGGCAAAACGGTTCGTCATACGGCGGCCCGCATAGCGTCCCGCTATGACTGTGCTCACCCAGGCGCCCACGGACGCGGGCCCCTCCGGGCCCGCGTCCGGACCACCCGCCGTCAGCGCCCTGCGGCTCTCCGCGTTCGCCGGGCACCGGGGCGCCACCCTCCCGCTCGGGCCGTTCACCCTGGTCACCGGGGCCAGCGGCAGCGGCAAGAGCAGCGCGCTGCGGGCGTACGAAGTCCTCGCGCGCCTCGCGTCAGGGGCCGCGCTCGCGGAGGCCGTACCCGACCCGCACGCGTGTGTGCCGGAGTGGGCGCGCTCCGACCGGCAGGGCCGGCGCGGCTTCCGTATCGGATGCGCCGTCGCCGGGCCCGTGGGCCGGGTACGGCTCGACCTCGCCGTGCAGGTCGAACCCGAACTCCGTATCGCGGGCGAGCGGTTGACCCTCGGTGACATGGTCCTCATGGAGTCCGCGCTGCGCGACCCCGGGCGCCGCACGGTCCAGGCGGCCTGGCACACCGCGGGCAGCGCACCCGTCACGCGTGCGCCGCTGCCCGACGACCGGCTCGCCACCGCGCTGCTTCCGCTGCGGGTCGCCGGCAAGACCGACGGGCAGCGCAGCGTCCTCGCCGCGGCCGAGCAGGTCGTGCTCGCGCTGCGCTCCTCGTACGCCTGCGACCCGCAGCCCTCACGGATGCGCGCCCCCGTGGCATCCGGCTCGGGCCGGCTGCTGCGGGGGTGCGACAACCTGGCCGATGTGCTGCGGCGTACGCGCGCGGAGTGCGGCAAGCGCCATGCGCAGCTCGTCGCCGCGGCGCGGACGGGGTGCTCGGGGGCGGTCACGGACGTACGCGTGGAGGGCGCGGCCGACGGGACGCTGCGGGCCGTGCTCGACCGGGGCGCTTGTGCCGGCACGCCGCTCGCTCGGCTGGGGGAGGGCGAGCTGCGGTATCTCGCGCTCTCCTTGGTGCTGCTCACGGGGCCGGGCGTGCTGGCCGTGGACCAGGTGAGCGAAGTCCCTTCGGCGCTGCAGCCGTTGACGGTCGTCGCCGACGGCTTCGACCGGGGGCTCGACCGACGCCAGCGCGAGGAGCTGCTGCGGCTCGCGGCGCGGATGTGCGCGCGGGGTCACATCCGGCTGCTGGCCACGGTGGGCGAGGAGGCGGCGGGGGCGGGTCCGGCGGACGGCGCGACGGTGGTAGACCTTGGGCGTGACAGAGAAGGAACAGAACGGCACGAGCGGCAAGAGCGACCTTGACGTACGGGAGCTGCAGCGCAGACTGGCCGCGTTCGCGGCCGCGCGGGACTGGGGCCCGTACCACACGCCGAAGAACCTGACCTCGGCGCTCAGCGTCGAGGCGGCCGAACTCGTCGAGATCTTCCAGTGGTTGACGCCCGAGCAGTCCGCGCACGTCATGGACGACCCGGACTTCGCGCACCGGGTGCGGGACGAGGTCGCCGATGTGCTGGCGTATCTGCTGCAGTTCTGCGAGGTGCTCGGGGTGGACGCCCTCGAGGCGCTGGCGGACAAGATCGACCGCAATGAGCGGCGGTATCCGGTGGGGGCGAAGGGGCCCGCGGTGCCGGGGCGGATCAAGTCGACACCGGAGACCGGCCGTTCATCGGCATCGGGGACCGACCGTTCATCCGCCTTGGATCGTCACTCTGCGGAGTGATGAGGTTATCCACAATCGCGCTTCTGTCCACAGTTTCCCGAAATCCTCTGGCCCTCGGGCCCGGTAGCCCTCACGCTGGGTAGTGAACAGATAGGGCGTCGGGAATGCGCGGCCGTCGGCGTGGACGGAGCGCGGCCGGCCTGGCGTACGGCACGGGGGACATGGCATGGATGCGGTACGGCTGATCGCGGCCACCAGAGGTGCGCTGGCGCGCAGTGAGGCGCCGGCGGACGTCCTGGCCGAGGCCTGGCAGGCCCAGGCATTGGCCAGGACGATGGCGGCGCATCTCGCGGTGAGCGGTCCGCCCGAACTCCGCCACGAGGCCCTCGACTTGAGCGAGGTGAGCGGCCGCGGCACGCTCGGCACGTCCCTCGGCGCACCCCTCGACTCCGACGGCATACGCGCCACCCGCCTCACCTCCGTCGCCGACCCCCGCGCGTCCCTGATCGCCCTGGGCGCGCTGCTCGGCGAGGTCGGCATCGCCCTGGTCGGGGTGGCCTGCGCGGTGGACGGAGAGGCGGACTACTGGCAGTGCATAGAGGCCATCGACACCGCGGACGACTCCCACGACCGCGTCCTGGAGATGCTGCGACGGCTGGGGGGACGGGGGTTGGGGCGGGAGGTGGCGGGGCGGTGAGCTGAGGGAGGCGTGACGCAGGGCCGGTGGGGGAGGGTCGCCCCTTGGGCGAACTGTGGCTCTGCGGAAACCGGCCGGGCCGGTCTGCGAGTGTCGCCCTATGGTTCCGCGATGAGCAACTCCACGGCTTCAGCCGTTCTCACCACCACCGACCTGTCCGAGGCCGTACGCGCGGTGCGCACCTTGCTCGGCCTGGCAGACCTCGCCGAGGCGGAGGTCGACTTCGAAGCGGTGATCAGGTCGCCGGATGTGCTGGAGCGAGTGCGGCACGTGCTGCCTGACGTCCACTGGTGGTCGTCGGCGGGCAAGGAGCACGGTTCGTCGGAGGGCGGTGACCATCCCGAGGACTGTTTGCCTCTCCGGGTGTTCGACTGGGGGCGTCCGCTGGATTGCGCCGAGCCGTTCATCGCCGCTTTGGGCACGGATCCGGCGGCTGTGCGATGGGACCTGAACGGATGGCCTGCGGTTGCCGAGGCGGGCCTGACGCACATCTCACGGAAGTGGGCGTACCTCACGCTGAGCGTGAACTCCCGGGACCTCTGTCAGGATGAGCTCTCGCATGACCACACCGTCCACGTGCATGCCCGGAATCGGGACGGAGACCAGGTGGCCCGCGTCCGTTGGCTGGCCGACCGGGTAGGCGGCCGGTTCACAGGCAGAGTGGAGTCGGCCCCTCTGTGACCGGACCGTTCAAGGAACCGGCGCCATCCGGGGAGGCGCCGGTGAGGGCCCGGAATCGGTCGCGTCCGAGCCGGACAGGGCGACCGAATTCCGGGCTCACGCCCGCTCAGCCCACCTGCCCCTGAACCTCCTTCGAGATCAGCTCCAAGTGGTCCAGGTCCTCCAGGTCCAGGATCTGGAGGTACACCCGTTCCGAGCCGATCTCCGCATAGCGGCCCAGCTTGTCGACGACCTCGGAAGGGGAGCCGGCCAGGCCGTTGGCCTTGAGTTCGTCGACGTCGCGGCCGATGACCGCCGCGCGCCGGGCCACCTCGGCGTCGTCCTTGCCGACGCAGGCGATCAGGGCGTTGGAGTACACCAGATCGTCCGCCTTGCGACCGGCGGCCTCGGCAGCCGCGCGGACGCGGCCGAACTGCCGCTTGCTGTCCTCGATCGAGGCAAACGGGATGTTGAACTCATCGGCGTACTGCGCGGCAAGGCGCGGTGTCCGCGTGGCCCCGTGGCCGCCGATCAGCACCGGCACCTTGGCCTGCGCGGGCTTGGGCAGCGCAGGCGAGTCGGTCAGCTGGTAGTGCTTGCCCTCGTACGAGAAGGTCCGGCCCGCCTCCGTACCCCACAGCCCGGTGACGATGGCCAGCTGCTCCTCGAGCCGGGCGAACTTCTCCTTGGGGAACGGGATGCCGTACGCCTTGTGCTCCTCCTCGAACCAGCCCGCGCCCAGGCCGAGTTCGACCCGGCCGCCCGACATCTGGTCGACCTGGGCCACCTGGATGGCCAGCACACCGGGCAGCCGGAAGGTGCCGGCCGTCATCAGCGTGCCGAGCCGGATCCGGCTGGTCTCACGGGCCAGACCCGCGAGCGTGATCCAGGCGTCGGTCGGGCCCGGCAGGCCGTCGGCGGAGCCCATCTTCAGGTAGTGGTCGGACCGGAAGAACGCGTCGAAGCCGAGGTCCTCGGTCGCCTTGGCGACGGTGAGCAACGTGTCATAAGTGGCCCCCTGCTGGGGCTCGGTGAAGATGCGAAGATCCATGCCCTCCATCCTGCACGCTCGAACGCCCGTCAACCGAGCCGACCCCGCCCGTCCAGGCGCTCCTCGGTCGGGTGAAACTGCGTCAACTGCGGGCCCGGCAGCGGTCCGTGCCAGTGACCTGACCTGGGGGTGATCGTTGGCTCGGGCGGAGCCGGACAGCCCGGCACCGGCGCACGCTGCCCGGGCGTCGCCTGCACGAACTGCTCCGCCCCACTGGGCGGAGCGCAGGCCGAGGAGGCCGTCATGTCCCAGGAAGCCGCGCCGGAACAGGCCACGGAGATTCCCGCCCAGGGCGGCCGCCCCAAGGGTCTGCTGCAGCAGATGGAGGAGCTGATGGCCGCGCTGAATGCGGACCTGTCCCAGCTCGACGCCGATCTCCAGTCCGCACCCCGCACCCCCACCGAGGACACCCGACGGGACTGACACCCCTGTCCGCTAGGGTGACGCCCCGAACGCACGGGCGCCGAGCCCGCGGACCACGAGGTGGGGGAGATGGCGCAGACGCGCGGCAGCAGTGTGACGGGCTGGATCCATGCCGTGGCCAGCGTCCTGGTCGGCGCGGCCGCCGTGCTCATGCTGGGCATCCAGTTCTTCTCCGCCACGACGGCCGGCGCGATCGCCATCGGTGTCGCGCTGGTCGGCCTGGTCGTCGAGGCCAAGAACGGAGACATCTCCCGCCGTCGCACCTTCCATCTCGCGGGTCTCCTGATGGGCATCGCGGCGGCGGTACTGGCACAGATCGTGCCCTCTTTGTTCTTCTTCGCCTCCATGTAAGGCCGGGCAGCGAGGCGGGAAAGCCTCCCCGACTCCCCTTCTGACCTCTGGTTTTGCATAATGCACGGGTGACAGACGGACGGCATCGCACGTATGGGTCGGGGGAGAGCGCCGACCGTTCCCGGCGTGCCGCCCATCACCGGACAAGTCACCGCCTGGCCGCCAGAGCGGCCACCAAAACGGCCGCCGGAATCCGCAGCCGT
The DNA here is from genome assembly GCF_040300965.1 of Streptomyces mesophilus. Lineage (GTDB taxonomy): Bacteria > Actinomycetota > Actinomycetes > Streptomycetales > Streptomycetaceae > Streptomyces > Streptomyces mesophilus_A. The sequence goes on along the minus strand of NZ_JBEPEW010000028.1, from coordinate 56,976 downwards.
CTGAGCCGCGGGGCCCTCCCGCCGCCGCTGTGGCTGAGGATCGAGGGCATCACCGTCGCGCTGGTCGGGCCCCTCGCCGTCATCGGCTGCACGGTCGCGGCCGTGCTGGCCGGGCTGCCTTCGTCCAAGGCCGTCGCCGCCGGAGTGGTCGCCGTCCTCGCGCTCACGCTGTATCTGTTCGTCACCCGCGCCGGACGGCTCATCAGCGGCATCGTCGCCGGCCTCGGGATCGCGCTCGCCCTGGTCGTACCGCAGGCGGCGACGGAGCTCACCCTGGCCGGGCGCGGCGAGCGCGTCCAGGTCGTGGTCACCGCGGTGGACACGAGCAGCGAGGACGAGGGCCGCTATCTGTGCTCCGTGCGGTACGGGGACGGGACGCCGGTGCAGCGGCGCCTGTGGCGAGGGTGCTCGGCCTCGGTGTCGCCCGGGGAGTCGATCGCGATGGTGTACGACCCGCAGGGGCGGATCGCGCCGAGGGGAGCCTCGCCCGCACCGGACACCTGGCGGCTCGTGGCCCAGGGGGCGGGTCTGGCCGGGCTGCTCGCCGCGTTCAGTTACGCGGCTGTCGTACGGTCGATCCGCCGCCGGTACTGAGGGCCGTCGGGGGCCATGGGTCCGTCCCGTACGGACCGAAAATCCCTGCAGGCCGGCGCGGTGTCCGGGGTACTTTGAGCGGACGCCCGGATCCGGGCGCACCCACTCAGACGGCGTCCATGACGCCCCCGTATCGAGGCAACCACCGTGTTCCTGACGATCTCCACCACCGGCACCCCGGACCGCCCCGCGACCGACCTCGGCTTCCTTCTGCACAAGCATCCCGACAACGCGCAGGTGTTCAGCACCTCGCAGGGCCGGGCGCATGTGCTCTACCCCGAGGCGGACGAGAACCGGTGCACGGCGGCGCTGCTCCTGGAGATCGATCCCATCGCGCTCGTCCGCAAGGGCAAGGGCAAGGGCCGCGGCGGTGCGCCCGACGCGGCACTCGCGCAGTACGTCAACGACCGCCCGTATGCCGCCTCCTCGCTGCTCGCCGTGGCCCTGAGCTCGGTGTTCAAGTCCGCCCTGCGCGGCGTGTGCCCCGCGAAGCCCGAGCTCGTCGGACAGACCCTGCCGCTGCGCATCGAGGTGCCGGCGCTGCCCGCACGCGGCGGCGCCGAGCTCGTCACCAAGCTCTTCGCACCGCTCGGCTGGAACGTCACCGCCGAGTCCGTGGCGCTCGACACCCGGTTCCCCGAGTGGGGTGCTTCGCGGTACGTACGCCTCGTACTCGAAGGCGACATGGTCCTCGCGGAGGCGCTGCGGCACCTGTACGTGCTGCTGCCGGTGCTCGACGACGCCAAGCACTACTGGGTCGCACCCGACGAGGTCGACAAACTGCTCCGTGCCGGTGAGGGCTGGCTCGCCGAGCACCCCGAGCACAAGCTGATCACCAGCCGCTACCTGTCCCGGCGTTGGTCGCTGACGCGCGAGGCGATGGAGCGGCTCGAACTGGTGCGGCTCGCCGACCTCGACGAGCTCGAGGTGGAGCAGGTCGACAACGCCGTGGACGAGGAGGACTCCGCCGACGAAGTGGCAGATGCAGAGGAGAAGCCGGTACCGCTCGCCGTGCAGCGGCGGGACGCGATCGTCGAGGCGCTCAAGGCGTCCGGTGCGCACCGGGTGCTCGACCTGGGCTGCGGCCAGGGCCAGTTGGTGCAGGCGCTGCTCAAGGACGTGTCGTTCACCGAGATCGTCGGTGTCGATGTGTCGGTGCGCGCGCTCACCATCGCCGCCCGCCGGCTCAAGCTGGAACGGATGGGGGAGCGGCAGGCCTCGCGCGTCCAGCTCCTCCAGGGTTCGCTCGCGTACACGGACAAGCGGCTCAAGGGATACGACGCCGCCGTGCTCAGCGAGGTCATCGAGCACCTCGACCTGCCGCGCCTGCCCGCGCTCGAATACGCGGTGTTCGGCTCGGCGCGGCCCACGACCGTGCTCGTGACCACGCCGAACGTCGAGTACAACGTCCGCTGGGAGTCGCTGCCCGCAGGGCACGTACGCCACAGCGACCACCGCTTCGAGTGGACCCGCGAGGAGTTCCGGGACTGGGCGCGGCGGGTGGCCGAACGGCACGGCTACGCCGTCGAGTTCAAGCCCGTCGGACCCGACGACCCGGAGGTCGGGCCGCCCACACAGATGGCTGTTTTCACCATGAGCAGCACCGGCGAGACCACGAAGGGAGAGCAGGCCGCATGACGAACAACCCGACCGAAGCACCGCGCGCCGGCCGCGTCCTGCCCGTCACCGATCTGTCCCTCGTGGTCCTGATCGGCTCGACCGGCTCGGGCAAGTCCAGCTTCGCCCGCAAGCACTTCAAGCCCACCGAGGTGCTCTCCAGTGACTTCTTCCGCGGCCTTGTCGCCGACGACGAGAACGACCAGGGCGCCAGCGGCGACGCCTTCGACGTCCTGCACTACATCGCCGGCAAGCGCCTGGCCGCAGGCCGGCTGACCGTCGTCGACGCGACGAACGTGCAGACCGAGTCGCGCCGTCAGCTCGTCCAGATCGCCCGCCAGTACGACGTGCTGCCGATCGCGATCGTCCTCGACGTCCCCGAGGAGGTCTGCGCCGCGCGCAACGCGACCCGCGCCGACCGCGCGGACATGCCCCGCCGCGTCATCCAGCGCCACCAGCGCGAGCTGCGCCGCTCGCTGCGCGGCCTGGAGCGCGAGGGCTTCCGCAAGGTGCACATCCTGCGCGGGGTCGAGGAGATCGAGGGCGCCTCGATCACGATCGAGAAGCGCTACAACGACCTCACCCACCTCACAGGACCCTTCGACATCATCGGCGACATCCACGGCTGCCGCTCCGAACTCGACACCCTCCTGGGCAAGTTGGGATACGAGGACGGAGTACACCCCGAGGGCCGTACGGCAGTCTTCGTCGGCGACCTCGTCGACCGGGGCCCGGACAGCCCGGGCGTCCTGCGCCGCGTGATGTCCATGGTCAAGTCGGGCAACGCGCTGTGCGTGCCCGGCAACCACGAGAACAAGTTCGGCCGCTACCTCAAGGGCCGCGGCGTCCAGCACACCCACGGCCTCGCCGAGACCATCGCGCAGATGGACGGCGAGAGCGAGGAATTCCGCGCCGAGGTGCGGGAGTTCATCGACGGCCTCGTCAGCCACTACGTACTCGACGAGGGCAGGCTCGTGGTGTGCCACGCAGGCCTGCCGGAGAAGTACCACGGCCGCACCTCCGGCCGCGTCCGCAGCCACGCCCTGTACGGGGACACCACCGGCGAGACCGACGAGTTCGGCCTGCCGGTGCGCTACCCGTGGGCCGAGGACTACCGAGGCCGCGCCGCCGTGGTCTACGGCCACACCCCGGTGCCGACCGCGTCCTGGGTCAACAACACCATCTGCCTCGACACGGGCGCCGTGTTCGGCGGCAAGCTCACCGCGCTGCGCTGGCCGGAGCGCGAACTGGTCGACGTACCGGCCGAGAAGGTCTGGTACGAGCCGGTCAAGCCGCTCGCGTCCGAGGCGCCCGGCGGGCACGAGGGCCGGCCGCTCGACCTGGCGGACGTCCAGGGCCGGCGGATCGTGGAGACGGAGCACCACGGCCGGGTCTCGGTGCGCGAGGAGAACGCGGCAGCGGCGCTGGAGGTCATGAGCCGTTTCGCGGTCGACCCGCGCCTTGTCCCGTACCTGCCGCCGACGATGGCACCGACCGCGACCTCGCAGGTCGAGGGCTACCTGGAGCACCCGGCGGAGGCTTTCGCGCAGTACGCCGCCGACGGGATCGAGCGGGTCGTGTGCGAGGAGAAGCACATGGGTTCGCGGGCCGTGGCGCTGGTGTGCCGCGACGCCGCGGCCGCGCGCGAGCGCTTCGGCGTCGACGGCCCGACCGGATCGCTCTACACCCGTACGGGCCGCCCCTTCTTCAGCGACCCGGAGGTCACGGAGGAGATCCTGCGGCGCGTACGGGAAGCGGTGGACGAGGCCGGACTCTGGGAGGAGTTCGGCACCGACTGGGTGCTGCTCGACGCGGAGTTGCTGCCGTGGTCGCTCAAGGCCTCGGGCCTGCTGCGGTCGCAGTACGCGGCCGTCGGTGCGGCGGCCGGTGCGGTCTTCCCCGGGGCCCTCGCCGCGCTCGAGGCGGCGGTCGCACGCGGTGTCGACGCGGGCGAGCTGCTGACCCGGCAGCGGGAACGGGCCGCGGACGCCTCGGCGTTCACCGAGGCGTACCGGCGCTACTGCTGGACGACGGACGGTCTGGAGGGAGTGCGTCTCGCGCCGTTCCAGATCCTCGCGGTCCAGGGCCGGAGCATGGCCGCCGTGCCGCACGACGAGCAGTTGGCTCTGCTCGACCGTCTTGTCGCGGCGGACCCGACCGGCCTGCTGCAGACCACACGCCGCCTGTACGTGGACACCGGCTCGCCCGAGTCCGTACAGGCCGGTGTCGACTGGTGGCTGGAGATGACGGGGCGCGGCGGCGAGGGCATGGTCGTCAAACCGCTCGGCGCGCTGGTGCGCGACGGCAAGGGGCGGCTCGTCCAGCCCGGCATCAAGTGCCGCGGACGCGAGTACCTGCGGATCATCTACGGGGCCGAGTACACGCGCCCGGAGAACCTGGAGCGCCTGCGCAACCGGTTCCTCGGCCACAAGCGGTCGCTCGCCCTGCGCGAGTACGCACTCGGCGTCGAGGCCCTGTCCCGGCTCGGCTCGGGTGAGCCGCTGTGGCGCGTCCACGAGGCGGTCTTCGCGGTCCTGGCCCTGGAGTCGGAACCGGTGGACCCCCGGCTGTGACTCATTGCCGGACGGGCTGACTTTCAGCCCGTCCGGCGCTTGAGGACATCCGGAGGAAGTCCGGATCCGGGGCCTGGGGCGCAGCCCCAGTTTCGGGAAGGGGCGGGTAGGGGAAAAGGAACCGCTGCACGCAAGCCCGCAGCCCGCAGCCCGCGTCCGGGGGAGGATCCCCCACGTCCGGGGGAGGATCACCCCATGGGATTCCACGTCGACTCCGAAACCGGACGCCTGCGCCGGGTCATCCTGCACCGGCCCGACCTGGAGCTGAAGCGCCTCACCCCCACCAACAAGGACACCCTCCTCTTCGACGACGTCCTGTGGGTCCGCCGGGCCCGCCAGGAGCACGACGGATTCGCCGACGTCCTGCGCGACCGCGGCGTCGAGGTCCACCTCTTCGGGGACCTGCTCCAGGAGACGCTGACCCTCCCCGCCGCACGCGATCTCGTCCTCGACCGGGTCTTCGACGAGAAGGCCTACGGCCCCCTGGCCACCCCGACCCTGCGGGCGTCCTTCCAGACGATGCCCGCGGCGGATCTGGTGTCCGCCCTTGTCGGCGGCATGACCAAGCGCGAGTACCTGGAGCGGCACCCCGAGCCCACCTCCGTGCGCTTCCACACCATGGAGCTCGACGACTTCCTGCTCGGGCCGCTGCCCAACCACCTCTTCACCCGCGACACCTCCGCCTGGATCTACGACGGGGTGTCGATCAACGCGATGCGCTGGCCCGCCCGCCAGCGCGAGACCGTGCACTTCGAGGCGATCTACCGGCACCATCCGCTGTTCACGGGCTCCGCGGCCGGAACGTTCCACCACTGGTCCGAGGGGCAGTCCGACTACCCGTCGACCATCGAGGGCGGTGACGTCCTGGTCATCGGCAACGGGGCCGTGCTCATCGGGATGAGCGAGCGGACCACCCCGCAGGCCGTGGAAATGCTGGCGCACAAGCTCTTCGCGGCCGGGTCCGCCCGCAGCATCGTGGCGCTCGACATGCCCAAGCGGCGGGCGTTCATGCACCTCGACACCGTGATGACGATGGTCGACGGCGACACCTTCACCCAGTACGAGGGGCTCGGCATGCTCCCCTCGTACACCATCGAACCGGGCGTCGGTGAACGGGAGCTGAAGGTCACCGACCATCCGCCCGAGCACATGCACCGGGCCATCGCGGCAGCCCTCGGACTCGGCTCGATCCGCGTCCTGACAGCAGTCCAGGACGTCCACTCCGCCGAGCGGGAGCAGTGGGACGACGGCTGCAACGTGCTCGCCGTCGAACCCGGTGTCGTGATCGCTTACGAGCGGAACGCCACCACCAACACGTATCTGCGCAAGGAGGGCATCGAGGTCATCGAGATCCGGGGCAGCGAGCTGGGCCGCGGCCGTGGCGGGCCGCGGTGCATGAGCTGTCCTGTGGAACGGGACGCGGTGGCCTGAGAGGCGGGCCACTCCGCTGCTCGGTATACATTTGCTGACCTTCGTATATAGTTGCAGTCCATTGATCGTCCCCCCATCAGTCCCTGGAGCATGCGCATGGCCACCCACCTGACCGGGCGTTCCTTCGTCAAGGAGCTCGACTTCACGGCCGAGGAGTTCATCGGTCTGGTCGACCTTGCCGCCGAGCTCAAGGCGGCGAAGAAGGCCGGTACGGAGGTCAAGCGGCTGACGGGGAAGAACATCGCGCTGATCTTCGAGAAGACCTCGACGCGTACCCGCTGCGCGTTCGAGGTCGCGGCCGCCGATCAGGGGGCGTCCACCACCTTTCTCGACCCGTCGGGCTCACAGATAGGGCACAAGGAGTCGGTGAAGGACACGGCCCGGGTGCTCGGCCGGATGTTCGACGGGATCGAGTTCCGTGGTGACAGCCAGGCCGGGGTCGAGGAGCTCGCCGCGTACGCCGGAGTGCCGGTCTGGAACGGGCTGACCGACGACTGGCACCCCACCCAGATGCTCGCCGATGTGCTCACCATGACCGAGCACAGCGCCAAGCCGCTCACAGATATCTCGTTCGCCTACCTCGGCGACGCCCGCTTCAACATGGGCAACTCGTATCTGGTGACCGGTGCGCTGCTCGGCATGGACGTACGGATCGTTGCGCCCCGCGCCTACTGGCCGGCCGACGAGATCGTGGCGCAGGCCCGCGAGCTGGCCGGGAAGAGCGGTGCGCGGATCACCTTCACCGAGGGCGTCGAGGAGGGTGTGCGCGGCGCGGACTTCGTCGTCACCGACGTCTGGGTCTCGATGGGGGAGCCCAAGGAGGTCTGGGCCGAGCGGATCGCCGCCCTGACCCCGTACGCCGTGACGATGGACGTGCTGCGCGCGAGCGGCAATCCGGACGTGAAGTTCCTGCACTGCCTGCCCGCGTTCCACGACCTCGGCACCAAGGTCGGGCGGGAGATCCACGAGCAGTTCGGGCTCGACTCGCTCGAAGTGACCGACGAGGTCTTCGAGTCGGCGCACTCGGTGGTCTTCGACGAGGCCGAGAACCGGCTGCACACCGTCAAGGCCGTCATGGTGGCGACGCTGAGCTGAGAGGGCCTGTCCTTGGACAGCTCCGGGGTCAGAGCGCCGGCCGCGCCGGAAGCGTGAACCACACCGCCTTGCCGGAATCGGTGAGGCGGTGTCCGCATGCCTGGCTCAGGGTGCGGATCAGCAGCAGCCCGCGGCCGTGTTCCTGCCACGGGTCCGGGTGCTCGTCGGGCTTCGGGCGGGTCAGATCGCCCGGCGGCGCGGGCGAGGGGTCGTGCACCTCGACCTGGCAGCCGGTCGGCAGCAGTTCCACCACCAGCTCGATGGGGGCGTCGCCGGAAGTGTGCTCGACGGCGTTCGCGACCAGCTCCGCGGTGAGCAGCTCCGCCGTGTCGCAGTCCGCGGCCTGGCCGGCGTCGATGTCCTGCAGCGCCGTACGGACCAGGGCGCGGGCCACGGGCACGGCCGCGACGGTATGCGGCAGCGCGATGCGCCAGGAGGCGGGGAGTTCGTGCAAGGCGGGTCCGTTCAGAGGCAGGCTGTCCTGCTTTCAACCATAGGAAGAGTAACCCCGATGCCAGTAGAGCCACCGGGCCGGGGGGAAGTGGGACGTACGCCACATAAATCGGGACCTTTGGGGTGAGTCCGAGGGAATCGACGAGCGTCTTATCGCGCACTCGTGACGGCAGTCATATTCGAGTGATAGCTTCGAAGGGCCGCACACGCCGCCCGCAGGAGGCCTCGGTATGAGCCCGTTCACCGGTTCCGCGTCCCGCACCTCCGAGTGGCGCCACCTGAGGGTGAGCGTCGACGAGAGCTCCGTGGCCACGGTGACGCTCGCCCGGCCGGAGAAGCTCAATGCGCTCACCTTCGGCGCCTACGCCGATCTGCGCGACCTGCTCGCCGAGCTGGCCCGCGAGAAAACCGTCCGCGCGCTGGTCCTGGCCGGTGAGGGCCGGGGCTTCTGCTCCGGCGGCGATGTCGACGAGATCATCGGTGCCACGCTCGGGATGGACACCTCACAGCTGCTCGACTTCAACCGGATGACCGGCCAGGTCGTGCGCGCGATCCGCGAGTGCCCCTTCCCGGTGATCGCCGCGCTGCACGGCGTGGCCGCGGGCGCCGGCGCCGTACTCGCGCTCGCCGCGGACTTCCGGGTGGCGGACCCGTCGGCACGGTTCGCGTTCCTGTTCACCAAGGTCGGACTCTCCGGCGGCGACATGGGCGCGGCGTATCTGCTGCCCCGGATCGTCGGGCTCGGGCACGCCACCCGGCTGCTGATGCTCGGCGACACGGTGCGGGCGCCCGAGGCCGAACGGATCGGGCTGATCAGCGAGCTGACCGACGAGGGCCGCTCCGACGAGAGCGCGCAGGCCCTGGCCCACCGGCTCGCGGACGGCCCCGCCCTCGCGTACGCGCAGACGAAGGCCCTGCTCACGGCCGAGCTCGACATGCCGCTAGCCGCCGCCGTGGAGATGGACGCGGCGACCCAGGCGCTCCTGATGAACGGCGAGGACTACGCGGAGTTCCACGCCGCCTTCACCGCGAAGCGCCCGCCGAAGTGGCAGGGGAAGTGACCGCAGTGAGCGCGCGGACCGGGGCCCTGCGCGTCGCCGTCATCGGCGGCGGGCCCGGCGGTCTCTACGCCGCCGCGCTGCTCAAGCGTCTCGACCCGGCCCGCGAGATCACCGTCTGGGAGCGCAACGCACCCGACGACACCTTCGGCTTCGGTGTGGTCCTCTCCGACGAGACCCTCGGCGGGATCGAGCACGCCGACCCGGTGGTCTACGCGGCGATGCAGCGGGAGTTCGTGCGCTGGGACGACATCGACATCGTGCACCGCGGCCACCGCTCCACCTCGGGCGGCCACGGCTTCGCCGCGCTCGGGCGCAAGCGGCTCCTGCAGATCCTGCACGAGCGCTGCCGGGACCTCGGCGTCGAGCTCCGCTTCCGTACCCAGGCGCCCCCGGCGGCCGAACTCACCGCCTCGTACGACCTGGTGATCGCCGCCGACGGAGTGAACAGCCTGACCCGCGACGCCCACGCCGACGTCTTCGGCCCGCGGATCGAGGAGCACCGCTGCCGCTATATCTGGCTGGCCGCGGACTTCGCCTTCGACGCGTTCCGGTTCGAGATCGCCGAGACCGAACACGGCGTGATGCAGCTGCACGGCTATCCGTACAACGCCGGTGAATCCACCGTGATCGTCGAGATGCGCGAAGAGGTCTGGCAGGCGGCCGGCTTCGACGGACTCGGCGAGCGCGAGTCGGTGGAGCGCTGCGCCAAGCTCTTCGCGGACGCACTCGACGGCCGCCCGCTGCGGTCCAACAACTCCAGCTGGATCCGCTTCCGCACCGTCGTCAACGACCGCTGGTCCCACGGCACCACGGTGCTCCTCGGCGACGCCGCCCACACCGCGCACTTCTCCATCGGCTCCGGTACCAAACTCGCCGTCGAGGACGCCCTCGCCCTGGCCGCCTGCATCGAGGAACAGCCCACGATCGAGCGGGCCCTGAAGGCGTACGAGGAGGAGCGGCGGCCCGTCGTGACCTCCACACAGCGGGCGGCCCGCGCGAGCCTCGAGTGGTTCGAAGAGCTCGGACGCTATGTGGACCAGCCGCCGCGGCAGTTCGCGTTCAACCTGCTCACCCGCAGCCGCCGGGTGACCCATGACAATCTGCGGCTCAGGGACCCGGAGTTCACCGCGGACGTGGAGCGCGAGTTCGGCTGCCCGCCCGGGACCCCGCCCATGTTCACGCCGTTGCGGATCGGCGGCCTGGAGCTGCGCAACCGTGTGGTCGTCTCGCCGATGGACATGTACTCGGCCGTCGACGGTGTCCCCGGCGACTTCCATCTGGTCCACCTCGGCGCCCGCGCGCTCGGCGGTGCCGGCCTGGTGATGACCGAGATGGTGTGTGTCAGCCCCGAGGGCCGGATCACGCCCGGCTGCGCGGGCCTGTGGAACCCGCAGCAGGCCGACGCCTGGGGCCGTATCGCCGCCTTCGTCCATCAGCAGGCACCCGGCACCGCGATCGGTCTGCAGCTCGGCCACTCCGGCCGCAAGGGCTCCACCAAGCTGATGTGGGAGGGCATCGACGACCCCCTCGACGAGGGCAACTGGCCGCTGAGCGCGCCCTCCCCGCTCCCGTACAAAAAAGGCAGCCAGACCCCGCAGGAGCTGACCCGGGACGGGCTGACCGAGATCCGTGAGCAGTTCGCGGCCGCCGCCTGGCGGGCCGCGCGCTGCGACTTCGATCTGCTCGAACTGCACTGCGCGCACGGCTACTTGCTGTCGAGCTTCCTGTCCCCGCTGACCAATCTGCGCACCGACGGGTACGGAGGTCCGCTCGCCAACCGGCTGCGCTATCCGCTCGAGGTCTTCGACGCGGTACGGGCCATCTGGCCGGATGAGCGTCCGCTGACGGTACGGATCTCCGCGACCGACTGGGCCGAGGGCGGCACCGGCGGGGACGACGCCGTGCAGATCGCCCGTGCCTTCGCGGCGCACGGCGCGGACGCGGTCGATGTGTCGACCGGGCAGGTGGTGGCCGAGGAGAAGCCCGCGTACGGACGCTCCTACCAGACCCCGTACGCCGACCGGATCCGGCAGGAGACCGGGATCCCGGTGATCGCGGTGGGGGCGATCTCCTCGTGGGACGACGTCAACTCGCTGATCCTGGCGGGCCGTACCGATCTGTGCGCCCTCGCACGGCCGCATCTGTACGACCCGCACTGGACGCTGCACGCGGCGGCCGAGCAGGGCTACTCGGGGCCCGGAATCGCCTGGCCGCTCCCGTACCGGGCGGGCAGCCGCCGCCCCCAGACCGGCCGCACGGACGCACCGAAGCCGCGTCTGACCCTGGGGTAGACGCGGCTTAGGGAAGGGCGTGCGGTGCGCTCAGCAGCAGGCCTTGGCGCAGCAGCCCGCCGGGGCCGCGGCGCGGGTGTTCATCTCGCATGTACGGCAGGCGGAGGCCGGGGCGTTGCAGTTGCGGCAGAGGTTCATCTCGCAACCGCGGCAGGCGGAGGCGGGCGCGGTGCAGTCACGGCAGACGGCGGCGGGAGCGGTGCGGTCACGGCGCACGGCGGCGGCCGGCTCCGCGCAGCCCTGGCGTGCGCCTGCCGCGCAGCCCTGGCACCCGCCCGCCGCGCAGCTCTCCTCCTGGAGCAGCGGCAGCCGGCTGCCCGGGCGCAGGGTGGTCACCGGGCCGCGGTGCATCACACGTCGCGCGCCCCTGCGGGTCCTCACCGTCTGCATACGCTGCTCAGCCATCGCCCCATACCTCCATGCTCATCGCGCCGAAATGCGCCCGTTCGGCGTCGGCTCGGTGAGCGTAGAGCAGAAACATTTTGGAAAGGCAGCCGTTTCCTTATACGGAATTTCCTAAGGGAAGGATTGCCTGAATTCCGTGAACCGTTCTCCGGCGTCCCGCAGTCGCCGGTGCAACTGCCCGAAAACCTCCGCCGATCTGCTGCCGGGCCACGCGGGCGGCAGCAGTTCCGCAGGCAGGACCGGGTCGGCGTACGGGAGGTGGCGCCAGGAGTCGAGGGTGAGGAGATAGTCGCGGTACGCCTCTTCGGCGGGCGTGTCCGTGCGGGATTCCCAAGCGGCGAGCACGGGTTCATGGCGGTGCAGGAATTCCGAGTGGAGTTTGGCGAGCGCGGCCAGATCCCACCAGCGGGCCACCGATTCCGCGGTCGCCGAAAATCCCAGATGCTCACCGCGGAACAGATCGACGTACCGGTCGAGTTGGAGCCGCTCCAGCGTGTGCCGGGTCTCCTCGTACAGGCGGGCAGGTGCGATCCACACCCCCGGCGCCGCCGTGCCGAAGCCGAGCCGCGCCAGCTGGGAGCGGAGCACATGGCGCTTGCTGCGCTCGGCCTCCGGCACGGAGAACACCGCGAGCACCCAGCCGTCCCGCACGGAGGGCGGGCCCTCGGCGTAGATCCGCCGGTCCCCGTCGTCGAGCAGCCGCCGCGCCTCGCCGGACAGCGCGTACCCCGCGGCGCCCTGTCCGGTGCGCTCGGGTACGAGCAGCCCGCGCCGCTTCAGACGCGACACCGAGGAGCGCACCGCCGGTGCGTCCACCCCGACCGCGGCCATCAGCCGGATCAACTCGGCGACCGGGACGGGTCCTTGGAGCCTGCGCCCGTAGGCGCCGTAGAAAGTGACGATCAAGGATCGCGGGGTCTGCTGCTCTGCCACGTGATCACTCTAGAACGCGCAGCTTGAAGCGCTGCAGCTTCCCCGTCGGCGTACGCGGCAGGGCCTCGGGGAACTCGATCAGGCGCGGGCACTTGTACGGCACCAGCTCGGTCTTCACGAACTCCCGCAGCGCCGCGGCGGTCTCTGGTGTGCGCGGGGCACCCTCCCGCAGCACCACATACGCGGCGACGATCTGCCCGCGCAGCTCGTCCGGCTGTCCGACCACCGCCGCTTCCAGCACGTCGGGGTGCCTGAGCAGCGCGTCCTCGACCTCGGGACCCGCGATGTTGTACCCGGCCGAGATGATCATGTCGTCCGCGCGGGCCACGTAACGGAAGTAGCCGTCCGGCTCGCGGACATAGGTGTCGCCGGTGATGTTCCAGCCGTCGCGCACGTACTCCGACTGCCGCGGATCCGACAGATAGCGGCAGCCGACAGGTCCGCGCACCGCGAGCAGCCCGGGCTCCCCGTCGGCGACCTGCTTGCCCTCACCGTCGACCACGCGCGCGGTCCAGCCGGGGACGGGGAGGCCGGTGGCGCCGGGGCGGATGGCGTCGTCGGCGGCGGAGATGAAGATATGGAGCAGCTCGGTGGCCCCGATCCCGTTGATGATCTTCAGCCCGGTCCGCTCGTACCAGGACTGCCAGGTCGCGGCCGGCAGATTCTCCCCGGCGGACACACAGCGCCGCAGTGTCCGTACGTCCGCGCCCTTGTCGATCTCGTCGAGCAGCGCGCGATACGCGGTCGGCGCGGTGAACACCACGGAGACCCCGTGCTCGGCGATGGCCGGCAACAGCTGCTTGGGACCGGCCTGTTCGAGCAGCAGCGCACTCGCGCCGGCCCGCATCGGGAAGATGACGAGACCGCCCAGACCGAAGGTGAAGCCCAGCGGGGGACTGCCCGCGAACACGTCGTCCGGCTCGGGCTTCAGGACATGGCGCGAGAAGGTGTCGGCGATCGCGAGGACATCCCGGTGGAAGTGGATACAACCCTTGGGCCGCCCGGTCGTACCGCTGGTGAAGGCGATCAGCGCGACATCGTCGGCGGCCGTCTCGACCGGCGTGAACCACTCGGGCTGGTGCTCGGCCAGCTGCAGAAGATCATCGGGGGTGTCACCGCCGAAGGGCGTGACCCGCAGCCCGGGCACGTCCTTCAGATCCTCGAGGAAGCGCGCGTCGCACAGCGCGTGGCCGACCTGGGCGATCTCGCACATCGTCGCCAGCTCCTGCGCGCGATGCTGGGCGAGGACCGTCACGGCCACCGCGCCGGCCTTCATCACGGCCAGCCAGCACGCCGCGAGCCACGGACCGGTGGGCCCGCGAAGGAGCACCCGGTTTCCGGGCACGACACCCAGCTCCGCGGTGAGCACCTGCGCGATCCGGTCGACATGACCCTGCAGCTGTCCGTACGTCCACACCTCGCCGGAGCCGGTGCGGAACACGGGCCGCGAGGCGCCGAAGCGCTCGACGGTCATATCGAGCAGCTCCACCCCGCAGTTGAGGCGGTCGGGATAGCGCAGCTCGGGCAGGTCGAAGGTGAGTTCCGGCCACTGATCCGCGGGCGGCAGGTGGTCCCGCGCGAAGGTGTCGGCGTGGGCGGACGTGCTGAGCGGTGTCGGCTCCATATTGGCTGCCCCTTCACTGTGGTGGGGTCGCGCAACGAGCGTATCGTGATGATGACGACAGTCAACACTGCGCGATACGTCCGTCGGAGGGAGCACCACCGTGCCGGAATTCGCCCTGGATCCCAAGGAGCTTCAGTGGTGTGCCGAGCTGCGGGAGCTGGCCGCCACCCGGTTGCGCCCGCTCGTCGAGGCGGGTGAACCGGGTGAGGTGAACCGCCCGTTGGTGGCCGCCCTCGGTGAACTCGGCCTGCTCTCCCGCCTGTTCACCTCCGGCTCCCTCGAGCTGTGCCTGATGCGGGAGTCGCTCGCGTACGGCTGCACGGAGGCGGAGACGGCCCTCGCCCTCCAGGGTCTCGGCGCCCATCCCGTCCATGCCCACGGCACCGACGCCCAGCGTGCCCGCTGGCTCCCCGAGGTCTCGGCGGGCCGCGCGGTCGCCGCCTTCGCGCTCAGCGAGCCGGGGGCGGGGTCGGATGCGGGGGCGCTCTCGCTCGAGGCCCGTGCCGAGGGCGACGGCTGGCTGCTCACCGGATCGAAATGCTGGATCTCCAACGCGCCCGGCGCCGACTTCTACACCGTCTTCGCCCGTACGACCCCGGGGGCGGGTGCGCGCGGAGTGACGGCGTTCCTGGTGCCGGCCGACCGGCCCGGGCTGACCGGCTCGCCCCTCGACATGCTCTCGCCGCACCCCATCGGCTCGCTGGCCTTCGACGGTGTGCGGGTGGGCCGGGAGGACGTTCTCGGCTCCGTCGACCAAGGCTTCCGGGTGGCCATGACCACCCTCAACCTCTTCCGCCCGAGCGTGGGCGCGTTCGCGCTCGGGATGGCGCAGGCAGCGCTGGATGCGACGGTGGCGCACACGGCTCAACGCCAGGCGTTCGGTGGGGTGTTGAAGGACCTCCAGGCGGTCTCACACCAGGTGGCCGAGCTGGCCACGCGCACGGAGGCCGCGCGGCTGCTCGTCTACGCCGCGGCGGCCGCGTACGACCGGGGAGAGCCGGACGTGCCGCGGCGCGCCGCGATGGCGAAGCTGCTCGCGACGGAGACGGCGCAGCAGGTCGTGGACGCGGCCGTCCAACTGCACGGCGCCCGCGCCCTGCAGCGCGGCCATCTGCTCGAACACCTCTACCGCGAGGTGCGCGCGCCGCGCATCTATGAGGGTGCGAGCGAGGTCCAGCGCGAGATCATCGCCAAGGAGCTGTACAAGTCCCTCGCCTCGTCCGCCTCGTCCGCCCCGTCCGTCGCATCCTCCGAGGAGTCCGGTCCCGCATGAGCCTGGAACGCATCAACCCCGCTTCCCTGTCGCCGGCGACAGGCTTCTCGCACGCGGTCACCGTGAGCGGGTCGCGTCTGGTGTTCCTGGCGGGCCAGACCGCCTTGGACGTCGACGGCAAGGTCGTCGGCGCGACGCTGGTGGAACAGTTCGAGCAGGCCCTCACCAACCTCCTGACGGCCCTCGCGGCCGCGGGCGGAACCCCGAAGGACCTCGCCCGCGTCACGGTGTACGCCACGGATGTGGCCGACTATCGGGAGCGTGCGCCCGAACTCGGCCGTATCTGGCGGAGGTTGGCGGGCCGCGATTACCCGGCGATGGCGGTGATCGGTGCGGTCCGGCTCTGGGACGAGGAGTGCCTCGTCGAGCTGGACGGGGTGGCGGCGGTGGGCTAGTCGGTCTCCGTGCGGGCCAGTCTCGGAGCTACTTCACCACGTATCTCGTGGAACGGCTCGAGTTGGTTGGCGCGCTCGTTGACCTCGGGGTCGACGTAGACCTGCCACTGGTCACTGGAGACGATCTGTTCCATCTCCGCGAGGGAGTGAGGAGGCTCGGCGGAGCCCATGCCGGTCGACTGGCTGATGATGAGCAGGCCGTCGGGTCGCAGGCGCCAGGCGGCATGTTGGGCCCTCGAACCGGGCGCGCTTTCGAGCAACATGAGTACGGAGCCGTCATCGAGGTTGCGGACCCCGCAGGACTTGGTTTCCGTCCGGACTGCGTAGACGTAGGTGCGCTTGTCCATGCCCGCCTTGCAGGAGAAGAGGGTCTCCATGTCTGTCGTGCGGTGGAATTCGGAATGCACTCTGATTCCCACCCCGGGCCCGGCCGTCCGTGGTTCCACTTGCCTGAGCACGATGCCGTCGAAGGGCCCGGTTCCGGCCTTTCCCTCATCTGCGTTGGTTGCGATCTGGGCCGAATACCCAGCGTTCTCGGAGTTCTGAGGCAGCAGTTGGTCCAGCGTCATGGCCAGCGCCCGAGCGGTCAACGGCTCCTTGCCAGGAGGTACTTCCGGAGAGTCGGGCAACCGGGAGAAGTCAGGGAACACCACCTCGCCCGGCCCCCCGTCCGTCATCCCCGGCAACGTCCGCATCCCGTCCCCGGACACCGGTGGTGACCCGAGCAGCGACGTCCCGGCCACCACTCCCGCCAAGACGCACGCCGCAGCGCTGTACGCGACCCGTCGCCGGGCCTTCAGCCGCCGGCCCCGCCGAGTCGCCCCCTCCACCAGCTCATGCGTGGCGGGGCGCACCCCGCCCACCGCCTCGCCCATCACCCGCGTCAGTTCCTGCTCGTCCAGCCGAACCATCTCTCGTACCCCCTCGTCAGATCGTGGTGAGCGACTCGCGGTCGCCGTCCAGCAGGTCGCGCAGTTTCGCCAGCGCCGACATCGAGCGATTGCGTACGGTCCCGGCGCGCAGCCCCAGCTCCGCCGCCGTCTGCTCCACGCTGCGGTCCTCCCAGTACCGAAGGACGAGCACCGCCCGGTCCCTGGGCGGCAGTTGGGCCAGTGCCTGCAGCAGCGCCACCCGCAGCGCCGGGTCCCCGTCGCCGTACGCGCCCTCGGGCAGCTCGGACGCCGGCCGTTCGCCGCTCGACTTGAGGCGCCGCTGCGTCAGATGCGTCCGCACCAGTACGGAACGCACATAGGCGTCCCGGTTGTCGGCCCGCCGCACTTTGCTCCAGGAGGCGTACGCCTTGCCGAGCGCGGTCTGCACCAGATCCTCGGCCGCGTGCCAGTCGCCGCCGGTCAGGAGCAGCGCGGTGCGGAAGAGCCGGGCGCCGCGCGTCGCCGCGAACTCCCGGAACTCCTCGTGCCGTTCCTCATGTCTGCCCACCCGCTGCCTCCCCCTCGGCGCCGCTGTCGCTTCATGCTCACCCTTGAGACGCGCCGGGCGACGGATCCTGTCACTGCCCTGGGCGAGGCGTGCGACAGGGGGCCTGGGTACCCGGAAGGAACACGGTCTCGACAGGGAAGGGAGCTGACTGCCATGCGCGGCCTGAAGCGTCGCTTCGACCGGAGCCCGATCGCGCAGATCGCCGTCTCGTTCGTCCTGGTGGCGGGTGTCTTCCGGTGGGCGGATCCGGATGAGCCGGTGGCCTTGTGGCTACTGCGCGGCGCACTGATCACCGGGGGAGTCGCCGCGGTGTTCCTGCTGCGCCGCCGCTCGGTCCTGTCCGCGCTGCGGGTCGACAGCGAGGAACTTCGGCTGGCCGAACGGCAGTTGTGGAAGGGCCGCATCCCCGAGGACCCGCATGAGCGGGACGTGATGCGCGGTCTCGTCGCCCGCCGGCGCCAGGAGATGGGCACGCGTCCCTGGGCGCTCTACGGGTTTCTGGGCATCCTCGCCCTGATCCCGGTGGCGTACGCCTCGGCCGGCCGGTGGCCCGCGGCCCTGATCGCGCTGCTGTGCGGCACCGCCTTCACCGCCTGGCTCTTCTGGATGCGCCACCACACGCTGAGGCGCCTCGACCACATGGAGAAGGCCCTCGGCCGGTCTCCCGACGCGAGGGCCTTCACACACTCAGGCAACCGAAGCGACTAGATGTCCCTGAAGGTCTCGATCTGAGCGCCCACCGAGTTGAGGCGCTCGGCGAGGTCCTCGTAACCCCGGTTGATCACGTACACGTTGCGCAGCACCGACGTGCCGTCCGCCGCCATCATCGCGAGCAGCACGACGACCGCCGGACGCAGCGCGGGCGGGCACATCATCTCGGCCGCGCGCCAGCGGGTCGGGCCCTCGACCAGGACGCGGTGCGGGTCCAGCAGCTGGAGCCGGCCGCCGAGGCGGTTGAGGTCCGTGAGGTAGATCGCGCGGTTGTCGTAGACCCAGTCGTGGATCAGGGTCTTGCCCTGGGCCGCCGCCGCGATCGCCGCGAAGAACGGGACGTTGTCGATGTTCAGACCCGGGAACGGCATCGGGTGGATCTTGTCGATCGGCGCCTCGAGCTTCGAGGGCCGCACGGTCAGGTCCACCAGGCGCGTACGGCCGTTGTCCGCCGCGTACTCCGCCGAGCGGTCGTGGTCGAGACCCATCTCCTCGAGGACCGCGAGCTCGATCTCCATGAACTCGATCGGCACACGGCGGATGGTGAGCTCGGACTCGGTCACGACGGCCGCGGCCACCAGGCTCATCGCCTCGACCGGGTCCTCGGAGGGCGAGTAGTCCACGTCGACGTCGATGTTCGCGACGCCGTGCACGGTGAGCGTGGTGGTGCCGATGCCCTCGACCTTGACGCCGAGCGCCTCCAGGAAGAAGCACAGGTCCTGGACCATGTAGTTGGACGAGGCGTTGCGGATCACGGTCACGCCGTCGTGGCGGGCGGCCGCGAGCAGCGCGTTCTCGGTCACGGTGTCGCCGCGCTCGGTCAGCACGATCGGCCGGTCCGGCTTGATCGAGTGGTCGACCGTCGCGTGGTAGATGCCGTCGGTCGCCGCGATGTCCAGACCGAAGCGGCGCAGCGCGATCATGTGCGGCTCGATCGTGCGCG
The DNA here is from genome assembly GCF_040300965.1 of Streptomyces mesophilus. Classification (GTDB taxonomy): domain Bacteria; phylum Actinomycetota; class Actinomycetes; order Streptomycetales; family Streptomycetaceae; genus Streptomyces; species Streptomyces mesophilus_A. The sequence goes on along the minus strand of NZ_JBEPEW010000028.1, from coordinate 38,137 downwards.
TACCGAGGTCGCAACCGCCCGCGTACGGCAGCTTGAAGCGGTCCATGCGGTGCAGCAGCGGGCCGAGGAACATGATGATCGAGCGGGTGCGGATGGCCGCCGCCGAGTCGATCGCGTCCATGTCGATCGTGGCCGGCGGGACGATCTCGAGGTCCTTGCCGTCGTTGATCCAACGGGCGCGGACTCCGATGGAGTTCAGGACCTCGAGGAGGCGGTAGACCTCCTCGATCCGTGCGACCCTGCGCAGCACGGTGCGGCCCTTGTTGAGCAGCGAGGCGCAAAGGAGCGCCACGCATGCGTTCTTGCTCGTCTTGACGTCGATCGAGCCGGACAGCCGGCGCCCGCCGACGACCCTGAGGTGCATCGGCCCCGAGTAGCCCAGCGACACGATCTCGCTGTCGAGGGCTTCACCGATTCGGGCGATCATCTCAAGGCTGATGTTCTGGTTGCCGCGTTCGATGCGGTTGACGGCGCTCTGGCTGGTACCGAGTGCCTCGGCGAGCTGCGACTGTGTCCAGCCCCGGTGTTGCCGGGCGTCACGGATGAGCTTGCCGATGCGTACGAGGTAGTCGTCTGCCATGGCGCGACCGTATACCGGATGTGAGATAGAGGGGAAACGGAGCACGTCCGTCCGGGTGGCCGGGCGTCGTCACCTGCCCATCCAGTGGCGCCGGTTGCGACGGGTTCGTCCGGAATGCTCGGTTCGCCGCCAGCCGAAAGGTCCCGGCAGATCCATCGAGGTGGTGCGCCGGCCCGTACTGCTGTGAGTTCGGCGCGGTCCGTGCCGGCCGCCGGTCGTGATCGACCAGGAGCGGCGGTTGATGTTCAGTGTGACGCCCGGAAGGATCCGGAAACTCTTGCGGAACGTGAGAGGCATACCTGTCTCCTGACGGTGGGGTACCGCGCTTGCGAGTACCCGCGCCGAAGGACCTCAGACGCGCACACCGCGGTTCGCGCCGCCGCCGCGAGCGGTGTGCTCAAAGGCTGTGCGCCACCGGATGCAGCGGCTGGTACAGCGGAAGTTCGGCCCCGCTCGGCATCCGCACCCCGGTCAGCCGCCCCCACCCCTGGTCGCTGACGGGCCGGCTGAAGTCGAGTCCGTGCCGGGCGAGCTCTTCTCGTACGGCGTCGAGGTCTTCGCACATCAGATAGAACTCGTGCTTCGGCTCGTCGTCCGTCGGATGGACCGCGACCTCCGCCGGCGGCAACTTGAAGATCAGCCAGCCGTGGCCCGCGTCCACATGCGCGAAGCCGAGGACGTCCTTGATGAAGGCCCGGTCGGCGTCGGCGTCCGGGCTGTAGAGGATCACATGCGCGCCACTGAACATAGGGGAATCGTCCGGTCGGCCGGACGAGGGTGCAACCGAGGGGCGGTCACGGCGCCCTGTTACGGTCGCCGCCGTGACCGATCAAGCCCTCCGTCTGCTGCGCCGGGACCCCCGACTGGCCGCCCTCGCCGCCTTCCCCTTCACCTTCGACCTGGAACGGGCCGCGCACGGCCATGTCGAGGAGGTGCGGCTCGCCTCGGGCGGCGCGCTCGAGGTGCTGGCCGGGGACGACACCGGCGGCACGTTCTTCCGGTGCGCCGACGGGTCCGTCCTGTACGCGTCCTCGGAGGGCGAGGCCGGGATCATCGGGTCCACCGTCGACGAGGCGCTGGACATCCTGACCGGCCTGCCCGGCTGGGGGAGTTGTCTCGCACTGTCGCCCCAGGACGGGGAGGAGGCCCTGCGCGCCGCCGTCACGGAGACGGAGGACGAGCTCCGCGAGTGCTACGGCATCGACGAAGAGCGCACCGAACTCCGCGCAGCCCTGGGCTTCCCCGACCGTTCCCCGGCGGAACTCATCGGCCTGCTGTACGCCGCACTGCTGCGTACCGAGCCGGACTTCGTGCTGCTCAACGCGGAAGAGGGCCGCGCGTACGACCTCCTCGACCGTCACCCGCGTCCGCCGCTGTGGGAGCCGGTACTCGCCGCCGGCCGCGCCGGCCTCGCCGCACTGCGCGGCGGCGACGACCAGGCGTGGCAGGCCATGGCGCAGGATCCCGTACAGCGCCGACTCGCCCTGCGGGCCGCCCAGTTCGACCGTGCGGACGAGGACCTCCCCGTACTGCGCAAGCTGATTCGCCACGAGGCCGAGTCGTCGATGACGGACGAGCTCAGGCTCGCTGCCGTACTCATCGGGTTGCAGGGGCAGGCAGAGGACCTGGCGCTGCTCGACGAGATACGCGAGACGGACTTCGACACGGCGTGCGGGCTGAGTGAGATACGGGACCTGGGGGCTGACGGGGCCGACGGGTCCGACGGGTCCGACGGGTCCGACGGGTCCGCGCTGCGGGAGTGGGCGCGGGAGATGGACGAGGCGATGTTCGGGACCGACCCGTCCGACGAACCCCTCGAGACATGGACCGACCTGGCGGCCGACCAGGGCCTCACCGAGTTCGCACGAGTCCCTCTCATCCGCCGCCTCGACGAGATCGAGCTCAACCAGAGCCTGCTGCGGGACCCCCGCAACCCCGGCAAGCTGAACCCTGCTCCGCTCGGCTCCCTGGCGCGCGACTTCGACCGCCTCGGCGATCTGCCCCAGGCCCTGCGCGCCCAGCGCCTGTACGTCGCGCTGCAGGAGACCGCGTGGGACCGCGTCTCCGCTCTCCGGGACCTCGCCGGACTCGAACGCAGAGCAGGACACCTCGAACCGGCCGCACGCACCCTGCTCGCCCTGCGCACCACTGTGGACGCACCCGGCGACGACAGCCTCGCGTGGTGGCAGCGGGTGAATCTGGGCCGGTTCATCGTGCGCGAGCACGACGACCTGGCGCAGGCCCTGGCGGACGGCGGGTACACGGCGCAGGCCGACGAGGTGCGCGGTGCGGCCGAGAGCCTGCGGGCACAGCTCATCCGGACCGGTCCGACCCGTTGACCTCCGCGGAGGCTTCGGATGTTCTGGCGCGATGGCGACCCACCAGGCTTCCGAGACGCACCCCGCCCCCGACGCACCGCGCACCGACCCCCTCGTCCAGCTGACCCTCGACCAGCTCCGCCGCCGCACCAGCGTGAAATGGCGGACGTACCCCGAGGACGTCCTGCCGCTGTGGGTGGCCGAGATGGATGTGCCTCTCGCCCCGGCGGTCGCGGACGCGCTGCGCGCCACGATCGACCTCGGCGACACCGGTTACGCCCACGGCGACGGATACGCACGGGCCCTGGCCGGCTTCGCCGCCGAGCGGTGGCAGTGGCACGGTCTCGCCGTCGAGCGCACGGCGATCGTGCCCGATGTGATGCTGGGCATCGTGGAGGTGCTCCGGCTGATCACCCGGCCCGGGGACGCGGTTGTGGTGTGCTCGCCGGTGTATCCGCCCTTCTACGCGTTCGTCGGCCACGACGCCCGCGAGATCGTCGAGGCGCCCCTCGGCCCCGACGGCCGGATCGATCCCGCCGCCCTGGAGGACGCGTTCATACGGGCCCGCAGCGGCGGCCGGGCCGCCGCCTTCCTCATGAGCAACCCGCACAACCCGACCGGCGCCGTACACACCCGTACCGAACTGGAGACGGTCGCCGAGCTGGCCCGCCGGCACGGTGTCCGCGTGGTCTCGGACGAGATCCACGCACCGCTGGTCCTGCCCGGCGCCGTCTTCACGCCGTATCTGAGCGTGCCGGGCTCCGAGAACGCCTTCGCGCTCATGTCGGCGTCCAAGGCGTGGAACCTCTCCGGACTCAAAGCGGCCCTCGCCATCGCGGGCCCCGAAGCCGCCGACGACCTGCGCCGCCTGCCCGAGGAGGTGAGCCACGGGCCCAGCCACCTCGGCGTCATCGCCCACACCGCCGCGTACGAGAAGGGCGCCGGCTGGCTCGACGAGCTCATCGCCGGACTCGACGCCAACCGGACTCTGCTGGGAAACTTGGTGGCGGAACACCTGCCAGGCGTTCGCCACCTCAGGCCCGAGGGCACCTACCTCGCCTGGCTCGACTGCACCGCGCTGGGGCTCCACGACGAGCACCCGCTCGACGGCCCCGGCATCGTCTCCGAACTGGCCGGACCCGCCAGGATGTTCCTCGACCGCGCACGGGTCGCCCTCAGCTCGGGCCATGTCTTCGGCACCGGCGGCGCCGGCTGCGTACGCCTCAACTTCGCCACCTCACCGGCGGTGCTCCGCGAGGCCCTGACCAGGATGGGGAACGCACTTGCGGGCACCCGTACGTGACCAGCGCAACAGGCCGGGGCATGACCAGGCTCCGGTGATGTACTAGAGTTATCTCGACATCGAGATATCTGCCGAGGCGCACCGCGGCCGCACGCCGGTGTCGGTCCGGCGGGTAAGGCGACCCTAACTAAGCCTTACCTTAGCGGATCGCCCAGGGGGCGTGACGGCAGGATGCGGTGGAACGCGCACATATATGAAGGAGACTGTCGTGTCGGCGAACAGCTTCGACGCCCGCAGCACGCTGAGCGTGGGTGACGAGTCCTACGAGATCTTCCGGCTGGACAAGGTCGAGGGCGCCGCACGCCTTCCCTACAGCCTCAAGGTTCTCCTGGAGAACCTGCTCCGTACCGAGGACGGCGCGAACATCACCGCCGACCACATCCGCGCCCTCGGCAACTGGGACTCTCAGGCTCAGCCGAGCCAGGAGATCCAGTTCACGCCCGCCCGCGTGATCATGCAGGACTTCACCGGTGTGCCCTGTGTCGTGGACCTCGCCACCATGCGTGAGGCCGTCAAGGAGCTCGGCGGCGACCCGGCGAAGGTCAACCCGCTCTCCCCGGCCGAGCTGGTCATCGACCACTCCGTCATCGCCGACAAGTTCGGCACCGCGGAGGCCTTCGGCCAGAACGTGGAGCTGGAGTACGGCCGCAACAAGGAGCGCTACCAGTTCCTGCGCTGGGGCCAGACCGCGTTCGACGACTTCAAGGTCGTCCCGCCGGGCACCGGCATCGTGCACCAGGTCAACATCGAGCACCTGGCCCGTACGGTCATGGTCCGCAACGGCCAGGCGTACCCCGACACCCTCGTCGGCACCGACTCGCACACCACGATGGTCAACGGCCTGGGCGTCCTGGGCTGGGGCGTCGGCGGTATCGAGGCCGAGGCCGCGATGCTGGGCCAGCCGGTCTCGATGCTCATCCCGCGCGTCGTCGGCTTCAAGCTGACGGGTGAGCTGAAGCCGGGCACCACCGCCACGGACCTCGTGCTCACGATCACCGAGATGCTGCGCAAGCACGGTGTCGTCGGCAAGTTCGTCGAGTTCTACGGTGAGGGCGTCGCCGCCACCTCGCTCGCGAACCGCGCCACCATCGGCAACATGTCGCCGGAGTTCGGCTCCACCGCCGCGATCTTCCCGATCGACGACGAGACCATCAAGTACCTGAAGCTGACGGGCCGCGACGCCCAGCAGCTGGCGCTCGTCGAGGCGTACGCCAAGGAGCAGGGCCTCTGGCTGGACCCGGCCGCCGAGCCGGACTTCTCCGAGAAGCTGGAGCTCGACCTCTCCACGGTCGTCCCCTCCATCGCCGGTCCGAAGCGCCCGCAGGACCGCATCGTCCTCGCGAACGCCGCCGAGCAGTTCGCCGTCGACGTACGCAACTACGTGGCCGACGACGAGGAGGCGGGCAAGGAGTCCTTCCCGGCCTCCGACGCCCCGGCGCACACCAACGGCATCCCGACGAACCCGGTCACCGTGACCGCCCCCGACGGATCGACGTATCAGATCGACCACGGCGCCGTCACCGTCGCCGCGATCACCTCCTGCACCAACACCTCGAACCCGTACGTGATGGTCGCCGCCGCGCTCGTCGCGAAGAAGGCCGTCGAGAAGGGCCTGACCCGCAAGCCGTGGGTCAAGACCACGCTCGCCCCGGGTTCCAAGGTCGTCACCGACTACTTCGACAAGGCGGGGCTCACCCCCTACCTCGACAAGGTCGGCTTCAACCTGGTCGGCTACGGCTGCACCACCTGCATCGGCAACTCGGGCCCGCTGCCCGAGGAGGTCTCGAAGGCCGTCAACGACCATGACCTGGCCGTGACTTCGGTGCTCTCCGGCAACCGCAACTTCGAGGGCCGGATCAACCCCGACGTCAAGATGAACTACCTGGCGTCCCCGCCGCTGGTCGTCGCGTACGCCCTCGCGGGTTCGATGAAGGTGGACATCACCACCGAGGCGCTCGGCATCGACCAGGACGGCAAGCCGGTCTACCTGGCCGACATCTGGCCCACCGAGGCCGAGGTCAACGACGTCGTGGCGAACGCCATCGGCGAGGACATGTTCAACAAGTCCTACCAGGACGTCTTCGCGGGCGACGCCCAGTGGCAGGCGCTGCCGATCCCGACCGGCAACACCTTCGAGTGGGACAGCGAGTCCACCTACGTCCGCAAGCCCCCTTACTTCGAGGGCATGACGATGGAGACCACCCCGGTCTCCGACATCTCGGGCGCCCGCGTGCTCGCCAAGCTGGGCGACTCGGTCACCACCGACCACATCTCCCCGGCCGGTGCGATCAAGGCCGACACCCCGGCCGGCAAGTACCTCACCGAGCACGGTGTGGAGCGTCGTGACTTCAACTCCTACGGCTCGCGCCGTGGTAACCACGAGGTCATGATCCGCGGCACGTTCGCCAACATCCGCCTGCGCAACCAGATCGCGCCGGGCACCGAGGGCGGCTTCACCCGCGACTTCACCCAGGCGGACGGCCCGGTGTCGTTCATCTACGACGCCTCGCGCAACTACATCGAGCAGGGCATCCCGCTCGTCGTGCTCGCGGGCAAGGAGTACGGCTCGGGCTCGTCCCGTGACTGGGCCGCCAAGGGCACCGCGCTGCTCGGCGTCAAGGCCGTCATCGCCGAGTCGTACGAGCGCATCCACCGCTCGAACCTCATCGGCATGGGCGTCCTGCCGCTGCAGTACCCGGAGGGCGCCTCGGCCGAGTCCCTCGGCCTGACCGGCGAGGAGACCTTCTCCTTCACCGGCGTCGAGGAGCTCAACAACGGCACCACGCCGCGCACGGTCAAGGTCACCACCGACACCGGTGTGGAGTTCGACGCGGTCGTCCGCATCGACACCCCCGGTGAGGCGGACTACTACCGCAACGGCGGCATCATGCAGTACGTGCTGCGCAGCCTGATCCGCAAGTAAGGGCTCCGGTACGGCACAAGGGCCGCACTCCTCGTCACGAGGAGTGCGGCCCTTGCGTTGTGCGAGGTCAGGCCTTGGGCCAGCCGCCATAGGGGACGGTCAGGATCTCCATCGCGTGCCCCGACGGGTCGAGGAAGTACACGCCCTTGCCCCCGTCGTTGGTGTTGTACTCGCCCGGATGCCGTCGGTGCGGGTCCGCCCAGTGCTCGATGCGGCGATCCGCGATCTTCTTGTACGCGGCGTCGAAGACGTCTTCCGATACGAGGAAGGCGTAGTGCTGCAGCGGGGTGTTGCCGTCCGGCGCGGTGGCGAAGTCGAGCGTCACCCCGTTGTCGAGCACGACGGGGATGAACGGCCCCCAGGGGGCGCCTACTTCGAGATCCAGCAGCTCCGCGAAGAACTCGGCGGACTCTCGTGCGTCCTTGGACGCGATGATGGTGTGGTTGAACTGAACTGACACGGGTGAATGCCTCCACAGGCAATCTCCGGCACCTCCATGCCTCACCCGGTCGGTGACCGGCACGCGATGCTGCCCAAGATCGTAGGCGGGCCCGCGGAGATCTGTCGAGGCGTTTTCCCCTTCACCCGGCGGCGTCGGGACCCTGCGCGCGCACCCTGCGCACCGTCTCCAGGGAGTCCTGGAGCTCGGTCAGCCAGTCGTCGGCATGGCGCTGCACCAGGCGTACGCACCACGCGAGCGCCTCACTGCGGCTGCGCGCCACACCGCCCGCGACCAGGGTGTCCAGCACCTGGCGCTCGGGCTGGCGAAGGCGGGTCATCACGGGGGCGGAGACATGCGTGAACAGGGCCTTCTCGTCCCCGCAGCGCACGCCCCAGGAGACCTTCTTGCGGAAGCGGTGCTCGGCTTCCTGGGCGACGCCGATGCGCTCGTCCCTGGTGCGCTCGCGGAACTCCTGGATACGGCCCTCGACCGCCGCGGCCCTCTCGGCGGCGGAGGCCTTCTCGTCCACGGCGGGCTCGGGGATCCGCCCGATGACAGTGATCTCCTCGCGGTCCACGGTGACTTCGGGCGGACCGTCGAAGAGCCCTTGGGGGATACGGCCGGCGAACCAGCCGCGCACTTTCTCCTGCTGTTCGGCTGTAAGCATGTAATCAAAGTTGCACCGGCCGCCGCGCACGGCAAGGGGGTGCGCGGGTGGGGCCGGGGCCGGCCGAGAAATGGCGGGTATCGCTCGGTGGCGCGATGATTTTTCGGGTGGCTTACGGGCACACGACGCGTCGTGGCCGTGCCACGGACGACCCGTCCAAGGGCCAGGGACAACCCGTGCAAGGGCCACGGACCACCCGTGCGAGGACAAGGAGCCCCCGAAATGACCGACCTCACCGGCAAGGCGACCACCACGGACTCCGGAGCCCCGGTCGAGAGCGATGAACATTCGCTGACGGTCGGCGCCGGGGGACCGATCCTGCTGCAGGACTCGTATCTGATCGAGCAGATGGCGCAGTTCAACCGGGAGCGGATCCCCGAACGGCAGCCGCACGCCAAGGGCAGTGGCGCATTCGGCCACTTCGAGGTGACCGCGGACGTGAGCGCGTACACGAAGGCCGCTGTATTCCAGCCCGGCACACGAACCGAACTGGTCATCCGCTTCTCCACCGTCGCCGGCGAGCGCGGCAGCCCGGACACCTGGCGCGACCCGCGCGGATTCGCGGTGAAGTTCTACACCACCGAAGGCAATTACGACATGGTGGGGAACAACACCCCGGTGTTCTTCGTGAAGGACCCGATGAAATTCCAGCACTTCATCCGGTCCCAGAAACGCAGGGCGGACAACAACCTCCGCGACCACGACATGCAGTGGGACTTCTGGACCCTCTCGCCCGAATCGGCCCACCAGGTCACCTGGCTGATGGGCGACCGCGGTATCCCGCGCACCTGGCGCCACATGAATGGCTACACCTCCCACACGTATATGTGGATCAATGCGCAGGGCGAGCGCTTCTGGGTGAAGTACCACTTCAAGACCGACCAGGGCATCGAATTCTTCACGCAGCACGAAGCCGACCAGATGGCCGCGGCCGACACGGATTACCACACGCGTGATCTCTTCGAGCACATCCGCGACGGGGAGTTCCCGAGCTGGACGCTGTACGTGCAGGTCATGCCGTACGACGAGGCTGCCTCGTACCGGTTCAACCCGTTCGACCTGACCAAGGTCTGGCCGCACGGCGACTACCCGCTGATCGAGGTCGGGCGGATGACGCTCGACCGCAATCCCACGGACAACCACGCCCAGATCGAGCAGGCGGCGTTCCAGCCGAACAACTTCGTCCCCGGTATCGGGCCGAGCCCCGACCGGATGCTGCTCGCGCGGCTGTTCTCGTACGCGGACGCGCACCGCTACCGCATCGGGTCCAACTACCAGCAGCTGCCGGTCAACGCCCCCAAGAGCGAGGTGCACACGTACACCAAGGACGGCGCCATGGCATACCGGCTCGCCTCCGACCCGGTGTACGCGCCGAACTCCAAGGGCGGACCGGCAGCCGACAGCGACCGCCACGCCCCGCCGAGCTGGCACGCGGACGGGGAGATCACCCGCGCCGCCTACGTCTCGCACCCCGAGGACGACGACTGGGGCCAGCCGGGGACCATGGTGCGCGAGGTCCTCGACGACGCCGCACGGGACCGCCTCGTCGACAACGTCGTCGGGCATCTGCTCAACGGTGTGAGCGAGCCGGTCCTCCAGCGCGCCTTCGAGTACTGGTCGAACATCGACAAGTCGATCGGCGAGCGCATCAGGGACGGTGTGCGCGCCAAGGCGGACGAGAAGGACCCCAAGGCCGCCGAGCAGGCCAATCCGGCCCGCAGCTCCATGCAGGACAAGGCCTGACCGGCGCCTCCCACGGCCTGACCGAGGCTTGATCGAGCCCCCGCCCGGACTTCCCGGGCGGGGGCTCGGCCATGCCCGGCCGCTCGGGACACGAGCCACTGCTCATCGAGATCGCCGGAACACAGGAGGTTGGGCGGTGGCGCGAAGGGCACACGGGAGGCCACCGGAACCCAGCACAACAGACAGGGAGGAAACGCCCATGACGGTCGCCACCACCCAGCAGGCCGGCGGCAGCGGAGGCACCAGTGGTCTCTACGACGTCCTGGAACTGGTCCTCGACCGAGGCCTCGTGATCGACGCGTTCGTGCGCGTCTCGCTCGTCGGCATCGAGATCCTGAAGATCGACATCCGTGTGGTCGTCGCCAGTGTGGACACCTATCTGCGCTTCGCGGAGGCGTGCAACCGGCTCGACCTGGAGACGGGCAGCAAGAAGCCCTCGGGTCTGACCGAGATCGTGGGCGACTCGACGGAGTCGGGTGCGCGCGGCAAGTCCAAGGGGGCGCTCGAAGGCGCCGCGCAGACCGGGTCGGACGCACTCCGCCAGGCCCGGAAGGAAGGCGAGGCGCAGGCTTCTTCGCGCCGTTCGTCCGGCAGTTCGTCCGGCCGTTCGTCGAGCGGTTCGTCCAGCCGTCGTGAGGAGGAGCAGGCATGAGTACGTACGTCTACGGAATCGCCGACGCCGGGCATCCGAACCTGCCGGACGGCATCGACGGCATCGGGGACCCGGCCCGAAAGGTCCGGGTGGTCCGCGGCGGCGGCCTCGCCGCCCTCGCCGGCGACGCTCCCGAGGATCTGCGGCCCAAGCGCCGCGATCTCCTCGCCCATCAGCACGTCCTGTCCGAGGCGGGCGCCGGTGGCACGGTGCTGCCGATGCGTTTCGGCAGCGTGGCCGAGGACGACAGCGCGGTGGCCGCCGCTCTGGAGCAGCACGCGGAGCACTACAAGGAACGTCTGCGGGCGCTGTGCGACCGCGCCGAGTACAACGTGAAGGTCCAGCACGACGAGGACGCCGTACTGCGGCTCGTGGTGGGACAGGACGACGGTCTGCGCGCCCTGGTGGAGAGCAACCGCAAGGCGGGCGGCGGCAGTCACGAGGACAAGATGCGCCTGGGCGAGAGGGTCGCCGCGGCGGTACAGGCACGCGAGGCGACGGACGCCGCCCTGGTGCGCGAGGCGCTCGAGCCGAGGGCCGACGCCCTCAGCGAAGCGCCGCAGAGCACGGGCTGGATCGGCAACCTGTCCTTCCTCGTGCACCGCGACTCGGCGGCGGACCTGCTCAACGCGGTCGAGGAGCTGCGCCAGTCACACCCCCACCTGGTCTTCCGCGTCAACGGACCGCTGCCGCCGTACAGCTTCGTGGACCAGGGGTTGGCGACCGCGGCCGGGGGATGAGCTTCTGCCGCGCCGACCGGCGTGCGGCAGCGGATCAACTTCCCTGCGAGGGAAGCGGATCGGGGTCGACCTGCGGCGCCGGGGGAGTGTCCGGCTCGCAGGTGATCTCGTCACGCGGGGTGTAGTGCGTACGGAAGGTCTGCCGGCCCGCCTCCTGGCCGTCCTTGACCAGGACGCGTTCGACCTCGACGTCGAAGCCCTCGTACGGGGTCTGCGGTTCGCACTTGTCGCCCTTGCCCTCGATCTTCTTGGGCTCGGTGATGTCGGTGCGCGGCCCCTTGATCGACTTCACCTCGTCGTACTTCTTCGTGCCGAGGAAGGTGATGGTGATGGAGTGGTCCGTGGCGGTGGCCTGGACGTAGATCGCGTGGCCCGAGTCGTTGAGCCAGCGCAGGTCCAGGGTGCCCCAGGCGACCGTGGCCTCACGGCCCTCCGGGTAGCGCTCGATGTAGAAGGAGTGCGCGCCGTATTCGATGGGCTTGACGCCGGCGAAGAACATCGCGTTGAACATCGTCGTCGCCACGGCGGAGACACCGCCGCCCGGTGCGCTGTAGTAGCGGCCGTTGAGGATCATCGTGCCGTCCGTGAAGCCGTTCTCCGCGGTGCGTTCGCCCACCGTGCGGTTGAAGCTCCACTCCTTGCCGGGGAGTACGAGGGAGCCGTTGATCAGCTCCGCGGCCCGTCCGATGTTGATCGTGCGGTACGGGGCGGTGGGGAATTCCACCGTGAACGTGGACACCTGCTCCTTGATCCCCAGCTCCTTGACGCTCTGCGCGGTGAGCTCCGGCTGTACGGTCTGGGTCGCGACGGTCGCGGTGCGCGCGCCGCCCGTCTTGGTGAGCAGGGGGAAGACCGCCGCCTGGAGGGACTCGGCGTCGACCTTGCGCCCCGGCTTTCCGTCGGCCGCGACGACCACCTTCTCGCCGTCGAGGCGCAGTTGGGCGTTGACCGGTGCGCCGATCGCCTTGTTCAGGGGCCGGGACACCTCCGGGTCCTTCAACAGGCCCTCGGCGTCCAGCTTTCCCGTGAGCTTGCCCTTGCCGTCGGCCTCGAGACTCAGATGGCGGCCGAGCGTGGCCGGTGTCAGCTTCAGCTCGCTGTCCCCGACGGTGAGGGTGACGGGCCCGGACATCGCCGGGGTGGCGAACTCGTCGACGGCACGGGTGACTTCGGCCTCGGTCACCTTGGGCTTCGTCTCGTCGACGGGGAGCCGTACGGCGTCCTCGGCCGGGTACGCGGAGCGCAGGGTCCTGAGGGAGCGGCCGGTGTCGAGGGCGATGCCCGAGCGGGGTTCGGTCACGTCGGGCTCGCCCGCCTTGAAGGCGACGGCGCCGTCGCGCTCCTCGCGGTCGTACTTCTTCGCCAGCGCGGCCAGTGCGGCCTTCGTCCTGGCCTCGTCCACACGGACCACGGGATCGACCGGCCGGTCGCTGTCGCCGAACAGTCCGGCGATCACGGTCACGGGGTTGGAGCTGGTGTCGTTCGCCCGCTCGACGGTCGCCGCGGCGTCCACGGAGAGCCCCGCCTCGGCCGGATCCACCTCGGCCGTCTCATCCCCGATCCGCACGGGCTGCGGGGCCGCCCATGCCTTCCCCCGCTCCTGCTCCAGGCGCTCCTGTGCCTGGCTCGCGCTCAGCCCGCCCAGATCCACGCCCTCCACCGTGGTCCCTTCGGGTATCCCGGACCCCTCGGACACCAGCCCCGCCACGTACAGGCCGCCGAGCACCACGACCGCCCCGCCTGCGGCGTACAGGGCGGGGCGTATTCGGCGGCGGGAGCGGTCCGACGGCTGCTGAGGCTCGGGGCCGGGGGCCTGGGGGAGGTCCGGTTGCGACAAGGCGCTCTCCTTGGGGGCGTGCGCGCTACGTTCGCGAGGCGTCGGTCACGTTCGCGATGCGTCGTCACGTATCGGAGTTACGTATCGGACTATTCACCCTATAAGGGGTACGGGTCCCTGTCGCGCCGCGGCTGATCACGCAGGGTGACTGTGGACTCGCGGGCTCGGGGGCCTGACGGCTCGTGTGCCCGGCGGCTCGTACGGGCGGGGCAGGACGGGCTTGTGTTAGCGCGCGCTCTAATTTCTACGGTGGCGCCATGACTCAGCCGGAGCAGCACCCTGTCACCAGCCGCCGCGCCGTCGCCAAGGCCGCCCTCGTCGGGCTCGGAGCCGCGGGCGTACCGCTCACCGCGGCCGGGCCGGCCGCCGCGGCGCCCCCGGAGTCCGACCGGTACGCCCGGGGCTTCGCCACCCTGCGCCGGATCTCGGGCGAGCGCGGGGCCGAAACCATCAGGTCCTTGCAGGACATCGCCCCCGATCTGGGCCGCTACATCGTGGAGTTCGCTTTCGGCGACGTCTACTCCCGGCCCGGACTCGACCCCCAGCAGAGGCAGTTGGTGACGATCGGCGCGCTCACCGCCCAGGGCGACACCGCACCCCAGCTGGACTTCCATATCGACGCGGCCCTGAGGGTCGGCGTGCGTCCCGCCGAGATCGTCGAAGCGCTGATCCACACCGTGCCGTTCATGGGCTTTCCCCGGGCGCTGAACGCCGTCGCCGTGGCGCGGAAGGTCTTCACCGACCGTGGCGTGACGTTCGAGCCGCCCGAGCAGAACGATCCGCGCGACCGCTACGAGCGCGGCGCCGAGAACCTGAAGCGGATCGACGGCGAGCACGGGCTCGAGGTGATCGAGTCCCTGGGCGACATCGCGCCCGATCTGGGCCGCTACATCGTGGAGTTCGCCTTCGGCGACGTCTACCACCGCCCGTGGCTCAGCCCGCGGCGCCGTCAACTGGTCACCGTCGGCGCCCTGACGGCCTTCGGCGACACCGCCCCGCAGCTGCGCGTGCACATCGGCGCGGCCCTGAACGTCGGCCTGAGCCCGGCCCAGGTGATCGAGGCGCTGCTGCACACCGTGTCGTACGCCGGGTTCCCGCGGGTCCTGAACGCGGTGGGAGTGGCCAGGGAGGTGTTCGAGAACCACTGATCGCGGGGGGGGCGGGGGCCGGGGTCTGCCTACGGTGGTGGCATGACTGCATCAGGTACGGGCCGGAGCGCGTCGGGTACGGGCCGGAGCGCCTCAGGTACGAGCCGGAGCACCTCAGGTGCGGGCCGGAGTCCGTCGGGCGCCGGGCGCGGCACCCGGACCATCACCGAGACCTCCGAGCTCACCGGCATGAGCGCCCACACCCTGCGCTACTACGAGCGGATCGGGCTCCTCGACCGGGTGGAACGCGGGCCGGACGGACGGCGCCGGTACCGCGAGGAGGACCTCGCGTGGCTCGCGTTCCTGACCCGGCTGCGCACCACGGGGATGCCCATCCGCGATATGCGGCGCTTCGCACAGCTGCGCAGACAGGGGGACGCGAGCGCACCGGACCGGCTCGCGCTGCTGCGCCGGCACCGCGAGGCCGTACGGCAGCAGATCGCCGAACTCACGGACTGTCTGGGGGCGTTGGACGCGAAGGTGGAGCACTACGAGGCGCTTACGGCGCGCGATGCGACGGGCCGCGCGGGGTGAGCGCCCGTCCCGGTGATCAGCCGTCCCGGTGAGCAGTCCGCTCCGGTGAGCAGCCCGCCCGGCTAGGTGCGGCGCCGGCCGCGTGCCGCGTGCTCCTCGCGGATGTGTGCCGTGAGCGCGATGGAGGCCGTGGCCCGGTCGTACGAGAGCTGGGCCACCCGTGCGTACAGGCAGTCGATGATCAGCAGGACGGAGTGCCGCGCGCCGAACCCGCCGTGCCGGAAGCTCGTCTCGCCGGAGGTCGAGACGAGGTGCAGGGAGGCGGCCTGGGCCGCGGGTGAGCGCTGGTCGGAGGTGATGGCGATCGTGGTGGCCCCCCGTTCGGCGGCCAGCCGCAGCGGGCTCACCACCTCGCGCGTACTGCCGGAGTGCGAGAGCGCGATGGCCACGTCGGCGGGCGTGAGCAGGGACGCCGAGGTCTCCGCGGCGTGCACTTCGGTCCAGCCCCTGGCCTGGCAGCCGATCCCGAAAAGGCGCGCCTCCGCCTCGCGGGCCAGCACACCCGAAGCGCCCACACCGTACACATCGATACGGCGGGCCTTCGCCACGGCCCGCGCCGCACGTTCGAGGGCGTCGCGGTCGAGGCGCTCGACGGTGCCGCGCAGCGCCTGGAGATCGGCGTGCGCGATGACCTCGATCACCTGGTCCAGGGTGTCCTCGGGGCCGATGTCGGGCCCGAGCGGCTGCCCTCGCGTGAACCCCTCCTGGGCGAACTGCCCTTGCTCCTTGGCGAGTTCGAGCAGCAGCGCCTGGTACGAGTCGAGCCCGATGGCCTGGCAGAAGCGGGTGACCGTCGCCTGCGACGTGCCGGTGCGGCGCCCGAGGTCCGCCGCCGAGGTGCGGGCGAGCGCCGCCGGATCGGTGAGCACCTGCTCGGCGACCTTGCGCAACGAGGCGGTCAGCCGGGGCAGTTCGGAGTGGATCAGGGTGGTGATCACGGGGGCTCGACTCGATTCGTGGCGGGTGCGCGCGGTGCCCGGCTCGTGATGGGTGTGCCCGGCGCGTGGCTCGTGATGGGTGCGCGTGGCTCGTGGCGGGATGGTGCCGGGCGGTGCGGCCGGGGTCGGCGCGAAGCTCTTGTCAGGCGGCGATTCTATCAACCACCATGCAGTGTGATCCATGAATCAGCGCAACAGTCCTTGGCCTCCCGTGAACTGCCCCTGCTGATAGGGATCGACGCCGGAGGCACCCGGACCCGCGCGTACTGCGCGGACGCCACGGGCCGCCTGGTGGGTACGGGGGACAGCGGCCCCGGCAACGCGCTGGGCGTCCGACCCGACGCCCTCGTACGGCATTTGAGCGAAGCCATGGCAGCCGCCGTGCCGGCCGGGATCCGCGGCCGCGGGGCAGCCGTGGCGGCCGGCTTCGCGGGCGGGGGGTACGGGCGTGGCCGGGACGCCGCGGTGGAGTGCCTGGCGCGGGCGCTCGAGGCGCTGGGCATCGAGGCGGCCGCCCTGGAGGTGTACGGGGACGCCGAAGTCGCGTTCGCCTCGGGCCCCGGGGCGCCGGCGGACGGGCTCGTTCTGATCGCGGGCACAGGTGCGACCGCCGCGCGGATCAGCGGGCGGCGCAGCGCGCACATCGTGGACGGGCACGGATGGCTGCTCGGTGACGAGGGGAGCGGGTTCTGGCTCGGGCGGGAGGCCGTGCGGGCGGCCCTGCGGGCCCTGGACGGGCGTGGGCCGCGGGGGCTGCTCGTGGAGCGTGTGCTGGAGGAGGCCGCGCCCGGCAGAGACCGAACGGACCGCCCCCTGCTCAGGGACGTCATCGCCGACTGGGCCTACTCCCGGCCGCCTGCCGCGCTGGCGGCGCTCAGCCCGCTGGTGGTCGGGGCCGCGGCGGAAGGTGATCCGATGGCACTCGGGCTGCTCGACGATGCGGCCGACGAACTGGCCGACAAACTCCGTGCGCTGGGCGCCGGCAGCGGTGAACTCCTGGTCGCCACCGGCGGCTTGATCGCCCCCGGCGGACCGCTGGCCGGTCGTCTCGCCGTACGGGTGGAGTCAATGGGCCTGCGCATGGCGGCCGTTCGGGACGGCGGGGCGGGGGCCGTGGCGCTGGCGGGCCTCTTGACGCATTGACCTGTCTGGTTCATCGTTTCAACGATCCTGAACCGCTGCGGTTCGGTGAACCAAGCAACGTACCGAACAGCGCACCGAAGAGCGCAACCGATGAGCGCAACCGAACAGCGCAACTGAAGAGCGAGACCGAACAGTGAGAGTGGGAACTCCATGACCGACCCGCAGATCGGCGCGAGCCTCTTCGCCGACCAGGCGCGCGCCGCCCTCGACGCGGCCATCGACGCCAACAAGGAGGCGGTGACGGTGGCGGCCCGCCTGTTCGCGGACTGCGTCGCGGCCGACGGAGTGATCCACGCCTTCGGCACCGGGCACTCGCAGGCCACGGCGCTGGAGATCTCGGGGCGCGCGGGAGGGCTCATCCCCACGAACCGGATCGGCCTCGGCGACCTGGTGCTCCGCGGCGGCGAGGACCGTTCCGTGCTGGCCGACCCGCTGCTCGAACGCCGGCCGGGACTCGCCGCGCGGCTCTACGAACTGAGCACGCCGCGCCCGCAGGACCTCTTCGTGATCATCTCGAACTCGGGGGTCAACAACTCCATCGTCGACATGGCGCAGTTGGTGAAGGAGAAGGGCCACCACCTCGTGGCCATCACCTCGATGGAACACACCCGCTCCGTCCCCGCCCTGCACTCCAGCGGCAAGCGCCTGGCCGACCTGGCCGACGCGGTGCTCGACAACGGCGCCCCCGCGGGCGACGCCCTCCTGCCGCTCCCCGGCGGCGGCCACCTGTGCGGCGTCTCCACCCTCACGTCCTCGACCCTGGCCCAGATGGTGGTGGCCGACAGCGTCGCCCTCCTCCTCGCCGAGGGCCACGACGTCCCCGTCTACATCTCCGCCAACCTTCCGGGCGGCTTCGAGCGCAACGCGACACTCGAGGCCCGCTACGAGGGACGACTGCATCGCGGGGGCTTCTGACCACTCGCGGAAACCCCACACCCGCCTCGACAGCTGAACTCCCTGCCCGGCGTGCAGGTTCGGTCCGGGGGCCCGTGGGGGATCAGGGAGGATTGATGAAGCAAGAACTGTTCGAGATCGAGCTGGCTCGGCACAACTGGGGTGCCATGGCGTGCGCATCATCGACCACGTGAATGTCAACGAGGTGCTGTATCCAGTGGCCGTCCCGGCCACGGCGGTGGCCCTCGCCGCCCTCAATCTGGCTGTTGTACGCGGACGCGTTTGCGAGCCCGGACGACGGCACCGTGTCGGCGGCCTTCGAGCTGCTCGCCGAGCTCGACGGGAACGAGGACAGGGTGGAGCGGATGCGTGCGAGTCTCGGCGAACGCCTGAGGTGGGACCTGCGCCGGCTGGGCTCTTGAGGGCAGTCCCGCGCCGCCGACCGCCGGGCATGGTCCAAGTTCCGGTGAGCGACCGGGTTCCGGTGAGTGCCACCACCACGCCGGCCTGAGACAGAGCTGTGCCGGGTGAGCCGGCCGGCACACGGCCCGCTCACCCGCCACCACCCCCGGCGAACCAGGGGTCAGGAGATCAGTTCCACCTCCGCCAGCGTCGCCTCGCCGCCCGTGAACACCAGCCGGTACTTCGCGTACGTACCCGGGTCGTCCACCGTGAACGCCCGTGTCTGCCGGTCCCACGAGAAGGGCTCGTCCGAGCGTTCGTCCAGGTCCGTCCAGCGCGACCCGTCCGACGAGCCCTGCAGCACCCAGCCCGACGGGGCCTTGGCCCTGTCCGCCGAGGTCAGGGTGTACTGGAGCGCACGCGTACGGTCGGCGACCGGGAGGTCCACCGAGGACGAAGCGGCGGATGTGGCCGAGGAGTTGTCGAACAGCTCACCCGTACCCGCAAGGACATCGTCCCGCGGCGACGGCACCTTGTCGTCGCGCGTGATCGACACCGGCGCCGCCGAACCTCCCGTGCCCCACCTCGACGGCTTCGCACCCATGTCGAACTCCAGGACACCGCCCTTCGCGATCACCGAGTGCGGAAGTGCGGTCGACGACCACTTCTTGCCGTTGACCTTCAGCCCCTGGACGTAGATGTTCGTCGCGCTGTTCTTCGGCGCCTTCACGACCAGCGTCCGCCCGTTGTCCATACGGACCGTCGCCTTCTCGAACAGCGGCGAGCCGATCGCGTACTCGCCGCTGCCCATGACGAGCGGATAGAAGCCGAGCGCGGAGAAGAGGTACCAGGCCGACTGCTCGCCGTTGTCCTCGTCACCGTGGTAGCCCTGCCCGATCTCGCTGCCGACGTAGAGACGCGACAGCACTTCGCGGACCTTCTCCTGGGTCTTCCAGGGCTGCGAGGCCGCGTTGTACATGTACGTGGCGTGGTGGGCGACCTGGTTCGAGTGCCCGTACATGCCCATCCGGACGTCCCGCGCCTCGGTCATCTCGTGGATCACGCCACCGTACGAGCCCTTGAACTCGGGCGATGCGGTCTCCGGCGTCGAGAAGTACGTGTCCAGCTTGTCGCCGAGCCCCGAGCGGCCGCCGTACAGATTGGCCAGACCGCGGGAGTCCTGGGGTGCGGTGAACGCGTAGCCCCATCCGTTCGTCTCGGTGTAGTCGTAACCCCAGATCCGCGGGTCGTACGCGCCGGACGGGGCGCGCCAGTCGCCCTTCAGATCACGGCCTTGGAAGAACCCCTTGCTGTCCGTGTCCCCGCCACCGGCGGCGGCATCGAACAACTTCACATAGTTCTGCGCCCTGTTGAGGAAGTAGTCCGACTCCTCCTTGTAGCGCTTCTTTCCGGTCTCGCGGTAGAGCTTCTTGCCCATCTGCGCGATGCCGTAGTCGTTGAGATAGCCCTCGAGCGACCAGGACAGGCCCTCGTGGGTCTCCGTCGACGCGTAGCCGAGGAAGGGGGACGTCTCCATTCCCTTGCGGCCCACGCCCGACGACGGCGGCACCACGGTGGCGTTCTTCAGCGCCGCCTCGTACGCCGCGGAGGCGTCGAAGTCCACGCCCTTCACATACGCGTCAGCGAAAGCCACGTCCGAGGACGTGCCGGTCATCAGATCCGCGTAACCCGGCGAGGACCAGCGGGATATCCAGCCGCCGTCCTTGTACTGCTGGACGAATCCGTCCACCAGCTCACCGGCCTTGCCGGGAGTGAGGAAGGAGTACGCGGGCCACGTCGTCCGGTACGTGTCCCAGAACCCGTTGTTGACGTACACCTTGCCCTCGACGATCTTCGCGCCGGTGTGCGTCGGGGTGTCCGGCTTCTCGGCCGGCGAGAAGGGGCTCGCGTACAGGTGCTTCGAACCGACCTTCTCGAAACCGGAGTTGGGGTACAGGTACAGCCGGTACAGCGAGGAGTAGAGGGTCACCAGCTGGTCGTGCGTCGCGCCCTCGACCTTCACCCGGCCGAGGATGTCGTCCCACTGCTTCTGCGCGGCGGACTTCACCGCGGAGAACGACCGGCCCGCCGGGAGCTCCGCGTCCAGGTTCGCCTTCGCCTGGTCCACCGAGATCAGCGAGGTCGCGATCCGCATCGTCACCGTGCGGTCATCGCCCGCGTCGAAGCGGAAGTGGCCCTTCACCCCGGACGCGGCGCCGCTCGTGACGGGTTTGTCGAAGGTCCCGTACACGAAGAGCCGCGTGGCGCCGGTCGACAGACCGCTCTTCACGTCCGAGTACCCGGTCACGACGCCCTTGTCGGTGTCGAGCGTGAGCCCGGCCTTGTCCGAGACGTTGTCGAAGATCACCGAGGCGTTGTCGTCCGGATACGTGAAGCGCATCAGCGCCGCATGGTCCGTCGGCGTGATCTCGGATGTGATGCCGTTCGTCGACTTCACCGCGTAGTAGTGCGGCTTCGCGGTCTCGTCCGCGTGCTTGAAGGGCAACGCCCGCTTGGCCCGGTCGAGTTCGGGCGTTCCGGCGTCCTTGGACGGCAGCACCTGGAACGTCTGGCGCTCGCCCATCCACGGGCTCGGCTCATGGCTGGCGCTGAACGCCTGGATCGCCGGCAGATTGTCCGCGTTGTTGCCCCGCTGGTAGTCGTAGAGCCAGCTGAGCGAGCCGGCGTTGGTCACCGGCGTCCAGAAGTTGAATCCGTGCGGCACGGCGGTTGCGGGGAAGGTGTTGCCGCGCGAGAAGCCGCCGCTGGAATTGGTGCCGCGGGTCGTCGAGGCGTAGTCCGAGAGATTGCTGTGCACCTCTTCGGGCGCCTTCGGGGCGAGGGATATGTCATCGAGCCAGCCGCGGAATTTCGCCGGACCCTTCGGTGCGTCGTACGCGACCAGAATCCGGTCCACGGTCTTTCCGCGTGCCACCCGGCCGATGTCCGAGGCCACGTGGTTCCACTGGTTGACATAGAGGCGCTTCGCCTCGGCCTGCCCCTGCGGCGTGAGCTTTCCGCCGTGCGCGTCGACCGCACCGAGATCGCTCAGATACGTACCGTCGGTGAAGGCGAGATCGACACTGGCGAAGGTCGCTGGATACTTCAGGTCCGGTTCGCTCTCCGGCATCTGCGGGAAGATGCGGTACGAGAGTTCCGTATTGCGCTCGACCGCCACATCGACATCGAAGATCTTGTTGTACGAGTACGCGCGCCCGTCCGGCTTGTGCGTCCCCGCGTAGCGCAGCGCCCGCTTCCCGGTGAATCCGGCGCCGGACTTCGCGGTCGGCGAGCCGCTCGGCCCGCGGTCGACGGCGCTCTGCATTTCCTCGGGGACCGGCTGGCTCGTATCGCCGTCGGAGAACTGCACATCGGCCAGTTGCAGCGCGTCGCCCGCTCCGTTGTTCGCGGTGAAGTCGATGCGGTAGTGCGCGTACGCCGTCGCGTTCTCGAACTCGTACGTCTTGGTCTGGAAGCGCTCGGAGAAGGTCTCGCCGGTGCGGGTGTCGAGGGTCGACCACTCCTTGCCGTCCGCGGACCCCTGCAGCTTCCAGTCCTTGGGGTCGCGCTCGGCGTGATCATTGGCCGAAGTCAGCGCGTACGTCACGACCTTGACCGGATCGTCCAGATCGAACTCGACCCAGCCGGTCGCCGCGAAGGTGAGCCACTTCGACGAGGACTCCAGGTCGACCAGGTTCTCCTTGACCTCGCCGGACCCCGCGTTCTCGCCGCTCGCGCGGACCTCGGTGACGCGGTCGGTGACATTGCCCGGAATGCCGCTGCTGAACCCGCCGTCGACCCCGGAGGCCTTCTTCTTGCCGTCGGGGCCCGTCTCGGGGGTGTTGCGCCAGTCGATCGCCGCCTGGTCGTCCTCGAACGAGGAGCTGAACTCGTTGTCGGCGGCGGGTGCTTGGGGCGGGCCGGCGACGGCGGCGCCCTGACCGGTGACGACCAGGGCCAAGGCGCAGGCCGCGCCGAGCAGGGCGATGGATTTCGACGGTCTACGGCGGCGGTGACTGTGCGGGGACCTGCGAGAAGACCCAGGCATCAGCGTCCCTCCCTCGGTGTGGACAACGTTGTCAACGGTCGGCGCATCGTCCAGTAGGTGGCCAAGTGCCCAGTGGTGTCAAGGGTGTTGCAGGGGAGCGGGTGCGCTGAGCGGCGGGAATTTGCCAGGGAGAGGTGTGTGATCGCGGGCGGCTGGGGGTGCGCGATCGACGGCGAATGGGGGCGTGTGATCGCGGGCCGAGGGGGCGTGCGGCCAGGGGCCGGAGGAAGGGTCTCGACCCGGCCGGAGGAAGGGTGTCGAGCAGGCCGGAGGAAGGGCCCCGAGCGGACCGGAGAAGGGCCCCGGTCGGCCGGGAGAAGGGCCTCGGTCGGTCCGAAGCAGGCCGGTGCACGGGAGTGGGCAAGTCCAGTGATCGCGGACCCGGAAGACGCGTGCTCGCCCCCGGAATTCGGCCGCGCGGGAACGGTCGGGAACGGCGCGGAATTCAGCACTTCCGCCCAGGGCTCACCGCCACTGGTTCAACCACTGACCTGCGCAGGTCTCAACTCGGGAAAGGTTGCCGGGCAAGGGTGTATTCGATCTTGCTCGCCCGGGGCGAGTGGACTATACCTGTCGGCGTCCGGGTCGGTCGCTGTACGTCCGATTACCGGCACCGGGGGGTTCACGCTGCGGGGACGTGTGTGCGCCGCAGGTATCCGCCCGGATCAGACAGTTCGGCTCAGCCAGTCACCCAGTCAGCTTCAGCGTTACTGCAAGGCCCAGCTATACGAGATCGCGGTGCCGGCGAGGATCCGGCGTACCGCCTTTTGCCAGAGGAAGGCGAGGACTTGAGCATGGGATCCAGCGGCATCAACCGTCGTGACGTCATCAAGAAGACGGCCGTGGCAGGCCTGCTCACCATCCCCGCGGTCGGCGCGCTCAGCTCGTGCGCGACCGGTGGCGGCGATGACGACAAGAAGGCCGAAAAGGGCGAGAAGAGCGCGAAGAACCCGCTCGGCGTGAAGGAGGACGCCGCCCTTTCCGTGGTCGTCTTCAACGGCGGCTACGGCGACAAGTACGCCCAGTTCGTGACCGACATGTACCAGAAGAAGTATCCGAAGTCGAAGGCCTCGCAGAAGTCGACGGAGAAGATCGCCACTCAGGTCCAGCCGAAGATCGTTCGCGGCAACCCGACGGCCGACGTCGTCAACAACTCCGGCGCCGACCAGATGAACCCGGGCAAGCTGGTCTCCAACAAGCAGGTCGCGGACCTCACCGAGCTCCTCGACTCGCCGTCCTGGGACGACCCGAACGTCAAGGTGCGCGACGTCCTCGTGCCGGCCGTCGAGGCGAGCGGCAACTTCGGTGGCCCTGGCACCTTCCAGGCCGGCATCTCGCTGACGGTCTACGGCACCTTCTACTCCAAGAAGCTCCTCGAAGAGGGCCTGGAGTCGCAGTACCCGAAGACGTGGGACGAGATGCTGGCCGTCTGCAAGAAGGCCAAGGCGAAGGGCATCCACGGCTGGAGCTACCCGGGCGGCCACCCCCGGTACATGTTCTTCAGCATCTACACGATGTTCGCGCAGCGCGGCGGGCGCGAGATCGCCACGGCCATGGACTACCTCGAGCCGGGTGCCTGGAAGAACGACGCGGTCAAGGACGTCTTCGAGGCCTGGGAGGAACTGGTCGCCAAGAAGTACGTGCTGACCGGCTTCGACGGCACCGAGGCGCACACCGAGATGCAGACCGCCTGGACCAAGGGGGGCAAGTGCGTCTTCGTGCCCAACGGTTCGTGGGTGGAGAACGAGGCCAAGGACACCACCCCGGCGGACTTCGGGATGTCGTTCGGCCCGAGCCCGTCGCTGGACTCGGGCGACAAGATGCCGTTCGGCACGATCAACGCGCCGGCCGGTGAGTTCTACGTCGTCCCCGAGAAGGCGCAGAACCGGCAGGGCGGCCTGGAGTGGCTGCGGGCGATGTACAGCAAGGAGGCCGCCCTGAACAACTTCAAGCAGCTCTCCGCCCTCCCGGTGGTCAAGGGCGCCATCGACGGCCAGGACCTGCCGCACGGTGTGGCGAGCGTGCAGGCGGCGATCGATGCCGCCGGTGAGAACGTCGTCATCGCGAAGCACATGGACTGGTACAACGAGCTGTTCCGCGAGGACTTCAACGGCATGATCCACAAGTTCATGATGGGCGAGATCGGTACCAAGCAGGCCATGGACACCATGGAGAAGGCCGCTGACCGGATCCTCAAGGACCCCGATGTCGTGAAGGTCAAGAAGTCCTGATCCGAGGCGGGTCCGGGGCCGTGCCCAGCAGGCCGGCCCCGGACCCGCTCACGCAACCAAGTTCGTACGGCACGTGGAAGAGCGCGCGGGGCGGAGCAGCATGAAGACGGACACCCGGGTGGACAGTTCCCCACCTTCGAAGACGGCGGCGGATCCGGCCGCCCGGACCAAGGGGCCCAACTGGTTCCTGTTCCTCCTGGCGGTGCTGCTGCCGCCCCGATTCACCCCGGACAGCGTGCGCTACGACCGGCGCTACCGGACGCTCGACAAGTACCGCTTCATCCTGGGGTTCCTCACGGTGCCCCTGGCGTTCTACCTGATGTTCGTCGTCTCGCCCTTCCTGCAGGCGATCTACTACTCCTTCACCGACTGGTCGGGCGGGGCGACGGCGAACTTCATCGGGTTCGACAACTTCACGAAGATGTGGAACGACGAGCGTTTCTGGGAATCCCTGGAGGTCACCGCCCTCCTTGCCGTGATCGCTCCACTGGTCACGCTCGTCCTGGGCATGTTCTTCGCGTACATGATCACGTCCGGCGGCCGGCACGTGAAGGGCCGCGCCATCAGCGGCGTCGCGGGTTCGGCCTTCTACAAGGTGGTCTACTTCTTCCCGCAGGTGCTGTCCGTCGCGATCATCGCGGTGGTCTGGGGCCGGGTCTTCAACACCAACTCCGGCCTGATCAACGGCGGCCTGGACAAGCTCGCCATCGACGGCCCCGCCTGGCTCGGCGGTGACCGCACTCTCGCCGTCATCGCCGTCATGACGGTGCTCTGCTGGTCCTTCGTCGGGTTCTACGTCGTGCTGTTCTCCGCCGCGATGGGCGCGATACCCAAGGACATCTACGAGGCCGCGCTGCTCGACGGCGCCGGCCGCGGCCGCACCTTCTTCAGTGTGACGCTGCCGCTGATCTGGGACACCGTGCGCACCGGCTGGA
This sequence comes from Streptomyces mesophilus, assembly GCF_040300965.1. Lineage (GTDB taxonomy): Bacteria > Actinomycetota > Actinomycetes > Streptomycetales > Streptomycetaceae > Streptomyces > Streptomyces mesophilus_A. Next base: position 12,659 of record NZ_JBEPEW010000028.1, on the reverse strand, counting down.
TCTACATGGGCATCCAGGCGATCGACTCGTTCGCGATCGTCCTGGTGATGGTCCCCGAGCACGTCCTGAAGGTCACCCCGGTCTTCCTCTACGAACGGTTCCGTGACGGCCAGTACGGCTATGCCACCTCCATCGGTGTCGTTCTCCTGCTCCTCAGCATGGCGTTCTCCCTGATCGTCATGAGGATCGGGAATCGCGACCGGATCGAATACTGAGACCGCGGGAGCCACTGCATCATGACCACGAACACCGCCGAGCCCCGCACCGGGACCACCGACGCGCCCCGTCGCGCGGTGAAGGAGACGGGCGGCACCCTCAACGTCTTCTCACACGCCTTCCTGATCCTGTGGGTCGTCCTCGCCGCAGGACCGCTGATCTGGGTCGCCGCGACCGCCTTCCGCCCCTCGGTGGAGATCCTCAGCGACCCGATGGGCTGGCCGACCTCCTTCGAGTGGGAGAACTTCACCAACGCGTGGAGCAAGGCCAATATCGGGCAATACACCATCAACTCGCTGATCCTTCTGTGCGGTTCGCTGACCGGCACGATGCTGCTCGGCTCGATGGCCGCCTATGTGATCGCGCGCTTCACCTTCCCCGGCAACCGCTTCGTCTTCCTGCTCTTCGCAGGCGGAATGATGTTCCCGGTGATCCTGGCGCTCGTCCCGCTGTTCGCCGTCATGGAGAACTTCGGGCTGCTCGACACCCGGCAGGGCCTGATGGTCGCGTACATCGCGTACTCCCTGCCGTTCACCACGTTCTTCCTGACGTCCTTCTTCCGTACGCTGCCCACCGGCGTGCAGGAAGCGGCGATGGTCGACGGCGCCTCGCACACCCGGACCTTCTTCCAGATCATGCTTCCGATGGCCAAGCCGGGCCTGGTGAGCATCGGCATCTTCAACTTCCTCGGCCAGTGGAACCAGTACCTGCTGCCGCTGCTGCTCAACAACGAGGAAGAGAGCAAGTACGTGCTGCCGCAGGGCCTCGCGGCCCTCGCCGTCAGCCAGGGCTACCGCGGCGACTGGGGTGCGCTGTTTGCAGGACTCACCATCGCAATGGTTCCGGTGCTCGTCGTGTACGCGGTCTTCCAGCGTCAGGTGCAGGCGGGACTCACCGCCGGCGCCCTCAAGTGACGGCCGCCGTCCGGACCGATCGGGTGTTCAAGTGATCTTTCGGACAGGCAGCCCAAGTCGCCGTCACAGCCAGTGATTTCGGCTTGGCCACGAAAGTGGTCTAGGCCTGTTGCGCTCTTGCAGGCCGTGAGTATTGTCTGCGCACGGCGTCGCGTGGGGGGTCTCCCGCGTTCAAGTCGACACCGATGTCGAAGGGTTGAACAGCATGAGGAATCGAGTAATCGCCACCGGTGCGGCAACGCTGGTGATGGCACTGGGACTTAGCGCCTGTGGCGGGGACGGCGGGAGCGACTCCGAGGGCGGTGGCAAGACCATCAAGCTCGTCGCCGCCGACTACGGCGACAAGGCCTCCAACGCGTCCAAGGTGTACTGGGAGGGCGTCGCCAAGGAGTTCGAGGCCGCCAACAAGGACTACAAGGTCGACGTCGAGGTCATCAACTGGAATGACATCGACGCCAAGGTCAAGACCATGATCCAGACGGGCGACGAGCCCGACCTGCTGCAGACCGGCGGCTACGCCGACAAGGTCGCCGACGACCTGCTGTACGAGGCGAAGGACGTCCTGTCGCCCGAGACGCAGAAGCTCATCATCCCCGCCTTCGCCAAGGCCGGTGAGGTCAAGGGCACCCAGTACGGCATCCCGTTCGTCTCCTCGGCGCGCGTGATGTTCTACAACAAGGACGTCCTCAAGAAGGCCGGCGTCGCCGAGGCGCCGAAGACCTGGGACGAGGTCGCCGCCACGGCGCAGAAGATCAAGGACAAGAAGGCCGCGGACACCCCGTACGCGCTGCCGCTCGGCCCTGAAGAGGCGCAGGGCGAGACGATGATGTGGGAGCTGGGCAACGGCGGTGGCTACACCGACGAGTCCGGCAAGTACACCATCAACTCCCCGCAGAACGTCGAGACCTTCCAGTGGCTCCAGGACAACCTGGTCAAGAAGGGTCTGACGTACGAGAACCCGGCGTCCACCGACCGTAAGACCGCCTTTGCGGACTTCGCGGCCGGCAAGGTCGGCATGCTCAACGGCCACCCGTCGCTGGTCTCCATGGCCAAGGAGGGCAAGGTCGACTACGGCGTCGCGCCCATCCCGGGCAAGGACGGTGCGCTCGACTCCACCCTCGGTGTCGCGGACTGGATGATGGCGTTCAAGGACGGTGGCGCCGAGCAGGAAGGCGTCAAGAAGTTCCTGGACTTCACGTACCAGAAGAAGATGCTCGAGTTCGACGAGATGTACAACCTGCTCCCGGTGACCACCGACGCTCTGGAGACCATGCAGAGCAACGGCAAGCACGCCGACCTGGAGCCCTTCTTCGGCGCCCTCGAGGGTGCGAAGTTCTACCCGCTGGGTGACACCAGCTGGGACGCCGTCTCCGCCGAGATCAAGAAGACCGGTGGCAAGGCGGCCCAGGAGGACCCGAAGCCGATCCTCGACGCGCTGCAGAAGGCGGCGGAAGACGCGCAGGCCAAGGCCAAGTAAGCCCCCAGGTCACCCTGTTCGCTCCCTTTCGCCAGGAGAAAACGTGTCACTCAAGGCCCCTCCGTCCCCGGCCGACGCCGGCCGGGGACGGGGCGGGCGCGCCACCAGGCCGGTGAGCCGCCGCAGCGGACTGGCCCGCCTCGGCCCGCTGCCCTGGATAGCGCCCGTCATCCTGCTGATCCTCGCCGTGGTCGTCTGGCCGGTGGTCGAGCTCATCCGCACCTCGTTCCTCGAAGTCGCCATATCCGGCAAGGTGCGCGGCAGTGCCGGCACCGACAACTTCAAGACCCTCTTCGAGGAGAGCGACCTCTCCTCGGTGCTGATCTGGACGGTCCTGTGGACCGTCGTCGTGGTGTCCGCCACGATGCTGATCTCGCTCGGTCTTGCCTCGCTGTTCAACCAGAAGTTCCCGGGCCGCAAGATCACCCGCTGGGCCCTGATCGCCCCTTGGGCCGCCTCCGTCCTGATGACGGCCATCGGCTTCAAGTGGATGCTCAACCAGACCGCCGGTGTGCTCAACACCCTGATGGTCGACATCGGTCTGATCGACAAGCCCAAGGACTGGCTGGGCGACCCGGGCACGGCCTGGCCCTGGATGATGGCCGTCGCCGTCTTCGTCTCGCTGCCGTTCACCACGTACACCCTGCTCGCCGGTCTGCAGACCGTCCCTCATGACGTGTACGAGGCCTCGCGCATCGACGGCGCGAACACCTGGCAGACGTATCTGAGGATCACGCTGCCGCTGCTCCGCCCCGCGTTCCTCGTCGGTGTGGTGATCAACCTCATCAACGTCTTCAACTCCTTCCCGATCATCTGGGCCATGACCCAGGGCGGCCCGGGCTACGACACCTCGACCTCGATGGTGTTCATGTACAAGCTGAAGGAGACCGACATCGGTGAGTCCGCCGCGATGTCGGTGGTCAACTTCGCGATGGTCGTGGTGCTTGTGCTGATCTTCCTGAAGGTCAGCCGGTGGAACGAGGAGGACTGATGGCCACCACCACGGCCGCACGCCCGGTCAAGAACCAAGCTCCCAAGTCCCCTCGCGCCAAGCGGAAGTTCAGTCCGAAGACCCTGGTGATCGCGGTGAGCGCCTGGGCCCTCGCGGCCCTGTTCCTGGCGCCGTACCTCGAAATGATCATCACGGCGCTGCGGCCCAAGAGCGAGCTGCGGGACCGGACGTACCTGCCCGAGAACTTCGAGTGGGCCAACTTCATCGATGTCTGGAAGGAGTCCGAGCTCGGGCAGAACCTCCAGGTCACCCTGACGGTCGCGGGCGGTGCCACGCTGCTCGTGCTGCTCGTCTCGCTGCCGGCCGCGTACTACACGGCGCGGATGCGCTACCGGGGCCGGAAGATCTTCCTGCTCCTGGTCCTGGTGACCCAGATGTTCCAGCCGACTGCGCTCCTCCTCGGTCTGTACCGCGAGTTCTACCAGCTGGACATGCTCAACTCGGTGTGGACGCTGATCCTCACCAACGCCGCCTTCAACCTGGCCTTCGCGGTGTGGATCCTCACCGCGTACATCGGCTCCATCCCGGCCGAGCTGGAGGAGGCCGCGATGGTGGACGGCACCAGCCGCCTCGGTGCGATGGTGCGGGTGACGCTGCCGCTCGCGCTGCCGGGTGTGGTCACCGCGGTGATCTTCACGTTCATCTCGGCGTGGAACGAGTTCGTGATGGGCCTCACGCTCACCACACAGCCCGACAAGCAGCCGCTGACGGTCGGCATCTCCAACTTCATCGGCAACTACACGGTGGAGTGGAATTACCTGTTCGCGGCCTCGGTCGTGGCGATCGTGCCGGTCGTCGTCCTGTTCGCGTTCATCGAACGGCATGTGGTGTCGGGTCTGACGGCGGGGTCCGTCAAGTAGACCCTTCTTGTACGGAGTGGAGCCCGGGTTTCCGCAACCCGGGCTCCACTGCGTGGCGGGCGCTCTGCCGTGCGGCGGACCCGATCACTCGGCTCACCAGGCCGTAGTCCGAATTGTGACCCCGGGCCAGTCCTCGTCCCGCCCGTTCTCTTTCTCTCAAGGGCTTGACGGGGCGCAACCCCTCAGGCTCAGCTTAGAGTTCATAAGTTGGAGATAGTCGGGGGGCTGCAATGACGCCGCGGCCCCGGCAAGGAGGTCGTCGTGCAGACTCCGGGGTCGCAGTCGTCGCTGCACCGGGCCAATCTCGAGCGGGTCGTGAGGGCCGTACGGATGGCAGGCTCGCTCACCCAGGCGGAGATCGCCAGGACGACGGGCCTCTCAGCGGCCACAGTCTCCAATATCGTGCGCGAGCTCAAGGACGGCGGAACCGTCGAGGTCACGCCCACATCGGCGGGCGGCCGCCGTGCCCGCAGCGTCTCGCTCAGCGGGGACGCGGGCCTGGTCGTAGGGGTTGATTTCGGGCATACGCATCTACGTGTCGCGATCGGCAACCTCGCGCACCAGGTGCTCGCCGAGGAATCCGAGCCGCTCGATGTGGACGCCTCGTCGGCGCAGGGCTTCGACCGGGCGGAAGTCCTGGTCAGCCGGCTGATCGAGTCCACCGGCGTGGACCGCTCCAAGGTCGCCGGCGTCGGACTCGGTGTCCCCGGCCCCATCGACGTGGAGTCCGGCACGCTCGGCTCGACCTCGATCCTGCCGGGCTGGCAGGGCATCAACCCCGCTCAGGAGCTGTCCGGGCGCCTCGGTGTGCCGGTGTCGGTCGACAATGACGCCAACCTGGGCGCGCTCGGCGAGCTGGTCTGGGGGAGTGGGCGCGGGGTCAAGGACCTCGCGTACATCAAGGTCGCCAGCGGGGTCGGCGCGGGCCTGGTGATCAACGGGCAGATCTACCGGGGCCCGGGCGGCACGGCCGGCGAGATCGGGCACATCACCCTCGACGAGTCGGGTCCTGTCTGCCGCTGCGGCAACCGCGGCTGCCTGGAGACCTTCGCGGCCGCCCGTTATGTCCTGCCGCTGCTGCAGTCCAGCCACGGCACGGACCTGACCATGGACAAGGTGGTCGCGCTCGCCCGCGAGGGGGACCCCGGCTGCCGCCGGGTGATCTCGGACGTGGGCCGGCACATCGGCAGCGGGGTCGCCAATCTCTGCAATCTGCTCAACCCGTCGAGGGTCGTGCTCGGCGGGGACCTCGCCGAGTCCGGCGAGCTGGTCCTGGCGCCCATCCGCGAGTCGGTGGGACGCTATGCCATCCCCAGTGCGGCCCGCCAACTCTCCGTACTCCCGGGGGCACTTGGCGGCCGCGCCGAGGTTCTCGGGGCCCTCGCCCTCGCGCTCAGCGAGATGGGTGATTCGACCTTGATCGACCAATCCGTCCAGAGTGCCGCCGTCGATGGCGAGCTCCGTACGGCGCCGACTCCTGTCTTCACTTAGATAACGAATGGCACCGTTGTCATCTCGTTAAGTATTAACTCCTTGACGCTGGCAACGGGGCCGAGTTGACTCACTGCCACCTCGGCCGCAACGACGCGGCCTCGTCAGGGAGGTTCCCAGTGAATACGCGTATGCGTCGTGCGGCCATAGCCATCGCTTCGACCGCCATGGCCGTTTCCCTCGCCGCCTGTGGCAGTGCCAAGGAGTCCGGCGACAAGGCCGAAGAGTCCACCGGCGGCAAGGCCAAGGGTGACGACATCACCGTCGGTCTGCTCCTGCCGGAGAACCAGACGGCTCGCTACGAGAAGTTCGACAAGCCCATCATCGAAGAGCAGATCGGCAAGCTCACGAATGGCAAGGGCAAGCTCGAGTACCTGAACGCCAAGCAGGACGCGACCGTCCAGTCGCAGCAGATCGACACGATGATCACCAAGAAGGTGGACGTGCTGATCCTGGACGCGGTCGACTTCAAGGCCGTGGCCAACGGTGTGAAGAAGGCCAAGGACGCCGGCATCCCGGTCGTGGCCTACGACCGCCTGGCCGAGGGCCCGATCTCCGCCTACACCTCGTTCGACAACGAGGAGGTCGGCAAGACCCAGGGCGAGGCCCTCCTGAAGGCTCTCGGCGACAAGGCCGAGGGCGGCCAGATCGTCATGATGAACGGCTCCGTCACCGACCCGAACGCCGCGCAGTTCAAGAAGGGCGCCCACTCCGTCCTCGACGGCAAGGTGAAGATCGGCAAGGAGTACGACACCAAGGAGTGGAAGCCGGAGAACGCCAACGCCAACATGGAGGGCGCCATCTCCGCCCTCGGCAAGGACAAGATCGACGGCGTCTACTCCGCGAACGACGGCATGGCGGGCGGCATCATCACCGCCCTCAAGGGTGCCGGCCTCTCCAAGCTCCCGCCGGTCACCGGCCAGGACGCCGAGCTCGCCGCCGTGCAGCGCATCATCACCGGTGAGCAGTACATGAGCGTCTTCAAGTCCTACCCGGCCGAGGCCGAGACCGTCGCCAAGATGGCCGTCTCGATCGCCAAGACGGGCAAGCTGGACGGCGCCGGCCTGGAGACCACCACGGTCGACAGCGGCACCGACAAGGGCATCCCGTCCGTGATCGTCCCGGTGCTCTCCCTCACGCAGGAGAACATCAAGGACACGGTCATCAAGGAGAACTACTACACCGTCGACGAGATCTGCACGGCCAAGTACAAGGCCGCCTGCGACAAGATCGGCCTGAAGTAGACCCCAGGGGCCCGGGGGCGGCCGCCGTACCGGCAGCCCTCCGGCCCCACGGACTTGCCGTAAGGCAACTCCCCTGTTCCCTGCGGGACTTGCGCACCTGTTGAAGTCGCGCTCCCGTGGAAGCACGTCCGGCGCCCCGCCGCCGAAAGCCCCGCAGCTCAACGGCGGGGCGCCGGACGGAACACCCCTCACTCCTCTGTACAACCTCCCGCCGGGTCAGGCTCAGGCGGCGAAGGAGATGGTTCACGTGTCCGCTACGCCCGTGCTGGCGTTGCGCGGGGTCTCCAAGCGATTCGGTGCCGTCCAGGCGCTCACCGATGTAGAGCTCGAGGTCCACGCCGGCGAGGTGGTCGCCCTGGTCGGCGACAACGGTGCCGGAAAGTCCACCCTGGTCAAGACGATCGCGGGTGTGCACCCCATCGATGACGGCGTCATCGAGTGGGAAGGCAGCAAGGTCACCGTCAACAAGCCGCACGACGCCCAGGACCTGGGCATCGCGACCGTCTACCAGGACCTCGCGCTGTGCGACAACATCGACGTCGTCGGCAACCTGTTCCTCGGCCGTGAGATCCGCCGCCGCGGTGTGCTCGACGAGGTCGAGATGGAGCGCCGCTCGCGCGAGCTCCTGCAGACCCTGTCGATCCGCATCCCCAGCGTGCGCATCCCCGTCGCCTCGCTCTCCGGCGGTCAGCGCCAGGTCGTGGCCATCGCCCGCTCGCTGCTCGGCGAGCCCAAGCTGGTCATCCTGGACGAGCCCACCGCGGCCCTCGGTGTCGAGCAGACCGCGCAGGTCCTCGACCTCGTCGAGCGGCTGCGCGAGCGCGGCCACGCGGTCATCCTCATCAGCCACAACATGGCCGATGTGAAGGCCGTCGCGGACAAGGTCGCCGTGCTGCGCCTGGGCCGCAACAACGGTGTGTTCGAGGTCAAGTCGACCTCGCAGGAAGAGATCATCTCCGCCATCACCGGAGCCACGGAGAACGCCGTGACCCGCCGTGCGGCGCGCAGCAACGCGGAGGCTCAGAAGTGAGCATCGACAAGACCAAAGCGCCGGTGGACGCCCCGGCCGCGGCCTCGGACGCCGTCACCGTCGTCGACCCCCGTCTCCTCGTGCGCGAGCAGGGCTTCGCCGGCTACATCGGCGAGTTCAAGCGCAAGATGCGCGCCGGTGACCTGGGCGCCATGCCCGTCGTCGTGGGTCTGATCGCCATCTGCGCGATCTTCCAGAGCCTGAACTCGGCCTTCCTGGGCGCGGAGAACCTCAACAACATCTTCGTCGCCATGGTGGCCACCGGCATGATGTCGGTCGGCATCATCTTCGTGCTGCTGCTCGGCGAGATCGACCTCTCGGTCGGCTCGGTCAGCGGTGTCTCGGCCGCGATCATGGCCGTGATGAGCATCACGCACGGTGTCAACGAGTGGCTCGCCGTGCTCACCGCCCTCGCGGCCGGCGCCGTCATCGGCGCCCTGCACGGGTTCTTCTTCGCCCGGATCGGCGCGCCCGCCTTCGCCGTGACCCTGGCTGGCCTGCTGTTCTGGAACGGCTTCATGCTCCAGATCCTGGGCTCCAACGGCACGATCAACATCGACGGCGACGGCGTGGTCGGCAGGCTGACCACGTACTACTTCTCGGACGTCATCGCCGCGTACGGCCTCGCGGTCGTGGCCGTGGCCCTCTACTTCTTCTCGGCCTTCTTCGGCGCTCGCCGCCGTGAGGCCGCGGGCATCCCGTCGCGCCCGCTGAGCGAGATCATCCTTCGTACGGTGCTGCTCGCCGTCGCGGCCTTCGCCGTGGCCATCATGTTCAACCAGTACAAGGGCCTGCCCCTGGCCACGCTGCTCTTCGCGATCGTGCTCGTCGCGACGGACTTCCTGCTCCGCCGCACCGCGTACGGCCGCAAGATCTTCGCGCTCGGCGGCAGTGTCGAGGCCTCGCGCCGTGCCGGTATCAACGTCACGGCGATCCGGATCTCCGTCTTCGCCATCGCGGGCTTCTTCGCGGCGGTCGGCGGTCTCTTCTGGGCCTCCAAGATCGCGGCGGCCAACCAGAGCGCCGGCGCCGGTGACCTTCTGATGAACGTCATCGCCGCGGCCGTGATCGGCGGCACCAGCCTCTTCGGCGGCCGGGGCCGTACCTGGAACGCCCTGCTCGGTGTCCTCGTCATCACGTCGATCCAGTACGGACTCGCGCTCGAGGGCATCGCCACCCCGATCCAGTACATGATCACCGGTGGAGTGCTCCTCGCCACGGTCGTCATCGACTCGGTCACCCGCAAGACCCAGAAGTCGGCGGGCCGCGCGTAATCCCGCTCACGCCCCAGCCCGGTGCCTCCTTGCGAGGCGCCGGGCTTCGGCTTGTCCGGCCGGCAGGCGCGGGGCATCCGCTTGTCCGGCCGGCCGAGAAGCGCGGGTCCGGCTCTGAGCCGGTTCAGCTCACCACGCCGGTGTCCCAGGCCCAGACCGCCACGGCCACGCGGTTGCGGGCGTCCAACTTCCGCTGAATCACCGCGAGATGGTTCTTCACCGTGCCAGGGGCCAAGGCCAGGGCGGCGGCTATCTCCGCGTTCGTCTCGCCGCGGGCGACCCGCTCCACCACCGAGAGTTCGCGTTCGGTCAGCGGTTCGTACGGGGCCGGCGCCGGGGCGGTACGGGCGCGCGGGGAGGGCGTCAGCTGCCGCAGCAGCCGTACGGTCACCTGCGGGCTGATCAGCGCCTCGCCCGCGACCGCGGCGCGCACCGCCTCCGCCAGGAGCGCCGGTCCCGAGCGCTTGAGCAGGAACCCCGAGGCGCCGTTGCGCAGCGCGGTGTGGACGTATTCGTCCAGGTCGAACGTTGTGACCACGACCACCCGTATCGGCTCGGCGACCTCCGGTCCCGCCAGCGCCCTGGTGACCTCCAGGCCGTCGAGACCGGGCATGCGGATGTCGGCAAGGACCACGTCGGGGCGCAGATGCAGGGCCTGCTCCACCGCGGACTTCCCGTCGGCGGCCTCGGCGACGACCGTCATGTCCGGCTGCGCGTCGAGCAGGATCCGGAACGCGTACCGGATCGCCTGCTGGTCGTCGGCGAGGAGGATGCGGATCGTCATAGGGGCACCGTCTTCATGGGTCGCTGTCGCCCCGGAGCCGCCGTCCTCCCGGGGGCGCCGTCTTCATGGGGGCGCCATTTTTCATGGGCCACCCTCGTCATGGGGCCACCTTCGTCATGGGGCAGCCACCTTCGTCATGGGGTCACCCTCGTCATAGGGCAAGCCCGGGCGTGGGGTGGTCCATGGCGCCGATCATGTCATGCGCGGGTCTCACCGCTCCGGCCCTCGTACCGGCAGCCGAGCCGTGAGCCGCCAGCCGCCGCCCTGCGCCGGACCCGCCGCCAACTCGCCGCCCAATGCCGCCACTTGGGCGGCCAGGCCGGCAAGGCCACGGCCGCCACCGGCCCGCCCCGTCCGCCGGAACCCGGAGCGCGCGGGTCTGCCGTCGTCGTGTACGTGCACGCGCAGCCCGTCCGGCCCGGGGCCCGTCACCGTGACCTCCACGCGGGTCGCGTCCCGTGCGTGCCGCCGTATGTTCGTCAGCGCCTCGACCACCACCCGGTAGGCGGTCATGGACACCTCGCGGGAGACCCGCGCGTCCTCGGCGGAGCAGTCGAGCACCGCGTGCGCCTCGCCCGCCGCGTCGAACCGGCCCACCAGCTCCGGAAGTTGAGCGAGACCGGGCAGCGGCGCCCGGCCGGCGTCCTGCGCCCCGGCGCCCTCGGTGTGCAGGACATGCACCGTACGGTCCAGGGAGGACAGTGCGCGTCGGGCCGCCGACTCGATCGCGGCCAACTGGGCCGCTCCGGCGGCCGGATCGTGCGCGGCGAGCACCTGGCCCGCCTGGGCCAGCGCCAGCATCTCGCTCACGTCGTGGGCCACGAAGTCGTGCAGATCGGCGGCGAGGCGCAGCCGCTGCTCGCGCTGTGCCGCCAGGACCGACCGCTCGCGGCGCCGGTCGAGCAGGCGCAGATACAGCCCCGTCCCCACGGCGGCGAGCGCCACGAGCAGCCAGACGGCCACGCCCGCGACGAGCGCCTGCGTCACCGGTGCCCGCCGCAGCAGCGACAACGGTCCGGCGGCCGCGGCCAGGGCCGTCGACGCCACCCCCGCGCGCCGGGCGGACCAGCGGGCCGCGAACACCGTCAGTGCCAGCAGGACCCCGAGCTCCACAACGGCCAGTGCCTCAGGGCCCGTTGACCCGCCGCTCGCCACGAGGGCGGCCGTCACCGCCAGCGAGACACCGCCGCAGGCGCCGGCCACAGGTCCCGCCCAACGCGCCGTCGCCCGCCCCTTGTTGTCCATGACCGCGAGCCTATGACCTGCCCGGACGCCCGCCCCCTGCCGTTCGGCACCCCCGTCCCGCCGTACCGGCCGCAAGCGATGCCGATCGGCACGGGCGGACGTGACGCCCGGCGGCGAAGGATCGAGCCATCGGATTCCACGACACGGGAGTGAGGGCCGATGAAGGCCAACTGGTTCGGTTACGCGGCGGCACTGTGGTCGCTGCTTTACGGCGTGTTCGGGGTGTACTGGGCGCTCGGCGGGGACGCGGTGGCGTACCCGTTCGCGCCCATCGACGAGGACCACCGCTCCGCATCGCTGCTCGAGGGCGCCCCGGCGGAAGCGGTCGGCACGGTGGCGGGTGTCCTGGGCCTGGTCGGTGTGGCTGCCGGGGTGGCGCTCGCGCGGGGCCTCGGCCACGGGCGGCTGCGCACGGCGCTGCTCTGGTACGGCTGGGGCATCGGGGTGGCGCTCGCCCTGGTGATCCCCGACTACACACTGATCGCCGTGGCCGCGCTGTGGCCCGTCCTGATCGTGTTCGCCTTCACCGGCGTGCCAGGACAGCAGGGCGGTCTGGCCGACATCCTCTACTGGCACCGCGTGCACCTGATCATCGTCTTCGCCGGCGGCCTGCTGTGGGCCCTCGCCGCGCTCGCGTACCGGCGCAGGACCGCCGGATCGTGTGTGCGCTGCGGACGGGGACACCCGCACGGCACGGATCCGGCGAAGCTGCGCCGCTGGGGCAGGCGGGCGGTGTGGGTGGCGGTGCTCTCGCAGATTCCGTACGAGGTCACCCGGGTCGCCTGGTACTTCGGATGGCCGCTGGGGATCACGGACGAATTCCTGGCGGAGATGCAGGACACCCCGGGCATGCTGGCGATGGGGCTGGCCGCGGGACTCCTTTCGCTGGGCGGTGCGGCGCTCACCCACGGTCTGACGGCGCGCTGGGGTGAGGTGTTCCCGCGCTGGACGCTGTTCCTGGCGGGCCGCCGGGTGCCGCCGCTGCTCGCCGTGATCCCGGCCACCGTCGTCGCGGTGGCGCTGATCCCCGCGGGGCTGATGAGCCTGCGCATGGTCGGCGACGAGGCGGGCTGGGGCGTGACGGGCCCCAGCGTCTTCTGGACGGCGTGGGG
>NZ_JBEPEW010000027.1:0-75213 GCF_040300965.1 Streptomyces mesophilus | reverse complement strand
CCCGTCCTGACAGGGCGGGTCGGCGCCCGTCCTACGCGGCCGAGTCGGCCCCGCCCTCACCCTGGCGCGTACGGCGCACCGCGTACCAGCCGCCCGCGACGAGCAGCGCGGCAGCACCGATGAGGGACGCGACGGTCACCCCGGTCGAGGCCAGCGAGCCGCTGGCGGAGCCGCCCGTACCCGTACCGCCGACGGAGCCCGCGGAGGATCCGCCGGTGGAGTCGGAGCCGCCGGCCGAGTCCGAGCCTCCCGACCCGGAGCCCGCACCGCCCTTGAAGTCCACCGGGACGCGGACATCAGCAGAACGGTCCGCGGCCGCCGTGTGATCGGCGCGCGTGACGACCGCACAGCGGGTCTTCGTGCAGTCCGTGTACTCGTCCTTGGCGTCCACCGTCAGTTCGACCTCGAACGAACCGTCCGCGCCGAACGGCACGGTGGCGTCCTCGTGGCCCGCGGGCGGGTCCGAGTTGATCCAGGCCGATGCGCCGCCCTTGCCGGTCATGTCGGCACCGCCGACACAGGGAGTGGGGACCTCGCCGGCGCCGTTGTCGACACAGAGGGCGACGTAGATGCCCTTCCGGTCGTCGTAGCCGGTGCCGGAGACCTTGATCTTCTGGTCCTCGGCGGCCAGGTCATGAACCGGCGTCACGGTGAGCTCCTGGCCCTCGGGCCCGGTGGCCGTGCCGGTGCCGTTGGGCTCCTCGCCGCCGCTGCCGCCGGTCGTCCCGCCGTCACCCGAACCACCGGTCGCGGCCTCGGCGTTGACGGTGAGCGTGGCCGCGGATGTGCGGGTCGTACCGGCAGCGTTCTTGAACTCGGCGCGGTACCGGTAGCCGTCCTGTCCGGCCTTCGCGGCGAAGTCCAGAGTGTTCTTGCGCGCGCCCTCGACGTTCTTCCAGGTCTGGCCGCCGTCGGCGCTGACCTGCCACTGCACGGTCGGTTCGGGCTCGCCCTCGGCCGTCGCGGTGAGGGTCACGGCGTCGCCGGACTCGACGGAGAGGTCCTGGGGGGCCTGGGTGACCCTGGGGGAGGTCTGACGCACGTGGCGAGTGATCTCGCCGTCCGGGTTGCCGAAGTACAGTGCGGAGCCCCCGTCGACCGCTTCGACCAGGGACGAGGCGACATTGGAACCGATCGGGAAGGTGAACGGCTGTGCGGCCTCGGTCAGTTCACCGGTGGCGTACGTGACCACCGAACCCTCGTTGTCGGCCGCCGGCTCAGTGGCTGTGCCCATGTCGTCCCAGGCGACGAAGGCACGGTCACCACTGAAGGAGACCGCGGCGGGGAAGTCCACACCGTCGCTCTTCAGCGTCTTGGTGACAGCGCCGTCCTTGCCGAGGACATGGATCTCGGTGCCGTGTCCGTACCAGACGGCCCCGGTGCCCGGGTCGACCTCGATGAACCATTCGAACTCGCCGGTGACCGGCACGTCGAAGGTCCTGGTCACCTGAAGGGTCTCGGTGTCCACCCGGTGGACGCGCTTGTTCTTCCCGTCCGCGAACCACACCGCCTTGCGCTCGGCGTCGACCGCGAACTGGTCGCCGCCGTCGAGTGTCAGGGATCGCCTGACGGTGCCGGTCGCGGTCTCCACCTCGCTGAGGACCGCCCCTTGGGCCACAAGCGTCGTGTCCGGGCCGGTCCCGGGGCCGACATCGGTGACGGACTTCCCGGCGAGCCAGTTGCCCTGCATGGCCGCATCGCCGTCCTTGGCCCAACCAAGGCCGCGGGCCGCGTACTTGAAGGCGACGCCGTCGCCCGCCACCGGACCCGCGAGGCGGGTCACCGCGGACTGCTTCACGCCGGTGGGCAGGGGAGCGTCCTTGATCCAGCTTCTGACCTCGCCGGTCTTCGGGTCGAGTACGTACAGACCCTGCTCGTTGACGTCCCCGGTGTCCTGGCGGTTGTCGGATCCCACGTAGAGCTTCTTGGACTCCGGGTGCACCAGGAGACCCCTCGGGATGCCCGCCTTCGTACCGTCGAACGACGCGTCGGCCCGGTAACTCACCGTCCCCTCGGGAACGTCCACGCCCTCGCCCGGATCGACCGGGCCCGCGCCCTTGAACGTCACCGGGACCCGGACGTCCTGCGAGCGGTCGCCGGCCGCGCGGTGGTCGACGCGGGTGATGACGGAACAGGTCACCTTGGTGCAGTCGAGCCCGCTGTCCTTCGCCTTGAGCTCCAGATCGACGGCGAAGGAGCCGTTCGCCCCGTACTCGGTGGCGAGTTCACCGGCGTTGGAGTCGCCCTTCGGCACGATCCACGCCGAGGACTTCGCTCCGCCCGAGGTGGCCGCGCCGCCGACACAGGGGCTGGGTACGCGGTCGTCGCCGTTGTCCTTGCAGAAGGCGACGTAGATGCCCTTGGACTCGTCGTACCCCTCGCCCGTGACATGGACCGTCTCGCCGGCCGGGTCCAGGTCCGCCGACTTGGCGACGGTGAGCTTCTGTCCGTTCCTGCCGAGCCCGGTCTTGGCCGAGTCGGCGGCGGCCGCGGAGCCGGAGAGCGTCAGGCCGGTGACGGCCCCGCCGAGCACGAGCACGAGCGCGGCGGCGGTCAGGGCGGCGGCCATGCGTCTGCGGCGGTTCGTGGGCCGGCCGGGTGGCGTGGATATCGGTGTCATGGGTTCCTCGTCGAAAGCGGACGCGCGGGCGGCGCACGTGGGTGTGGCGCGGGGTCCGAGCCGGTGACTCGGACCCCGCGCCGGGGCAACGCGGGACTGCCGGACGAGATGGGGGGCTCCGGAAGTCCGGCCGGACTACTCGAAGGTGACCGGGACCGCCACGTCGTACTTGCGGTCCTCGGCGTCGAAGTGGTCCGCCTTCGTGAAGATCGCGCACTCGTCGACGGTGCAGTCGACCTGGTCGTTGATGACGGGGTTCACGTAGATGTTCGCCGAGAAGGAGCCGCCCGCGGTGAACTTGGAGCTGTTGGCCACGGTGCCGCCGAACAGGTTGTTCACCCAGTGCGAGGCGCCGGTCGTGCCGGTCTCGTCCTGGCCGCCGAGGCACGGACCGGGCTTGGCGCCGGCCGCCGGTATCTTGCACAGCGCCACGTACACGCCCTGCGCACTGTTGTAACCGCTGCCGGTCACGGTGATGATCTGGCCGCTCGCGCTGAGGGTGTCAGGCGCGTTGAGCGTCAGGTTGTACGTCGTACCACCGTCGGTGACGGTGCGGGTCGCGGTCGCCGCCGAGGCGGAACCGGCGAGGCCGACGGTGAGCGCGGCGGCGGCGAGGGCGGAGACGCCGATCCGCGCGGAGGTACGGGCAGGCAGAAGCGCACGCATGAATACGAGCACCTTTCACGTCATGAGCACCGCAGGGGTGGCGGCACTTAGGTAAGGCATACCTAAGCCCAGCTTTGTTCATGTGTCAATCGTGTGCCCGCCCGCCTCCCGCGCTCCGCAACTCCCTTACGTCCCGGCCGCCTTGACCGGCCGCCGCGCCGGCCTCACTCGTCTTCGAGGCGCCAGCTGTACACCCATTCAGGGACGATCCGGATCACTTCCTGGCTGAAATGCGCCCCCAGCTCATGGGGCCCCACGAGGAGTTCGGCGACCCCGCGGATCTCGACCCCGCGCACCTTCCACGGGTGCACGCTCACGATGTCGTCGACGACCAGGGAGATCCGCGGATTGCCCTGCAGATTGCGCCACTTCTTGGACTTGCCCATCGCGAATCCGCCGATGAGGATCGAGTCGTCGTCCTGGAGGAAGAACCCCACGGGGTTCGCCTGGGGCTGGCCTTTCCGGTCGACCGTCGCCATCCGGCCGAGATGCTGGCTCTTGAGATACGCGCGCTCCACGGCGCTGAATTCGCTCATGGGCCGACCCTCGCATCCCGTCGGCCGATCGGCATCGGGCATGTGTCCTACGCGGGCCCTAGGTCCGAGGAACCAGGGCTCCGCGTCGGCGAAACGGAACCTGCGCCCGTATCCCGCTCAGGCGGGCAACCCCCATGAGGGAGCGGGCTCGTTGAAGCGGACCGGTGCCAGCGTGAGGTCGGGGCGGTCGCCCTCTGCGGTGATCAGTGCCGACTCGCCCTTCGCTAGTGCGATCCGGATCGTCCCCTCGCCCACCTCCTCGTACCGCAGCGGCCGTCCGCGGCCGTCGCGCACCTCGACGGTGCCCGGCAGCGAATGCCGTACGACACAAGGCGCCCCGGCCTCGCTGCGCAGCCGCACCCAGCGCGTCGCGCCGTCCTCGCGCACCGCGCTCAGGAGGAACGCGCCCTGCGTACGGAAGTCATGGACCGTCAGATCCCGCCAGGCCGCCGGAAGCGCCGGGAAGACGCGGATCACCTCGCCCCACGACTGGCACACCATGTCGTGCACCGACTGGGCCGCGGAGAGCGGGGTCTCGATGACCGGGCCCGACTCCTTGTACATGGTGTTGGCCTGGATGAAGCGGGTCATCAGCTGCCCCAGATAGCGCAGGGCGTCCTCGCCCTTGCCGAGCAGCGCCGACATGGAGGCCGCGCCCGTGAACGTATAGCCCTGCAGCGCACCTTCGAAGCTGACCCAGTGCTCCAGTGACCGCTCGATCAGGGCTACTTCGTCGGCGTCCCGGCCGGTCACTTCGTACAGCGGGTAGACCGCCAGGAGATGCGAGTAGTGCCGATGGGACTTCGCGAAGGGGGCGCCCGCGCCGATCATGAAACCGTTCTCGTCCACCGGATAGGGCGCGAGGCGCGCGAGCACCTCGCGCCAGCGGCCGGCCGACGGGTCGGTGACTCCCAGGGTTCCGGCCGAGTCGAGCAGGGTCGCGCAGCCCCAGCGCAGCAGCATCAGGTCGTAATTGCAGTCCGGTGCGTCCACGCCGTACTCGGGTGAGAACGTGGCCGGCAGATGGAGCCTGCCGTCCGGTCCCGGCTCGAGGAAGTGCAGGTAGTAGGCGACCGCGCCGCGCAGCAGCGGGAAGAGCACATCGCGCAGGACCGCCTCGTCCATGGTGTGCCGGTAGGAGAGCCAGACGTTGTGCAACGCCCAGACCAGATTGCCGACTTCGGGTGTCGGCGGGTTCTGTCCGGGGATGCCCACGCCGTAGCCGAGGCTCCCCTCCGTGCCGAAACCGTTGCGCAGTTTCATGTCCGTCGTGCGCGGAATGCCGAGCGAGTCGCCGCGGTACTGCGACGGCACCTCCTCGCGCAGCTGCTCGCGGAACTCGCTCAACGAGCGGGTGACGGCGTCGAGTTCGAGGTGGTTGGAGCCGTGGATCAGCCAGTACTCCAGCTGGACGTTGAGGTTCCACCAGGTCGCGGGCCAGGGGGTCGGCTCGAGCCACGGCCCGCAGGTGGCCATCGGCGGGGCGTCCTTACGGGCCGCGGACGCGGTCTTGTACAGCTGGATCCAGTAGAAGCGCTGCAGCCGGGCATCCGGCAGGGAGAGGAAACTCTTGCGGTAGTACGCCCGCCACCAGGCGCGATGCGCTGTCGCGAACAGGTCGTACGGGAGCACCGCCGCGCCCCTGACCGTCCTGAGCGCCTTGTCGCGGGCCGTCCTGCCCGGATGGGAATGCGCCACCGAGACGTACAGCGTGCGCTTGCCGTCCTTGGTGCGCTCGCGCCACGCGGTCACATGCTCGCCCCCGGCGATCAGGCCCTGTACGGCGGCCGTGGCGCCGTCGTGGTCCTGGATCTCGGCGGGCGGGTTGGCCGTGTATCCGGCCGGCAGCGGGCGGTGGGCGGCGCGCGGGCTGATCGCCACGGCCGGATGGAAGACCCACCGGCACTCCCGCTCCCCGGCGCTCGGTTCGATCTCGACCGCCAGTACGTCGCGGGAACTGTGGATCAGCGCCCGCAGTTTCAGGGTGCCCGCGGAGGTGGTGAGCGTGCCGGACAGCTCCGCGTCGCGCAGGCCGAGGCGCCAGTCGATCCCGGTGATGGTGCCGACGGGCTCCAGGGTGAAGTGGCCGATCGGCAGCCGCGCCATGCCGAACAGGGCGCCGAACTGCGGTCGGTGGTCCTGTACTTCGGAGTGCTGGACGTTGAAGCGCAGCGCGTTCTTCCCGGGCTCCGCGTAGATCCCGGACCCGAGGTAGCCGTTGCCGAGATACGGGCCTTCGTACCAGGTCTTCGGCATGCGCTGCCAGACGAGGTCGGCGTCGTCGAGGACGGTGCGCCAGATGTCGCCCTGCGGGGCGGGGGAGTGGACGGCGTCGGCCGCGGGTGCCTTATCCGCCGACGCGGCTCGCGCGGGCAGGGCGCCGAGACCGGTCGCCATGAAGGCGCCGGAGGTGGTGGCGAGCAGGGTTCTCCTGGACGGACGGGTCATGAGGGCCTCCTGGTGCGCAGGTTGGCGATTCATCCGAGCAATCCAGGAAGGAAACGTAGAAGTGGCGCGTGTGTCCGTCAATGAGTAGAGAGAGATCCGATGTAAGCCCTTTCTGTGAAGGGGTATACGCAGCTGGTCGGAGCTCTGCCCGGCGCCCGCGGGCGCCGACCGCCGGCGCCGCCTACCGCGCCACTGCCGACCGCCAGCGCCGCCTACCGCGCCACTGCCGACCGCCGGCGCCGCCTACCGCGCCACCCAACCCCGCTCGTACGCATGCCACCCGAGCTGGAGCCGCGTCGTCACCCCGGTCAGCTCCATCAGGCGCTTCACCCGCCGCTGCACCGTCCGCAGCCCCAGGTCGAGTTGCTTGGCGACGCTCGCGTCCGTGAGGCCCGCGAGCAGCAGGGAGAGGATCTCCAGGTCGGTCGCGTCCGGACCGTCGGACTCCTCGGCGTACAGCTCATCGTCCTCACCGAGCCGCAGCGGCAGCGCCTCGCGCCATACGGAGGAGAACAGGCCGTAGAGCGACTCGAGCAGTCCGCTCGCATGCACCACGAGGGCCGCGGGCTCCGCGTCGCGCGAGGTGAGCGGGACCATGGCCAGGGTCCGGTCGGCGATGACCAGCTTGGTCGGTACCCGGTCCACGACCCGTACCTGCTCGTCGCGGCGCAGGGCCGTGGAGAGTTCGAGCAGCCCCGTCGGCAGATCGAGCACCGCCCGCTCGACGATCACGCGGTACGCCACGCCCCGCGCCGTCGCCTGCGCCTCGGCGTTGTTGTCGTACCCGGACACCACCGTCGGGCGCCCGGTGACCAGCGCGCAGACCTCCTGGGTCGCGCCGAGCTGAAGCTGCAGGAAGCGCTGGGCCACCGCGCCCGCTCCGGTGACGACCTCGACGAGATCGTGTACGGAGGGTTCGTCGACCTGGGCGCGGTACTCCTCGGCGAGCAGCGCCGCCGCCAGCTCGGCCTGCTCCAGCTCATGGCGCTGCTGGGTGAGCAGCGCACCGAGCGCGACGCCCGGGGGAGCGGCGACCCAGCGCCCCTGGCGCGCGGTGGACTGGGCGGCCAGGCCGTGGTGTTCGAGCCGGCGCAAGGTCCGCTCGGTCTCCACCTCGGCCAGCGAGAGCCGGTGCGCGAGATCGGCGACATCGGCCGCTCCGAGCATCACGAGCGCGCGGTAGGCCGTCTCCTGCGCCTCGTCCAGACCTATGGCCCCCAGCATTCGCGCTTACCCCTCACCCACGTACAGAGCCGGCCCCCGACCGGATACGGCCCCTCCGCCTGACCCGGTCCTCGGCCACGTACACGACGCGACCGCAGGACAGGTGCCTCCGTGGCGGGAAACAGCCACGGCGGGAACCCGCCCGTCCACATCATCCCTGCACCAGGGGCCTCTCTGCCAATGTGTCGCCACCGCAGTTCCATGTGAGGGAGAGGTATGCGCCGGATATCCCGAAAGGCCCTGGGGCTGGCCACCGCCGCCACGCTGGCCGCAACTCTGGCGACGCCTTCCGCGGCGGCGCCGCGGCAGGAGGACCGGCCGCTGGTCGGCAGCCAGGCCGCACGCTCCGAGGGGCAGGGCGCACAGCAGCGCACCGTCACGCTGGTCACCGGTGACAGGGTCCTGGTGACGACGAGCGCCGAGGGCCGCAGCGCCGCCACCGCGCTGCCCCGCGAGGACGGCACCGTGCCGTTCCTGCAGACCCGCGAGAGCGGCAAGGACCTGTACGTCTACCCGGAAGGCGCCACCGAGGCGCTGGCCGCGGGCAAGGTCGACGAGCAGCTCTTCAACGTCACCGCACTGATACGCCAGGGCTACGACGACGCGAGCGCCAAGTCCCTTCCCCTGATCGCCCTCTACGACCGGTCGATCGCCCGCTCCGTGCCCGCCACCCCGCGCGGCGCCGAGCGCGAGCGCGTACTCGACGTGGTCGACGGTGTGGCGCTGAGCGCCGACAAGAAGAAGGCCGCCGACTTCTGGGCCGACCTGACGAACCCCAAGTCCCGTGCTGCCGGCGACCTGAAGAAGCTCTGGCTCGACGCCAAGGTCGAGACGACCCTCGACCAGTCGACCCGGCAGGTGCACGCCCCCGAGGCCTGGGCCGCAGGCTACGACGGCAAGGGCACCAAGGTAGCCGTCCTCGACACGGGCACGGACGCCGAGCACCCCGACCTCGAGGGCCGCGTCTTGGAGCTCAAGAACTTCACCGACTCGGACACTGCCGAGGACCGCGACGGCCACGGCACCCACACCATCTCCACCGTCGGCGGCTCCGGCGCCGCGAGCGACGGCAGGAAGAAGGGTGTCGCGCCCGGCGCCGAACTGCTCAGCGGCAAGGTCCTCGACGACTCCGGCAGCGGCCTCCTCTCGTGGATCATCGCGGGCATGGAGTGGGCCGCCGTGGACGCCGAGGCCGATGTGGTCTCGATGAGCCTCGGCACCAGCGACCCCAGCGACTGCTCGGACCCGATGAGCCAGGCCACCGAGGAACTCGCCCGGAAAACGGGCACATTGTTCGTGATCGCCGCCGGCAACATCGGCCGCGCGGGACACAACACCGTCTCCTCACCCGGCTGCGCCCCGAGCGTCCTCACCGTCGGCGCCGTCGACCGCGAGAACGTCTCCGCCGACTTCTCCAGCCGGGGTCCGGTCCTCGGCACGCACACCCTCAAGCCCGAGATCACCGCGCCCGGCGTGGCGATCTCCGCCGCGAACGCGGGCGGACGCGGGGACTTGGCGTACCAGTCCATGAGTGGTACGTCGATGGCGACCCCGCATGTCGCCGGCGCCGCCGCGATCCTCAAGCAGCGCCACCCGGACTGGAGCGGGCAGCAGATCAAGGCCGCCCTCGTCTCCTCCGCCGACACGGACGTCACGGGAGACGTCCGTGAGACGGGCGGCGGCCTCCTCGACGTCAAGGGAGCCGTCGACCAGCAGGTGGTCTCCGCGCCCGCGCTGCAGGCCGGCACCTTCAACTGGCCGCAGCACAGCAGTGACCGCACCACCGTCGACGTCCCGTACACCAACAACTCCGACCAGGCGATCCGTCTGGACCTCGCCGTCGAAGGCGTCACGGGCAACGACGGCACCCGCGTCCGCTCCTCGGTCGCCAAGTTCGACAAGCGCTCGGTGACCGTGCCCGCCGGCGCCACGGTCAAGGTCCCGCTGGCCATCGACCCGACCGCACGCCTGGCCGCCAACCAGTACGGCGACCTCACCGGACGGGTCCTCGCGACCAGCCGAGGCACCACCGTCTCCACGCCGTTCGCGCTCTACATCCAGCCCGAGACGGTCACCCTGCGGATCAAGATGATCGACCGCCTGGGCAAGCCCGCCGACGGCGCCTCCTCGGTCGACGTGGTCTCCACCGACGTCCACAAGGGCGAGCGGCGCTTCAACGAGGGCGCCAAGGAGCTGACGTACGAACTGCGGGCCGGTTCCTACTTCCTGACCGGCTACCTCACCACCCCGGACGCGGGCGAGGGCGCCACGGCCACCGACTCGCTCAGTTACTTCGCCCGGCCGGAGATCGACCTGCAGCGGGACACCACGATCGTCCTGGACGCCCGCAAGGCGCACCGCCTGTCCATCGACACCGACAAGCCGGTCGAATCGCGCGGCACCACCCTCGAGTTCAGCCGCACGTGGGGCGAGAACTGGTGGCACGGCGGTACGGCCTCCGGCGGCCGCACCATCAACGCCTACTACGCCTCGGTCGAAGGCCGCGCGGACGACGGCGAGTTCGAGTGGGGAAGCCACTGGCGGGCGGCGGCGCCGCTGCTCGACGAGCTGAAGGTCGAAGGCGGCCCGGTGCTGCACCCGACCACGGCGTCCACCACGTCCATGAACCTGGACGGCACCGGCAAGGCCCGGCTCGTCGACGCCAAGTCCGGTACGCCCGAGGAGCTCGCGGCCGCCGGCGTCAAGGACAGGATCGCGCTGATCAAGCTGCCCGCGGGCAGCACCTCGGTGTCGGCCGTGATGCAGAACGCGCAGAAGGCCGGTGCCCGGGCGATCCTCGTCCACCGCGACGCACCCGGCCGCTGGTACCCGGGTGCCGGCTTCGGCGGCGGCGTCATGCCCGCGCTCGCCGTGCAGACCGCCGAGGCACAGGACCTGCTGACCCGGCTCGCACAGGGCGAGGTCACGCTGGCCTGGAAGGGCACCGCGAAGAGCCCGTACATGTACAATCTGTCGTTCCCGGACGAGGGTTCGCTGTACCGCGACCGCACCCACCGGGTGCGCGACAGCCGCCTGGGCAAGGTCGACACGACCTACCACGCGATGGGCGTGGCCGGCGACTACATCGACAACGTCTCCACCACCCGCCCGGACGGCCGGACGTTCTTCTTCGGAGACATCGACTCGGTCCCCACACCCGGCAAGCGCACCGAGCTCTACTCCACCGAGGACGACGCGGCCTGGCAGCGCTCGCTCTCCAGCTCCTTCCCGTTCGGCGAGTTCATGGTCGACCGGACCCGCATCTACAAGCCGGGCTCGTTCCGCACCGAGAGCTGGTACGACGGCGTGATCACGCCGCGCGCCCGCCTCGACGCCAACGGCGAGCAGACCCTCGCGGCCGAGCGGCAGGGCAACCTGATCGGCTTCGAGTCCTCCGTCTACGGCGACGGTGAACACAGCGGTGAGCAGGGCTCGTTCGGCGACATCGGCAACCTGGAGCTCAAGAAGGACGGCGAGGTGATCGGCGACAGCTGGTACCCGTACGGCGCCTTCGAGGTGCCGGCCGAGGAAGCCACGTACGAACTGACCCAGAACCTGATGAAGATCGGCGGCCACGCGCGGGTCTGGCAGCGTTCCCAGGAGATGCAGACCACCTGGAAGTTCCGCTCGAAGCTGGACGAGTCGGTGTTCTCGCAGGGTCTCGGCATCCTCTTCCCGCGCTACACCCTGCCCGAGGACGGTCTGAAGACCCTTGCGGCCGAGGACGGTCAGCAGATCGGACTGAACATCACGGGGCACGCGGGCTACACCCCGGGCGCCATCGAGTCCGCGAAGCTCTCGTACTCCTACGACCAGGGCGCGACCTGGACCGAGGCGAAGATCTCCGGCTCGGGTGACACCCGCACCGCGACGGTCGATCACGCGGGAGCGTCCGGCAAGCAGGTCTGGCTGAAGACCGAACTGACCGACACCCACGGCAATTCCGTCACCCAGACGGTGGTCCGCGCGTACGACGTGCGCTGACCTCCGTCACCCGCAAGACCGGTCCGCCGGGTGTCCTTCCCGTGGGGGGTGGGGCCGCCCGGCGGACCTTTCGCCACGAGGTGGGTTCGCGCAGCCTCCTTCGAGGTGGGTTCGCGCAGCCTTCCTTCGAGGTGTTCGCGGGGTCTTCCTAGGACGCGTGCCGGTGCAGGAAGGCCTCGAGGTGTCCGGCGAAGCCCGGCGCCCGCGCGACGAAGTGCCCGGCACCGGGGTGCACACCGCGCTCCCCGTCGAGTGTGGCCGCGAGCGCATCGCAGATCCGCTCATGCGCGGCCGCGTGATCCCCGGACACCACGAGCACGGGGACCCCGGCCTCCCGGATCGCGTCGAGCCGGGGACGCGCCTCGCCGGGCAGCCTGGCGCCCTGCGCCCGCCGCACCCCGGCCACCACACCCTCGGGCAGCGGCCCTTCGCCCACGGACGCACCCGCGATACGGAGGAACTCCCGCAGCACCGAAGGATCCGCCTCCATTCCGTACGAGAGCACCGCGTCGCCGATGTGCTCGAGCCGTGCCACATCGGGATCGCCGGGCACGAGGTATGCGAGCGGCGGCTCGATCAGGGTGAGCGAGCGCACTCTGCCGGGCGCGGCAGCGGCCGCGATCAGCGCCCCGAGCACGCCGTAGGAATGGGCGACGACATGCGGGCGGCCGGCGAGCAGCGGCGCCAGGTCCAGGGCGTCGACCTCGAAGTCCTGGCCCCGCTGCGCGGGTGGACTCGGCGGATAGCCCCGGCGATGCACCTGGGCCAGAGTCCACCGCCCGGCCAGCGGCGCGAGCGCGCCCCAGGTCGTCCTCGGACCCGCCCCGCCGTGCACCAGCAGGACCTCGGGCCCGGAGCCCTCGCGTACCACCACGATCTCGCCCATGGGACGTGAGCGTAACGACGTACGACGAAGGCCCCCGGCGGTCTGCCGGGGGCCAAGTCGTGGGTGAGGAGAGCGAGATGACTAATTCTCTACAGGAAGGATGTGAGAAGGAAGCCGTCTCATGGCCTCACCGGTCGAGGAGAGCGGGAGCGCTAAGCCAGTCGAACCCCTTACGGGGAAGAGAAGGAAGCTCTCCCATGGCCTCGATGTCCTGCACGCTAGCAGTCACTCGGGAACCACGTCGCGCAGATTTTCCGGCGTGAGAATCCGCGAATCGGGGTGCAGCCCTTCCGGACGCCGCATGCCGAAGTACGTGACGGGACCCTCGGGCAGACGCTCGCCGTCCCACACCGTGACCTCGGCGCCCATGAGCTGAAGCAGCCAGCGCACGGTCAGCTGCTCCCGCTCGACGATGCCGCGCAGCAGCGTCTCGACCGTCACCTTGGTCTCCTCCACGCGGTTGGCCGCGGGGATGCCCTTCAGGTACAGGTGCAGCCAGTGCGCACGCCACTGCCCGTCCTCGCCGCGCCGGAACGCGAGCGGCAGCGCCACCCGGCCCGGACCGCGCAGATCCGACTTCATCCGCACGGTGCGCGGCTCGAACGGCCGGCCCTGCTGCTCGCCCTCGCGCATCATGAAACCGAAGAAGGACTCCTCGACATCCAGGAAGCTCTCACCGGAGAACAGCAGCACCTGCGGCACGATGAACGTCCCGCGCACCGCCCCGAGACGCAGCTCGATGAACTCCGAAGCACCGTCGGGCGCTTCGACGACATCGCCGGAGTGCCGGCCCTCGACATCCGTCAGCTGTGTATACGAGAGCCAGGTGACCTGCTCGTACTCCTCGTCCAGAATCACCGCCGACAGGTCGTAGTCCGTGGTCTCCCTGCGCTCCTTCCAGTACGTGAAGAAGCGCAGCAGCTCACCCTCGACCGGCGACACGGAGCCGCGCGGCAGCACACCGATCCCGGACGAGACCGCCTTGCCGCTGAGCGGCAGGGCTACGTCCAGGACATCCGGATCCACGAGGACGGGCCCCGGGTCCGGGAGCCGGCGTGCGATCTCGGCGTCGAGCACCGCGCTCAGCCGCTCCTTCGCCGCCGCCGGCAGCGCGGCCCGTGTGTCCTCGGTGACCCAGGCGCGCCCGAGCCGGTTGATGAACACCCGCCGCGCACCGCCCTGTTCGAGCCGGTCGCCCCGGTTGAGCAGATGCTGCCGTACGGACAGCAGAACGCGTCCCGCGACCTGCGGCGCCGTTTCCTCCACGGCACCGAGCACGAGCGCACGCTTCTCGTCCGTGTCCGCCGTGCGCAGCAGCCGGTCCACCGACCGCAGCAGCACACCGGGCGCGGACTCGAGCAGCTCCACGGCCCCCGCGAGATCCCCCGCGCCGAGCAGCTCCTCGGTCCGGCTCGCGAACGACCGCACCCGCTGCTCACCGCGCGCGACCGCGAACACCTGGGCGGCGTACGGCCACTGCGGGTACTCGTGCGGGTGCAGCCGCTCACCGAGCCGCTTGAACGGCTCACGGTGCACGGCGACATCGGCGAGCTTCGCGGGCGAGGCCGCCACGACCGCGTCGAGACCGGCGAGCAGGGCCCGTCGCAGGGGCCGCGACAGGTTCTTGAACCTGGTCGGTTCCACCAGCGACACATCGCCGTCCGCCAGCGAACACGCGAGCCGCAGCAGATCGGTGACCGTGTCGAGCAGCGGAGCCGCGCCCGTCTTCACGCGTACGTGGTTGATGACGGCACGGTTCTCCCGCACCGGGATCTCCTCGGGCTGCGGACCGTCCGCGCAGTGCGCGGCAAGGCGCACCAGATCCTCGAGGACGGACTCGCCGAGCGGCGTGGTGCTGGAGGCCAACGCCAGGTACAGCGCGGTGAGTTCGGCCTCGATGTCCGCACCCAGGTGCAGCACGGTCATCCGGTCCCCGGCGGCCGCGATCAGCTCGTCGTGGTGGGTGAGCATCTCCTCGTACGTGTGCTGGTAGCGCCCGTACGAAGGCAGCGTCAGGAGATTCACCACCCCGGCGCTCAGCTGCTTGAGGGTGCCCTCGCGGGTCTCCTCGTCGGCGAGCGCCTCGCGGATGCACCGCATCCAGAAGTCCAGGGTGTCCGGCACGTTCCGAGGGAAGTCGATGAAGTACGCGTTGTGCCGGACGTGATCGCCGACGAGCTCCCGCAGGGCGGCCAGCGTCCGCCCGGCGACCTCGACGACCACGCCCTCGTCGAGCCCGGAGAGCTTCTCGTGGAGCTGAGCCGACAGCTTGAACCCCACGGACATCAGCGCACCGTCCAACTGCCGCACGGCGACGGCACCTTGACCGGCCTGCCCTGCGGGGGCGGGGATGCGGTAGGTGTGGCGGATGACCAGCGATTCCAGAGGGTGGGACATTCCGGCATCGTGACAGAGGCGTACAAGTGTGCGCACGCGGATTTCGGCCGGGACGCGGCGCCGGCGGATCGGGTGGGGCACCGCGTCCGGATGCCAGGTGGGACGCGGCGCCGAAACTCGGATGCCGTCCGCGTCCCGCCCCTGTCATCCTCCGCGTATGTCCGCACCCGACCGAAGCCGCCGACGCGCCAGAGCCAGCCTGTACATCTCCGTGGACGTCGAGGCCGACGGCCCGATCCCCGGCCCGTACTCGATGATCAGCTTCGGTGCCGCCGTGGCCGGCCGCCACGAGCCCGACGGTACGTACGTCCCGTACGACCCGGAGACCCACACCTTCTACCGCGAACTGCGGCCCATCAGCGAGGGCTTCGTCCCCGAGGCCCTTGCGGTCAGCGGACTCGACCGCGACCGCCTCGTACGCGAGGGTGCCGAACCGGCCACCGCACTCGCCGAATTCAGCGCCTGGGTGCGCGAAGTCGGCGCGGGCGCCCAGCCGGTGATGGCCGGCTACCCCGCCTCGTACGACTGGACCTTCCTCTACTGGTACCTGCTCCGCTTCACCGGCGAGAGCCCGTTCGGCCACTCGGGCTGTCTGGACCTCAAGTCCCTGTACGCGGCGAAGGCCAACCTTCCGCTGCGGGCGGTCGCCAAGCGCACCATGCCGCGCGAGCTCCTGTCGCTGCGGCGCCATACGCATCACGCCCTGGACGACGCCCTGGAACAGGCGGAGTTGTGCAGCAATCTGCTCCGCTGGGAGCCCGCCGGCGGGCCTGCGGTCAGCGGCGGACCAGGAGCGCGTGCGTGACGCTGGGCGAGCCGACCATCTCGGACACCTTGTAGCCCTCGATCCCGTCGCCCAGGTTGTCGAGCAGCCGCTCGCCGCGGCCGATGAGCAGCGGTGCGATGACCAGATGGAGTTCGTCGATCAACCCGGCCCGCAGGTACTGGTTGATGACCGCCGCGCCGCCGCCGATCCGTACGTCCTTGCCGTCCGCGGCGTCGAACGCACGCCGCAGCACCGCCTCGGGCGGCTCGTCCGTGAAGTGGAAGGTCGTTCCGCCGTCCATCTCCAGCGGGGGGCGCAGATGGTGGGTGTGGACGAAGACGTCGTGGTGGTAGGGCGGGTTCTCGCCCCACCAGCCCCGCCAGGACTCGTCCTGCCACGGCCCGCGCCGCGGTCCGAACATGTTCCGGCCCATGATCGTGGCGCCGATGTTCTGATCGCCGCGGACATAGAAGTCGACGTCGATCCCGGTCTTGCCGGCGGCGGCGTCCTCGGACGCGGAGACGAACCAGGCGTGCAGCTCGTCGCCCCAGCCGACGCCGTCGCCGAACGGTGCGTCCTCGCGCTGGTTGGGGCCGGCGACGAAGCCGTCGAGGGAGATCGTCACGTTGTGTACGCGAACCTTGGGCATGTCCGTTCACCTCTCGGGTTGGAGTCGTGCTCTCACCCATGCGTCGAACAGAGCCTGCCCCAATCGACATCCGCGCGCGGAAACTTTCGAAGAGCCCGCGCGCCGGGTCTCCTCCTGGCCGAGAATTTTCGGGATGCCCCGTTTTCGTATGCCCCGTGCGGTGGACAATAGGGGCATGAGCCAGCAGGGGGACAGGCGCGAGGGCACCGCAGGCCACGGGGACGACTGGTGGGGGGAGTTGTACGGAGACTTCGCGGACGACGCCGGGCCGAGTGCGAGCCCCGAGTCCTTGGACGACCGGTTCGCGTCGGCGGCGGACACGGTGGCCGAGGAGGGGGAGCAGGACGCACTGGCCGGGTATCAGGACACACCGCCCGCACCGCCCTCGGCCCGTCCGCCGCGCCCGCGCACCTGGACTCCGCCGCCGCGCAACCGGGCACCCGAACCGCTGACGCCTGCGCCCGAACCGGCGGCCCCGGCGCGCGAACCGATGGCCACGGCGCCGGACCCGACGACGCGAGCTCCCGAACCACCGGCCTCGACGCCTGAGCCACCCGCCCAAGCGCCACCCGCCCAAGCACCACCCGTGCAAGCACCACCCGCCCAAGCGCCACCCGCCCAAGCACCACCCGCGCGAGCGCCGCTCCCGACACCGGAGCTCCCCGCCCAGCCGCCGGCCCCGACACCTGAGCGGCCCGCCCAGGCGCCGGCCGCCACACCGCCCGAGCCTTCCGGCCCACCCGCACCTTCCGCACGCCCGGCACCGCCCCCATCCACCCCCCACGACCGCGACCTCAGCGCACCCCCCGGCGCCGAAATCCCCAGCGACCAGGCCCCCGTGGGCCCGGCCCACGCCCCCAAGCACGCGGGCGCGGCCGATGTCACCGAGGCCGCACGGCGTTCCGCGACACTGCCCAACTACGTGGGCGACGGTCCGCCCACCTACGACGCCGAGCCCGGCACCCTGCCGCCCGCCGACCCCGACGAGCTGACGGATCTCGTCGCGGACACCGTGCTCGACGGCGCCCGCTACGGCTCGTACACCCTGCGGGCCGGTTCGGTGCGGGGCGACTCCGCGCGTTACCGCGGCGAGGTGCGCAGGGACTCACTGCTCACCGCCCGCTTCGGCAGCGGGGACGGCGCCCTGGTCCTGGTCGCCATGGCCACCGGCGCCCGCGCGACACCAGGTGCGCACCTGGCCGCCGCCGAGGCCTGTCACTGGATCGGCCGAGCCGTCGGCCGAAGTCACGCGCGGCTCGCCGAGGACATCCGCGCGGCCCGCCGCGGCGACCTCAAGTCGGGCCTGCACCGGCTGACCGACCGCAGCCTCGGCAAACTGCGCGCGGGCGCGTCCGAGCGGGGCCTGGAACCCGAGGAGTACGCGGCCACCTCGCTGCGCTGTCTGCTGCTGCCCGCCGACCCCGAATGCCGCACCCGCGTGTTCTTCGGCGTCGGCGGCGGCGGACTGTTCCGCCTGAGGAACGGCGAATGGCAGGACATCGAGCCCAAGGTCGCCGACACCGCGGGCGAGCCCGTGGTCGGTTTCGGCTCCGTTCCCTCCGAGACCCCCGAGGGCGACCGGCTGACCATGGACCTCGGGATCACCACGCTGCCGAGCCCGTACGACGAACCGCAGGGCCCGCCCCGCGAACCCTTCCGCTTCCGCGCCTCGGTCGCCCGCCCGGGCGACGCCCTGCTCCTGTGCAGCGGCGGCCTCGCCGAGCCGCTGCGGGGCGAGGCCGCCCTCGCGGGCGTCCTGAAGGAGCGCTGGGGCGAGGCCGAGCCGCCGGGCCTCGCCGACTTCCTCGCCGACATCCAGCTCCGCGTGAAGGGGTACGCGGACGACCGCACGGCCGCCGCCGTCTGGGAGGCATGAGGACCGGTACACCGGGCGACATAACGCCCCCATGCACGGATCATGGGCTGCAGCGATCACCGCCGTACGTATCGCCGCATACGAGTACGAGGAGTGCAGACCCCATGGCCAAGCAGAACGTCGCCGAGCAGTTCGTCGACATCCTCACGCGCGCAGGCGTCCGCAGGATGTACGGAGTCGTCGGCGACAGCCTGAACCCGGTCGTCGACGCGATCCGACGCAACGCCGCCATCGAGTGGATCCAGGTCCGCCACGAGGAGACCGCCGCCTTCGCGGCCGCCGCCGAAGCGCAGGTCACCGGCAATCTCGCCGCCTGCGCCGGGTCCTGTGGCCCGGGCAATCTGCACCTCATCAACGGCCTCTACGACGCCCACCGCTCGATGGCCCCGGTGCTCGCCCTCGCCTCGCACATCCCCTCGCACGAGATCGGGCTCGGGTACTTCCAGGAGACCCACCCCGACCAGCTGTTCCGCGAGTGCAGCCACTACAGCGAAATGATCTCCAACCCGAAGCAGATGCCCCGGCTGCTGCAGACCGCGATCCAGCACGCCGTCGGGCAGCAGGGCGTCAGCGTGGTCACGCTGCCCGGCGACGTGGCCGACGAACAGGCCCCCGAGAAGGCCGCCGAGACCTCTCTCGTCACCTCGCGCCCCTCCATCCGCCCCGGCGACTCGGACCTGGAGAAGCTGGTCAAGATGGTCGACGAGGCCGAGAAGGTCACGCTGTTCTGCGGCAGCGGCACGGCCGGCGCGCACGCCGAGGTCATGGAGTTCGCCGAGAAGGTCAAGTCCCCGGTCGGACACGCGCTGCGCGGCAAGGAGTGGATCCAGTACGACAACCCGTACGACGTCGGCATGAGCGGTCTGCTCGGCTACGGCGCCGCCTACGAGGCCACCCACGAGTGCGATCTCCTGATCCTGCTCGGCACCGACTTCCCGTACAACGCCTTCCTGCCGGACGACGTGAAGATCGTCCAGGTCGACATCCGCCCCGAACACCTCGGCCGCCGCTCCCGCCTCGACCTCGCCGTCTGGGGCGATGTGAAGGAGACCCTGCGCTGTCTGACGCCGAGGGTGCGGCCGAAGAACGACCGCAAGTTCCTCGACAAGATGCTCAAGAAGCACGCCGACGCACTCGAAGGCGTGGTCAAGGCGTACACCCGCAAGGTCGAGAAGCACGTCCCGATCCACCCCGAGTACGTGGCGTCGGTCCTCGACGAACTGGCCGACGACGACGCCGTGTTCACCGTCGACACCGGTATGTGCAACGTCTGGGCCGCCCGCTATCTCAGCCCCAACGGCCGCCGCCGCATCATCGGTTCGTTCTCGCACGGCTCGATGGCCAACGCGCTGCCGCACGCGATCGGCGCGCAGTTCACCGACCGCAACCGCCAGGTCGTCTCGATGTCCGGCGACGGCGGATTCTCCATGCTGATGGGCGACTTCCTCACCCTCGTCCAGTACGACCTGCCGGTGAAGGTCGTCCTCTTCAACAACTCCTCGCTCGGCATGGTCGAGTTGGAGATGCTCGTGGCCGGCCTGCCCTCGTTCGGCACCGGCAACAAGAACCCCGACTTCGCCGCCGTCGCCCGTGCCTGCGGCGCGTACGGCGTGCGGGTGGAGAAGCCGAAGCAGCTCGCGGGCGCGCTCAAGGACGCCTTCAAGCACAAGGGCCCCGCGCTCGTCGACGTGGTCACCGACCCCAACGCGCTCTCCATCCCGCCGAAGATCAGCGCCGACATGGTGACGGGCTTCGCGCTCTCCGCCAGCAAGATCGTTCTGGATGGAGGGGTGGGCCGGATGCTCCAGATGGCCCGTTCCAACCTGCGCAATGTGCCCAGGCCTTGATAGATGAGGGCGCGGCCCGGCGGCGTGTCGAGATCATGTGGGGCGTGTCGGTGGGCCGTACGAGTGGACTAGGGGGCAGGGCGGCGGAGTCCGGCGATCGGCGCGGAAAGTGTCATTGAGTGATCGTCACACTTTCTCCACAGAAAGGCCCCTGCCACTCATGACCGCCTACCGCCGTGTCTCCGCTGTCGCCGTCGCAGCCCTCCTCATCTCCGGCATCGCCGCCCCGGCCGCCATGGCCGCCACCCCCGACCGCGCTCCGGCCGCCTCGGTCGTCGCGCCTGGGCCCAACACCGTGCTCGTCGGCGCGGGTCTCTCCCTCGACCTGGAGGACCTTCTCGACCTCGAAGCCCACGGCATCGTGGCCGTAGGCCTCAAGGGTGCCGCCGTCGTCGACGGCGAGGTGAAGCTCAAGGTCGGCAAGAACAGCGTCCTGACGCACAAGAACAAGAAGATCGTCGGCGGCAAGGTCCTGCTCCAGGGCGGTGTCGAGCTGCGCAAGGGCGGCAAGAAGATCGTCGTCTCCGACGTGGCGGTCGACATCCGCACCGGTCTGATCACGGCCAAGGTCGGCGCCAAGGTCGGCGTCGGCACGGTCGTCCGGCTCGGTTCGGTCATCAAGGCGGACGAGGTGCACGCCGAGCTGCACGAGAGCACCAGCAAGGCCACGCTGTCCCTGGCGACGGACGGCATCGCGCTCAACGCCTCGGTCCTGGCGGACCTCGGCGCCCGGATCGGCGCGTGCGTCGAGGTCGACGCGGACACCGTGGTCGACGCCGACCTCGACGTGGTTCTCGACCTCGCGGTCGGCTCCGTCGTCGACGTCGACCTGGTCGCCGCGCTCGGTCTCGACGTCGCCCTGGGCCTCGACCTGGACCTGGGCATCGACCTGGACGCGATCCTGGACCTGGACCTGGGTCTCGACCTGGACCTGGGCATCCTCTAACCAGCCCGCGCGTCACCCCTTCCTGTGCCCGGTCCCGCTCCACGCGGGACCGGGCACAGGGGCGTCCGGGCTCAGGCCCGTCGTCGAACCCCGCCCGCACCCCGACGCCCGGCAGCCACGCTCAGGCGGGCCGCAGCCGCAGCGTCACGATCTGGAACGGGCGCAGGGACAGCGTGAGCCCCGTGGCGTCCGTCTCGGCCGGGCCCACCGGCCGTTCGAGCAGGTCCGTCACCTCCGCCCGCGCCACCGGGAACGACGCCGTCAGGCGGGCCCTGGCCCGGCCGCCGCGCGACTCGTAGAGCCGTACGACGACATCGCCGCTGCGGTCCTCGGCGAGCTTCACCGCCTCGATGGCGACCGCCGGGTCGTCCACCGTGATCAGCGGTGCCACCGCCGGCGCGTCCGCCACCCGCAGCGGCAGATTGAGCGCGAGGCCCTCGGCCACCGCGTCCCCGGTCGAGGCGTTCACGAGCAGTGCGTACGTGAACCGGTGCGTGCCCAGATCCGTCTCGGGGTCGGGGGAGTGCGGGGCCCTCAGGAGCGTGAGGCGGACCGTGGTCCCCAGGCCCTCCTCGTGCGGGGTGCGGGTGACGTCGTGGCCGTACGTCGAGTCGTTGAGCAGCGCGATGCCGTAGCCCTCCTCCGCCACCCGCAGCCAGCGGTGCGCGCAGATCTCGAAACGGGCGGCGTCCCAGCCGGTGTTGGCATGGGTGGGACGGTGGACGTGCCCGAACTGGATCTCCGCCGCCGACCTTTCGGCCTGTACGTCCAGCGGGAAGGCCGCCTTGAGCACCTTCTCGGACTCCTGCCAGTCGACGTCGGTGACGATGTCGAGCCGACGGCTGCCGGTCGTGAGACGGATCTCCTGGGTGATACGCGAGGCGCCGAAGGCCCGCACCACGCGGACCACGGCCCGCAGCGCGTTCGCCT
Source organism: Streptomyces mesophilus (assembly GCF_040300965.1). GTDB lineage: Bacteria > Actinomycetota > Actinomycetes > Streptomycetales > Streptomycetaceae > Streptomyces > Streptomyces mesophilus_A. Next base: position 53,438 of record NZ_JBEPEW010000027.1, on the reverse strand, counting down.
CCACCAGCTCCACGGACTCGGCGGCCGTGAGGTCGGTGTGCTTGCGCCGGTAGTGCTTGTCGATGTCCCAGGCGTCGTACTCGTTGGGGTGGTCGGGGTGCAGCTGGAGCAGGTTGCCGCGGGTGCCGGGCGCGAGGACCTCGCGGTCGGCGTCCAGGTCCCGTACGGACGTGAGGAGTCCGTCGGTGCCGACGGTCACGGCCAGATGTTCGTTCGCGAGCAGGATGCCCTCGTCCGACTCCTGTGCGGTGAGCGCCGAGTCCCGGGTGTGCGCGGCGGCCACGGCGAGGCTCTTGGTGGCGAGCCCCTGGACGTTGACGTGCACCGGACCGTCCGGCGCATCGACGACCTCGCTCCGGGCGTACGGCGAGGAGTTGAGCACGGACGGTCCGGCCGGGTCGCCGAGGTGGCGTACCGCGTCGGACGTGAGCGCGTCGAGTTCGGCGAGGACCTGTCCGTACGTCTCCCGTGCCTCGCGGTGCACCCAGGCGATCGACGAGCCCGGCAGGATGTCGTGGAACTGGTGGAGCAGGACCGTCTTCCAGAGGCGGTCGAGCGCGTCGTACGGGTAGACGTACTCACTCGATCGCAGCGCTGCCGCCGTGCACCACAACTCGGTCTCCCGCAGCCGGTGTTCGCTGCGGCGGTTGCCCTGCTTCGTCTTGGCCTGCGTGGTGTACGTGGCCCGGTGGAACTCCAGATACAGCTCACCCGACCAGACCGGGGCGGCCTCGGCGTACTCCTCCTCCGCTGCCTGGAAGAACACCGAAGGCTTCTCGATCTCGACCCGCGGAGAGCCCTCCAGGGAGCGCAGCCGCCGGGCCCGCTCCAGCATCTCGCGGGTGGGACCGCCGCCGCCGTCGCCCCAGCCGAACGGGACGAGGGAGCGTGAGGCTCGGCCCTTGTCGGCGAAGTTCTTCTCCGCGTGCGCCAGTTCGCTGCCGAGGAACTGCGAGTTGTACGTGTCCACCGGCGGGAAGTGCGTGAAGACCCGGGTGCCGTCGATGCCCTCCCACCAGAACGTGTGGTGCGGCATCTTGTTCGTCTGGTTCCACGACAGCTTCTGCGTGAGGAACCAGCGCACGCCCGCGAGCTTCGCCAACTGCGGGAAGGCCGCGGTGTAGCCGAAGGAGTCCGGCAGCCAGATCTCCTCGGTCTCGACCCCCAGCTCCTCCTGGAAGAACCGCTTGCCGTGCACGATCTGCCGGGCGAGTGCCTCACCGCCCGGCATGTTCGCGTCCGACTCCACCCACATCGAGCCGACGGGTGCCCAATTGCCGTCCGCGACTGCCTTCTTGATGCGCTCCCAGATGTGCGGCTGGTGCTCCTTGACCCAGGCGTACTGCTGCGCCTGCGAGCAGGAGAAGACCAACTCGGGATAGTCGCGGGCGAGCGCGGTGACATTGGCGAAGGTGCGCGACGCTTTGCGCACCGTCTCGCGCAGCGGCCACAGCCAGGCCGAGTCGATATGCGCGTGGCCGGTCGCCGAGACGCGGTGCGCGCTGGCGGCGGCGGGCTTGGCGAGCTCGCCGGACAGTGCGGTCCGCGCGGCCGCGGCCGTGCCCGGTACGTCATGCAGATCGAGCGCGTCCAGCATGTCCTCCAGGGCGCGCAGGATCTCGTGGTGCCGCGGCCGGTCGGCCGGCAGCTCCCGCATCAGCTCCGAGAGCACCTCGATGTCCAGGACCAACTGCCATACGTCCACGTTCAGTACGGCGAGGTCGGCAGACGCGAATCTGTAGATGGGCCGATCCCCTGCGGTCAGGATGTCGCCCAGGTGCGTGGGCGTGAAGTCACGCAGGACGGCCGGGTTCGCCGCCGCCTCGAACAGCAGATGCACCCCCTCGCCGCCCTCGGCACGCTCCGCGACGGTCAGATGCCGGTTCCGCGGGTGAATCCCCTTGAGCGGTACCCCGTTCGCGTCGTACAGCATCCCCTCGGCCTGGAACCCTGGGCCGTCCCCGCTGAACCCCGGGTCGACGACCACCTCCACATGCCGGCCCGCCCACTGCGCAGGTACGGCGCCCTCCAGGCGGAACCAGCTGGTGGACCAGGGGCTGCCCCATGCGGTCCCTGTCGCAAAGGGGACATAGGCGGCCTCCAAGGCCTCGCCCACCGGCACCGGCTCGCCCGGCGCATGCCATACGGAGAGGGAGAGAGGCACCCGCTCCCCGTACTGGGCGGGGCGGATGAACTGGCGCAGGGCACGTTCCAGACGCCCTTGCACCAGCTTTCGGTCGTCGTGCATCACGGCTCCTGTTCGATTGCCGGTCGGCTCACACGCGCTGCTCCTGATGTTCCCCGCTTCCCGCCCGAAGGTCCCGATACGCCGCGCCCTGCGCTTAGTTGAGGAATCGACATGCGTGGTGCCCGGGATGGACGGGAATGCATCCCGTGAACCTGTTCGAGCGAGCAGGGCAGCCGGAAGTACGTGAGCGAGTACGAGCAAGGACGCAGAAGGGGAGCAGCCATCGGCGCACGGGGCGGGGTCATGACAGGGCAGGCAAGGCAGCGGTCGGCCGGCAGTGCCACGGCGCAGGGGGAGAAGGCATCACTCAGGTGCAGACTCGGACGCTCCGATCTACGGGCGGTCCCCGAAGTGCGCCGCGCGTTACGGGAGTTGCTCGCACAGTGGGGCAAGCCCGGACGCTCGGACGTGGCGGAGCTGCTGACCAGCGAGATAGTCACCAACGCACTGGTGCACACGGAGTACGACGCGGTCCTCACCGCGACCGTGGAGCCCGAGCGGCTACGGGTCGAAGTGCGGGACTACACGGACCGCAGGCCCAGGGCGCGGGTACCGCACGCCGACGACGGTACGCGCACCAACGGCAGGGGTCTGCTGCTCGTCCAGTCCCTGGCGGACGCCTGGGGTGTCCGCCCGTACGGATCGGGAAAGGTGGTGTGGTTCGAACTCGACAGCGGCCCGGCCTGATCCGACGCGGGACCGGACCGCCGCACGAAGTGGGGGCGCCCCGAGGGGCGCCCCCGACTGTTGTGACGCTCAGCCGAATTGCTGCTCCAGATCCTTGAGCTTCTGCTCGAGGGAGTCCAGTCGTGGAAGCGTCTGGGTGTCGTCCTCCGCGGTGAGGTCGACGGGGACCGGACCGTCAGTGGCGGTCACGGCCTGCAGGGAGGGCCGGGTGCGTACGGGCAGTTGCTCCGCACTCGCTATGGCAGGCTCCCCGACGGACTGCGGACTGCCGGCGCCCGGCGCGACCGCCTCGACCTCGAGCCGATTGCCCGTGCGGCGGCCGCCGTTGATGGCATGGCCCCGGCTCACGGCCTTGAGGCGGGCGCGCTCCATCCGGTCGTGCTCGCGCCTGCGCAGCCGGTTCTGCTCCTTGTCCTTGCGGTCCTCGCGCACCTCTTCGACCGCCTCGTCCAGGGTCCGTACGCCTTCGAGCAGCATCAGCGACCAAGCGCCGAAGGTCTCCCGCGGCGCACGCAGCCAGCGCACGATACGGATCTGCGGCAGCGGACGCGGCACCAGCCCCTGCTCGCGCAGCGCGGCCCGGCGGGTCTGCTTGAGCGCACGGTCGAAGAGCACCGCCGCGCTCAGCGACATCCCCGCGAAGAACTGCGGCGCGCCCGCGTGACCCAACCCCCTTGGCGCGTGCACCCAGTTGAACCAGGCAGCGGCGCCCGCGAAGGTCCACACGAGCAGGCGCGAACCGAGCGCCGCGTCGCCGTGGCTGGCCTCGCGTACCGCGAGGACCGAGCAGAACATCGCCGCGCCGTCGAGGCCGAAGGGGACCAAGTACTCCCAGCCGCCGGACAGGTTGAGGTTCTGCCGGCCGAAGCCGACCAGGCCGTGAAAGGAGAGTGCGGCCGCGACGGCGGCACAGCAGAAGAGGAGAAGGTACGAGGCCGATCCGTAGATGGCCTCCTTGCGCCGGCGCCGCTCCTCGCTGCGCTCCCAGGAGTCCTGCTCCGCCGCGGCGGCCTTCGCGCCGGCCCGCTTGCCGCGCGTGAGCACCGCAACCGCGACCAGCATGCCGAGCAGCAGCACCCCGCCGGGAAGCAGCCAGTCCAGCGATATGTCGGTCATTCTCATCTGGGTCCCTTGCGTCTGCACTGACGGCGTTTCGGCGACATCCTGGCGCAGAAGCGGAGGGGCTCAGGGGCGTTTCCGGGCAAGAGAACGCCAAGGGGGTCCAAGGGGCTACGGATGGGTGGTTTCTGGTCGAACTGCCGTGCTGTCCGGGCGAGTTGCGTTCGAGTAGTCCCACTCCATCGGGTGGTTCAGCGGGAGTTGCTTGCGCTCAGCTTGACGATCCGTTCGGCATCGCAGGTCCGCGGGCACGTCACGCAGGTGTCGTCGGGGCGCAGCGTGTAGAAGAGGCAGCAGCTCGCACGGTCCCGCGTGGGCAGCGACTCGCCGTTCGGTCCGGTGAGCTCACGGAACGCGGGCGTCCCCACGTACGGCTTCGTCGTGCCGGGGAGCAGCTCCTCCAGCTCGGCCATCGCGCGACGCTCCTCGCCGAGGAGATGCGCGATGTACCAGAGGCCCTCGACGATCTCGTCGGTCGCCATGCCCCACAGCGCGCGCGGCCCGCGTCGCATCCGCGGTCCGAAACCTTCGAGCACCGGACCCAGGTGCTCGGCGACCGCCGCACGGACCTCCGCCATCAGCGCCGCCTCGTCGGGCACGACCCGTGCACCCGGCGAAGCGGCCAGTGGATCACCCGGCAGGCAGGCGAACTCCTCGATCCGTACGGCCATCTTTCCGAGCGTGCGCTGGAAGGTGACGTTCGCCACGGGCAACCGCGGCACCCGGCGTCTGAGGAACCACGGGACGGTGATCAGCAGACAGACCGGCCAGGCGTAGCGATGCAGGCCGAAGCTGGCGATGACGTCCGGGCGGGCCTGCTGCCCGTAGTCCCGGAGCACCTGTGCGTCGTCCCAGGCAAGAAAGGCGTCGAGAGCGGCCCCGCCTTCCGCGAGCCGGGCGGCTGCGACCCAGCCACCGCCCTGCGGGGCCTGCTCGCCGTCGCCGAGTTCGTGCACCACGAGTCCCCCGAACACCTCGGTCAGGCGCGCGTACGCATCCGCGACAGCCGAAGGGTTGAATTCAGGGGTGTATCCCGAAGGGATTCGAGTAGGGCGGTGGTGGGCGACGGGTGGGCGTACGGCGCCTGGCAGGGCGGCATCAAGGGACATGCGGGGACCACCGAATCGCGATCGTTAGCAGGTAAGCCTTACCTTACCCTGAGGATTCGATGTTTGAACTGCGGGTGGCCCGCGCGGGTCAGTGACGCCCGCGGGCCGAGGTGCAGGGCTTTTCGACAGGGGCGCACCGAATGCCTATCTTCTTACGTGGGCCGAGCGGCCCGGAGGACAGGATGGCGGGGGAGGTGGCCCACGTGGAGCAGGCGCGCACACGAGGCGTCGCCGAGCCGGCGTACCCGGCCGCCGCGCGCATCCCCGCCCAGATGACCCGCGAGCAGACCCGTGGCGAGCCGGCCCGTGGCGCGCAAGGCGGCGGCGAGCAGGTTCGGGGTGAGCAGGTCCGTGGTGAGCAGGTCCGTGGTGAGCACACGCACAGCGAGCCGGCGGCGCCGATCCCCGTCCAGCGTCATTCCGTACGGGGTCAGATCCTCGAAGCCCTGCGTGCCGCTCTCGTCGGCGGCGAGCTCGAGCCGGGCGAGGTGTACTCGGCGCCGGTGCTCGCGGCCCGCTTCGGGGTGTCCGCCACTCCCGTACGCGAGGCCATGCAGCAGCTGGCCCACGAGGGCGCCGTCGAGGTGGTGCCCAACCGCGGCTTCCGCGTCGCCGAGCGCAGCGCCCGCGAGCTGGCCGAACTGATCGAGATCCGCTCGCTGTTGGAGGTCCCGGTGATGCTGCGCCTCGCGCGCACCGTGCCGGCCGGCCAGTGGGCCGCGCTGCGGCCGCTCGCCGAGGCGACCGTGACGGCGGCGGCGCGCGGGGACATCGCCGCCTATGTCGACGCCGACCGCGCCTTCCACGGCGCGATCCTCACCCTGTCCGGCAACCAGCAGCTGGTCATGGTCGCCGACGATCTGCACCGCCGCTCCCAGTGGCCGCTCGCCACCGGGCCGGTGCACGTCCGCCGCGCGGACCTGATCGCCGACGCGGCGGAGCACACGGCACTCCTGGACGCGCTCGTGGCGCAGGACCTCACGGTGGTGAGCTCGCTGGTGCGGGAGCACTTCAACGGGGCGCAGTAGCTGCGCGGCGCCCGCCTGCTCCTCAGATGCTGAAGAGCAGGTCGATGGCGCGCGTCAGCTCGCGTACGTCCAGGTCCATGAGGTACTGGTCGAACTCCAGGTCCGCTCCGGTGCGTGTCGTGGTCGTACGCGTGATGACATCGTCGATCTCACCTGGAGCGATCGCCGAGAACTTCGTGGCGGAGCCGTTGAACACGATCTGCTGCGGCAGGAAGATCGCCGACTCGAACCTGCCCGGCACGGTGAGCTCCAGGGCCAGGATCCTGCGGAACCGGTCCCGGATCCGGGAGATCTGCTTGCCCACCGACTTGGCCGCACCCGGCAGTTTGATCTCCGCGCCTGCCAGGAGACCCAGATACAGGGTCTCGACTTCGATCCTCGCGGACGGTCTGAAGAGCGAGAGCCGGACCGTGTCCACGAACTTGACCTTCCGGCCGCCCGGTGTGTGGATCCAGACGTCGTAGCCCTGGGTCACCTCGTCGAAGCTCCCGGCGAGCCCTTCGATCCTGCGCCCGCGTGCATCGACCAGTCCGGGCGCCTTGCTCCGCACGAGTGCGTTCATGGCGGCCCGTTCGATCTCGGCACGGGCGTCCAGTTTCCGGTTGAGCGGCCCGTGTCCGTTCACCAGGAGCTCGAAGCCCTCGCCGCCGAACACGCCGCGTAACCCGACCTTCTTCAGGGCGAGTTCGGATTTGGTGTACGCCGCGTAGTCCACTCGCTCGGTCAGCCGCAGAAACCAGTGCGCGACCGCGTCGTGGGTCTTGAGCCTGAGCAGCCCGGGGTCGATGTGCATCGCCTTGCTGGCGGCGGCGAGCGCCGGCGTGAGGGCGAGCAGCTGCTGGGTGCGCAGCGTGCTCGGCGGTGCGCCCATGAGCAGACGCAGATCCCGCAGTACGGCGGCGAAGGAGTCCCCCGGTGCCTTGCTCATCCCGTGCATGGGCAGGCCGGCGGCGTTGAGCAGCTTGGTGGTCTGTTGCATGGCCGGGTTCAGTGCGTACGCGAGGTTGTACTGCTTGGCCATCCGGAGGCCTCCTCAGACACCCAGCAGCGTGCGCAGATCGCCGTAGTACCCGTACGCGAGCAGCAGCGGCTTCACCTCGGCCCAGCGTCCCACGCCCAGCTGGAGCACGGCCAGCAGCAGGCTCTCCTCGATGTTGTCGAGGAAATCCCGCCGGTAGGCCCGTAGTTCACCGAGTCTGGCGAGCGCGGGCAGGGCCAGCGCGTCCGGTGCCATCAGCGTGGTCGACAGCGTCTCGTTGAGGAGGGCGAGCTGGGTCACCGTCGAGTGGATCGTGTAGGCGAGCAGGATCAGGTCGCCTGCGACGGCGATGCCGCGCACCAGCGGGCTGATCTCGGCGGCCGGGGTCGCGAGCAGGATCAGCGAGAGGCCGGCCGCGGCCTGGCTGAATCCGGACCAGAACTTCTTCCAGCCCTCGGAGGACGCGTACCGTTCGGCCAACTGCGGGCCGAGTTCCGCCATGTAGTGATGGCGTACCACGTAGGCGAAGCTGTCGCGGCGGAGCGTGCCGCTCTCCACGAGCGTATCGAGCACGGAATCGCAGACCAGGGGGAACCAGCGGGCGCCCTCGGGAGTGTCGTCGACGCGGTCGAGCGCCCTCTCGACGCACAGGGCCTCCGGCCGCCGGCGGTCCAGGACGGTGTTTTCCACATCGGCGACCGAAACCGGCAGAATGTCCGGTCCGTACGCGCGGCCGGAGGGCAGCAGCCAAGGCACCAGGCCCTTCGCGGCGTCGATTCCGAGGCCGAGCCGGTCCGCCCGGTCGAAGAGTTCCTTGAGGAGCGTGCCGAGGTCGTGCTCCAGATCCTGCTGAGTGGTCTTCTCGGTCATGCCCTCCAAGGCGAGCAGCGCGAGCGGGGCGTTGAGCTGGATCACGGCCCGCATCCGTCGGTAGAGGGCGCCCATGGAGGACGCCACCCCGTCGGTCTCGTCCTGCCCGGCTGCGAGCTGGTCGCAGGCCTTGCGGGCGCCGTACGCCTCCTTCATCGACGCGAACAGGGCGGCCGCGAACTTCCGGTCGCGGAGCGCCCACTTGTCGACCTCTGCCGCGCCGGCGCGGCCCATCGAGACCAGGACCTTGACCTGGTGGAAGTCGAACCTCTTCCAGGCGGTGGTGAGTTCGACGGAGACCTGGGAGAGCTGCAAGGTGAGATGTTCGGCCGCCAGCCGCTCGATGTCGATGAGTGCCTCGCGCACCAGGAGATGGAGCGCCTTCCTCGTGAAGTCGAACAGGGCGCCGGCCTCCTGCCAGACCGGGTCATTCGTTCTCATCTTCGCGAGGAGCAGCTCGGCGGCCGACTCGATCGCACCCCAGCCGTGCAGGGTGTACAGATCGAAGAACTGCCGGAACAGCTCGCGGTCGAAGACGAGTTCATAGGTCTCCGGGTGACCGGTGAGCAGCCTCAGCCGGGGATAGCGGGACATGCCCGCCCGCCCGTACGAGGAGTCCATCCGGGACCGGAGCTCGAGCTCCTTCTCGTACGCCCTCAAGCGCTCCGAGTACAGCCGCTTGAGCCGGCCCGCCAGCGTCGAGTCGTCGTCCGAGGCCGGCAGCGCGAACGGGTTGAGGCCGCGCGTCAGCGGCTCGCGGGGATCGGGCCGTACCTCCGCGTACGTGAACATCACGGCCTGACCGCGGCGGGGTGGGTCCAGCCGTTGGGGGCGGGCTTCGGTACGGACGGCTGCTGGTCCTTCTGTTGCTGCTTCCCCTTGTCCTTGTCGGCGTCCTTCGCCCGCTCGGCCACCAGATCGGGCAACGCGTGCTGACTGGCGTGCAGATGGACCAGGGTCGTGGGCACGATGAAGGACCACGGCTCGCCCTCGGGCTCCGCGTGATAGCGGTCGTCCTGCTGTTTGCGCAGCTCCTCGTGGATGGGCAGATACAGGGAGTCCCCGATGACCGGTGAGTCCCCGCCGAACCACGGCTCCCTGGTGCACAGGAAGTGCTCCACCGAATCGTCGTACTGCGGAGAGACGGGTACGAGCACACGGACCGCGCCCGCGCGCAGGAACGCCTCGAAGTGCGGGTCGGTGGCCTCGGTGCGGCCGCTCAGCTCCACCCAGCGCTCCGGGACGCGCCAGAAGTACGGGTAGAAGACGTAACTGATCTGCCGCCAGTCGAAGGCCTGCTCCAGGAACTGGATGTGCTTGCCCTTGTCCCGGGCGGGCCCGAGCAGGGGCAGCGGGTACGTCACCGTGCGCGGCCCGTTGTAGAACGTGACGCACGTCGGCTCGTCCTTGACCTCCGTGACCTTGACCCGGGTGGTGTCGGCCTGGAAGTCCCGGCCGCCCATCGTCTCCTTGCCGGTCAGCACGTCGTCCACGTGATCCGCGTCGAACTCCTTGCTGATCATGGCCAGGCACTGGCGCTTGAGCTCGGTGAGGATCGTCTCCCGGTTCACCGCCTCGGGGCCGCCGCGCAGCAGTTCGGCGACCGGTACGGCGCTCAGTTCCGCGACCTGGTTGCGGTAGTCGATGGAGCGGGAGCGGTAGTCGAGCTCCTTCTCCTGGTTGAGCGCGTCGACGCGCTTCTGCTCGATGGCGAACACGGCGCTGTAGATCTTCTGCTGCCAGGCGGCCAGCGCCGTGTCGCTCCTGCGCAGGATGAGCGTGATCGCCAAGTGGTAGTCGGTGCAGTCCTGATGCGCGAAGGACAGCGTGAGCAGGTCCCCCTCGACCGGGATCTTCGGACCCACGGCCGGCGGCACCGGACCGTCGGCGGGCGCCACGTCGTTGTGGGGCGGAACCAGCAGGTGGTGGCTGGTCGGATGGGTGCTGTCGTCGTAGCGGAGCAGGTCCCAGCCGTTCATCGTCACGTGGAAGAGGTTCCGGTCGAACCAGGCCGTCTGTCCCGAATCGGGCCCGTCGATCTTGTCCACGGCGCGGTACTGGAGCCGCCCTGCCGGGCGGACCTTCTCCACCACGAACCCGTCGAGCCCCTCGACCCGGGCCTGGTAGGTGTCGACGATGAGGTGCCGGTCGCGGGGGATGCCCTCGCGGGAGAACATCGCCTTGTTCGTCTCCGCGTTCACCAGCGTGACGCGCTTGTCCATGACCGGGTAACTCTCGCCCGACAGGCCGTACTTCTGCTGCAGCCCCGCGAAATACGTCGGGTTGATGTCCGGCGGCGTGAACGGCAGCTGCACCGTCTTGAGGACGGGAGGGTCCGGCGGCCTGGGGCATGGCAGCTCCGCCTCGTGCTGCCGCAGCCGCGACTGGACCCAGAACGCGGAGGGCTCGGGAAGTACGAACTCGAACATCATCCGGCGGCCGTAGTTGAAGACCTGGGCGCGGTACTCCTTGTCGACCCAGCGGTAGATCCCGGAGACGTGGCCCTTGCCCTTCTCGTTGTGGAACTCGTGCTCGTTGCGCTCCTCGACCTCGTGCAGCTTCGTCATGGAGCGCAGCTGCACCGTGCGGGACTGCACCCGGCTGACCGCCTTGCTCACCACGTCCTGCGAGAAGTTCAGAGCGGCCTTGTCGGTCCTGTCCTCGGACCTGCTCCAGGTGAAGCCGCCGCCGATGTTCACCACGACACTCGGCGCCTGGCCGTAGCTCAGACTGAGGTTGGCATTGGCGCCGAGCTGCTCCTTGACCACTCGCTCGCACTCGTTCTTGACCTCGAAGCGCGTGGTCGAGCCGGTGTCCGTGGTCGTCTCGTTCTCCTCCTCGGACGTGCTGGAGAACACGTCCTCGGTCTTGCTGAGCACCCGGTGGTGGCGCTTCTTGAGCTCGCCGAGCATCACGTTGTGGATGTCGGAGATCTCCCCGTCGCGGTAGCCGACCAGCCACTGTTTGACGACCTTCAGATCGGCCACGCCCACGGGCCTGATCTCGTTGAAGGGGGTGCCGCAGTAGCGGAAGAGCTTCGCGAACATCGGGTGCACGACCGGCTTCGCGACGAGCAGCGTGCCCAACTCCTCCGTGGTGACAAGAGGTTGGGTCGCCATGTGCTCCAGGACGTGCAGGGCGCGCAGCCCGTCGATGATCGGGGACAGGTCGAGCGGGCACCAGCGGCGCAGGATGTAGAGCAGGTACAGGGCATCGAACAGGGCTCGTTTCGCCTCGCCGAACCAGCCGCTGTGCACGGGACCGTCGTAGACGGTCTGCACGATGTTCGCCCCGCCGAGCGCGCTCTCCACCTGGGCGGGGAACGAGGGCGGCAGTTTTCCGGTACGGGCCGCCGCCGTGCGCAACACCGTGAGCACCGCGGGCAGCCGGCCCACGACGGGTACGCCGAGGATCTGCTCGATGGTGTCGGGCAGGACGTAGTAGACGTCGCCCACCTTCAGATGGGCGTGCCGCTCGAGTTCGGAGATGTCGAGCGGCTCGTACTCCGACCTGCCTTCGTGGCAGGAAGCGGCGACGCGCGGAGTGAGCAGGGTGAGCAGCACCTGGAACAGGGACTCCATGGCCTTGTCCGAGGGCGGCAGTCCCTCGCAGCACACCTTGCCGTAGACGAGCTTGCCGATCTCCGACGGGCCGTCCGCCACCTGAAGTTCGACGTCCTTGCGCACTGCCTCCTTGTCGAACAGCACGATCAGATCGTCACGGATGTACGAGCGGCGCAGTACGCCGGGGTCGACCGCGCGAGGCGGCCGCACGACCAGGAAGTCCAGGATGGGCAGCCGCTCCGACTCCTGCGGCCCCGTGTCGGCTATGTCGGCCACGCCCGGTCACCCGGTGAGTTCCGGTCCCTGTGGCCGCGGCTGCGCCGGGCCCAGATTGTGCAGCGCTTTGTGCCACAGGAAGCACCTGGAGGCCAGTTCGACGAGCTGGTCCGTCGGCCCGTTCTGCGGGAAGTCCAGAATCGCGATGATCGCCTCGGCGCCACGCAGTGCGGCGAGTTGCCGCTTGGCGCTGGACGTCCGGGTGGTGGGCGGCAGCCGGTCGGCGCCAGGTGCGGCGGGCAGCGGGATACGCCGGTCGATCTCCTCGAGCAGCTTGTCGGCGTTGGAGTCCTCGACGAACGGCCAGTCGGATACCGGGGGAGCGGTGATGCCGAACACCGCGTTGACGCCGGCGTCGTGCAGTACGGGGTACGCGAGCTGCCGGGCGATACTGCCGAGGCTCTCCTCGACGTTCCAGATGAGAGTGTCGCCGTGCAGCCCCTGGAGCAGGCTCAGCATGGTCACATGGGCATCGCGCACGCCGGCGAGCAGCAGGTCGACACTGGTGTCGTACACACGCTCCGCGTACCTTCGGGACGCATCGAGCAGCGCGTCGCGCTCCTTGGGGAAACTGAACTCGCCCATGGCGTGCATCGATTGGGCTGCCGTCTCCTGGAACGCCCCCTGGAAGATGGCCGAACGCTGGGCGCCGTCCGGCACCCGCTCGTCGTGTCCGTAGCGGGCCCGCAGCCGGGCGAGATTGCCGGACGTGCCCTTCTCCCGCAGCCGTGTGAACAGTTGCGGCTGCTCGACGGCGGACAGCGCGACCCGGTGGGCCGCACACACCACGTGATCCATCTGCAGATAGAAGTAGAGCGCGGCGACCTGCCGTGGCTCCGAGGTCATCGCGTCGAACGAAGCCTCGTCGGTGATGACGCGGCCGGAACCGCCGCCCTCCCCGCCGGACCGCCGCCTCCGGTCTCCCCCGCCCGTCTCCGAGTTCTTGCGGCTGCTGGTCGGCATGGCGCGGCCCCCTTGCTCGCGGACGGGGCCGGACCGGAAGGCCGCTGCCCCGGGCCCCGCAGCATAGGAGGACAATCCGGACCTGACTACGGTGGTCGCAAAAGGGCTGAGTTGTCCTCGGTTGGATGGCCCATGACCTGTGCGGGGGTCCGGCCGAACCTTGCGGGCGTGGTGCCCGGAGGCTCGTCACGCCTTCCGCGTAGGCCTCCGGGGCGTCAGGGCGGGGCGTGCGGGGGGCGCGCGGGCCTCACGTCGCCGAGAAGCCGCCGTCCACGAACAGGGTCTGGCCGGTCATGTAGCGGGCGGCGTCACCCGCGAGGAACAGGGCCGGGCCCGTGAAGTCCTCAGGTGTGCCGTTGCGGCCCATCATCGTGCGGGCCGCCAGTGCTTCGACGCGGGCCGGGTCGGCGAACACCGCCTCGGTGAGCGGGGTTTCGACGAAGCCGGGGCCAAGTGCGTTGACGCAGACGCCGTTACGTGACCAGGCCTCTGCCTGGGAACGGGTCAGTGCGCAGATCGCGGCCTTGGACACCCCGTACGCGCCGCTGTTGCCGAAGGCGCGCAGGGACTGCTGGGAGGCGAGGTGGATGATCCGGCCCCAGCCGCGCTCGGCCATCTTCGGGCCGAAGCGCTGTCCGAGGAGGAAGGGGGCGTCGAGGTTGACGGCCATCGTCGTGTCCCAGTCGGCGGCCGTCAGGTCGTCCAGCGGGGGACGGAGGTTGATGCCCGCGGAGGTGACGAGGATGTCCGGTTCGCCGTACGGCCGTACGGCTTCCTCGGCGGCTGCGCGCAGGGCGTCGCGGTCGCCGACGTCGGCGATGACGGAGCTTGCCTCCAGGCCCTCTTCGCGCAGGGCGCCGACCGTCTCCTCGAGCGCATCGGCCCCGCGGGCCATCAGGACGACCCTTGCTCCCGCCCGCGCCAGGGCGGTGGCGACGGCTCTTCCGATGCCGGAGCTTCCGCCGGTGATCAGGGCGGTGCGGTCGGTCAGGCCGAAGTGGGTGGTGAGGTGCGGGGTCGGGTCGGTGCTCATGGGGTGATCTTGCCGGATGGGTTCGCGTGCGTTCGGGCTGGGGTCGGTGGCGTCTGCGGGTGTGTTGTCGGGTGCGGGTGGGGGCGCCTGCGGCGGGCTGATATCCCCTGCCCGCCCCTTCCCGAAACCGGGGGCTTCGCCCCCGGACCCCCGCATCCGGACTTCGTTCGGATCTCCTCAAGCGCCGGAGGGGCTGAGTTGGCCGGGCGGGCTGGGATTGCCGGGCTGGGTTGGGTTGGCGGAGTGGCCGGGATCCGCCGGGAACTGGCCCGCCAGCCAGGTCGGGACGCCTCCCAGGAGGCGGAAGAGGCGGGCTGCCTCCGCGCGCAAGCGGGATGCCGTCGGTTCCGGTTCCGCCTCCGCGAGGGCGACCAGCGCCGGGGCCGTGCCGACGAGGTAGCCCAGTTCCTCCCGTATGCGAAGGGACTCCGCGAAACCGTGGCGGGCCTCCGCCAGTTCGCCGTCGCGCAGGGCGAGGCCCGCGAGATGGCGCCAGGTGAACGAGAGGAGGAGGGGATCGTCGTGGGCGGCCGCACCCGCGTGCGCCCGGCGGTACGCCGCGAGCGCGGCCTGCGGGGCGTCCGCGATGTGCTCGGCGATCAGGCCGCGGCGGAAGTCCAGAAGGGGGCGGCCGGGGGCGCTCGGGTGGAGCAGGGCGGCGGCTCTGCCGAGCGCCGCGCGGGCCTCGTCGGCGCGGTCGCGTACACCCAACACCGTGGAGGCATAAGCGAGTTGCCCGCGCTCGCAGGCCGCGGCGCCGCGCTCGTCGTCGCCTTGGGCGAGAGCCTCGGCATTGCGCAGGGCGTCCTCCGCCTCGGGCCAGCCCTGCTCCGTGAACAGGCAGCGCTCGACCAGGAGGGAGGCGCGCTGCAGCGCGGCGCCGGCGGAGTCGGGCGTGAGCAGCGCGGCCGCGTCGGTCCAGCAGCCGCGTGACCGCAGACGCCAGACGGCGCTCTGGAGGGCGGAGCGCTTCAGCGTGGGGTCGGGGGAGGCGGTGCCGGGTGGTGCCGGTGCCTTCGGGTAGGTGGCTTGCGTGGACTTCGCAGTGGACTCAGCGGTGGATTGCGCAGTGGATCGCGTGGACTTCGATACGGAATCCGAGCCAGACACGGCGGTGTCCGCCACAATTCCCCTCCCCAGGAGCGCGTCATTGAGCTGTGGCGGCATCTCAGCACGGATTCAGGCGAAGCGCCAAGGGGGTAGGTGAAGGAATTCACAATCTTGAGCGGATCACGATACGCGTGGGGCGGGTGCGTTCACCGCACCCGCCCCATCACGCGCGCCCGGCTCACGGGTGCTGTGCGCTCAGCTCATCCGCAGGGCCAGGAAGAAGTCCAACTTGTCCTCCAGGCGCGACAGATCACGGCCCGTCAGCTGCTCGATGCGCCCGACGCGGTACCGCAGGGTGTTGACGTGCAGGTGGAGACGCGAGGCGCAGCGGGTCCAGGAGCCGTCGCAGTCGAGGAAGGCCTCCAGGGTCGGGATGAGCTCCGCGCGGTGGCGGCGGTCGTAGTCCCGCAGCGGGTCGAGGAGGCGCGCGGTGAACGCGCGGCGGACGTCGTCCGGCACGAAGGGCAGGAGCAGGACGTGCGAGGCGAGCTCCTGGTGGCCGGCTGCGCAGACCCGGCCCGGGCGGGCGGCGGCGACACGGCGGGCGTGCCGGGCCTCCTCCAGGGCGCCGCGCAGACCGTCGGCCGAGTGCACGGAGGCCGAGACGCCGAGCGTGAGGCGGCCGTCGTCCGAGAGGCCGGCCGCGAGCGGCTCACGCACCGTGGCGAGCAGCGAGTCCGCGATCAGGCTGGGCTCCGGGCCGTCGTCCGGCGTCACGGCCGGCAGCGGTACGAGGGCGATCGCCTCGTCGCCGGTGTGCGCCACCGCGATCCGGTCCGAGGGCTCGGGCCCCGAGGCGGTCGGGTCGACCAGGATCTCCTCGAGCAGTGACTGGGCGACGGGGCCGCCCTCGATGTCGCCGCCGTCCCACTCGACGCGGGCCACGACGACCTGCCAGTGCGGGGCCGCGCCCAGGCCGGGCAGCAGCACGGGGGCCGCGACGCGCAGACGGGCCGCGATCTCGGCGGGCGCGGCGCCCGTCTGCACCAGCTCGAGGACCTCCTGGGCCAGCCGGCGCCGTACCGTACGGGCGGCATCGCGGCGGTCGCGTTCCACGGAGATCAGCTGCGTGACGCCCTGCAGCAGGTCGAGCCGCTCCTCGGGCCAGTCGCCCGCGTCCGCCTCGACCGCGAGCAGCCAGTCGGACAGGACCGTCTCGCGTACGTCACGGGAGGCGGTGGCCGCGCCTCGGCCGCTGCTGTGGATGGGGAAGAGCGAGTAGGTGGAGCCCTGGACATTCACACGGTGCGGGCCGCGCCGGCCCGTACGGATGGCGGCCAGATGCTCGGCCGCGAGCGCCGTGCACACCTCGGTGGACAGCGGTTCGCCGGCCGAGCGGGAGCCCGCGATGGGGCGGCCCGCGGGGGAGAGCACCCACGCGCGCAGATCGAGGTCGGTGCCGAGCAGGTCGAGCACCACGTCCGGGCCGCCGCCCGCCGGGCCCGAGGTCATCAGGCGGCGGTGGCGGTCCACCACGGCCGCGAGGTCGCCTGCGCGCTCGCCCGAGACCTGCCGTACGACGTATTCGGTGATCGTCGCGAAGGCCACCCGCTCGTTGACCGCGAAGAGCGGCAGACGGTGGCGGACGCAGGCCTCCACCAGATCGTCGGGGATGTCGCCGAGCTCGGCCTCGCCGGCCGCGAGCGCCGCGACACCGGTCGAGGCGAGGATCCGCACGAACGGCTCGGAGTCCTCGGCGGACTGCCGCCACGCCAGGCCGGTGAGCACCAGCTCACCGCCCGAGAGATAGCGGCTCGGATCACGCAGATCCGTGGTCATCACGCCACGGACGGTGCGGTCCAGCTCGTCCTCGCCGCCGAGAAGCCGCAGCCCGAGCACGTCGGTCTCCAGAAGGGCGCGCAGCCGCATGTCGTACCTCTCCGCTGTCCTGGCTTGAATCTTGTCGCTCGTCCGAGTGAAGGCGGTTCCCGAGGAAACCAATGGGGCCGGTGGGGCCCGCTCTTCATACGAATCTACAAGATGGAAGCGACGACCAGCGAACTCCTTCATGGTTTCGGTGACTGACCGGGACGAAGGTCCCGGCGGTGTACTTGCGCTATTCCGCGTTAACAGCACGTGAACGAGTCGGGGTAGGGACTTCGGTCCCCTGGCTCGAAAAGACCCTCAGAACGACCCGAGACGTAGAAGAGAGCCGTACCCATGGACTTCCTTCGCCCCGCCAGCTGGGAGGAGGCGCTCGCCGCGAAGGCTGAGCACCCCACAGCTGTGCCGATTGCGGGTGGCACCGATGTCATGGTCGAGATCAACTTCGACCACCGTCGCCCTGAGTACCTGCTCGACCTCAACCGGATCACCGAGTTGAACGAGTGGCACGTCGGCGAGGAGAAGGTCGCCCTCGGCCCCTCCGTCCCGTACACGAAGATCATGGAGAACCTGCGGACCGAGCTGCCGGGCCTCGCGCTCGCCTCGCACACCGTGGCCTCCCCGCAGATCCGCAACCGCGGCGGCGTCGGCGGCAACCTCGGCTGCGCCTCGCCGGCCGGTGACTCGCACCCGGCGCTGCTCTCCTCGGGCGCCGATGTCGAGGTCGAGTCGCAGGCCCGTGGCTCGCGGCTCATCCCGATCGACGAGTTCTACAAGGGCGTCAAGCGCAACGCGCTCGAGCAGGACGAGCTGATCAAGGCCATCCACATCCCGAAGGCGGACGGCCCCCAGCAGTTCTCCAAGGTCGGCACCCGTAACGCGATGGTCATCGCGGTCTGCGCCTTCGGTCTGGCGCTGCACCCGTCGACCCGCACGGTCCGCACCGGCATCGGCTCCGCGGCCCCGACCCCGGTCCGCGCCAAGGCGGCCGAGGAGTTCCTGAACGCGGCGCTCGAAGAGGGCGGCTTCTGGGACAGCGGCAAGATCATCACCCCGTCCATCGCGAAGCAGTTCGCGACGCTCGCGTCGGGCGCGTGCAACCCGATCGACGACGTGCGCGGCACGGCGGACTACCGCCGCCACGCGGTCGGTGTCATGGCCCGCCGCAACCTGATGTGGACCTGGGAGTCGTACCGCGGCGAGGGCCGCACGCTTGAAGGGGCGGCGTAACGATGCGCGTCAATTTCACGGTCAACGGCCGCAAGCAGGAAGCCGACGACGTCTGGGAGGGCGAGAGCCTTCTGTACGTCCTGCGCGAGCGCATGGGGCTTCCGGGTTCGAAGAACGCCTGTGAGCAGGGCGAGTGCGGTTCCTGCACCGTCCGCCTCGACGGCGTGCCGGTCTGTTCCTGCCTCGTCGCGGCCGGCCAGGTCGAGGGCCGCGAGGTCGTCACCGTCGAGGGCCTGGCGGACTACGCCAAGCACCGCGAGGACAGCCACCCGGGCGGCGCGTGCGGCTCCGTCTGCGGCGGCACCGATCTGCAGCAGGCCCGCCAGTGGCAGGCCAAGGGCACCGACGGCCAGACCGGCGAGGGTGGCGACCTCTCCCCGATCCAGCAGGCGTTCATCGACGCCGGCGCCGTCCAGTGCGGTTTCTGCACCCCCGGTCTCCTGGTCGCGGCCGACGAGCTGCTCGAGCGCAACTCCTCGCCGTCCGACGGCGACATCCGCGAGGCGCTCTCCGGCAACCTCTGCCGCTGCACCGGTTACGAGAAGATCCTGGACGCGGTCCGCCTGGCGGCCGCCCGTCAGGAAGAGGCGGTCTGATCATGGCTGGCACCACCACGGGTGTACCCACCAACGTCACCCAGAAGCACAACCAGGGCGGCATCGGCGAGTCCACGCTGCGCCCCGACGGCACCCTCAAGGTCACCGGCGAGTTCGCGTACTCCTCGGACATGTGGCACGAGGACATGCTGTGGGGCCAGACCCTGCGCTCCACCGTCGCGCACGCCGAGATCGTGTCCATCGACACCTCCGAGGCGCTCAAGATGGACGGCGTCTACGCCGTCCTGACCGCCGACGACATGCCGGCCGCGAAGAACTACGGCATGGAGTTCCAGGACACCCCGATCCTGGCGTACGGCAAGGTCCGTCACCACGGTGAGCCGGTCGCCCTCGTGGCCGCCGACCACCCGGAGACCGCGCGCCGCGCCGCCGCGAAGATCGTGATCGAGTACAAGGAGCTGCCCCTCATCACCGATGAGGCCTCGGCGACCGCTCCCGACGCGATCCTCGTGCACGAGAACCGGGACGACCACCACGCCCCGTTCGTGCCGCACCCGAACATCGTGCACCACCAGCCCATCCAGCGCGGCAACGTCGAAGAGGCGGCCAAGAAGGCCGACTTCATCGTCAAGGGCGAGTACACCTTCGGCATGCAGGACCAGGCCTTCCTCGGCCCGGAGTCCGGCCTCGCCGTGCCCGCCGAGGACGGCGGCATCGACCTGTACGTGGCCACCCAGTGGCTGCACTCGGACCTCAAGCAGATCGCACCCTGCCTCGGCCTGCCCGAGGAGAAGGTGCGGATGACGATGTCCGGCGTCGGCGGCGCGTTCGGCGGCCGCGAGGACATCTCGATGCAGATCCAGGCCTCCGTCCTGGCGCTGCGCACCGGCAAGCCGGTCAAGATGGTCTACAACCGGACCGAGTCCTTCTTCGGCCACGTCCACCGGCACCCGGCGAAGCTCTACTACGAGCACGGCGCCACCAAGGACGGCAAGCTCACGCACATGAAGTGCAAGATCGTGCTCGACGGCGGCGCCTACGCCTCGTCCACGGCATCGGTCGTCGGCAACGCCTCGTCCCTCTCGGTCGGCCCGTACGTCATCGACAACGTCGACATCCTGGCGATCGGCCTCTACTCCAACAACCCGCCCTGCGGCGCCATGCGCGGCTTCGGCGCGGTCCAGGCGTGCTTCGCGTACGAGGCGCAGATGGACAAGCTGGCGGCGAAGCTGGGCATGGACCCGGTGGAGTTCCGGCAGCTCAACGCCATGGAGGAGGGGACGATCATGCCGACCGGGCAGCCGGTCGAGTCCCCCGCCCCGGTCGCCGAGCTCCTTCGCCGCGTCAAGTCCCGTCCGCTGCCGCCCGAGCGCCAGTGGGAGTCCAGCGAGGGCGCGGACGTCCGCGCGCTGCCGGGCGGTCTGTCCAACACCACGCACGGTGAAGGCGTCGTGCGCGGTATCGGCTACGCGGTCGGCATCAAGAACGTCGGCTTCTCCGAGGGCTTCGACGACTACTCGACCGCCAAGATCAGCATGCAGGTGATCAACGGCGAGGCCGTCGCCGTGGTGCACACCGCGATGGCCGAGGTCGGCCAGGGCGGCGTGACCATCCACGCGCAGATCGCCCGTACCGAACTCGGTGTCCAGCAGGTCACCATCCACCCCGCCGACACGCAGGTGGGCTCGGCCGGTTCGACCTCCGCGGGACGCCAGACGTACATGACCGGCGGCGCCATCAAGAACTCCTGCGAGCTCGTCCGCGAGCAGGTCTTCGAGATCGGCCGGCGCAAGTTCGGCTCGTACCACCCCGCGTGGGCGACCGAGGAGCTCACCCTCGAGGGCGGCAAGGTCGTCACCAACGCCGGTGAGGTACTCGCCTCCATCGTGGACGTCCTCGAGGACGAGGTCGTCTCGGTCGAGGAGGAGTGGCGCCACCAGCCCACCGAGGCCTTCGACCGCGTCACCGGACAGGGCCGCGGCCACGTCCAGTACGCGTTCGCCGCGCACCGCGCGGTCGTCGAGGTGGACACCGAGCTCGGCCTGGTCAAGGTCATCGAACTGGCCTGTGCCCAGGACGTCGGCAAGGCGCTCAACCCGCTCTCCGTCGTCGGCCAGATCCAGGGTGGCACCACCCAGGGCCTGGGCGTCGCGGTGATGGAAGAGATCATCGTCGACCCCAAGACCGCGAAGGTGCGCAACCCTTCCTTCACGGACTACCTCCTCCCGACCATCCTCGACACCCCGACCATCCCGGTCGACTACATCGAGATGGCCGACCCGAAGGCGCCGTACGGCGTCCGCGGGATCGGCGAGGCCCCGACCCTCTCCTCGACTCCGGCCGTCCTCGCGGCGATCCGGAACGCGACGGGTCTGGAGCTCAACAAGACGCCGGTGCGACCGGAGCACATCACCGGTACGTGACGCGCCAAGGGACGGAGGGGTCCGGCGGTTTCCGCCGCCGGCCCTCTCCCTCCCACAGGGGTGAAGCCGACTCGTACAACAGGTCGCCCAACCCCCGCTCCGGGCACCGGAGTTGCCGAGAGGTCATAGGTCAAGTCCTCCGGCAGCAGCCACACACTCCCGCCCGCAGCACCCGGCACCCGCACCGCTCGCGGTAAGCCGAAAGAACTCCCCCGTTCGTCTCGGGCCGTCCCCCGGGTCGTGCAGCCCAGAGCAATCCCAAATCTCGCAGATCGCATGCGGGTGCCCCTATGAACCTTGGGAGTAGGCACCATGACCCAGCAGTACACAGAGCCGAAGGTCTCGGAACCCGATGACTCGGGACGGGGCTCGACTCCTCCACCCTCCGGTGGGAACTGGCTCGACCGGTACTTCCGGATATCCCAGCGCGGTTCGACCGTCGGCCGGGAGGTGCGCGGCGGCATCACCACTTTCATGGCGATGGCGTACATCATCCTCCTGAACCCGATCATCCTGAGCGGCGCCAAGGACGTCACGGGTGCCCAACTCAGCGTGGCCCAGCTCATCACGGCGACGGCCCTTGCCGCCGCGGTCACCACCATCGTGATGGGCTTCATCGGTAACGTCCCGCTCGCTCTCGCGGCAGGACTCAGCGTCTCGGCCGTGATGGCCTTCCAGGTCGCCCCACAGATGACGTGGGGCAACGCGATGGCCATGTGCATCATCTACGGCGGCATCATCGTGCTGTTGGTGATCACCGGTATGCGCGAAATGATCATGAATGCCATCCCGTTGGCGATCAAGCACGCGATCACCATGGGCATCGGCCTCTTCGTCACCCTCATCGGTCTCGTCCAGGCCGGCTTCGTCACCTCGATGCCGTCCGAGCCCGGTGCCATGTACGGCAAGCCCATCCAGCTGGGTCTCGACGACAAGCTCGTCGGCTGGCCGGTCGTCTGCTTCGCGGTCACCGTGCTGCTGATCTTCGCCCTCCTGGTCCGCAAGGTCCCGGGCGCGATCCTCATCGGCATCGTCGGCGGCAGCGTCTTCGCGGCGATCGTCCACCAGGTCGCCGGTCTGAAGGTCTCGGACTGGGGCATCAACGCCCCGACGCTCGACTTCGGTCACCTCGTCTCGTCGCCGGACTTCGGTCTGTTCGGTGAGGTTTCCTTCAGCGGTATCGGGGACATCAGCGCCATCACCGTCGGCGTCATCGTCTTCACCCTGGTCCTGGCGGGCTTCTTCGACGCCATCGGCACCATCATCGGCATCGGCCAGCAGGCCGGACTCGCCGACAAGGACGGCAAGATGCCGGGCCTCAACAAGGCCCTGGCCATCGACGGCGCCGGCGGCATCGTCGGCGGTGTGGCCGGAGCCTCCGGGCAGACCGTGTTCGTCGAGTCCACCGCGGGCGTCGGCGACGGCGCGCGCACCGGCTTCGCCAGCGTCATCACGGGTCTCGGCTTCGCGCTGTGCCTGTTCTTCACCCCGCTCGCCCAGGCCATCCCCACCCAGGTGGCGGCCGCCGCGCTGGTCGTCATCGGCTCGATGATGATGTCCACCGCCAAGCACATCGACTGGAACGACCAGTCGGTGTCCATCCCGGTGTTCCTCACCACCGTCCTGATGCCCTTCACCTACTCGATCACCGCGGGTATCGCGGCGGGCATCATCGCGCACGTCCTCATCAAGGCCGTGCAGGGCAAGGTGCGGGAGATCGGCTGGCTCATGTGGGCCCTTGCCGTCATCTTCGTGGCGTTCTTCTCACTGCACGCCATCGAGGGCTGGCTCAAGTAGCAGTTCCGCCTTGATTCCACACACCCGTAAGGAGACCGAAATGCTGGACATCGCCGAAGAGCTCAACCGGTGGGTCGAGCAGGGACGCGACTTCGCGATCGCCACCGTCGTGGCGGTCAGCGGCAGCGGGCCCCGGCAACCGGGTGCCGCGCTCGCCGTCGACAGCGAGGGCACGGCCATCGGCTCGGTCTCCGGCGGGTGTGTGGAGGGGGCGGTGTACGACCTTTGCATGCAGGCACTCGAAGCTGGCACAGACGGCGAGACCGTGCTCGAACGCTTCGGCTACAGCGACGAGGACGCCTTCGCGGTCGGTCTGACCTGCGGCGGCATCATCGACATCCTCGTCACCCCAGTACGTGCGGACGCTCCGGGACGGGGAGTGTTCGCCGCTGCGCTGTCCGCGGCCGCCACGGGGGAGGCGGCCGCGGTCGCGCGGATCACGGACGGTCCGGCCGAGGTCATGGGCCGCGCACTGCTCGTACGTCCCGACGGCTCGTACGAAGGCGGCCTCGGCGGCCACCCCGAACTCGACCGCACGGCGGCGGCCTCGGCTTCCGCGATGCTCGACGGCGGAAAGACGGGAACGGTCTCCATAGGCGAGGACGGGTCCCACTGCGGTCAGCCGCTCACGCTGCTCGTCGAGTCCTCGGTCCCGGCCCCGCGCATGATCGTCTTCGGTGCCATCGACTTCGCGTCCGCCCTGGTACGGGTCGGCAAATTCCTCGGCTACCACGTCACCGTGTGCGACGCGCGTCCCATCTTCGCCACGAAGACCCGCTTCCCCGAGGCGGACGAGATCGTCGTGGAGTGGCCGCACAAGTACCTGGAGCGCACGGAGGTCGACGGCCGTACGGTGCTCGCCGTGCTCACCCACGACGCCAAGTTCGACGTACCGCTCCTTCAGCACGCACTCAAGCTTCCCGTCGCCTATGTCGGCGCGATGGGCTCCCGCCGCACTCACGAGGACCGCAACAAGCGGCTGCGCGAGGTGGGCGTCACCGAGCTCGAACTCAACCGTCTGCGCTCGCCGATCGGCCTCGACCTCGGTGCGCGCACGCCCGAGGAGACGGCCCTGTCCATCGCCGCCGAGATCGTCGCATCGCGACGCGGCGGCAGCGGGGTCTCGCTCACCGGCGCGCACACCCCGATCCACCACGACGGCACCGCGGAGCCGGCCGGCCGGATCGGCTCGGTGGCCTGACGAGGCCACCTGCCGACCTCGGCACCACGAAAGGGCCCGCTGCCCCAACGGCGGGCCCTTTCGGCTTTATCGGTACCGGGCTCTTTCGGGTCTACCGGTACCGGGCTCTTTCGGGTCTACCGGTACCGGGCTCTTTCGGGTCTACCGGTACCGGCCTCTTTCGGGTCTACCGGTACCGGGCCCATCGGGCTGTGCCGGTACCGGCCCCGATGTCTTCGCAGTGCCGGACCCGATCGCCTTCGCCACTGCCATGCCTCGTAAGGTCGTACGGATGATTGAGGATGTGAACCCCGGCGTGCCCGACCCCGAACTCTCCATGCTCAGCCCGGAGCAGGCCGCGCGGCTGCGTGAACTCGCCGCGCCCCACCTGCGGGACGGGACGTACGGGCTGCGCAATCTCGCGCAGAAGTGCCGCCAGGCTCCCGAGGAGCAGTGGCCGGCCCTGGTCGAGCAGCACTTCGCGCACCTGCGGTCGGCGGGAACGGGTGGCGAGAGCCGCGAGGAGATCCTGAGCGGTGTGCACTCGCGGCTGCTTCCGGAGGACTCCTTCACCGCGGAGCTGCTGCCGGCGATGCGGTACACGCGCCGCCTGGCCGACGGGCTCGTCTTCGCGTACGCCCTCGACCAGCCCTCCACCGTACGGATCCTCACCGACCGCGACGTGGAACGCGTCGGGGACGAGGACGTGTTGTGGGACGCGGCGTACGACAACGTGCTGCAGGTGCCCTTCACACACGAGGAGATCGCGCTCGAAGGGCGCGCGGTGCTCCGATCCGTGTACGGGGACTCGCCGTTCGTGGCGAGCCGCGCGCTGTACCTGGACCAGCTGCACCACAAGGCGACCGGCGGCAGTCTGCCGAAGGCGGGTGCGCTGTTCGTCGTGCCCACCCGGCATCTGATCGCGTACCACCCCCTCGCCGACGGCTCCGTGGCCGAGGCGATCAACGACCTGGCGAAGTACGGACTCGGGGCGTACGAGGACGGTCCCGGCTCGCTCTCGCCGCGGCTCTACTGGTGGCACAAGGGCCGGATCACCTCCCTCACCGTGATCGACGAGGAGACGAAGACCTTCTCCATCGAGCCGCCGCCGGAACTGCTCACCCGGCTGCGGACCCTGGTGCGGCTCGACGACGAGGGCCGGCTGCGCGGGCGCGCGGCGGCACAGGTGCCGGCGGCGGCCGAACTGCTGGGCGCGGCAGGTGAGTTGACAGCCGGCCTGCCTGAGAACCCCGGGACACTCGCCGCGGTCTTCCCCAAGCTCGTCGAGCTGGCCCACGCGCACTGCGCGGCCGATCCGGACGCGGCCCTCGCGGACACCTGGGACGCCTGGGCGACTTCCCTGCAGCTCGGCTCCGCGCTGTTCACCGGAGCGGAACCGCAGACATGCGCGCTGGGCGAGGACCTGGAGCGCCCGCTGCCCGCCTTCCCGTCGAACCCGCCGGCGGACGCCCGCGGGTGGCTCGACGCCTTCTACATCGCCGTCATCTGCCGCGAACGGGGCCGGATCGAGCGGCTGCGCCGGGTGCCGCTGGACCTTCTGAAGCAGGACGCGACCGCGGACACGTATCTGCTGCACTGGATCGACACGCTGCAGACGTACTTCGACCACGACCGCCCCATGGACGACGTGGTGGAGAAGCTGCTCGCCACCATCGACGCGTCGCACGGGGACGCGGTGACCCGCGCTCCCGTGGAGTACGTCAACGCCATCGAATACCAGCCGGTCGCGCTCTTCCACCGGTTCCTCGCCCGCGACCACGAGAAGTTCGCCAGGGCCCTGGCCGAGGCGCTCAAGGAGCACGCCCGCTACTGGGGCGACTCGACGGCCCCGCGCGCCCAGCTCGCGCTCGGCCCGCTGGCGCTGGCGAGTCTGGCGCACGGGCAGGATTTCCCGGTCGACACGGAGCTGCCGTATCTGCCGAAGTATCTGGCGGATGGTGGGCGTATTGAGGTGATTCCGGGCTGAGTTGGGGGTGTCGGGGCGGGTGGGCCGACCGATCCTCCGGGGTGAGTGGGTGAGTGGGTGAGTGGGTGAGTGGGTGAGTGGGTGAGTGGCTGGGCGGCTGAGTGGCTGACCGGGCCGGCCACACCTCGCGGCTGACCGGGCTGCGCGGCCGAGCGGCCGCCCGTACCGCTGACCGGACCGCGCGGCCGCCCGCACCGCGCGGTCCGGTCAGCGGTGCGGCCGCCGGATCGCCGGATCCCGGGCCGAGCACGGCTGTCGTTCGGATCTTGGTCCAAGCTTCGGACAGGGGTCTTTCGTCCCTGCCGCGAGGGCCTTCCGCGCAGGACGCTGGCCATATGAGCAGCTACGCACCGGTGATCGCAGCAGTCGACGGTTCGGACCACAGCCTCGCCGCCCTGGAGTGGGCCATGGAGGCCGCGCGCATACGGGGAGCGGAGGTGCTGGCGGTCCGCGTACGGAGCACGGCCCCGACCTTGCCGGGGCCGGACCTCGCGGCCCTGCCCGCGCCTGACCTCGCGCCCCGGCCCCCGGCCCCGGCCGAGTGGGAGGACGACCCCGTACGGGAGCAGGTGGAGAAGTTCATCGCCTCGCGCACGGGCTCGTCCCGGCTGCAGTGGCGGGTGGAGAACCTGATCGCCGCCCGTGCGGACTCGGTACGTACTCAGCCGTCCGGTACGGAGCCGGCAGTCACGTACTCCGTCCTGGAAGGCGGCGCCCCCTCCGCGGCCCTCGTCGAGGCGGCGGCCGAGGCGCAGCTCCTGGTCGTCGGCTCGCGCGGCCTCGGCGGTTTCGCCGCCCTGCTGCTCGGCTCCACGGGCCGCAAGCTGGCCATGCAGGCGCCGAACCCCGTCGTGATCGTGCCGCACGCGGACCGCACGGCGGACCGGTCCGAAGCGTCCGGACCCGAGCAGATCGTTCTGGGCCTGGCCCCCGACGAAACCGCCGACGCCGCCGTCGAGTTCGCTTTCGCCGAAGCCGACCGACGTGGCGCCGAACTCCAGGTCGTCTCCACCTACTTGGTGCCGCTGACCTCGCTCCTCGTGGTCGGCGAGCTCGCCGACACCTCCGACACCCGGATCGGCCACGACCTCAAGGAGGCGCAGACCGCACGCCTGGCGCCGTTCCGTACCCGCTCTCCGTCGGTCCAGGTCGGACAGATCGCCACGGCGGGCGACCCGGCCGGCCGCCTGGTCACGGCGTCGCGCTCCGCGACCCTGACGGTGGTGGGCCGCCACCGCCGCCGTCTGCGCCCGGACGCGCTGGTCCTGGGCTCGGTGACGAACGCGGTGCTGCAGCACGCGCAGGGGCCGGTCGCGGTGGTCCCGGGTGACTGAGGGCCGGACTGTGCGAAGGGCCGGCGGGCCTCAACCGGCGGCCCCGCGGTTCTAAGGTCTCTCTAAGGATCTCCCACGGTTTCCGGGAAGTCCGGGTGTTCTGCTGGCCGTTGCGGGGCCGAAGAGGTCGGCTCACCGTCCGAGGGACACACATGCGACGACGCAACAGGTACGGAACCGCTGTGGCCGCCACCGGGTTGGCGCTGGCACTGGCGGCCGGGCTCACGGGCGCGGCCGCGGCCGACGGGGGCGGCGCGGGGAAGAAGCGCGACGCGGTGACGCAGACGGACAAGAAGAAGGGGGACGACGGGCAGTGGCTCGCCCGTCTCGCCGAGCGGTACGGAGTCGGCGAGGAGGCGCTCCAGAACGCGCTGCGCGCCGTCAAGGCCGAGTTCGGCGAGAAGGGCACGGAGCCCACCGGGCTCGCTCTCGCCACCGCACTCGCCTCGCGTCTGGACATCTCCCAGAAGAAGGCGGAGCAGTTGGTCCGCGAACTGTTCGCCAAGGGGCCTGTCGACCGGGGCCCGGGCAAGGAAGGCCACGGAAAGAAGGGGCCGGCTGAGAGGGGCCCCAGCAAGAAGGACCCTGGCAAGCGGACCGACAGCAAGCCGGTGCCCGGCAAGCCGGTGCCCGGCAAGCCGGGTTCCGGCAAGCCGGGTTCCGGCAAGGCGCCGGCGGACGACGCCAAACTCACCGAAGCCTTCGTCCAAGCGCTCGTCGACAAGCTGGGGGTGTCCCGCGAGCAGGCCGCGGCCGCCTTCGCGACCCTGGAGAAGCTCAGCGCCACCCAGGACGGTGTCGACCCGCGCAGCGAGGAGTTCGCCGCGCTCGCCCGCGGTCTGAAGGTGACGCCGGAGCGGCTCGAGCAGGTCCTGATCGAGGTCAAGAGGAGCCTGGCACAGGACGTCGAGGGCTCACCGAAAACTTACAAGGGCTGAGGCACCCTCGTGGGCGTGCGAGTCCTGGTGGTCGACGACGACGAAGCGGTGCGCCGTTCACTGGCGCACGCCCTGACGAGGGACGGCTACGAGGTGTCCGTCGCGCCCGACGGCCGCAGCGCGCTGGAGGAGATGGGCAGGTCCCGGCCGGACGCATTGGTGCTCGACATCCTGATGCCCGAGCCCAACGGTCTGGAGGTGTGCCGCAGTCTGCGCGTCCGCGGGGACGGCACCCCCATCCTCATGCTCACCGCCCGCGACCTGGTCTCCGACCGGGTCGCGGGCTTGGACGCGGGCGCCGACGACTATCTGGTCAAGCCGTTCGCCCTGGAAGAGTTCAGGGCCCGGCTGCGCGCGCTCCTTCGCCGCAGCGGCGCGGCGAGCGATGTCCTTTCGTACGCCGACATCACCCTGGACACGGCCGCCTGCCGGGCCCGCCGGGGTGCGCGCCGACTCGACCTGACCCGTACCGAGTACGCGCTGCTCGAACTGTTCCTGCGCAATCCCGAGCGGGTGCTCAGCAGGAGCCTGATCTTCGACTCCGTCTGGGGCTACGACTTCGGTCCTTCCTCCAACGCCCTTTGGGTGTACGTGAGTTATCTGCGCGGCAAGCTGGAGGCCGGCGGCGAGCCGCGGATCGTCCGGACGGTGCGCGGCCTCGGGTACGTACTGCGGCAGGAACCATGAGCCTGCGCAACCGCGTGGCGCTGGCCGGCGGTTCGGTGGTCCTGGTCGTCCTCGTGATCGCCTCGCTGGTGCTCTATCCGTCCCTCGACGCCGAACTGGACCAGGAGCACGACGCCACCCTCGTATCCGCCGTGCAGCAGGTCCCCGACATCGTGCGCACCCTCAAGGCGAAGTCCGAGGAGAAGGGGGACAGGCCGGAGTTCTTCGACGGGCGTCCGCTGGATGTGGGCTCCACCCGGGTGCAGTTGCTCATCGCCCCCGTGTACGCCGGTCCGAGCACGGGGTTCGTCGAGGTGACCACAGCCGACGAGCAGGTCGCCGACGGCACCCGCGAACCGTATTTCCGGTACGCCGACCACGGCGGCGTCCGCTACCGCCTCTACACCGCTCCCTTGTCCGGCTCGGAGGGCACGCTGGTGCGGGCCGCCATACCGGTGTCCGCGATACAGGCGCCGCTCGACCGTCTCAAGCTGCTGCTCTTCGCGATCACGCTGGGCGGCTCCCTGCTCGCGGCAGTCGTCGCGCGGCTCGTGGCGGGACGGGTGCTGCGGCCGGTGCGCGAGCTGACGGAGACGGTGGAGCACATCACCGCCACGCAGGACCTCGCGGCGCCGATCGAGACCCGGGGCAGTGACGAGATCGCCCGCCTGGCGCGGGCGTTCGCCTCGATGACGTCGGCGCTCGACGCGTCGGTGGGGACGCAGCGGCGGCTGGTCGCGGACGCCTCGCACGAGCTGCGGACGCCGCTGACCAGCCTGACGACCAATCTGGAGCTCCTCGGCGAAGGCAAGGGCGTCGCCGATCCGCAGGCGCCCGAGCTCGTCACGGCGGCGCGTGAACAGACCCGTGAACTCACTGTTCTGGTCAACGACGTGATCGACCTGGCCCGTTACGGATCCATCGACACCCCCACCGAGGACACCCGGCTCGACCTGCTGGCCCTGCGGGTCGCCGAACGGGCCGAGCAGCGGGTACCCGGCCTGCGCATCCATACCGACCTCGTGCCCTGCCTCGTCCACGGCGACCCGGACGCCCTGGAGCGCGCGGCGGGCAACTTGGTGGACAACGCGGTCAAGTGGAGCCCGCCGGGCGGGCGGCTGCGGGTGCGGGTCGACTCCGACGGCACCTTGAGTGTGACCGACGAGGGACCCGGCGTACCGGCTGCCGACCTGCCGTACATCTTCGACCGGTTCTACCGCTCGCCCCAGGCGCGCTCGCTCCCGGGGAGCGGCCTGGGGCTCGCGATCGTACGGCAGATCGTGGAGACCCACGGCGGGACGGTGGCGGCGGAGCGGCCGGCCGAGGGCGGCGCGTGCCTGCGGATGACGCTGCCGGTACTCGGCGGGCCCCGGGGCTAGGTCCTGCCTGGTCGACGGGTTGCGTGCCGGTCAGCACCTCAGACCGATGACAGCCCAGCCTCGCTCGGCGGCCCGGCTCACGACGTCGCCCCATTCGGTGACGAGTTGGGCGAAGGAGTCGAAGTCCTTGATCCATCCGGTGGCTTCGGCCAGGTGGAGCTCGAACGGTTCGCGCAGGGTTGCGACGTGCGGCTCCACCTGTGTCCAGAAGTCACGCAGGCGTGCCACCTCATGTGGCTCCAGCCACAACATGACCTCGGCTTCCGGGGGCCAGTTACCCGCGTGTGACTCCACGGTCGGAGTGAAGCCCGGAGCGAGGCTCTCCCAGTTGTATTCACCCCAGAACAACGGGGCTGCGAACTGATCGAGCGTGGCCCGCAGCGGCAGGTCGACGAAGGGGCGCAACTTGTCCCAGCGTTCGCCGGACCAGAAATGCGCCTTGTACGAGGTCCTGCCAAGGAACTCGAAGCGCGCCCACCATCGGTCATCGGCGGACTCCGGCCAGGTCCACCCCTTCGGGAGGTTGTAGTCGTACACGTCATTCGGTCCGAACGCGGCCGTCTCGACCAGCTGTACCCGCTGCTCCAGTGGCACCGACCGCAGATGCCCCCAGTCGACGATCAGCACCTCCATGCACACACCCATCCGCAAAGCCTACGAAAGCGGTACGGCCACCTCCGTTCCCGCCCCCGTCGAACCCATTGACGAGTCCATGCCCCTGCACAACCATCGCGTGGGAGCGCTCCCGTATGTCCCCTGCGAGCCAGGAGTGAACCATGCGACGTAGAGCAATTCCCCTGATAGCGGCGGCACTTGCCCTCGCGGCCGCCGCACTCTCCGCACCCGCGGCGACCGCCGATGACGCACCGTCGCCCACCGCACTCGCCGTACCCACCGCACTCGCCGCCTCCGACGGCGGCGGTGCCGGCGACCGGCACAGACCCCGCCTGTACACCCCCGCCGCCAACCCCGACGCGTACACCCAGGCGTACGAACTCGTCCGCGCCGGCCAGTACCGCGATGCGGCCGGGATCCTCGCGATGGTCCGTACGCCGCAAGCGGTCTGGTTCGGGGACCAGAGCCCGGCCGAGGTCGAGCGCGAGGCGCGGGAGGTCGTACGGGACGCGGACGGCGACACCGTCGTGTTCTCGCTCTACAACGTGCCCGGCCGTGACTGCTCCGGCTACTCCGGCGGCGGGGCCAACACCACCGCCGAGTACAAGGCGTGGGTGGACGCCGTGGCCCGCGGGATCGGCCGCAGCGAGGCGATCGTGATCCTGGAGACCGACTCGCTGGCCCTGATTCCGAGCGACTGCGGCCAGGACGACGCACAGGGCACGAAGACAGCCGCCCGGTACGCCGAAGTCAACTACGCCATCGACCAGTTGGAGCCGCTGCGCGGCACGCGGGTCTACCTCGACACCGGCCACCCCGGCTGGCACGGCCCCGACTCCATCACGCCCCGCCTCATCAAGGGCGGCATCACGAAGGCGACCGGCTTCTTCACCAACGTCTCCAACTACAACACCGACGCGGCCAACTCCTGGTACGGAAAGCTGGTTTCGGCCTGTATCGCGTACGCAGGGGAGGGTGGGGACACCCGCCAGTGCCCGCACCAGTCCTGGCCGCGCGAGCAGGCGGACGAGTGGATCGCGGCCAACGTCCGCACCCCCTCGTACCGCTGGAAGCACTTCGTGACGGACTCGAGCCGCAACGGCCAGGGCCCGTGGGTGCCGCCGGCCGGCAAGTACACGGACCCGCAGGACTGGTGCAACCCGCCGAACCGGGGGCTCGGTGAGCGACCGACGCTGCGGACGGGCGATCCGCTGCAGGACGCGCGTCTGTGGATCAAGATCCCCGGCGAGTCGGACGGCCTGTGCCTGCGGGGCACGCCCGGCCCCGAGGACCCGGAGCGCGGCATGGTCGACCCGAAGGCGGGCGACTGGTTCCGCGAGCAGGCGCTGGAGTTGGTGCGGCTTTCCAACCCGCCGATTCTGCCCGGTAGTTGATCGGGCGCGGGGTGCGGCTGCGCGAGTTTCTCCTTTCTGTGGACAAAGTATGGACGCTCGGCGACACCATCCCTACGCTGAGCGTCGCCCAGCCACAGAAGTCTGCGTTGACCACAGCGGAACCACGCAGGAGGAACCGTGGAGCCACGCCCCGCGCGCATATCCCGCACCAGCCGCCGCAGAGCCCGAAGAACCACCGGCCTTCTGCTGACCGCTCTCCTCGCCGGCGTGCTCGCCGCGCCCGCGCAAGCCGAAGAACGCGACGACCCCCGCCCCTTCGCCGATCTGCCCCCGCAGGAACCCGGCGTCACCCTCCGGGTGTTCGACGTGCAGGCGCGGCTCGAGAAGATCTGCGATCTCAAACCCGCCCAGACGCCGAACGTCGACAAGCTGATCCCGACCGCCGACTGGACCTCGACCGAGGGCTTCGGGTTCTCCGACAACTTCGTCAGCCAGATCCTCGGCAATCTCAACGTCCCCGAGGCAGGCAGCTACGGCTTCCGGCTCATCAGTGACGACGGCTCCCGGCTCTTCCTCGGCGACCAGCAGGTCATCGACCATGACGGGCTGCACGGAGCCGAGCCCAAGGACGGCGAGATCACCCTCAACGCCGGCTATACGGCGCTGAGGATCGACCACTTCGACGCGGGCGGCGGTCAGCAGGTCACCCTGCAGTGGAAGCCGCCGGGCGCGAGCGACTACACCACCGTGCCGGGCTCCGTGCTCAGCACGGACGCCGGCGTCGTACGGGTCACGGCGCCCGGGCGCAAGGAGTGCGAGGGGACGTACGACACCCCGGGCGACGGGCTGCCGCTGACCGAGGTCAACCCCGGCTACCAGCTCACCGATCTGCGCCCGAAGGGCTTCGAGCCGCAGGTGTCCGCGATGGACTGGCTGCCCGACGGCCGGCTCGCGATCACGACCTGGGGCGGCAGCACCGAGACCAAGGGCGAGGTGTACCTGCTCGACAACGTTGCCGGGACGACCGGGCCCGACAAGGTCACGTACAAGAAGGTCGCCGAAGGGCTCAAGGAGCCCATGGGGATCAAGTACGTGGACGGCAAGCTGTACGTGTCCGAGAAGCACCAGCTCACCGAGCTCTCCGACACCGACGGTGACGATGTCGTCGACGCGACCAAGAAGATCGCCGAGTGGCCCTACGGCGGGAACTTCCACGAGTTCGCCTTCGGGCTGCTCTACGACAAGGGCGACTTCTATCTGAACCTGTCCGTGGCGATCAACTACGGCGGCGCCACGACCGATCCGCAGCCCGCGCCGAACCGCGGCACCACGATCAAGGTCAACAAGGCCACCGGGAAGGTCAGTTACATCGCGGGCGGCCTCAGGACCCCGAACGGGATCGGGCGCGGTCCGGGTGGTGACCTGTTCGTCACCGACAACCAGGGTGGCTGGCTGCCGGCCTCCAAGCTCATGCATATCAAGCAGGACCGGTTCTTCAACCACTACATGAACCCGGACGGCCCGTTCGACGACAAGCCCGTCACCAAGCCGGTGCTCTGGCTGCCGCAGAACGAGATCGCCAACTCGCCCTCCACGCCTCTGCAGTTGAAGAAGGGCCCCTTCGCCGGACAGATGCTGTTCGGTGACGTGACCTACGGCGGACTGCAGCGCGCCGACCTGGAGAAGGTCGACGGCCAGTACCAGGGCGCGGTCTTCCGGCACACCCAGGGGCTCGAGTCCGGGATCACGCGCATCAGTGAAGGCCCGGACGGGGCGCTCTACGCCGGCGGTCTCGGGGCCGACGGCAACTGGGGGCAGACCGGCAAGCTGCGGTTCGGGCTGCAGAAGCTGACGCCCAACGGCAAGACGGCCTTTGACATCAAGACCATGCGCGCCACCCGCGACGGCTTCGAACTCACCTACACCAAGCCGCTGTCGGACGAGACCGCGGCCAAGCTGACCGACGGCGCCTACGCGGTCGAGCAGTGGCGGTACGCGCCGAGCCCGGCGTACGGCGGCCCGAAGGTCGACGAGGAGTCCCTGCCGGTCAGCAAGGCCGTCCTTTCGGACGACCGGCGCAAGGTGCGGCTGACCATCCCGGGCCTGCGGTCCGACCGGGTCGTGCATGTGCGGTCGCCGCGGCCGTTCTCCGCCGACGGGGGAGAGCAGCTGTGGTCCACCGAGGCCTGGTACACGCTCAACGCCAAGCCGGGCCCTGACAACCCGGTGACCACGTACGACGCGGAGTCCGCCGAGCGCGGCGGCAGCGCCGGGGTCGACACCGAGCACGCCGGATACACCGGCAGCGGCTTCGTGGACGGTTTCGGTGAACAGGGCGCGTCGGCGAGCTTCTCGGTGAACGTCGAGGAGGCGGGCGCGTACGACGTCGGCCTGCGGTACGCCAACGGCCCGCACCCCGCACCCGGCACGAAGACCGTCTCCGTTTCGGTGAACGGCGGCGATCCGCGGCAGCTCGAGCTGCCCACCACGGTCGAGTGGAACCGCTGGTCCACGCAGACCGAGCGGCTGAACCTCCGCGAGGGCCGCAACACCATCACGTACGCGGTACGCGAGGGCGACACCGGTCACGTCAACCTCGACGCGATCGATCTCCGGGCGCCGGGGGAGCGCCGCCGGCTCTTCGACGGCGGCAGCATCGCCGCGGCCTGGCAGCACACCGACGGCCGCAGTCCCGAGTGGCCGCACACCGCCGAGAAGTCCATGGAGGTCTGCTGCGGTGATCTCCGTACGAAGGAGTCCTTCAAGGACTTCAAGATGCACGTCGAGTTCCGCGTCCCGAAGCTGCCGGACGATGTGACCGGTCAGAACCGGGGCAACAGCGGGGTGTACATCCAGGAGCGGTACGAGGTGCAGATCCTCGACTCGTTCGGGGACACCACGCCCGCGAACAACGAAGCCGGCGCGATCTATCTGAAGAAGCCCGCCGACTTCAACATGTCCACCGCACCCGAGACCTGGCAGTCCTACGACATCACCTTCCGCGCCGCACGCTTCGACGCGGACGGCAAGAAGACCGAGGACGCCCGGATCACGGTGGTCTGGAACGGCCGAAAGGTCCACGACGACGTCGCGATCGACGGCCCCACGGGTGCGGGCCTGCCCGAGACCCCGGCCGCCGGCGCGATCAAGTTGCAGGACCACGGGAACAAGGTGCGGTTCCGGAATGTGTGGGTGGAGCCGCTGAACTGACCGAAGGGTGCGGGTCCGGGACTTTGGTCCCGGACCCGCACGCCTGGTGCCGAGACGGACGGGACTTCTGCCGGACCGAATGATCGATCAAACGGTGTGCAATGGAGAGGTAGCTTCCCTCACTGCCGCCGGGAGTCTGTCGTGGGCGTTGTCGAAAAGCGCGTCGTCGAAAAGCGCGGGTACTGCACCCTGTGCAAGTCCCGCTGTGGCGCGATCTTCACCATCGAGGACGGCCGCCTGACCGGCGTACGCCCCGACCCCGAGCATCCGACGGGCGCCGCGATGTGCCCCAAGGGCCGTGCCGCCCCGGAGATCGCACACAGCACCCGCCGGCTGACCACGCCCCTGCGGCGTACGAACCCCAAGTCCGACCCCGACCCCGGCTGGGAGCCTGTCACCTGGGACGAGGCGCTGGACGACATCGCCGCCAGGCTCACCGCGCTCGCCGCCGAGACCGGCCCCGAGTCGGTGGCCTTCGGGGTGGCGACCCCGAGCGGCACGATGGTGTCCGACGCCACCGAGTGGATCGAGCGGTTCATCCGCGGCTTCGGCAGCCCGAACACCGTCTACAGCGCCGAGATCTGCAACTGGCACAAGGACTTCGCGCACGCCTTCACCTTCGGCACCCCACTCCCGCCGCCGGACTACGCCCACGCCGACCTCGCTCTGCTGTGGGGCTTCAACCCGGCCAAGACCTGGCTCGCGCAGTCCGCCGCCGTCTCCGCCGCCCAGGCGGAGGGCATGAAGCTCGCGGTGATCGACCCCCGCCGCTCGACCAGCGCACTCCAGGCCGACCAGTGGCTGCGCATCCGCCCCGGCACGGACACGGCACTCGCGCTCGGTCTCGCGCATCTGCTCATCCAGCAGGGCTGGTACGACGAGGAGTTCGTGCGCGCCTGGACCAACGGGCCTTTGCTGGTACGGGAGGACGACGGAACCTTCCTCAGGGCCGCCGACTTCCTCGAGGGCGCCGAGGGCTATGTGGTCTGGAACGAGGAGACGGGCGCCGCGGAGACCTACGACACCCGCCACCCGGCCGGCCGCCCCGAGCGTTTCGCGCTGGGCGGCACCCGCTACGTGCCCACGCTCACCGGCGGGGTCACCTGCGTCCCCGCCTTCCAGCACTACTCGGACGCCTGCGCCGAGTGGACCCCGGAGCGCGTCGCCCGTACGACCTGGATCCCCGAGCGGGAGATCCGCGAGCTGGCCGAGCAGATCGGCAAGGCCGAGTCCGTGGCGTACTACGGCTGGACGGGCGTCGCCCAGAGCGAGAACGCCACCCAGACCGAACGCGCCCTCGCCACGCTCTACGCGCTCACCGGCTCGTACGACACCAAGGGCGGCAACCACGTCTCGCCCCCGCCGCCCTACCGTCCCGCCGCCGGACAGCTGCCCCCCGAACAGCGCGCGAAGGCCCTCGGCCTCGACCGCCACCCGCTCGGCCCGCAGGCCTCCGGATATATCAACGCCGGCGATCTGTGCCGGGCCATCGAGGATCAAGACCCTTATCCCGTACGGGCGTTGGTCTGCTTCGGATCGAACCTGGTCGTCGCCCAGCCCGACTCCGAACGGGTCGCGCGGGCGCTGGCGCAGCTGGACTTCCAGGTCCACCTCGACCTCTTCGAGAACCCCACCACCGTGACCGCCGACTACCTTCTCCCGGTCAGCAGCGCCTACGAGCGCGAAGGGCTGCGCTTCGGCTTCGAGATCGGGCACCGCGCGCAGGAACAGGTGCAGCTGCGGCCCCGGATGGTCCAGCCGCAGGGCGAGGCGCGCTCCGACACGGAGGTCGTGTTCGCGCTCGCCTGCCGGATGGACATGGGGGAGCTGTTCTTCGACGGCGACATCGAAGCCGCCTGGAACTGGCAGCTCGAACCCCTCGGCCTGACCGCCGAGGCCCTGCGCGCACAGCCCGGCGGGGTACGGATTCCCCGGCCGGTCGCGTACCGCAAGTACACCCGGGACGGGTTCACCACCCCGACCCGCCGCGTCGAGCTGTACTCGGAACGGCTGCGCGGGCACGGCTACCCCGCCGTGCCCGCGCACCGCGAACCCGCCGCTCCCGACCCGGAGTTCCCGCTCGTCCTCACCAACGCCAAGCACGGCTACTTCGTGCACAGCCAGCAGCGCGGCCTCACCAGCCTGCGCCGCCGCGCCGCCGATCCGTGTCTGGACCTCAGCCCCGACACGGCCGCTGCCCGCGGGATCGCCGAAGGCCAGTGGGTCGAACTCGCCACCCGCCGTGGCTCCATCCGGCTGCGCGCCCGCTTCGACGCGTCACTCCATCCGTCCGTCGTGGTCGGCGAATACGGCTGGTGGCAGGCGGCAACCGACCTCGCCCTGCCCGCCGCCGACCCGCTCAGCGCACTCGGCAGCAACTACAACCGGCTCGTCGACCACACCACGGCCGACCCGCTCAGCGGCTCCGTACCGCTGCGCTCCCAGGTCTGCGACGTACGGCCACTGCCCGGCGACGAGACCTGGACGGGCCGCCGTACCTTCACCGTCACCGCCTGCGGCCAGGAGGGGCGCGGCGTACGCACCCTGTCGCTTGCCCCGGTTGACGGCGGCCGGCTGCCCGACTACCGGCCCGGCCAGCATCTGACCGTACGCCCGCAGGGGCGGGACGACCTCGCCCGCAGTTACTCGCTCACCGGCCCGGCGCTCGACGCCGACCGTGCCGTCTACACCCTCGCCGTCCGCCGGATCGCCGAGGGCGCCTTCTCCTCGTACGCCCATGACGAGCTGCGTATCGGCGACCGGCTCGAACTCGCCGCGCCCGGCGGTGTGTTCAGCATTCCGACGCACACCGACACCCCCGTGGTCCTGGTCGCGGGCGGGATCGGCATCACCCCGTTCCTCAGCTACCTGGAGACGCTCGCCGCGACCGGCGGCACCGTGCCCGAGGTGGTGCTGCACTACGGCAACGCACACGGCGAGGACCACCCGTTCCGGGAGCGGGTGCGCGAACTGCGGTCCCGTATACGGCAGTTGCGCGTCGTCGACTACTACGCGAACCCCTTCCCGTACGAGAAGGAGGGCCGCGACTTCGACCGGCGCGGCTTCATCGGGGTGGACGACATCGCGCCGTCCTCGATGATCTCGGCACGTGCCCGCTTCTACTTCTGCGGCCCCGAGCCGATGATCGAGACGCTGACGGCCGGTCTGCGGGAGCGGGGCGTGCCGCGCTTCGAGATCTTCAGCGAGAAGTTCCGCCCGGCCCGGCGCGAGGTCGCCGTCCCCGAAGACGCCCGCTTCACCGTGCGGTTCGCCCGCTCCGGGCGCGAGGTGGAGTGGACGCCGGGCTCCGGGACGCTCCTCGAGACGGGCGAGCGGGCCGGTGTGAAGCTGTCCTCGGGCTGCCGCGTCGGCCAGTGCGAGAGCTGCGCGTGCACGGTCCTCAAGGGAGACGTGGCCCACCGGGTCGTACCGTCCGAGGACCTGCCGGCCTCGGACGCGCTGACCTGTCAGTCCGTTCCCTTGTCGGATGTGGTCCTGGACGCGTAGCCCCGGGGATGCTCAGCCGAACCCGCGGGCGTCCTGCTTCAGCGCGGTGTCCACCGTGAGGGCCGCCGCCACGACCAGGCTCAGGAGCGGGTCCTGGAGGGGGCGGTGGATCTGGAGGACGTAGTTGTCCGCCGTGGTGAACATCGTCTTCGCGAGGCCCTCCCACGTCTTGGTGATCCGAGCCGTCTCGGTGTCGGTGTGGTCGACGATCGAGAAGTTCCAGGCGCGCCAGTTCTCCGCCTTGATGGCGCCGATCTGCTGCCCGTTCACCACCATCGCGAAGTTGATCTTTCCGATGGCGTTCTGCTGGATGATCTCGCCGATCGGCTGCCCGTTCGCGGCCTCGACGATCACCCGCGACTTCACGAACTTGGCCGGGCGCGTGAGGCGCATGACCTGCTGGCCGTACGCGTCGCGGATCTCCAGCTTGTGCGTCATGAACTGGTCGACGCTGGCGACGAAACGCAGCACCTTGCGGGCCGCGGACTGGCCGACCTGGACGACCGAGCCGAGGGTGTTGCCCTGCTGGTCGAAGACCGCGTACTCGTTGGTGAGCTCGACCAGCTTGGCCTTCTGGTTCACGACGAGGACGGGCTCGCTGAAGAGGGTGCCGCCGCCGCTGTGGCCCGTGGGGGCGAGGCCGGCCTGCTGCTGCACCTGGCGCTGCACCTGGTGCTGGTCGTAGGGGCTCGCCTGGGGCGGCACCTGTCCCTGTCCCTGGGTGGGAGAGGTGTGGGAGGTCCACTGGTGGCCGTCCCACCAGCGGAGGGTCTGGGGGGTGCCCTGGGGGTCGGCGTACCAGCCGGGGGGTGTCTGCGTTGTCACGGGCGCAATGTAACCCGCAGGTCAGGTGGTGGGCCCGGGTGGGTGCTGTGCTGTTCGTCGCATCGGTGCGGGGTGGGGCGTCTGCGGCTCAGTTCTCGAATGCTCCGAGAATGTGCTCCGCCGCCAGCGTCGGTGTCAAGGAGCCCTCCCTGACCTGTCGTTCGAGGTCCGGTGCGAGTTCCCGTACGGCGGGATGGGAGCGCAGTCGTCCCAGGAGTTCGTCGCGGACCATCGTCCAGGTCCAGTCGACCTGCTGGGAACGGCGCTTGTCGGCCAGGCGGCCCGTCGATTCGAGCAGCTTGCGGTGCTGTTCGAGGCGGTCCCAGACTGCGTCGAGACCCGTCGACTCACGTGCACTGCAGCTCAAGACCGGGGGAGTCCACGCCGCGTCGGCCGGGTGCATCAGACGCAGCGCACCCGCCAGCTCACGCGCCGCCGCCTTCGCGTCGCGCTCGTGCGGGCCGTCCGCCTTGTTGACGGCGAGGACGTCCGCCAGCTCGAGGACGCCCTTCTTGATGCCCTGCAACTGGTCACCGGTACGCGCCAGGGAGAGCAGGAGGAAGGAGTCGACCATGTTCGCGACCGCCGTCTCCGACTGCCCGACGCCGACGGTCTCGACGAGCACGACGTCGTAACCGGCCGCCTCCATCACGACCATCGACTCGCGGGTGGCCTTCGCGACCCCGCCGAGCGTTCCGGCCGAAGGCGAGGGGCGTACGAAGGCCGCCGGGTCGACGGAGAGCCGTTCCATACGCGTCTTGTCGCCGAGGATCGAGCCGCCCGTCCGCGTCGACGAGGGGTCCACGGCGAGCACCGCGACCCGGTGCCCGAGTCCCGTCAGCATCGTCCCGAACGCGTCGATGAACGTCGACTTGCCGACCCCGGGCACCCCGCTGATCCCGATCCGCCGCGCCTTGCCGCTGTGCGGAAGGAGCTCGGTCAACAGCTCCTGGGCGAGCGCACGGTGCTGGGGCCGGGTGGACTCGACGAGCGTGATCGCGCGCGCGACGAACGCCCGCTTCCCGTCGAGCACACCCTTGACGTACGCATCCAGATCGATCCTCGGCATGAACTGACCGTGCCTCCGCCTGATCTCTTGACTCGTGCCCGGGCGGCCTATTCGTGCCCGAGCGCTACGGAAAGCCGCTCCACCAGGTCGTACGCCGCGTCCGGAATGACCGTCCCCGGCGGGAAGACCGCGGCGGCGCCCATCTCGAGCAGGGTCGGTACGTCCTGCGGCGGGATGACTCCACCCACCACGATCATGATGTCCTCGCGGCCTTCCTCGGCGAGCGCCTCCCGCAGCGCCGGTACGAGGGTGAGGTGTCCGGCGGCCAGCGAGGAGACCCCGACGATGTGCACGTCCGCCTCGACGGCCTGCCGCGCCACCTCGGCCGGCGTCTGGAACAGCGGGCCGACATCCACGTCGAAGCCCAGATCGGCGAACGCGGTGGCGATCACCTTCTGCCCGCGGTCATGGCCGTCCTGGCCCATCTTGGCGACCAGGATGCGCGGCCTGCGCCCCTCGGCCTCGTCGAAGGCGTCGACGAGCGCCCGCGTGCGGTCCACGTTCGCCGACTCCCCTGCTTCGTTGCGGTACACGCCGGAGATCGTACGGATCTGGCCCGCGTGCCGCCCGTACACCTTCTCCAGTGCGTCGGAGATCTCGCCCACGGTGGCCTTCGCGCGGGCCGCGTTCACGGCCAGCTCCAGAAGGTTCCCCGTACCCGCAGCGGCCTGGGTGAGCGCCTGCAGAGAGGCCTGGCAGGCCTGCTCGTCGCGTTCGGCGCGCAGCCGGCGCAGCTTCTCGATCTGCTGGGTGCGGACCGAGGAGTTGTCGACCTTGAGCACCTCGATCTTCTCGTCCGTCTCGACGCGGTACTTGTTGACCCCGATGACGGGCTGGCGTCCCGAGTCGATACGGGCCTGGGTGCGCGCCGCCGCTTCCTCGACGCGCAGCTTCGGAATGCCCGCGTCGATCGCCTGCGCCATACCGCCGGCCGCCTCGACCTCCTGGATGTGCTGCCAGGCACGGCGCGCGAGGTCGTACGTCAGCTTCTCGACGTACGCGCTGCCGCCCCACGGGTCGATCGTCCGCGTCGTTCCCGACTCCTGCTGGAGAAGGAGCTGGGTGTTGCGGGCGATGCGCGCCGAGAAGTCGGTGGGCAGCGCGAGTGCCTCGTCGAGCGCGTTCGTGTGCAGGGACTGCGTGTGGCCCTGCGTCGCCGCCATCGCCTCCACGCACGTACGCGTCACGTTGTTGAACACGTCCTGCGCGGTCAGCGACCAGCCACTCGTCTGCGAATGGGTGCGCAAGGAGAGGGACTTGGCGTTCTGCGGGTCGAACTGCTTCACCAGCTTCGCCCAGAGCAGGCGCGCGGCCCGCAGCTTGGCGACCTCCATGAAGAAGTTCATGCCGATCGCCCAGAAGAAGCTCAGACGAGGGGCGAACGCGTCCACGTCCAGGCCCGCTTCCCGGCCCGCCCGGATGTACTCCACGCCGTCGGCGAGGGTGTACGCCAGCTCCAAGTCGGCCGTCGCGCCCGCCTCTTGGATGTGATAGCCCGAGATGGAGATCGAGTTGTAGCGCGGCATCCGCTGCGAGGTGTACGCGAAGATGTCGGAGATGATCCGCATCGACGGCTTCGGCGGATAGATGTAGGTGTTGCGGACCATGAACTCTTTGAGGATGTCGTTCTGAATGGTCCCCGCGAGCTTCTCGGGCGGTACGCCCTGCTCCTCGGCCGCCACGATGTACAGCGCGAGGATCGGAAGCACCGCGCCGTTCATCGTCATCGAGACGGTCATCTTGTCCAGCGGAATGCCGTCGAAGAGCTGACGCATGTCGAGGATCGAGTCGATCGCCACACCCGCCATGCCGACATCACCGGTCACACGCGGGTGATCACTGTCGTATCCCCGGTGCGTGGGCAGGTCGAAGGCGACGGAGAGGCCCTTCTGGCCGGCCGCGAGATTGCGGCGGTAGAAGGCGTTGGACTCCTCGGCCGTGGAGAAACCGGCGTACTGCCGGACCGTCCAGGGCTGGTTCACGTACATCGTCGGGTACGGGCCGCGCAGATACGGCGCCATGCCGGGGCGCGTACCGAGGAAGTCGAGGCCTTCCAGGTCCTCGCCCGTGTACAGCGGCTTGACCGCGATGCCCTCCGGGGTCTCCCAGAGCAGCTCGCCGTCGTCCTTGCCGGTCGACTTCTCGACAGCCCTGCGCCACGCGTCCGTCGACGACTGCGGCGCCGGGCTCCCGAGGTCGATCCCGGAGAAGTCGGGGATTCCCATCAGGACACTCCCAGGCGGTCGAGGGTGGAGGTGAGGACGTCCACGGCGTTGCAGCCGGCGAAGACGTAGGAGTCGACACCTTCGTACGAGGCGGGCTTCCCGGCGAGGAACACGTACTCGGCGCCCGCGGCCCTGAGTTCCGCCGCGGTCGAGGCGGCCTGCTCCTCGTACACGCCGTCGCTGGAGCACAGACAGACGATCCGCGCGTCCGAGGACGCGAACTCCCCGGTGACCGGCTCGACGCCGCCCGCCTGGAAGAGGTTCGCGGCGAAGGTCGCGCGTGCGGTGTGCGCGGCGGCCGGACCGAGCGTCGCGAGAAAGACCTTCGGACGCTCGCCCTTGACCCGCAGATACGCGTCCGAGCGGGCGCGCAGATCCTCGTACGCCTCGTCGCGGCTGACCCGCGGCAGGCCCCCGGCCGGTGCGGCGGGCGCCGCCTCGCGCTCGACGGGCTTCTCGGCCAGGTGCGGGAACTCGCTGACACCCGTGATGGGTTCCTTGCGGGTGGCCAGCTTGCGGCTGCGTACGGACCAGGTCTCGGCGATCCGTTCCCGGACCATGCCCGATCGCAGGGCCGCGGCCTGGCCGCCCGCGCGCTCGATCTCCTGGAAGAACTCCCAGCCCGCGTGCGCGAGTTGATCGGTGAGCTGCTCCACGTACCAGGAGCCGCCCGCCGGGTCGATCACCCGGGCGAGATGCGACTCCTCCAGGAGGATGGTCGAGGTGTTGCGGGCGATACGGCGCGC
Organism: Streptomyces mesophilus; assembly: GCF_040300965.1. Classification (GTDB taxonomy): domain Bacteria; phylum Actinomycetota; class Actinomycetes; order Streptomycetales; family Streptomycetaceae; genus Streptomyces; species Streptomyces mesophilus_A. The sequence goes on along the minus strand of NZ_JBEPEW010000027.1, from coordinate 9,586 downwards.
GAAGGCGTCCGGCAGGCCGAGCGCGTGGTCGAAGGGGAGCACCGTCACGGACTCGGCGCCGCCGACGCCCGCGGCCAGCGTCGCGACCGTCGTGCGGAGCATGTTCACCCACGGGTCACGGCGGCTCATCATCACCGACGAGGTCACCGCGTGCTGCCGCTGCGCACCCTCGGTGCCGCAGACCTCGGCGACCCGGGCCCAAAGACGCCGGGCGGCGCGGAACTTGGCGATGGTCGGGAACTGGTCGGCACTCGCCGCGTAACGGAACTCCAGCTGCCCGACGGCCTGTTCGGCGGTCAGGCCCGCCTCCGTCAGCTCCCGCAGATACGCCACCGCGGTGGCCATCGAGGCGCCCAGCTCCTGCCCGGCCGAGGCGCCGGCCTCGTGGTAGGGCAGGGCGTCGACGGTGAGGGCCCGCAGGTGCGGGAACTGCGCTCGGATCGCGTACTCGGCGATCGGCGCGAACTGCTGCGTCCGGCCGGTGCGCGCCTCGTACCCGAGCGGATCGCCGCCGAGGTTGCCCCGTACGTCGTCCGTGGGAGTGCCGCGCTCGGTGTGCAGGCGCACCAACTCGGCCGCGGCGCCGGCGAATTGGGCGCCGGAGTCGAGCGCGATGGGCGCGAGGTCGAGAAACACCCCGTCGAGCGCCCGCGCGAGCCCGTCCACGGGCAGTCCGCCCTCACCGACCGTCAGCCACAGCGAGGTGACGCCGTTCTCCAGGTCACCGAGCAGGGCTTCGTTCGCGCGTACGGGATCGGGGTGGCTGTGCCGCTGCCGTACGTCCCAGCCGCCGGAGGCGTTGCCCTCGGGGCGGGCGCCTCGGATGTACGGCGCGAAACCGGGCAGGCCGGGCGCAGCGTCGGCGGAGGTGTACAGGGGCCGAGTGGTGAGCCCGTCCTCGAGCTTGGTGGAGAGGGCGTCCTCGGCGGCTTCACCCGAGACTTCCTTGCCCGACTTGCGCAGTACGCCTTCCACGAGGCGCTGCCACTGCTCATGGGTCGCATCAGGGAACTCGGCGGCCAGGGAGAGCCCGTCGTCAGGCAGGACCGTCATGCTCGGATGTTAGCCGTCGTTAGCAAAGGAGCAGCAGGGGGCAGGGCTGTGACCTTGCCCTCTCCTGGCGGGGGTTGATCCTTCGCGCGTTCTGGACTACTGGCAGGTAACCGGTGCGATCACGGTCGTGCGCGGCGTCTGGCACGGGCCGCCGCCCGGGTGCGTGCCGCGGTTCCCGGCGGTACCCGGCGATGGCGAAGCCAGGCCGGACGCGGTACGGGCATGGGGTCGATCGGGCCGCCCTTGCGGTGCTCCAGACGGATGCCGTGGAAGACGAGCCGGGTCAGACCGAACGCGATCAGGGCCTCCGCCCAGTAGAAGGCGCCGTAGTCGAGCAGCGAACCGTTCGGGGGCGAACCGGGCGCGGCGCCCCTCAGCCCCACCAGGGCGAACAGGCTCGCCGCCATCCAGCCGAGCGCCGGCCACACCAGGCCGCGCCGCTGCCGTACGACCAGACCGCAGGCGACCACGACCGACAGGCCGATGGCCCAGAACGCTCCGGCCATGAACCACGCCATCAGGAACGTGCTGCGCGAGCGCCGCACCTGGCTGTCGACCGCGGCCACGTCGAACGCGTAGCGGGCGGCTTGGGAGTGCAGCGTGAAATCGGGGTCCTGGTCCCGCAGCCGCAAGGTGAGCGGCACCTGCTCGCCGTTCACGGTGGCGCGCAGGACCAGCGAGGTGCGGTAGCGGTCGAAGGGGTAGTCGGAGGAGGTGCCCTCGCGCAGCGCCAACGTCAGATCGCGCACGCGCGAGAGGCTGTGCGCCTTGAAGGTCAGATGCTCCTGACCCGGCGAATTGCTGATCAGGGTGAGATCCGTCCGGGGCCCGCCCGCCGCGTCCGCGTACGCACCGCGCGGGTCCGCCGTGATCCGTACCGCGAGCGTGCGCGCATCGGGGTCGGTGCGGTGGACGGTCGCGCCCACGTCGATACGGTCGGGGGCTTCGGCGGCGCCCACGGTCAGGGTCCGGGTGCGTACGGACCGCTCCTGCAGGTACATGGCGACTCCGAGCGCGAACATCACGCACAGCGCCGCCGCCCCGGTGAGGAGCCGCCGCCAGGGCAGCTCGCCCGCCGCCCGCCGCGCCAGCCGGTAGCGCCGGCGCAGGGCGCTCACCGGCTGGAGGGGGTCGACCGGGGCGGGCATACCCCCGATCCTCGGACGCGGACCGGGGGCGCGCCACGCGAGCGTCACCGCAGGGCGCGCCCAGGGCCCACCCGGAGGATCAGGCCTGCGGGATCTCGTACTCGAACCAGATCCGGTGCGTGCCGTCCTCGTCGACCGCGATGCCGCCGGTGCCGGTGATCCCCGTCAGCTCCCCGGTGCTGCCGGCCGGGACGATGACGAAGTACTCGCCGAGGCGGGAGGTGTCGCCCGTAGTGGTGGCCGCATGGGCGAAGTTGAAGGTGCCCGAGCGGCCGCCGACCGTGCCTTCGAAGGACTCCATCGCCACATAGGTGCCGATGCTCCGGTCCTGGTCGTATGCGGCGGTGAACAGGGTCGTCGAGCGGCCGCTGATCTCGCCCTCGAAGTGCTTGTCGATCGTGGCCACTCCCACCGGCACGGCCGTGGTCACCTCCTGCGGCACGGCCACATCGGCGGGCACGAAGGACTTCACGGTGAACGTTCCCGAAGCTCTCATGCGGCCGATGCCAGGGGCGGGCACTGACAAGAAGCGGCCGGAGGCGGACAGACGGCATCCGCCCCCGGCCGGGGCCCGGCTCAGGGCATCGACAGCAGTGCGCTGGTGGCGACGCGGCGGTCCTGGAGCGGTCTGAGAGCCAGACGTACCAGGGCCAGCGCGTTGTCGTCGCCGGCGATGCGGTTCGAGCTGAGCCGGGCGCACGTCAGACATTGATGGATGAGCATCCATTCGCCGTCCGTCCGTACGGTCAGGCCCAGCGGCTCCATCCGTCCCCGGCAGTCCGCGGCGCGGTCGCCGGGGATGCGGTGGTCGACATGGAGGCTGGTCAGACAGTTCGGGCAATGGTTGCGGTGTGCGGTGCCGGGCGCGACGAGGGAGACGTCGAGCCGGCAGCCCACGCACCGGAAGTCATGGGCCCGATGACGCCCCGCTGTGTGCAGGACGTCCTTGTGGCGCTGCGGCCGGCCGCGCTGTGTGCGGTCGGTGCGCCGGGTGCGGCGTGGCATGGCTGGTCCTCCGAGATGTTCCGGTGATCGCTACGGGCGTTCAGAGCGTGCCGAACGCTTCGAGCGGGAACGGAGGATCGGCCAGCGGCCGCACGGCCATCCGCATCAGGATGAGCTGGTTGTCGTCCCCGCAGACGGGGTTCGACGTGAGCTCACCGCAGCGCAGGCAGCGGTGGACGAGGGTCCAGTCGCCGGTGCGCAGGACCGCGATGGCGATGGGACTCATCCGCGAGCCGCACTCCGACGGACCGCCCTCGACCTGGTCGAGGACATGCCGGGAGTGCAGACAGGACGGGCAGTGGTTGCGCCGCGTCCCGTCGGCAGCCTGCGCCGATACGGTCAGGCCGCACCGTACGCAGGCGAAGGTGTCGACGCCGAAGGCGCCGGTGGTGTGGTGCTGGTGTGCGAGATGATCGCTGGACACCCGGATGCTCCTTGCTGAGGAATGTGCGATGACAGCAAGAGCAGGCCGAGCGGCCTCGGAGAAGCGTGGACGGTGACGTGAACTGCGGGCAGTTACGCGGCGTCGCGAGGCGCGCTCGGCGCAAGGCGGGTCATCAAGACACCTCTTCCATGACAAGGGGCGAACGGAGTTGCTCGCGGACCAAGCCAACCTCGGCCCACGCCGCCTCGTCCACCGATTTTCCGCAGTGCGCCATTGAGGACGGCGGCTGTCCGCATCCCTCGCTAACGTGCTGGACATGACGGCAGCGAAGAAGGCCCAAGGCCCGGTCCTCACCACGCGCGCACTCAACCGCGCCACTCTGGAACGGCAGTTGCTGCTGCGGCGGCACACCATGAAGCCCGCCGCCGCGGTCGCGCATCTGCTCGGTCTGCAGGCGCAGAACGTCAAGCCGCCCTATTACGCACTGGCCGCACGCCTCGAAGGCTTCGATCCCGAGGTGTACTCCCGGCTGATGCAGGACCGCGAGCTGGTGCGGATCGTCACGATGCGCTCGACCATCCACGCGCACACCGCCGATGACGCGCTGGCCCTGCGCGGGCTCGTCCAGCCGGCCCGGGCCCGGGAGCTCGGGCAGTTCCGTCAGGGCCTCGTCGGTGTGGACCTCGAGGAACTCGCGGTGCGGGCGAAGGAACTGGTCGAGTCGGAGCCCCGCACCCTCAAGCAGCTCCGTGAGGAGCTGATCAAGGTGTGGCCGGACGCCGATCCGCAGGCGCTGGGTGTCGCGGCGCGCTGCATGCTGCCCCAGGTCCAGGTCACCCCGCGCGGACTGTGGCGGCGCAGCGGTCAGGTGGCGCTGACTTCCCTGGTGCACTGGCTGGGCCGGGACGACGTCGCGCCCGCTCCGCCGGACGACACGGTGCTGCGCTACCTCGCCGCCTTCGGCCCCGCGTCCGTCAAGGACTTCCAGACCTGGGCGGGTCTGACCCGTATGCGCGAGGTCTTCGAGAGGCTGCGCCCCGGACTGCTGACCTTCCGCGACGAGAACGGCGTCGAGCTCTTCGACCTCCCGGACGCGCCCCGCCCGGACGAGGACACCCCCGCGCCGGCCCGGCTGCTCCCCGAGTTCGACAACCTGCTGCTCTCGCACGCCGACCGCAGCCGGGTCGTACCGCCCGAGTACAAGGGCCGTACCTGGCTGGGCAACTTCGCCTGGAGTGTCTTCCTGGTCGACGGCTTCCTCGCGGGCGTATGGAAGCTGGTGGAGGACAAGGAGTCCTCGACGATCACCTTCGAGACCTTCGGCAAGCTCACCAAGGCGCAGCGGGCCGAACTCGACGCCGAGGCGGTCCGGTTGCTCGAAGGGCCGCTGGGGACGGGGCTGCCCTACGACATCCGGTACGGGAAGGTGGTGGGCGCCTGACGGAGGCGGGCGCTCACTCGGCCCGCCCCGTCGCCGCCACCGTCACGCCGAGCCCGATCATCGCGAAACCGCCCGCGCCGCCGATCATCGACAGGCGGCGGTCGGAGCGGGCGAACCAGCTGCGGGCGGCGGAGGCGGTGAGGCCCCAGGCCGTGTCGGTGACGAGGCCGATGCAGATCGGCACGAGCCCGAGGATCAGCATCTGGCCCGGAAGACCGCCCGCGGAGTGGTCCACGAACTGCGGCAGTACGGCGGCGAAGAAGACGATCCCCTTGGGGTTGGTGATCCCCACGATCACCCCGTCGGTCACGGTCCGAAGATCCCCGCGCCGTGCACCGCCGTCGGCCGAGGCTCCGATCGCCGACGCCTTCATGTCCTTGCGGTGCCGGTACGCCTGCACCCCCAGGTACATCAGATACGCGGCGCCCGCGAGCTTCACCGTGAAGAACACCGTGACCGAGCGCTCCACCAGCGTGCCGACGCCCAACGCGACCGCGACGACGAGGAGATACGAGCCGACGACATTGCCGAGCACCGTCGCGAGGGCGGTGCGGCGGCCGTGCGCGAGCGCCCGACCGATCACGAACAGCACGCTCGGTCCCGGGATCACGATCACAAGCAGCGACATCGCGGCGAACGCGAGCAAACGGTCCATGGACACCATGTCCTCACCCCCGCCGCGATGCTAGGTGACGTGCGTACGCGAATGTCAGGGCCTGACGAGAGGGTCTTGCAGAGTGGACGCGCCCCGGCCCCGGCGCGAGCCCGGACCTCACGGCAGCAATCCCGCACGGCGCGCGGCCACCACCGCCTCCCACCGCGAATGCGCCCCCAGCTTGCGCATCGCCGAGCGCAGATAGCCCTTGACGGTCTCCGCCCCGAGCCCCAGGCGCTCGGCCGCCGCCGCGTTGGTCGCACCGAGCGCGACACAGGCGAGCACATCCACCTCGCGCGGTGCCAGGCGCACTTCGGGCGACGGGCGTACGACGGGTTCCGACGCGGCCGCCAACGTGCCGTAGGCCTCGGTGAGTTCGGCACGCAGCCGCGGGTCCTCGATCCTGGGCGCCAGCGCACGCAGCGCACTGTGCGCCTCCCGCACCCGTTCCCAGGCGTCCGCCCCGACGGCGGGTTCGCGGGCGGCCACCAGGAGGTCATGGGCCTCGTCCCGTACGACCAGGGCCTGTTCCACATCGCGGGCCGCTGCGACCGCCGCCGTCAGGATCCGCTCGCCGAGCGGCTGCGGCGAGCGCAGCGCCCCGTACAGGACTCCGCGCACCTTGCGGCGGACGATCACCGGCACCGCGAGCACCGAGCGCAGCCCTTCGGCGGCGACCAGCGCGTCGTACTCATGGCTGATGTGCCGAGCCTCCTGATAGTCGACCACCGCGCAGGGCCGGGACAGCGCGACGGCCTTGCCGCCGAGTCCCGAACCCGTGCTGACCGCCACGCCCTTGAGGGCGCCCGAGACCGTGCCGCTCACCTCGTCGATGCGCAGCCGCCCGCGCTGCCGCGAGGGCCCGGGCGGCGATCCGAGCCGGTCGTGGACCAGTCCGCCGAGCGCCACCGGAAGCCCGGTGTCCCGGCGCAGCCGCACCAGCGCCGACCGCAGCTCGTACGCCTCGGCTCCCCGTCCCTCGTACCCCGTCACTGCTGCCCGCCTTCCGTGCTCGCCCCGTTGAGGCTCCGGCTCCGACCCTGCTGAGGGGTGGTTTTACCGAGGCCTCTGAGAACAGGATGCTACGTAGGGATGGGCCGAATGCACCGGATACCGGATCACAGGAGACACATCATGCGGACACCGATGACCGTCGCGGACTTTCTCCACCGGGCGGAGGCGGGCTTCGCGAGCAGTCCCGGTGTGATCGACGAGCCGGACCAGCCGGCGCCCGTCGTACCGGAGTCGACCTACGGTCGCCTGGGGGAGCGGGTGCGCGCCTGGCAGGCGGGCTTCGACGCGCTCGGGATCGGGGAGGGCGAGCGGATCGCCGTCGTCAGCCACAACTCCGCACGCATGCTGGAGCTGCTGTTCGCGGTCCCGATGAGCGGGCGGATCTGCGTGCCCGTCAACTTCCGCCTGAAGCCGGAGGAGACCGAGTACATCGTGCGGCAGAGCGGTGCGTCGGCCGTCCTCGTCGACCCGGAGCTCGACGACGCGCTGTCGTCCGTGAAGGCACGGCACCGATTCGTCCTCGGCGAGCAGACGGAGAGCGAGCTGATGCGCTTCGGCGTCGAGTCGCGGCCCTGGTCGCGGCCCGACGAGGACGCGACCGCCACCATCAACTACACCTCGGGAACCACCGCACGCCCCAAGGGAGTTCAGCTCACCCACCGCAACATCTGGGTCAACGGCCTCACCTTCGGCCTGCACACCCGCGCCTGGGAGCGGGACGTCTACCTGCACACCCTGCCGATGTTCCACTGCAACGGCTGGGGCATGCCGTTCGTGATGGCCGGGCTCGGCGCCAAGCAGGTCGTGCTGCGCAAGGTCGACGGCGCCGAGATCCTGCGCCGGGTCGAACAGCACGGGGTGACGCTGATGTGCGGGGCGCCCGCCGTGTGGAACGCGGTGCTCGGCGCGGCGGCCGACTGGCAGGGCGAGATCCCGGGCCGCGACAAGGTGCGGCTCGTATGCGCGGGCGCGCCGCCGCCGAGCCGCACCATCCAGCGTGTCGAGGAGGAACTGGGCTGGGAGTTCACCCAGATCTACGGACTCACCGAGACCTCCCCGCTGCTCACCTTCAACCGCACCCGGCCCGGGGACGACGCCCTGCCCGCCGAGGAACGCGCCCGCAAGCTGTCCCGCGCGGGCCTTCCCGCTCTGGGTGTACGTCTCGAAGTCGCCGATTCCGGCGAGGTGCTCGCCCGGTCGAACGTGGTCCTCGACGGCTACTGGGACAAGCCCGAGGAGACCGAGGCGGCCCTGGAGGGCGGCTGGTTCCACACGGGGGACGGCGGGGTGATCGACGAGAGCGACGGCCATCTGACCATCTCCGACCGCAAGAAGGACGTCATCATCACGGGCGGCGAGAACGTCTCGTCGATCGAGGTCGAGGACACCCTCTTCGGCCACCCCGCGGTCGCCGAGGTCGCGGTGATCGGCGTACCGCACCAGAAGTGGGGCGAGACCATCAAGGCCCTGGTCGTCCTGGAGGACGGCGCCACGGTCACGGCGGCCGAGCTGATCGCCCACTGCAAGGAGCGCATCGCGGGCTACAAGGCGCCCACCTCGGTGGAGTTCCGGGAGACGATCCCGCGTACGGCCACGGGAAAGATCCAGAAGTTCAAGCTGCGGGAGCCCTACTGGGAGGGGCGGTCGCGCCGGATCAACTGATCGCCGGCTCCGGGCTTCGTCCCCGGCTTGCCGGGCACACCTGATCGGATGGGCGCTCTCCTCGCACTGGCCTCCGCCGTCCTCTACGGTCTCGTCGACTACGCCGGCGGGGTCCTGTCGCGCCGGGTCCCCTTCGCGACGGTCACGCTCCTCGGCCAGGTCGGCGGTCTGGTGTTCGCCGTCGCGGCGGCCCTCGTGGTGCCCGCACCGTCCGTGTCCCAGGGCGACCTGGGGTGGGGCGCGCTGTCCGGTGTGGGCAGCGCGTTCGCCATGTGGTTCCTCAACCGCGGGCTGAGCCGGGGCGACATGAGCGTGGTGGTCCCGGTGAGCGCCGTGACCTCGGTGGTCCTGTCCGTACTCGCCGGCGTCGTGGTCCTGCACGACCGCCCGACCCCGCTCGCCTGGGCGGGCATCGCGGTCACGGCGCCCGCCCTGTGGCTGGTCTCCGGCGGCTCCCGGCAGGCGGCCCCTGGGCGAGGCGTCACGGACGGACTGCTCGCGAGTGCGGGCGTCGCGTTGCAGTACCTGGCCCTTGCGCAGGCGGACGCGTCGAGCGGCCTGTGGGCCGTGGCAGCGGGCCGCCTCGTCGCCGTCGTGGTGCTCCTTCCCACGGCGGTACGCCGGCTCCGCGTGCCGGCGGTGCAGGGCGTCCAGGCCTTCGCGATCGGCGCGGGCGCCGCGCTCGGCCTGAGCCTGTACCTGCTGGCCACACAGCAGCAGATGCTCGCGGTGGCCGTGGTGCTCGCCTCGCTGTACCCGGCGATCCCCGTGATCCTGGGCCTCGCGCTCCTGCACGAGCGGGTCAACCGCCGTCAGGTGGTGGGACTTTGGGGAGCGCTGGTGGCCACAGTGCTGCTCGCGCTGGGCTGAGCCGTGAGGGCGGCGCCTTCGCCGTACGGCAGTGGGGCGGCCTCAACACCTCCAGCAGCTGCCCGCAGAGGGGACTCACACCTCCAGCAGCTGTCCCGCAGCGGCAGCCGCGCCCACAAGACCGGCCTCCGTCCCCAGAGCCGCCGCCGTGATCTCCAGGTGGCCGACGAAGGACAGGGCGGCATAGGTCTTCAAGTGCCGTCGCAGCGGTCCGAACAACAGGTCGCCCGCCGCGGCCACCCCGCCGCCGATCACGCAGATGTCGATCTCGACGAGCGTGGCCGTACCCGCGATGCCCGCCGCGAGCGCCTTGCCCGCGCGGTCGAAGGCCGCGAGCGCGGCCGGATCGCCGG
>NZ_JBEPEW010000026.1:0-75586 GCF_040300965.1 Streptomyces mesophilus | reverse complement strand
CGGACTCGTCGGGCGCCGGGGACGAGCCGCCGGCCGGTGCCGTCCGCCCGCCGAAGCGCCGTATACGCGTCCGCTGGCTCGGCATCTCCACGTCCGGCGGCAGGTCGAGACCCTCGCCGGCCGCCGCCTTGTCCACCAGATCCTCGGGCGCGCCGATCCGGTCGAGCATCCGGCGCACCGACGCGGGGGACTCGCCGCCGATGGCCCGGCCCCGCCGCTTCTCGATCTCCGCGCGCAACTCGGTGACCAGGCGCATCCGGGCGTTGGAGGACAGCTGTCGCTGCTGGGCCAGGTCGCCGACCCGGCTCAGATAGTCGAAGACGAGCTGATCGCTCTCGATCGCCACCGAACACCCCTGTCGCCACTCCCCGGAACCACCGCGCCCGGGACCCGCCACCTTCCGGAACCGGGCCCTCCACGTAGGGCCAAGTCCCCTCCGGATCAGCCCTCTTGCGGCAATCCGGAGCTTCGACGGTACCGCGCGGTCCGGGCGGAAGCGGCCAAGTGTCAGGCGGACGCGGCATTCAGAACGGTCTCGGCCGCGGCGGTGCGCGCGTAGAGGACGGAGCGCCCCGCACGGTGCGCGCTGACCAGGCCGGCGTCGCGCAGGGCGGTGAGGCACTGGGAGACCCCGGCCGGAGACAGTCCGGTGCGCAGGGCCAGCTGTGTCGTGGAGGCCGGAGCCTCCAACTCGGTCAGGAGCAGGGCCCGTGAGCGGCCGAACACCGCGGCGAGGGCATCCGCCCGGGTGGCGCGCCGCGCCTGCCACAGCGTGCCGGCGCCGCGCGCCGGATAGGAGATCTGCGGCGGGTCGGGCCGCGTGACGCGGGTGCGCAGCCTGGGTCCGGTGAACACCGAAGGGATCAACAGCAGCCCGTTGCCCGCCGACTCGCGGGTCAGCGGCTGCTTGCTGCCGGCGAGCCGCAGCTCTCCGGGGCTCCAAGTCAGCGAAGGGTGCAGGTCGTTGAAGAGACGGCGCGCGCCGTGCTCGGCGACCGTACGGGCCCGGTGGAAGACGTCGGCTTCGAGTACGGCCCGGACCCTCGCCCAGTACGGGGCCAACGCCAGCTCCCAGTACGCCTCGAGCTCGTCCGTGACCTTCGCAAGGCGGGCCGGAGGATCGGCGTACAGCAGGCGCAGCCGGGGGCCGAGACCGCCCTGGTGACGGGCCAGATGGTCCAGGTCCTCGCGTACCCGGCCGGCGGACGAGGCCCGTATCGCCGCCCACTCCGTCTCCGGGGCGGGGGAGGGCCCGGCGGGGGCGGGGTTGAGGAAGTCGGGGACGTAACCGGTGGGCGGGATCAGCTCGCCGAGCCAGCCGCGATGCAGCCCGGCCGCCTCCAGGCGCGGCCGCACCTGTTCGACCCAGGAGCGGTGCGGCGGATGTACCGCGCCGGAGCGCAGCAGCCGGAAGCCGGGCGTCACCTCCCACATCGGCGAGACGGCGAACCGCACCTGCGCCAGATCGCTCGCCGAGAACGCCAGCTCTGCCAAGACGACCGCCCCGCCCCCGGATGGTTCTCGAAGATCCCGATAGTTCCCGATCGATTCAGGGATACGTGAATCAATGGCGGGCCAGCCTACCGGGCGGACACCATCGCGCCATGACCTCACCGATGATCGACGCCGCGGCAGCGGGTACCTGGAAGCTCGGCGACCTCACGGTCAACCGGATCGGCTTCGGCACGATGCGCCTGCCCCAGACCGGCGGGGCGTTCGCACCAGGCGCGGCCCCGCGTGACCGCGACCAGGCGCTCGCCGTGCTGCGCCGCGCGGTGGAGCTCGGCGTGAACCACCTGGACACCGCCGCGTTCTACTTCTCCGCCCTGCGCAGCGCCAACGAGTTGATCAACCGGGCGCTCGCCCCCTACCCCGACGACCTCGTCATCGCCACCAAGGTCGGCCCCGGCCGCGACCCCTCCGGCCGGTGGCTGCCGCACGCCACGCCCGAGCAGCTGCGCGGACAGGTCGAGGAGAACCTGCGCCAGCTCGGCCGCGACCACCTCGATGTGGTGAACCTCCGTATCGTCGGCACGGACTCGATCGCCGAACGCTTCGGCGCACTCGCCGAGTTGCGCGAGGCCGGCCTCATCCGGCACCTGGGCCTGTCCAACATCCACCGCCACCAGCTCGCGGAGGCCCAGGCCATCGCGCCCGTGGTCTGCGTCCAGAACATGTACGGCATCGGCGCCTCACCACAGGAGAAGGAGCTGGTGGATCTCTGCGGTGAACAGGGCATCGCCTTCGTGCCGTTCTACTCGATCGCCGGCACCGCCCGCGAGTCCGGAGCGAGCGCCGGCGACAGCGCCGAGGTGCACGCCGTCGCCCGCGCCCGGCAGGCGAGCGCGGCACAGATCCGGCTGGCGTGGACGCTTCACCAAGGCGCCCACGTCCTCGCCATCCCCGGCACCGGCGATCCGGACCACCTCGCCGAGAACGTGGCCGCCGGCTCCCTGCGGTTGTCCGAGGAGGAACTCGCCGCGCTGGACTCCGTGGGCCGGTGAGGGCCCCTGGCCGGTCACCGGCGCCGGCGGGGATTGTTCACCGGGCCTCAGGGCGGCGAGCACGGCCGGAGCCACCCCGTACCCACTACCGTGGGTCGGATGAGTACCGAGAGCACGGCCGGAGCCACCCCGCGGACCCTGGCCGAAGAGCTGAGGCAGCGCGACGACGCGTCGCTCGGCGCCTTGCTGCGGGCGCGCGCCGATCTGCTCAATCCGGTGCCCAACGACCTGACCCAGCTCGCGACCAGGGCCGGCACCCGTGCCTCGGTGGTCCGGGCCCTCGAGCGGCTCGACACCTTCGCGCTGCAGACCGCCGAAGCGCTGGCGGTCGCCCCGGACCCTGCCACGTACGACCAGCTCAAGGCGCTGCTCACGGGGGACGGCGAGCATCGCGCGGACATCGAGAGCGCGCTGCCCACAGCCCTGGGGACCCTGCGCGAACAGGCCGTCGTATGGGGCGGCGACGACCGTCTCCGCCTGGTGCGCACGGCGCGTGAGCTGCTCGCGCCGAGCCCCGGCCATCCCTCGCCGACCGGCCTCGGTCCGACCGTCGGCGAGACGACGGCGGGGATGTCGCCGGGCCGGGTGCAGCAGCTGCTCACGGCGGCGGGCCTGCCGGCGACCCACGATCCGGTGTCGGCGGTCACTTCTCTGACGGATCTCTTCCGCGACCGTACGAGGATGAGCGCGCTGCTCGACGAGGCTCCCATGGAGGCCCTCGAAGTCCTCGGCCGGCTGACGTGGGGGCCGCCGTACGGGCAGGTCACCGCACAGCCCGCGGCCCATGTGCGCTGGCTGCTCGACCGCGGACTGCTGCTGCCCACCGCGCCCGGCACGGTCGTGCTGCCGCGCGAGGCGGCGCTGCATCTGCGCGGCGGGCGCGCCCATCGCGAGCCGAGGCCGCTGCCGCCGGCGGTCGAGGCGGCATCGACGCACAGCGGGCGGGTGGTCGACGCGACGGCCGCCGGGCAGGCGTACACGGCGCTCGCGACCGTCGAGGAACTGCTCAAGGACTGGGACGAGGGCGGCCCGACGGTGCTGCGGGCCGGCGGCCTGAGCGTGCGCGACCTCAAGCGCACCGCGGTCGCCCTGGATGTCTCCGAACCGGTCGCGGCGTTCTGGGTCGAACTCGCCTACGCGGCGGGCCTGGTGGCCTCCGACGGCGCGGCCGACGAACGGTACGCGGCGACCCCCGCGTACGACGAATGGCTGGAGCGGCCCGCCGCCGAGCGCTGGAGCGTGCTGGCATCGGCCTGGCTGGTGGCGACCCGTACCGCGGGTGTGGCGGGCTCGCGGGACTCCAAGGACCGGGTGCTCTCCGTCCTCGGTCCGCACCTGGACCGCTCGGCCGCCCCCGAGGTGCGCCGCCGGGTCCTCGACCTGCTCGCCGCGCTGCCGGAGGGCGGGGCGCCGACGCAGGCGGCCGTCCTGGAACGGCTGCGCTGGGAGCGCCCGTTGCGGGGCGCCGCGGGTCAGGACGATCTGCGTTCGCGGCTGGCCCAATGGACGCTCACGGAGGCCGAGTTGCTGGGCGTCACGGGGCGTGGCGCGCTCTCCTCGCACGGCCGTGCGCTGCTCGCCGAGGACGCCTCCCTCGTCCAGGCGGGGCTCACACCACTGCTGCCCGACCCGCTCGACCACGTACTGCTCCAGGCCGACCTCACGGCCGTGGCCCCCGGCCCGCTCGAGCGCCCGCTCGCCGACATGCTCAACGTCCTCGCGGACGTGGAGTCCAAGGGCGGTGCGACGGTCTACCGGTTCACGGCCGGTTCGGTCCGCCGTGCGCTCGACGCGGGCAAGTCCGCCTCGGACCTCCAGGCCTTCCTCACGGCCCACAGCCGTACGCCGGTGCCGCAGCCGCTGTCGTATCTGATCGACGATGTGGCCCGTAAGCACGGTCACTTGAGGATCGGCGCCGCCTCCGCCTACGTCCGCTGCGACGACGAGTCCGTACTCGGCGAGATCCTCGCCGACAAACGCTCCCAGGGCCTCAGACTCCGCCGCCTCGCCCCGACGGTCCTCGCCGCGCAGGCCGACCCGGGCACGCTGCTCGAAGGCCTGCGCTCGATGGGCTTCGCACCGGCCGCCGAATCGGCCGACGGCGACGTCCTGATCACCCGCGCCCACTCCCACCGCACCCCGCCCCGCACGGCACCCGAACCGGTACCGGACGGCCCGCCGTCCCCGGACGCCACGCTGCTGGGCGCGGCGGTCCGGGCGATCCGCGCGGGAGACCTCGCCTCGACGACCCCCCGCAAGCCGGCCCCGGCCGCGGCGGACAACGGTCAACTCCCGCGTACGACCGCGGCGGAGACGCTCGCCACGATGCAGGCGGCGGTGATGACGGGCGACGCGCTGTGGATCGGTTACGTGAACGCGGAGGGCGCCGCGAGCCAGCGCGTGATCGCACCGGTCCGCGTCGAGGGCGGCTTCGTGACGGGCTACGACCACACGGCGGACGAGGTCCGCACGTATCCGCTGCACCGCATCACCGGGGTGGCGGAGCTGGCGGAGGACTGAGCCCCAGCCCTACGCCGCCTTCCGTGAGGCTGAACCTGGCCCTACGCCGCCTTCCGTGAGGCTGAGCCCGGCCCTACGCCGCCTTCCAGGGCGCCCCCGGCACCACCAGCGGTGACCCCGTCACCGGGTCCGGGACGACCACGCAGTCCAGGCCGAAGACCTCCCGTACGAGCGGGGCCGTGACGACCTCCGACGGAGGTCCGGCGGCGACCACGCGGCCCGCCTTCATGGCCACCAGGTGGTCGGCGTAGCGCGCGGCCTGGTTGAGGTCGTGCAGGACGACCACGACCGTGCGGCCCTTGTCATGGTTCAACTGGCGGACCAGATCCAGGACTTCCACCTGGTGGGAGATGTCCAGATACGTGGTCGGCTCGTCGAGGAGCAGCAGTTCCGTCTCCTGGGCGAGCGCCATCGCGATCCACACCCGCTGGCGCTGGCCGCCGGAGAGCTCGTCCACGGAGCGTTCCGCGAGGTCGGCGACGTCGGTGCGGGCCATCGCCTCCGACACGGCCCGCTCGTCCTCGTCGGACCACTGCTGCCACCAGTGCTGATGCGGCTGGCGGCCGCGTGAGACCAGATCGGCGACCGTGATCGCCTCGGGAGCGACCGGCGTCTGCGGAAGCAGGCCGATCTGCTGGGCGATGCGCTTGGTGGGCAGCTTCGCCAGCTCCGCGCCGTCCAGGAGCACCGAGCCCGACTTGGGCTTCAGGAGCCGCCCGAGGGCCCGCAGCGTCGTCGACTTGCCGCAGGCGTTCGGTCCGACGATCACCGTGACCTCGCCGTCGGGGACCGCGAGGTCGAGCTCCTCGACGACCGTGCGGTCCTCGTAGGCGAGCGTGAGCGCCTGGGTGCTGAGCCGGCTCACGAGGTTCCTCCACGGGCGTTCAGGGCGATCAGGGTGATCACGACGTTCCTCCGACGGTGCGGCTGCGGACGATCAGCCAGATCAGGTACGGGGCGCCGACCGCGGCGGTCAGTACGCCCACGGGCAGTTCGGTCGGCGAGAAGAGCCGGCGCGCGAGCAGATCCGCGAGGACCACGATCACCGCGCCCGTCAACGCGCTGCTCAGCAGCGGGATCTGCGCGGTACGGGTCATCCGGCGGGCGATCTGCGGAGCGAGCAGCGCCACGAAGTCCACCGGCCCGGCGGCGCCCGTCGCCACGGCCGCGAGCACCACACCGAGCGCGACCAGACCGAGCCGTACGCGCCCGAGCCGCACCCCCAGAGCGGTCGCGGTGTCGTCGTCGAGCGACACCGTGCGCTGGGCCCGCGCGGCCCACGCGAGCGCCGGGACGAGCACCAGCAGGATCGGTGCGAGCACCTCGGCCTCGGGCCAGCCGCGGCCGTTGAGGGAGCCCGTCATCCAGATCTGCGCCTGCTGGGCGACGAGATAGTCGCCCTTCGTCATGAAGAGCGTGGTGATCGAGCGCAGCGCGATCGCGAAGCCGATGCCGATCAGGACGAAGCGTGTCGCGTGCAACCCGCCCCGCCACGCGAAGAGATAGACGAGCGCGGCGGCGAGCAGCCCACCGGCCACCGACAGATACGGCAGCACGCCGTACGAGGTGACGCCGAGCGTCATCGAGGCCACCGTGAGCGCGCTCGCGCCCTGGCTGATGCCGATCACGTCGGGGCTCGCGAGCGGATTGCGGGCCACGGTCTGGATCAGCGCGCCCGCGACACCGAAGGCCAGGCCCACGAGCAGACCCACGACCAGGCGCGGCAACCGCAGCTCCTCGACGACCAGTTCATCCGGCGAGGACTGCCCGAGCAGCACCTTCACCACCTCGGCCGGAGAGACGAAGGACTCGCCGACACAGAGGTACGCGACACAGCACGCGGCCAGGAGCACGAGCAGCACCGACGCGACGGCCACCGCACGCCGGTGCACCAGGAAGCGGGCCGGTCCGGCCCGCAGGACGCCGTAACCAGCGGGCCGCATGGAAGGCGAGGCCGGCACACGGTCCATGACCTCACTCACGCCGCCACCGTCTTCCGCCGCACGAGCGCCACCAGGAACGGCACCCCGATCAACGCGGTCATCACACCCGCCGGCACCTCCGACGGCGGGAAGACCACCCGCCCGATCACATCCGACACGAGCAGCATCACGGGCCCGATCAGCGCCGCCATCGGCAGCACCCAGCGGTGGTCCGAGCCCACGACCGCCCGGGCGATATGCGGCACCGCGAGCCCGATGAACGCGATCGGCCCGGCCGCCGCGACCCCGACCCCGGTCAGCACGGTCGCCCCGACCCCGCCCACGATCCGTACCGTCGCGACCCGCTGCCCGAGCCCCTTGGCGACGTCCTCGCCGAGCGCGAGCGCGTCCAGACCGCGGGCCACCGAGAAGACGAGCACCACCCCGACGAGCAGGAACGGCCACACCTGGCCGACCACATCGGACCCGCGCCCGGCGATCGACCCGACCTGCCAGAACCGGAACTCGTCGAGCGCCGACGCCTTGGTGGTGAGCACCGCCATCGTCACCGACACGAGCAGCGCGTTGATCGCCGCACCCCCGAGCGCGAGCTTCACCGGCGTCGCACCACCGCGCCCGCTGGACGCGATCGCGTACACGGCGACCGAGGCGATCCCCGCGCCCGCGAACGCGAACCAGACGTATCCGGTGAGCGTGTGGATCCCCGCGTACGCGATGGCGATCACCACCGCGACCGAGGCGCCCTGGCTGATCCCGAGGATCCCGGGGTCGGCGATCGGATTGCGCGTGATGCCCTGAAGCGCGGTCCCGGCCAGGGCGAGCGCGGCGCCGACCATCAGGCCGATCATCGTGCGCGGCACCCGCAACTCCCGTACGACCTCGGCGGCGTCGCTGTGCCCGCCGTTGAAGAGGGCGTCGAGGACGGCGGAGGGGGCGATGGCCCGGGCGCCGACGGCGAGCGAGAGCAGGACGGCGAGGAGCAGCGCGACGAGCGCCGCCCCGGTCAGGGCGAGACGTCTGACCGCGAACGTGCGGTGCGCCGTGGAGGCGGGGGCGGCGGTCGGCATCGGACCCTTTTCTGCGGTACGGGCGTGATGCCGCGTGATCGTCGGAGCTCAGGTTCCCCTAAGTCTAGGACGCCGCCCCACCCGTCACCCCGGCCCGTCCTGCTGCCCCCACCCGTCACCCCGGCCGTCCCGGCCGTCCGGCAACAATGGCCGCATGACCTCGAACATGCGCCTTGAGAACCCTTCGCCGCTGACCGTCGGCTTCGACCTCGACATGACCCTGATCGACTCACGGCCCGGGATCAAGGCCTGCTACGAGGCGCTCTCCGCCGAGACGGGCGTGCCCATCGACGCCGATCTCGCGGTCACCCGGCTCGGTCCGCCGCTCGACCAGGAGCTCGCGCACTGGTTCCCGGCGAACGAGATCCCCGCGGTCGCCGATCGCTACCGTGAGATGTACCCCACATACGCCATCGCCCCGACCCCCGCGATGCCGGGCGCCCGTGAGGCCGTCGCCGCGGTCCGCGCCGCGGGCGGCCGCGCGATCGTCGTCACGGCCAAGCACGAGCCCAACGCCAAGCTCCACCTCGAGCACCTCGGCATCGAACCGGACGCGGTGATCGGCTGGCTCTGGGCGGAGGCCAAGGCCGAGGCGCTCGAGGAGTACGGCGCCTCGGTGTACGTGGGCGACCACCTGGGCGACGTCCGGGGCGCGCGCACGGCGGGCGCGCTCTCGGTGGTCGTGCCGACCGGCCCCTGCTCGGCGGAGGAGCTGCGCGCGGAGGGCGCCGACGTGGTACTGCCCGACCTGACCGCGTTCCCGGCCTGGCTGGCGTCCTACTCGGCGACCGCGCGCGCCTGACGGCGCTGCACCGCGATCGATTTCAGGACACCCGCACCGGCGATCGCGAACCCCACACCCATCAGCATGCAGACGGCATACGCGACCGGCGGGAACGGATCCGTACCCAGGAACAAAGGGGCGACTGTGGCCAAAGTGGCCACCGTCCCGATGAGGAAGACGATGGCACCGATGCGTACGAGCCGGTCGCCGGGCCCGGAAGGTGTGTTGCTCACCCGACCAGGGTAGTTCCCTGCGGACAGGGGCCGTCGGGTGCTGCGTAAAGCAGGGTTGTCAGGCGCGCGGTTGCCCATAGTCTTGGTGTCGGCGGGTCACACGGCCCGCCGCAGTGCTATCCGGATCCGTTTCATGCGGGCGAGAGTAAGAGGACGAGGGCGGACAGGCATGCCTACCGGCAAGGTCAAGTGGTTCAACAGCGAGAAGGGCTTCGGCTTCCTCTCCCGCGATGACGGCGGCGACGTCTTCGTTCACTCTTCCGTGCTGCCTGCCGGAGTCGACGCCCTGAAGCCCGGCCAGCGCGTGGAGTTCGGCGTGGTCGCCGGACAGCGCGGAGACCAGGCCCTTTCCGTGACCCTGCTCGACCCGACCCCGTCGGTCGCCGCGGCCACCCGCCGCAAGCCCGATGAGCTGGCGTCGATCGTGCAGGACCTGACGACGCTGCTCGAGAACGTCACGCAGCAGCTGGAGCGCGGCCGTTACCCCGACAAGGCGCACGGCGCGAAGATCGCCGGGATGCTGCGGGCGGTGGCGGACCAGCTGGACGTCTGAGACGTACGACGGGCTAGACGAGACTCAGCGCATCGCGGCCGAGGGGCGGAACGAGCCCCTCGGCCGCGGCGCGTGTGAGCAGTCCGCGGATCGCCGCGTGCCCGTCCTCGCCGAGGTCCGCGGTGAACTCGTTGACGTAGAGCCCGATGTGCTGATCGGCGACCGCCGGATCCATCTCCTGCGCGTGCTCCAGTACGTACGCGCGTGAGGCCTCCGGATCGTCCCAGGCCATCCGGACCGACGAACGGGCCGCGTCCGCGAGCGACTTGAGCGTCTCCTCGCCCAGCGAGCGCTTCACGATGATCGCGCCGAGCGGGATCGGCAGCCCGGTGGTCTGCTCCCAGTGCACGCCCATGTCGGCCAGGCAGTGCAGGCCGTAGTTCTGATACGTGAAGCGCGCCTCGTGGATGACGAGGCCGGCGTCGACCCGGCCGTCGCGAACGGCGGGCATGATCTCGTGGAACGGCAGCACGACGATCTCGCCGACACCGCCGTCCTTCAGGGTGTCCGCGGCCCACAGCCGGAACAGCAGATACGCGGTCGACTTCTCGCTCGGCACGGCGACCGTCCTGCCGGTGAGGTCGACACCCGGCTCCCGCGTGAGCACCAGCGGCCCGCAGCCACGCCCCAGCGCACCGCCGCACGGCAGCAGCGCGTACTCGTCGAGCACGTACGGCAGTACGGCGTACGAGACCTTGAGGATGTCGAACTCGCCGCGCTCGGCCATGCCGTTGGTGATGTCGATGTCCGCGAACGTGACGTCGAGCTCCGGGGCGCCGGGGACCATGCCGTGGGCCCAGGCGTGGAAGACGAAGGTGTCGTTCGGGCAGGGGGAGTAGGCGATCTTCAGCGGCTCGGAGGCCTGCTGCGGCTGCTCAGTCATGTGGGTTCCAACTCTCCAGTACCGGCGCCGACTTCCCGAATCCCTCGGTCAGTGCCTTCAGCGCGTCCCCGATCCGCCAGGCGGAACGGTCGCGCGGGCCCACGGGGTTGGAGACGGCGCGTATCTCCACGACCGGGATGCCCTGCGCCACGGCGGCCTCGGCGACCCCGAAACCCTCCATCGCCTCGATCAGCGCCCCGGGGTGGCGCGCGGCCAGCTCCTCGGCACGGGCCGCGGACCCGGTGACCGTCGAGACGGTGAGCACGGTCCCGGTACGTGCGCCGGTGACGGCCGCGAGCTCCCGTACGAGGGAGGCGGGCGGCTCGTGGCGGACCGTGCCGAAGCCGAGCTCGGTGACGGGCACGAAGCCTTCGGCGGTCTCGGCGCCCAGGTCGGCGGCGACGATCGCGTCGGAGACGGCAAGCGCACCGACCGGTGCGACGGCCGGGAAGCCGCCGCCGATCCCGGCCGAGACCACAAGCCCGTAGGGCCGTCCGCCGAGTGCGGCGGCGGTCAGCTCACGGGCCGTGGCGGCAGCGGCGGCCGCGGGGCCGACGCCCGCGGCGATCACGTCGAGTCCGGGCGCGCCGGCGGCGACGGCTTCCGCCTCCGCCGGCACCGCGGTCACGACCAGGACGCGCATCGCCGTCTGCTTCACGGTCAGGCTCTTACGCGTCGGCGTTCTCGAGCTTGAAGTTCCAGACGCCCTTGACGTCCTTGCCCTGCTCGTCCTGCTCGACGACGCTCACGTAGAGGGTCTTCGGCGCGGGCTGACCCTGCTGCGGGGCGAACAGGTCGATGCCCTCGAAGGAGAAGTACGTCTTCTTGTACGGGTTCGTGGCCTGCTGGCCGTTGATCCACAGCGCCCAGCCCGTCTCGGCGACCTTGGGGTCGACGCCCACGCGCAGCGTCTCGCCCGTGCTGACCTTGATGGTCTTGTCGGACTTCTTGAGGGCGCAGGCCGCGGCTTCCTTCATGCCGAGGCTCTTGCTGTGCTCGTAGCAGGTCGCGTCGGTCGACACCGAGTCGCTGCCGAAGGTGACGGTCGCGACGGGGCTCGGCTTCTCGCACGCGGAGAGCACGAGCAGGCCGGCCGAAACAGCGCCAAGGGTGGCCGCGACGCGGCGGCTCTTGGCGGAGAAGCGCAGGGAGGTCATGGCCGAAGGCTATCGGGCACCTCGGTGCGTACGGCCAGGTGGGTACGGCGTGGCGATCCTCACGCCACCCGGTGCGCGGCCTCACGCCACCCGTGAGTGGGCGGACCCGTGGCGGGCGGCGCCGAGGAGCCCCCGTACCGTCAGAAGCCAGGCCGCGCCGACGATCGCCGCCGCCACCGCGAAGCCGAGCACCCCGTGCAGCGGCAGGACGATCCCGATCGCGCCGCCCACCACCCAGGCCATCTGGAGCAGGGTCTCGGAGCGGGCGAAGGCCGAGTTGCGCACCTGCTCCGGGACATCGCGCTGGATCATCGCGTCGAGCGCGAGCTTGGCGAGCGCCTGGGCCGCACCCGCGACCGCGCCGAGCGCGGCGACCAGCGGGGCACCGAAGAACACGGCCGCGGTGATCGCGACGCCCGTGGCCGCGGCCACCATCGTCACGATGATGAGCTCCGGCGCCCGGCCGCGCAGCGCGGCACCGACCGCCGTGCCCAGGGCGTTCCCGACGCCGGCCGCGACCGCGACCATGCCGAGCGAGACGGCGGCGCTCTGCCCCGGGAAGGGGTCCTCGCGCAGCAGGAACGCGAGGAAGAAGATCAGGAACCCGGACAGACAGCGCAGCCCCGCATTGGCCGCGAGCCCGTGCGTGACCCCCGCCCCGACCGTCCGCAGGCCCGGCTTCTTGCCGTGCTCGCGGTGCAGATGGGACTCATCGGCGGCGAGCAGCGCCTTGTCCTCGCCCTTCGAGGAGTCGACCTTGTGCGGCAGCGTGAAGGAGAGGAACGTCCCGACGACGAAGAGGGAGAAGGCGGCGTACAGCGGAAAGCGCGGCCCGAGCTGATGCAGCCCGGCGCCGAGGGGCGCCGCGAGCCCGGTCGCGAGCAGACCGCCGAGGGTCACCCGCGAGTTCGCCTTCACCAGCGAGAACCGGGGCGGAAGCAGCCGGGGCACCACGGCACTTCTGACCACGCCGTACGCCTTGGACGCCACGAGCACGCCGAGCGCCGCCGGATACAGCTGCAGACTTCCCGTCACCACCGCGCCCGCCAGCATCAGCGAGAGCAGCGCCCGGGCCAGCATCGCGGCGGCCATCGCGGCGCGGCGGCCGTGCGGGAGGCGGTCCAGGAGCGGGCCGATCACCGGGGCAAGCAGGGTGAACGGGGCCATCGTGATGGCGAGGTAGAGCGCGACGCGCCCGCGTGCCTCGTCCGTCGGCACGGAGAAGAAGACCGTGGAGGCCAGGGCGACGGTGACCAGCATGTCGCCGGCGCTGTTCACGGCGTGCAGTTCGATCAGCTTGCCGAGCCCTGACTCGCCCGCGCCGTGCGCACTGGTGACCTTGCGGATCCCGCGTCCCGTTTTCGAGAAGGGCGCGCTCAGGACGCGGCCCGCGGCCCGGCCCGCCCTGCGCACCGCATCGCCCGACACACGTGAGCCCGAGATGGTCACCACGTCATAGTGCCCCAACGCGCCCGGCCCTCACCCCGCCCTGCGGGAAAGCCATGGCCGCTTCGTACGGGCGGTGATGGGCCTGACGCACCGTCCGTCCGACACGTGTCGGACGAGCCGTCCCGTACGCATCGGACGGCCCTTCGCCGACCCGGCTGCCGATGCCATGTGGGCCTCGGCGTCCGGAGGGGGTAGCGTGCGTAGCGCGCCTGCGGCGGTTGGTCTTGGCCGCGCGCCTCTTCGCGATCCCGCAGAATGGGTTGCGTAGGTGCGCCCGAGAGTGACCGGGCGCGGACGTCGACGCGGCCCTTCGGTCCGCTCCGTCCGCCCCGTCGCCGGGCTGTGGCGCACCCGAGGACAAGGCGTAGGAGAGAAGCGATACCTGTGAGCGCAGCGACAACGCGAAGCCGCACCCCCGACCGCCTGTGTGCCGAGGCCGTCGACCTCGCGAGGGAGGCCGCCGAGGAGGCCGCCTACCCCGGAGTCGTCGGAGAGCATGTCTCCGCCGTCGCCGAAGGCGACCGGGTGGTCACCCACTTCTTCGAATGCAAGGAACCGGGCTACCGGGGCTGGCGCTGGGCGGTGACGGTCGCCCGCGCCTCCCGCGCGAAGTTCGTCACCCTCAGCGAAACGGTGCTGCTTCCCGGCACGGACGCCCTCCTCGCGCCCGAGTGGGTGCCGTGGAGCGAGCGGCTTCGGCCCGGCGACATGGGCCCGGGCGATCTGCTCCCGACCGAGGCCGACGATCTGCGCCTGGAGCCCGGGTTCACCGGCGAGGACACACCGCCGCCGAACTCGGTGGTCTCCGAGGAGATGGCCGAGCGGGTCTCGGGCGAGCTGGCGGACCTGGTCGAGGCGGAGGACGCCGAGGTCACCGACGGACCGCCGTCCTCGCTGCCGGCCGCGCCGCTGCGCGGGTCGATCGTGTCCGTGGCAGAGGAGCTGGGCATGCGCCGTGCGCGCGTGCTCTCCCGGTACGGACTGCACGTGGCGGCCGACCGCTGGGAGGACTCCTTCGGCGCGAAGACCCCGATGGCGCAGGCGGCCCCGGCCTCCTGCGTGTCCTGCGGCTTCCTGGTCCGGCTCGGCGGCTCGCTCGGGCAGGCGTTCGGCGTCTGCGCCAACGAGTTCGGTCCCGCCGACGGGCACGTCGTCTCCCTGTCGTACGGGTGCGGCGGGCACTCGGAGGCGGCCGTCATGCCCAAGCCGCCGGTGCCCTCGCAGCCGGTGGTCGACGAGTTCCAGGTGGATCCGATGCCGCTGCGTCCCGCCGCGGATTCGGGGTCCGTTTCGGTGGGCGCCGGAGCCGCGGAGGATCTCGGCCACTCGTAGGTCCGGGGAGTCAGGGGCGCGGTTCCCGTTTCGGAAGGGGCAGGGCGGGGAGAAGAGCCCGTCCGTAGGCGGTACCGTCACCGAGCCCAGCCGCACCCCGGACGAAAGGCCCCACCGTGACGAGCAAGCCCGTGCAGCCCGCACAAGAAGGGCAGGACCCCTTCGGCACCGCGAGGCTGCGCAGAGGAGTGCTCGACGCCTGGTCCGCCTCGGCCGCCCGGTTCCGTGAGGACGCCAACGCCGAAGAGGACCTCGCCCTCGGCGGCTACCGCGACCGCCTCATCGTGGAGCTGGCCCAGAACGCCGCCGACGCCGCCGCCCGCCAGGGCAGGCAGGGCCGGCTGCGGCTGACGCTCAAGGACGGCGTGCTCGCCGCCGCCAACACCGGCGCACCCCTCGACACCGCCGGTGTCGAATCCCTCAGCACCCTGCGCGCGAGCGCCAAGCGCGAGGCCACCCCCGAGGGAGCCGCAGCCGCGGTGGGCCGCTTCGGTGTCGGGTTCGCCGCCGTGCTCGCCGTATCCGACGAGCCCGCCGTGCTCGGACGCATGGGCGGCGTGCGCTGGTCGCTCGCCGAGGCCCGGACCCTCGCACAGGAGACGGCGGCCGGGCACCCGGAACTGGCCGACGAGTTGCGGCGCCGCGAGGGCCATGTGCCCCTGCTGCGCCTGCCTCTTCCGGCCGAGGGCGAGGCCCCCGGGCCATACGACACCGTCGTCGTGCTGCCGCTGCGCGACGGCGCCGCGACCGCGCTCGCCCAGCAGCTGCTCGACGCCGTGGACGCCTCCCTGCTGCTCACGCTCTCCGGTCTCGCCGAGGTCGTGATCGAGACCGCCGCGGGCGTACGGACGATCACCCGCCATCCGGAGGACGGCGGCCTGACCCGGATCGACGACACCCGCGACGGCACCACCCGCTGGCGCACCACCGCACAGCACGGTCCCACCGACGCCGCGCTCCTCGAGGACCGGCCCGTCGAGGAGCGGCTGCGCCCCCACTGGTCCGTGACCTGGGCCGTCCCGGTCGACTCCGACGGCGCGCCCGAACGCCCGCGCACCGCCCCGGTCGTGCACGCGCCGACCCCGAGCGACGAACCGCTCGGCGTACCGGCCCTGCTCATCGCCTCCTTCCCGCTCGACACGACCCGCCGGCACGTCGCCCCGGGACCGCTCACCGACTTCCTCGTGGGCCGCGCGGCCGCCGCGTACGCCGAACTGCTCGGAGCGTGGCGTCCGGTGTCGGCCGGTCTGATCGACCTCGTGCCGGGACCGCTGGGCAAGGGCGAGCTGGACGGCGCACTGCGCGGCGCGATCCTCAAGCTGCTTCCGCGCACTGCCTTCCTGCCGCCCGCGCTCACGGGCGGCTCCTACGGCACTGACGGCAGCGACGGCTCCTACGGCACTGACGGCAGCGACAGCGACGAACTCCCCGTTGCCCTGCGCCCGTTCGAGGCCGAGGTCGTCGAGGGCGCAGGCGCCGAGACGGTACGGGTGCTCGCCGAGGTACTGCCGACGTTGCTGCCCGCGGGCCTGGAGCGCCGCGCCGAACTGCGCACCCTCGGCGTCGCCCGCGTGCCGCTGCAGGACGCCATCGACCGGCTCGCCGGTCTGGAGCGCGAGGCCGGCTGGTGGTGGCGGCTTTACGAGTCCCTGGCCGGCGTGGACCCGGACCGGCTGACCGGACTCCCCGTGCCGCTCGCCGACGGGCGCACCACCATCGGACCCCGCCAGGTCCTGCTCCCCTCCGCCGAAACCCCCTCCGACGCCTCCCAGTTGGCGCGCCTGGGACTCAAGGTCACCCACCCCGACGCCGCGCACGCGCTCCTGGAGAAGCTGGGCGCGCTGCCCGCGACACCGCGTGCCGTGCTGCGCACACCGCAGGTCAGGGCCGCGGTCGCGGGCTCGCTCGACGGCGGGCTCGGGGACATGTGGGACGAAGACGCTCTGGGCGCGGACGAGTTGGCGGACATCGTGCTCGGGCTCGCCCGCGACGCCGCCCTCGCGCCCGGCGACGAGCCCTGGCTGGGCGCGCTCGCGCTCCCCGACGACGAGGGTGAGCTCGCCCCCGCCGGTGAACTCGTCCTGCCCGGCAGCCCCTTCGCCTCCGTGATCCGCCCCGGCGAACTGGGCGAGGTCGACGCCGACCTGGCCGAGCGCTGGGGCGAGCAGCCGCTGACCGCCTGCGGCGTGCTCGCGAACTTCGCGCTCGTACGGGCGGCGGATGTCGTCCTCGACCCCGATGAACTGGAGCCGCGCGAGGGCGACTTCGCCGAGCCCGACGACGCCGGACTGCTCGACGCGGTGGACGTGTGGTGCGAGGACCTCCTCGACGCACTGCCCGAAACCCCCGTGCCGCCGGTGGCCACGGAGCTCGTCGCCGTACGGGACCTCGACCTCGTCGACGACGAACGCTGGCCCCAGGCGCTCGCCCTGCTCGCCCAGCCGCCGCTGCGGGACGCGCTCACCCAGCGGGTGCGCATCCTGCTGCCCGACGGGACCACGGAGACGGTCCGCCCGTACACGGCCTGGTGGCTGCGCGGCCACCCCGTGCTCGACGGGCGCCGCCCGGCCGGTCTGCGCGCGGCCGGCGGCGATCCCCTCCTTGCCGGCCTCTACGAGGAGGCGGACGCGAGCGGCTTCGAGGACGAACAGGTCCTGCGCGCCCTCGGCGTACGGACCTCCGTCGCCTCGCTGCTCGACGAGCCGGGCGGCGCGGCGGAACTGCTCGACCGCCTGGCCGACCTGTCACTTCCCGTCGGATCGGCTCAACTCCACGCGCTGTACGGCGCGTTGGCGCTGCTCGACCCGGAGCAGGTCACCCTCCCCGACGAGCTGCGGGCGGTGGTGGACGGCGAGGTGAGGGTCGTGGACGCGGCGGACGCGCTGGTCGCGGACGCCCCCGACCTCCTGCCGTTCGCGGAGGACCGCCCGCTGCTCCCGGTCGCGCCCGCGCGGGCCGCGGATCTGGCGGAGCTGTTCCAGGTACGGCGCCTCAGCTCGGCGCTCACCGGCACGGTCACGGGGGAGGGCGCGACCCACGAGGTCCCTGATTCCGTCCGTACCCTGCTCGGCCCGTCCACCCCGGCCACGTACCGCGAATACGAGGAACTCCTGGTCGACGGCCTCGAGGTCGACTGGCACCGGGCCGCCGACGGCACGGTGCACGCGGCGACCCTGGAGGGGGTGGCGGCGGGCCTCGCCTGGGCGGCGGGCCAGTGGCCCCGGCGCTTCGAGGTGGCGGCGCTCCTGGAGGACCCGTCGCGCACGGAGGAGCTGGCGCGGGACCGGTGGTTCGACTAGCGGCATCTCCTGTCGCACGCGACACGTACACAACTTCTGTACAACCTTTCCCCACGGTCGGATGTCTGATCTCCGAGTCAACGGACTCGGAGATCGATTTGGGCTCCGCTGCAGGTCAGCGAGCCCATCTGTACATGTGGGGGAACCACTATGCGTAAGCGCGCCACTGCGGCCGCCTTGACCGGCGCCCTGGCCCTTTCCGCCTTCCTCGTACCGGCCGCGGCCCAGGCGGAGGGCGACTCCACCCGCTCCGCCGTGGAGCAGGTGCGCGAAGCGCGCCACGCCCAGGGCTCCAAGGCCTCGCTGCGGGCTGCCGCCGACGGCCTGCCGTACGACCTCGGCATCACCTTCTCCGGCGTGAAGATCAACAACGGCAAGCCGATCGTCGCCGGCATCAGCAACAAGGTCAGCGTCCCGGTCACCTACACGATGACCCACGCCGCCGGCCTCGATGTCACCAAGGACGACTTCGTCTCCGCCCTCGACATCTACCGGGGGACGTACGACAACCCCGAGAACGTCCTCACGGGCGATGACTGGGGAGTCTGCACGGCCAAGTCCGCCACGGTCGCGGCCTGCACGGCCCGGATCGACATCCTCCCGGCCGTCGAGCTGTGGAACGCCGACGCCACCGGCTGGAAGGCCGTTGTCTACGCCGTCGACTTCAACGGCCAGGACCCCGCGGACCCGGACTTCGACCAGAGCCAGGTCGGTGTGTCCGAGAAGGACCAGGTCGCCACCACCAAGCTCCAGCGCTTCTCCAAGCTCACCGTCAACGCGTCGCCCGAGCCGGTGCGCAAGGGCAGGACGATCACCGTCACCGGTGATCTGACCCGCGCCAACTGGGACACGGGCGCGTACGCGGGCTACAGCAGCCAGCCCGTGCAGCTCCAGTTCCGCAAGAAGACCAGCTCCACGTACACCACCGTGAAGACGGTCAAGTCCTCCGCCACGTCCCGCAAGCTGAGCACCACCGTCACGGCCTCCGTGGACGGCTACTGGCGCTGGAACTTCGCGGGTACGTCGACCACCCCGGCCGTCAAGACCGCGGGTGACTTCGTCGACGTGCGCTGACACCTCCTGCCGTACAGCCGGCTGTGCGCGGCAAAGAGCCCGGCCCCTCACCGAATCGGTGAGGGGCCGGGCTCCTTCTTGTCCGTAGGGACTACGCCGGGAACTTCCGGTCCACCCACCGGAACGCGAACTCGATCCCCGCCGCCGCCACCGCCGCGATCGCCACCGCCGCCCACGGCATCGTCGTGCCCGCGAGCTTGAGCTGGAAGAAGTCCTGGAGCCAGGGGACGACCATGACCAGCATGAAGCCGAAGCCCATCGTGCCGATCAGGAGCAGCCGCCACCAGGTGTAGGGGCGGGCGATGATCGCCAGGACCCAGATGGCGACGAGGAAGAGGCAGAGCGTCGCCGCGCTGGTCTCCGCCTCGCGCGCGCCCGCACCCGAGTAGTGGCTGCGCGCCAGGACGTACGTGACGAACGTGGCCGTGCCCGCGATCACGCCGCCCGGGATCGCGTACCGCATGACCCGTTTCACGAAGTGCGGCTTCGCGCGCTCCTTGTTGGGCGCGAGCGCGAGGAAGAAGGCCGGGACGCCGATCGTCAGCGTGGAGAGCAGCGTCAGGTGGCGGGGCAGGAAGAGGTACTCGACCTGCGTGCAGACCACGAGGAGGGCAAGGAGCACCGAGTAGACGGTCTTCACGAGGAAGAGGGTCGCGACCCGCGTGATGTTGCCGATCACGCGCCGGCCCTCGGCGACCACCGAAGGCAGCGTCGCGAAGCTGTTGTTGAGCAGGACGATCTGCGCGACCGCGCGCGTGGCCTCCGAACCCGAGCCCATCGAGACGCCGATGTCCGCGTCCTTGAGCGCGAGGACGTCGTTGACGCCGTCGCCCGTCATCGCGACCGTGTGGCCCTTGGACTGCAGTGCGCCGACCATGTCCCGCTTCTGCTGCGGGGTGACCCGGCCGAACACCGCGTTCTCGTCGAGGACCTGGGCCATCTCGGCCTGGTCCTTCGGCAGGGTGCGGGCGTCGACCGTGTTCTCGGCGCCCGGCAGGTCGAGCTTGCCGGCCACCGCGCCGACCGAGACCGCGTTGTCACCGGAGATGACCTTCGCGGCGACGTCCTGCTCCTCGAAGTAGCGCAGAGTGTCGGCCGCGTCGGGGCGCAGACGCTGCTCCAGGACGACAAGGGCCGTGGCGCGGGCGCCCGTGGCGACCGCCGGGTCGTCCAGCTCGCTCGCCTCGCTGCGGGCGAGCAGCAGGACGCGCAGGCCCTGCTTGTTGAGCTCCTCGATGTCCGCGAGCGACGGATCGTCGGCGGGCAGCAGGACATCGGGGGCGCCGAGCAGCCATGTCGAGCTCTCGCCGTTGCCCTCGCTGAAGCTCGCGCCGCTGTACTTGCGGGCCGAGGAGAAGGGCAGCGACTCGGTGCAGCGCCAGTCCTCGCTGTCCGGGTAGGCGTCGATGATCGCCTTGAGCGAGGCGTTCGGCCGCGGGTCGGATTCGCCGAGCGCGCCGAGGACCTTGCGTACGTACGTCTCGTCCGCGCCGTTCAGCATCCGCAGCGCCTTGACGTCCATGCCGCCCTCGGTCAGCGTGCCCGTCTTGTCCAGGCAGACCGTGTCCACACGGGCCAGGCCCTCGATCGCGGGCAGCTCCTGCACCAGGCACTGCTTGCGGCCCAGCCGGATCACGCCGATCGCGAAGGCCACGGAGGTCAGCAGGACGAGACCCTCGGGGATCATCGGGACGATGCCGCCCACCGTGTACGCGATGGACTGCTTCAAGTCGTCGTCCTTGACGACCAGTTGCGAGATCACCAGACCGATCGAGGTCGGGATCATCAGCCACGTCACGTACTTGAGGATCGTGGAGATACCGGAGCGCAGTTCGGAGTGGACGAGCGTGAAGCGCGAGGCCTCCTCCGCGAGCTGCGCCGCGTACGCCTCGCGGCCCACCTTCGTCGCGGTGAACGCGCCGCCGCCCGCGACCACGAACGACCCCGACATCACCTGGTCGCCGGGCTTCTTCAGAACCGGGTCGGCCTCACCGGTGAGCAGCGACTCGTCGATCTCCAGACCGTCGGCCTCGACCACCTCGCCGTCGACCACGATCTTGTCTCCGGGCCCGATCTCGATCAGGTCCCCGAGCACGATCTCGGAGGTCGAGACCTCGGCCGCGATGCCGTCACGCCGTACGGTCGGCTTGGCCTCGCCGATCACCGCGAGGCTGTCCAGGGTCTTCTTGGCGCGCCACTCCTGGATGATGCCGATGCCGGTGTTCGCGATGATCACGAAGCCGAAGAGGCTGTCCTGGATCGGTGCGACGAACAGCATGATGAACCAGAGCACGCCGATGATCGCGTTGAACCGCGTGAACACATTGCCGCGGACGATCTCGCCGAGCGACCGGCTGCTGCGCACCGGCACGTCGTTGATCTCGCCGCGCGCCACCCGCTCGGCGACCTCGGCGGTGGTCAGACCGCGGGCCCGGTCGGGCGCCGCCTCGGGAGGCGGGACCGGGTGCACCGGGTCGAGCTCGGCCCCTGCGTCGATCGTCGGTGGCCTGCCCCCCGGCTCGGGTCCGTCCGTGTCTAGCTGTGCCCGCTGCGTCATGAGTCAGACGGTACGGGGCCGGGGAGGCTCTTTCCCGTCGAGGGCACGGGATTCAGGGGTACGGGCCCGGAAGATCCGACCTGAGTACTACGCGCCGGCACCTTCGGCCGGTGTCTGCCTGCCGTCGGCGGCCTGCTCGGCGGTCCCTTCGGCGGCGGGCGCGGCGGTCTGTGCGCCGGACTGCGCGGCGTTCTGCGCGGCGGCCTCTTCGGCCGCGTGCCGCTTGAGCGCGGCGTCGCGCCCCCGCACGTACCAGATCCCGATGAGGCCGAGTCCGGCGCCGGCCAGGCAGGTCCACACCCACCAGGTCAGATCGCGGTCGTCGAACCAGCCGTAGAAGGGGACCTGCACCAGGAAGAGGACGAACCAAAGGATCGTGCCGCCGGTGATGGTGGCGACGATCGGGCCCTCCAGGGGCTCCGGCGCCTCGTGCTTGGGGGTCCACTTCGCCATGCGCCCAGCTTAGGCGCTGGACGGCCGGGCCCTCGCGCCCGCCCCACGCTTGCGGTTACGCGCGTAGATGGCTTTTTAAGGGCTGTTTATTCATACTGAAACAGCTCTGATATGGCCAGTTTCTTTCGTTGGATCGCACGAATCGATCGAGAAGCGGACGGAAATTGGCCGGAGAGCGACACCGACACTCCCTCCTCCGCGAAGGTCACGCATGTCCTCCTCGGCCCCCGCCCCGGTCGACTCCCCGAAGCCCCCGCCGTATCCGAGCAACGGCCTCGACCGCTTCTTCAAGATCTCCGCGCGCGGCTCGACCGTCGCGCGCGAGGTCCGCGGAGGCTTCGCGACCTTCTTCGCGATGGCCTACATCATCGTGCTGAACCCGATCATCCTCGGCAGCGCGAAGGACATGTACGGCAACCAGCTGGACAATGCCCAGCTGGTCACCGCGACCGCCCTCACCGCCGCATTCACCACCCTGCTCATGGGCGTGATCGGCAACGTCCCGATCGCGCTCGCCGCGGGCCTCGGCGTCAACACCGTGGTCGCGCTGCAGCTCGCGCCCCGGATGAGCTGGCCGGACGCGATGGGCATGGTCGTGCTCGCCGGTTTCATCGTGATGCTGCTCGTCGCGACCGGGCTGCGGGAGCGCGTGATGAACGCGGTGCCGCTCGGCCTGCGCAAGGGCATCGCGATCGGTATCGGCCTCTTCATCATGCTGATCGGCCTGGTCGACGCCGGCTTCGTCTCCCGTATCCCGGACGCCGCCCACACCACGGTCCCGCTGCAGCTCGGCTCCGACGGCCACCTCAACGGCTGGCCCGTCCTGGTCTTCGTGATCGGCGCGCTGCTCACGCTCTCGCTGATCGTGCGCAAGGTGCCCGGCGCGATCCTGATCTCGATCGTCGTGATGACGGTCGCCGCGATGATCATCAACGCGATCGCCGACATCCCCAGCTGGGGTCTGACGACCCCCGAGTGGCCGGGCAACCCGGTCGCGTCCCCGGACTTCGGTCTGATCGGTCAGGTCAGCCTGTTCGGCGGCTTCGAGAAGGTCGGCATCCTCACCGGTGTCCTCTTCGTCTTCACCGTGCTGCTCTCGTGCTTCTTCGACGCGATGGGCACGATCATGGGCGTCGCCGACGAGGCCAAGCTGGTCGACGCCGACGGTCAGATGCCCGGCATCAACAAGGTGCTGCTCGTCGACGGTCTCGCCGTCGCCGCGGGCGGCGCCAGCTCCTCCTCGGCCACCACCTGCTTCGTGGAGTCCACGGCAGGTGTCGGCGAAGGCGCGCGCACGGGTCTGGCGAACATCGTCACCGGCGGCCTGTTCACGCTGTCGCTGTTCCTGACGCCGCTGGCCCTCATGGTCCCCTCGCAGGCCGCGACGCCCGCGCTGCTCGCGGTGGGCTTCCTGATCCTGTCCGGCTCGATCACCGCGATCGACTGGAAGGACTACACGATCGCGATCCCGGCGTTCCTGACCATGATGATGATGCCGTTCACCTACTCGATCACGAACGGCATCGGCATCGGCTTCATCGCCTTCACGGTGCTGCGCCTGGCCGCGGGCCGCGGCCGCGAGGTGCCGGCGGCGATGTACGCGGTGGCCGCCGTGTTCGCCTTCTACTACCTGATGCCGGCGCTCGGGCTGACCTGAGTTGCCGGGGGCGACGAATAGGAGCCCCCGGAACCCCGGTTAGCAGCACCTCTGACGTGTCCCGGGCTTCCTGTTGGCAGCCCGGGCCCCGTCGTCTCACTGTCCTCGTAGAACCGCTGTGTCTCCTCGACGGCCGCCTTGAAGCGTTCGTCGAAGTCGTTCCGCACGAGGGCGCGGATCACATAGTCCTGGACGTTCATTCCCCTTATGCCGGCATGGTGACGGAGTCGGTCGAGCAGCTCTCCGTCTATACGCAGGCTGAGCACGCTGGTCCCCATGCGCTCCAGCGTCCACGGCAGCACTCCGTTTTCGCGTCACTTTCCGCGATCGGCTCACCCATATGGGTGATCTTCCCTTGTGGACGGCTTAGAAATCTTGAGGAACTCTTGAGGCGCGTGAGCCGTTAAGCGGTTTCCTTAGTCAGGGTAATGAGTTACTCTAACTACATGCCTGACCTTTCCCATGGCGACGATGCCGCCGCCGTGAACTCCCTGCGCTCCGCCGTGATGCGGCTCGGGCGCCGGCTCAAGCACCAGCGTGTGGACGAGTCGCTGAGCCCCACCGAGATGTCGGTGCTCGGCACCCTCGCCCGCTGCGGCTCGGCCACCCCCGGCGAGCTCGCCCGCAAGGAGCACGTCCAGCCGCCGTCGATGACCCGCATCGTGGCGCTGCTCGAAGCCAAGGGTCTGGTCAAGCTGGAGCCGCACCCCGAGGACCGCCGGCAGAAGGTGGTCAGCCAGACCGAGCAGGCCGAGGCCATGCTCGAGCAGAGCCGCCGCAAGCGGAACGCCTGGCTGGCTTCGCTCGCCGACGAGCTCGACGAGGACGAGTGGGCGAAACTGCGCGCCGCCGCCCCCGTACTGGAGAAGCTCGCGCACCTTTGACCGCGCGCACGTGGGTAACCCGCAGCACAGCGCGCCACAGACGCAGAACACCGACCGCCGAGGAGGCGAGCCCTTTTGAGTACGGGATCCGGAGCAGACTCCGCCCCCGCACCGACCGCCCACGACTCCACCGCACGTACCAGAAAGCCCTCGACCTTCTCCTCGCTGAAGATCCGTAACTACCGGCTCTTCTTCACCGGACAGGTCGTCTCGAACACCGGCACCTGGATGCAGCGCATCGCCCAGGACTGGCTGGTGCTCAGCCTCACCGGCTCTGCCATGGCCGTCGGTATCACCACGGCACTGCAGTTCCTGCCCATGCTCCTGTTCGGCCTGTACGGCGGTGTCCTCGTGGACCGGCTGCCGAAACGGCCCCTGCTCTTCTTCACCCAGTCCGCGATGGGCCTCACCGGCCTGGCGCTCGCGACCCTGACCCTCACCGGACACGTCCAGGTGTGGCACGTCTATCTGACGGCCTTCCTGATGGGTCTGGTCACCGTCGTCGACAACCCCGCGCGGCAGACCTTCGTCTCCGAGATGGTCGGCAAGGACCAGCTCGCCAACGCGGTCAGCCTGAACTCCGCCAACTTCCAGTCCGCGCGTCTGATCGGACCCGCCGTCGCCGGTGTGGCGATCGCGGCGGTCGGCAGCGGCTACGCGTTCCTGTTCAACGGTCTGTCCTTCATCGCGCCGCTGGCCTCGCTCGCGCTGATGCGCACCTCCGAGCTGCACAAGGTCGAGATCGCTCCGCGCGGCAAGGGCCAGCTCAAGGAGGGCCTGCGGTACGTGGCCGGGCGGCCCGACCTGATCTGGCCGATCGTGCTCGTCGGGTTCATCGGCACCTTCGGCTTCAACTTCCCGATCTGGCTCTCGGCCTTCGCGGACGATGTCTTCCACGCCGGGCCCGGCACGTACGGTCTGCTCAACTCGCTGATGGCGGCCGGTTCGCTGGCCGGTGCGCTGCTCGCCGCCCGCCGCGGCACCGCGCGGCTCCGGATCCTCGTCGGCGCCGCGATGATCTTCGGGCTGCTCGAGGTCGTGGCGGCGATGGCGCCGTCGTTCTGGCTCTTCGCCGTGCTGCTCGTGCCGCTCGGCGTGTTCGGTCTGACGGTCAACGTGACCGCCAACTCCTCGATCCAGATGGCCACCGACCCGCTGATGCGGGGCCGGGTGATGGCGCTGTTCATGATGGTCTTCACCGGCGGTACGCCCGTGGGCGCGCCGCTGGTCGGCTGGGTCACGGACACGTACGGAGTGCGGGTGGGCATGGCCACGGGCGGTCTGGTCGCCCTGCTCGCCGCGACCGGGGTCGGTCTGATGCTGGCGCGGGTCGGTGACCTGAGGCTGCGTCTCGGCTGGCACCGTGGGCATCCGCATGTGCGGTTCGTTCCGCGGGAACAGATGGCTACGGCGGCGTAGTTTGCCGGTCCGGGGCCCGGCCCCGGGCCTGTGTCCGGCCTTCCGCCGGGCAGCCTCGAATGCCGGAGGGCTGAATGGCCAGACTGTTCGTGGCGGTGCTGCCGCCCAGCTCCGCCGTCGCCGAACTCGCCGACACGACCCGTACCTTGAAGGCCCTTCCCGGGGCCGACAAGCTGCGGTGGACCGATTCGGCCGGGTGGCATTTCACGCTGGCGTTCCTCGGGGAGGTACCGGATGCGGTGCGTCCGGACCTGGAGGAGCGGCTGCGGCGGGCCGCGCATCGCACGCCGGCCTTCGAGCTCCAGCTGTACCGCAGCGGGCGGTTCGGGCAGCGTGCGCTGTGGGCGGGCGCGCGCGGGGATGTCGGGACGCTGCGACGGCTGGCAGAGCGGGCGTATGCCGCCGGGGGCAAGGCGGGGGTCGCGATGGAGGAGACCCATCGGTTCGTGCCCCATCTCACCCTCGCCCGCAGCGGGGGCGGGCGTCGGCAGACGCATCCGCCCGAGGTGGATCTGCTGCCGTACGCGGCTGAGCTCGACGGGTTCTCCGGGACGCCGTGGACCGTGCGTGAGCTGTGTCTCGTCAGGAGCGTTCTGCCGCGCAGCGGAGTGCCCGGTGAGCAGCCCCGGTACGAGACCGTGGGCCGCTGGTCCTTGGGGGCTGGCGACGTGCGGGCGGTCGCGGAGGGTTAACCTCGACGCGTG
Organism: Streptomyces mesophilus; assembly: GCF_040300965.1. GTDB lineage: Bacteria > Actinomycetota > Actinomycetes > Streptomycetales > Streptomycetaceae > Streptomyces > Streptomyces mesophilus_A. The sequence goes on along the minus strand of NZ_JBEPEW010000026.1, from coordinate 49,114 downwards.
GACCCCAAGACCAGGAACCGGATCATGGCCGGTGTGCTCGTGCTGATGTTCGCTGTGATCGCGGTGGCGGCGGCGGTGGGCTGACGCCTGCTGTTCTGCGGCGCTGTCACGGGGGCTCTGCCCCCGGACCCCCGCTGGTGGCTTGCGCCCCCAGGCCCCCTGGCTTGGGGGCTGCTTCGTGTGCGGCTTTCCGTCGGTGCGTTCTGCGCCTGCGGTTTCGTGTGCGGCTGTCTGCCGGTGCGCTCTGCGCGTGCGGTTTCGTCGTGGGTGCGGTTTCGTGTGCGGCTGTCTGCCGGTGCGTTCTGCGCGTGCGGTGTCGTCGTGGGTGCGGTTTCGTGTGCGGCTTTCTGCCGGTTCGTTTTCGCGTGCGGTTTCGTCGTGGGTCGGGGCCGGGGTGGGGTGCTTGCTCATTCGGGCAATGGCACCGTTCCCGCGAAGGGTCACCGCCTACGTCGGGAGTGCCCGAATGACAATGCACCCCACCCCGTCCCCTTCCGCCGGTACGCGGCTGCGGGCCGGTGGGGGCAAGCGTCACACCCGGCGCCGGCCGCTCCCGTTCCCCGCTCCCCTCATGCCGATACGCTGCCGCGTACCCCACGCGGCCGCGTACCCCCACCGGCCGGTAGCCGCTCGACGGCGGAAGGGGACAGGGAGGGGTGCCTGTCATACGGGCGCCCCCGTCGGCCACGGCAGCCCTTCGCGGGAACGGTGCCATTGCCCGTATGACAGGTACCCCGGACCGGCACCGACCCCCACACGAGCCGCAGGCGGCAGTGCGGGGGCTGGGCCCCACCAGGTACGCGAACGCACGGTTACCAGGCGAACGCCTCCGGGGACGGGCCCGGGCCCGGGAAGATCTCGTCCAGGGAGGACAGGACCTCGTCGGAGAGCTCCAACTCCAGGGCGCGCAGCGCCGATTCGAGCTGCTCCGCCGTGCGCGGGCCCACGATCGGGCCGGTCACGCCGGGGCGGGTGAGGAGCCAGGCGAGGGCCACTTCGCCGGGGGCCAGGCCGTGCTTGTCCAGGAGGTCCTCGTACGACTGGATCTGGCCGCGGATCGTGGAGTCGGCGAGCGCCTCGGCCGAGCGGCCCGAAGCGCGGCGGCCGGATGTGGCCTCCTTCTTCAGGACGCCGCCGAGCAGTCCGCCGTGCAGCGGCGACCAGGGGATGACCCCGAGGCCGTACTCCTGCGCGGCCGGGATGACCTCCATCTCGGCGCGGCGCTCGGCGAGGTTGTACAGGCACTGCTCGCTGACCAGGCCGACCTGACCGCGCCGGGCGGCGGCCTCGTTGGCCTGGGCGATCTTCCAGCCGGGGAAGTTGGACGACCCGGCGTAGAGGATCTTGCCCTGCTGGATCAGGACCTCGATGGCCTGCCAGATCTCGTCGACCGGAGTGGACCGGTCGACGTGGTGGAACTGGTAGATGTCGATGTAGTCCGTCTGCAGCCGCTTCAGGGACGCGTCCACCGCACGGCGGATGTTGAGCGCGGAGAGCTTGTGGTGGTTGGGCCAGGTGTCGCCGTCGCCGGCCATGTTGCCGTACACCTTCGTGGCCAGGACGGTCTTGTCGCGCCGGCCGCCGCCCTGGGCGAACCAGGTGCCGATGATCTGCTCCGTACGGCCCTTGTTCTCGCCCCAGCCGTAGACGTTGGCGGTGTCGAAATAGTTGATGCCCGCGGCGAGCGCGGCGTCCATGATCGCGTGGCTGTCGGATTCGTCCGTCTGCGGACCGAAGTTCATCGTGCCGAGGACGAGGCGGCTGACTTCAAGTCCTGTGCGTCCGAGCTGCGTGTACTTCATGGGAATTCACCCAACGCCTTCGAGTCCGCTCAAGGCAAGAGGGCCTTCGGCCGCGGTGCGAACGGGCCCTCCAGGGCCGCCCATTGGAGGAGCATGATCGTCTTGCCGTCCGCGATCCGGCCGTCGCGGATCATGGCGAGGGCGGTGGTGAAGGGGAGTTCGAGGACTTCGATGTCCTCGCCGTCCTCCTCCAGGCCGCCGCCTTCGCCGGTGCGGTCGGCCGGGGTGTAGGGCGCGGCGAAGAAGTGCAGGCGCTCGGTGACGGAGCCCGGGCTCATGTACGCCTCGAAGACGGGTGTGAGCGGACCGAGCTCGACGCCCAGTTCCTCGGCGCTCTCGCGGCGGACCGCGGTCAGCGGATCGTCCGCGTCGAGCAGTCCTGCGGCCGCCTCGACGAGCATGCCGTCGGGGTGGTCGTTGACGTAGGCCGGGTAGCGGAACTGGCGGGTCAGGAGCACACAGCCGCGTGCGGTGTCATACGGCAGCACGACGGCGCCGTTGCCCCGGTCGTAGGTCTCGCGCGCCTGGGTCTCCCAACGCCCGTCGCGGCGGCGGTAGTCGAAGGTCGTACGGCGCAGGACGTGCCAGCCCCGGGAGGTGAGCTCGACCTCGCGGACCACGACATCGGGGTTACGGTCCAGATCGCGCCCCACCCGGTCGAGACCGGTGCGGCCGCGGTGGTCGGGGGTGTCGAGGCCCGGGGTGCCGGAGGCGGGTGGGGGTGTGGCGGCGTGCGTGGAGTTCATGGGCGCTAAGGTACATGCAGAACCGTGCAAGAACAGGAGAGAGTGCGCATGCTGGCTGCCGAACGGCGCGACCATCTGATCGGGCTGCTCGCCCGTGAGGGAAAGATCGTCGCCAAGGAGGTCGCCGCCGATCTGGGCCTCTCCGAGGACAGCGTCCGGCGCGACCTGCGCGATCTCGCCGCCGAAGGGCTGTGCCAGCGGGTCTACGGGGGCGCGCTGCCGGTGTCGCCGGCCGTCGTCGACTACGGCGCACGCCAGGCCGTGGCCCCGGACGGCAAGCGGAAGGTCGCCTCGGCGGCCGTCGGACTCGTACCGCCGGGCGGCTCCGTGATCCTCGACGGCGGCACGACCGCGCTCGCGGTCGCCCGCGCCCTGCCGAAGGATCTCGGCTGCACGGTGATCACCCACAGCCCGACCATCGTCGCGGCCCTGCTCGACCATCCGCGGGCGGAGCTGTTCCTGCTCGGCGGCCGGATCTTCAAGCACTCGGCGGTGGCCTGCGGGGCGGCCGCGGTGGAGGCGGCGCAGAACGTGTCCGCCGATCTGTGTCTGCTCGGTGTCACCGGTGTCCACCCCGAGGCGGGTCTGACCACGGGGGACGCGGAGGAGGCGGCGATGAAGCGCGCCCTGTCGGCGCGGGCCGCGGACACGTACGTCCTCGCCTCATCCGAGAAGCTGGGCACCGCCTCGCAGTTCCGTGTGCTGCCTTGGGGGGAGGTCAGCGGTCTGATCACCGATGCGGGGCGCGGGGACGCGGTGGCCGAAGAGCTCGTCGGGCTGGGGGTGGAGGTCCTGTTCGCCGGCTGAGGAGCCACCCCCGTGCCCGGCCGAACGGGACCGGTCAGCGCGGCAGTTCGACCCGGATCGTCAGACCGCCCGCCGGGTTCGCCGTGGCGTGCAGCGTTCCGTGGTGGGCCGCCGTGACCGAGCGGACGATGGCGAGGCCCAGGCCGTGGCCCTTGCGCGCGCTCGCCACGCGCTCCTCGGCCCGGTAGAACGGCTCGAAGAGCCGGGCGAGTTGGGTCTTGGTGACATGGGGGCCGGTGTTCGAGACCTCGAGGACCGTACGGTCCGTCTGCGACAGGCGGATGTGCGCCGAGCCGCCCGGTGCGTTGTGGGTCAGTGCGTTGTCGAGCAGGTTCAGGGTCAACTGCCGCAGCAGGACGGCATTTCCGGAGACCGTGCGTCCCGGCTCGATCTCGGTGGAGAGCTCGATTCCGTACGAGGACGCCTGAGCGGACCGTTCCGCGACCGCCGCCCCGAGCAGGGCCGAGAGGTCGACCGGCGCCGGTTCGAAGGCCGCGTTCTGGGCGCTCGCCAGGTCGAGCAGGGCGTGCACGATGCGGATACCGCGCTCGTTGGTCTCGCGGAGCATCGGAAGGAGTTCGGCCAGCTCCTCGCGGGAGGGTGCGTCGCCGGCGACCTGGAGGGCCGCGCGGGTGGTGGCCAGCGGGGTGAGGAGCTCGTGGGAGGCGTTGGCGGCGAAGCGCCGGTGGGCGGCGAAGGACTCCTCGAGGCGGTCGAGCATCTCGTCGAAGGTGTCGGCGAGTTGATGCAGCTCATCGGGCGGTCCCGTCGCGGCGATGCGCTCGCCGAGGTTGCCCTCCGCGGCTTTGCGCGCCGCTTCGTTGATGGTGCCCAGTGGGGCGAGCAGCCGCTTGGAGACGAACCAGCCGACGCCGAGCCCGAGCGCCCCGACGACCAGGACACCGCCGGCCGATACGGCGAGGACGGTGTTCCAGACGTCCTCCTTGGTGGTGATGTCGGGGTGCTCTCCGCTCGCCGGGAGGCGCCGGCCCGGGGCCACGTCGGTGACCTGCGAGGGGTCGACGACCACGGTGTCCATGAACCCGTATGTCGGAAGGAAGCGCATGCCGACGTAGATGATCGCGACCATCAGCGCGGCGCAGGCGGCGAGGGCGCAGGCGAAGCCGAGGAAGAGGCGGGCGTGGATGCTCAACGTCCGCCTGCGCCCGGTCATTTCGTCCCCAGGTAGTAGCCCGCGCTGATCGCCGTGTGGACGAGCTGCGGTTCGCCCAGCTTCTTCCTCAGGGTGTGGACGACGAGGCGTACCGCGTTGGTGAAGGGGTCGGTGTGCGCGTCCCAGGCCTTGTCGAGGAGGTACTCCGCGCTCAGGACGCCGCCGTCCGCGCGCATCAGGAGCTCCAGTACGGCGAGTTCCTTCGGCGTCAGCCTCACCTCCGCGCCCGCCCGCGTCACGCGGCGCCGGTGGGTGTCGAAGACGACGTCCGCGAAGGAGAGGACGGGGGAGTGGGTCATGGGGCTGCGCCGGTACAACGCCCGCAGCCGTGCGACGAGTTCGGGGAAGTCGAAGGGCTTGGCGAGGTAGTCGTCGGCGCCCAGGCCGAGACCCGCCACCTTGTCGTCGAGCCGGCCCGCGGCCGTGAGCATCAGGATGCGGCAGCCCAGGTCCATCGCCACGATCCGGCGGCAGACCTCGTCGCCGTGCACGCCCGGCAGATCGCGGTCCAGGACCACCGCGTCGTAATCGTGGACCGTGACGCTCTCCAGCGCGCTGTCGCCGTCGTGCACCACATCGACGGCGATGGCCTCGCGCCGCAGGCCCAGCTCCAGGACGCGCGCCATATACGGCTCGTCCTCCACCACCAGCACCCGCATCGCTCGACTCTTCCTTTCGGCTTCCCATTGGCTCCGATACGTCCTATCAGACCCGGTATTTGACCGGTGTATGAGCAAGCCCGGCCGCACAAACACCGTTCAAAAGGGCCGCTCCTTAGCGTGAAGGCCATGAATTTGTTCAAACGGGCCTGGTGGCGGCTGACTGCCCATCTGGGCAAGACGGTGATGCTGGTCGGGCTCTTCTTCGTCATATGCACCCTGGTGCTGTCCGGATTCCTGATCCAGTCGGCCGCCGCACGTGCCGCGGATTCCGCGAAGAACAGCGTGGGCGCCGTGGCCACCATGCAGCTGGATCTGAACGCCCTGATCGACTCGGGCAGGATGCAGCAGGGCGGCGGCGGTACGCCCGGCATGATCGGCACCGAGGGCGACCTGCGCCGCAGCCTCGTGGACAAGATCTGCAAGTCGTCGGTCGTCGCGTCCTGCAACTACATGAAGGACGGCGTCGCGGCCCCGACGGATCAGGTGAAACTCCATCAGCCGGTCCCGGCGCCGGCCGGTCAGGACAGCGGCGGAGTGGATTTCTTCAAGGCGGACGGAATCCGTGATCTGGACGCGGTCAAGGACTTCCGCAACGGCGACTCGAAAATCGTCGCCGGCTCCGGGATCAAGCCCGACAGCAAGAGCGACATGGTCGTCATCGAGGAACGGGTGGCGAAGGACAACCATCTCGAAGTCGGCGACAAGGTCGAGCTCAATGCCAATATCCAGAATCCCGACGGCAGGCTGAGCACCAAGGAGACGGACTTCGTCATCGGCGGCATCTACCGGAACAACACGGCCGACACCGGCACGTACGTCCCGCCCATGATGGCGCCCTCGAACCAGATCTACGTCACCCCGGACGGCGCGACGCGCCTCGACGGCAAGAAGGTCGGCGCCGACGGAGGCGTGATCAAGGAGGCCACCTTCACGCTGCGCGACCCGGGCGACCTGGGCAGGCTGAAGCAGGACGCCGAGGCCGCCGGCGCCGACCTCGAGATCTTTCCGCTGACCGTCAACGACAAGCAGTACAAGACCCTGGTCGGCCCGATCAACAAGACGGCCGACTTCGCCTCCGTCACGGTCTGGCTGGTCGCGATCGCGGGCACCGTCATCCTCGCCCTGATCATCGCGTCCAACCTGCGCGAACGCCGCAAGGAGATGGGTGTGCTGCTCTCGCTCGGCGAGAAGAAGCCCAGGCTGCTCGGACAGCACCTGGTCGAGGTGATGGCCTGCGCGGTGCTCGCGATCGGGTTCGCCGCGGGGGCGAGCCAGTTCCTGTCCCAGGCGATCGGTGACCGGCTGCTTTCGGGCGAGGTGTCCTCCGCGAACGAACAGGCCGCGAACGAGGCCGCCAAGCCCGATCCCTCCGACCCGACGGGCGGCGCGAACAGGAGCGACGAGCCGGAGGTCGAGCCGATCGACTCCATGGACATCCGGACCGGCCCCGCGGACATCGCCAAGGTCGGCGCCACCGGCCTCGGCATCGCGGCCCTCGCCACCCTCGTCCCCGGCGCACGCGTACTGCGGCTCAACCCGCGCGACATCCTCACGAAGGGCGACTGACGTGGCCACCTCCCTCACGGCCCCGGGCGCACCGGCGTCCGCCGGCTCCCCGGTCCTCGAACTGAAGGGCCTGACCCGCTCGTACGAGAGCGGCAACCGTCGCCGCACGGTGCTCAAGGGCGTCGACCACGCCTTCGAGGCGGGCCGTATGTACGCGATCGTCGGCCCCTCCGGCAGCGGCAAGTCCACGCTGCTCTCGCTCGCGAGCGGTCTCGACTCCCCGACGGCGGGCACGGTCCGCTTCCGCGGCGAGGACATCGCGGAGCTGGGCCTGGGCCGCTACCGCAACCGGCATGCGGCGACCGTCTTCCAGTCGCTGAACCTGCTCACGTATATGACGGCCGTCCAGAACATCACCTCCGCCATGGAGATCACCGGCGTCGAAGGCCCGCGCAGGAAGCGCGCCGTCGAGCTCCTGGACCTCCTGGGTGTGGAGAGGCAGGACCAGAACCGCCGCACCCTGCAGCTCTCCGGCGGCCAGCAGCAGCGCGTGGCCATCGCCCGCGCGCTGGCCTGCGAGGTCGATGTCCTGTTCGCCGACGAGCCGACGGGCGCGCTCGACCAGGAGACGGCCGCCGGGATCATCGAGGTCTTCCGGAAGCTCGCCCACGACGACGGCAAGTGCGTGATCGTCGTGACCCACTCACGGGAGGTCGCTCAGGCCAGCGATGAGGTACTCCAGCTCAAGCGCGGCCGCCTGACCTAGCGCGTAGGGCTCCGCCCTCGGACTTCGGGTCTCTGACCTAGCGCGTAGGGCTCCGCCCTCGGACTTCGGGTCTCTGACCTCGGGCTTCGGGGCTCCGGGCTGGCGGGAACGTGCCGACCCGGAGCCCTGCGCCTACGGTGAGAAGGTGACCACGAAAGGTGACATACGAGGCATCGCGGCCCTCGCGGTCGCCGCGGTCGCCGCGCTCGTCCTTCCGGGGCCCGTGCCCGCCGCTGCCGCCGCACCCGCCGCCACCGCACCCGATCTGACCCGGTTCTACGGTCAGCGGATCGCGTGGACCGGCTGCGGCGAGGAGATGGAGTACCAGGCGCGGCGCACCTGGGCCTCGGACGCCGAGAAGCTGCCGGCCGCCATGTCCCGCTTCGAATGCGGTGACGTCGAAGTGCCGCGCGACTACGCCGACCCGCATGGCAAGGCCGGTACGGCCCAGATCGCCGCCCTGCGGCTCAAGGCCACGGACCCGAAGCGCCGTATCGGCTCCCTGGTCCTCAACTTCGGCGGACCGGGACTGTCCGGGCGCTATGCCCTGAACTCCCACATCCCCCAACTCACCCGACTCAACGAACGGTTCGACCTGGTCGCGCACGACCCGCGCGGTGTCGTGGCCAGCGACCCGGTGCTGTGCGATGCGCCGCAGGACAGCGACTCCGCCCGGGAACCGGGCCACGACCAGACCCCCGACACCGCCGACGAGGTCGCCCGGGTGGTCGAGGCGCAGGCTGCCAAGAACGCCCGGTGCGACCAGGCGGCGGCCCGACGGGTCCTGCCCTGGGTGGGCACCACCAACTCCTCGCGCGACCTCGACGTCCTGCGCGCCGCGCTCGGCGAAGACAAGCTGCACTACCTCGGCTTCTCGTACGGCACCAAGCTCGGCGCCAACTACCTGCACCAATTCCCCGACAGGGCCGGCCGGTTGGTGCTCGACGGGGTCGTGGACCCGACCCTTGACACCCGGGCGTACGCCCTGTCCAGCACCAAGGCGTTCCAGCGTGCCCTGGACAACTTCCTCGCCGACTGTGTGGCCCACGGTGCGAAGCAGTGCCCGCTCGGCTCCACTCCCGAGGCCGCGAAGTCGAAGGTGAACGCCCTGTTCACCGGCCTCGACGGAAAACCGCTCGAGACGGCGTCGGGCACGCTCGACCAGGCGACGTTCACCACGGCCGTCCAGAGCTCGCTCTACAGCAAGGCGAAGCACTGGCCCGAACTGCGGTCCGCCCTCGCCGATCTGGCGACGAAGGGCGACGGTCGGGCGTTGGCGGAGGTGGGAGGAAAGCTGCCGGGGGCGCAGCTGACGCAGGGCCCGTTCCCCGCGGTCTCCTCCGATGACGAGGCGCGGCAGCAGGAGTTCGCGCTGCGCGCCATCGACTGCCGGGACGCGAGCGAACGCCCCACCGCCCAGGACTACTTGGCCGCGGTCGACGAGTTCACCGCGCTGTCCCCGGTCTTCGGCCGCAACACGGCCGCCGCGATGCTGGAGTGCACCGGCTGGCCCGTATCCGGCGACAACAGCTCACGCGAGGTCGGGGCCGAGGACGCGCCCGCGTCCCTGCTCGTCGGCACCAAGGGCGACCCGGCCACCCCGTACGAGAACACCGCCCGTATGGCCGACGCGCTCGACAACGGTAGCCGGATCCTCACGTACGAGGGCGAAGGCCATGGCGCGTACACCACGGACAGCAGCTGTATCCACGAGCATGTGGACCGCTATCTGACGCAGGGCACGCTCCCGCCCGAGGACACGGCCTGCCGCTGAGCCCGCTCAGTTCACGGGCTCGTACGGCGCCCCCAGATCCCACGCCTGGTACATGGCGTCCCCGAAGGCCGCCGCCAGCTTGTGCTCGCCGCTCGCGTTCGGGTGGGTGCCGTCGTAGGTGTCGTGATGGATCTCGTACGCGGCCGGGGGTGAGGCCAGCAGCAGCGGGGAGCGGTCCGTGTCGAGATCGGCCACGGCCTTGGCGAGCAGCTCGTTGAAGCGGGCCACTTCGAGCGCGAACTCCGGGTCGTCCTGGGCGCGGGTGTTGGGGATGACCGGCAGCAGGACGGCGGCCACGTTCGGGTTGGCGGCGCGGGCCTCGGCGATGAAGGCGCGGGCGTTGGCCGCGGTCTTCTCGGCGTCGGTGTAGAAGCCCAGGTCGATCAGGCCGAGCGAGATCAGGAGCAGATCGGCGCGCGTGGCCCGTACCGTCTCGCCGATCAGCGGGACCATGTGCTGCCAGCCCTCGCCCCAGCCCGCGAGGTGCTCCTGCGGAAAGTCCGGGTCCGCGTACTCGTACGAGACGGGGGCGTCGGCGGCCTTGTCGTACAGCGCGGTCCGCGGGCCGACGATCTTGAACGGGGCGCCGTAGGAGGAGCGCAGATGCTGCCACATCCGGTAGCGCCAGGTGTGCTCGCCGGCGCTGCCGATGGTCATCGAGTCGCCGACGAAAAGGAGCCTGAGCATCCGGTCATCATCGCGGATCAAGGGGACCGCCGCGCTGTGAAGCTGCCCACTCCCGTACGCCCCGCGGCCACGTACGGTGGCCCCATGCGTCTGCTTCTCGGTGCGGCGGTCACGGCCGCTCTCGTCCTGGGCCCGGCCCCCGCCGCCTTCGCGGACAACGAGGCCTTCAGCCTGGACGACCCCCGGATCACCGAGTCCAGCGGCCTGGTCGCCAGCAAGAAGCACCCGCGCGTCTACTGGACGCACAACGACAGTGACGACGGCTCGTACCTCTACGCCGTGGACAGCAAGTCGGGCAGGACGGTCGCCCGCGTCACGATGCAGGGCGTGGGCCAGGCGCGGGACGTCGAGGGCATCTCGATCGGCCCGGACGGCGACCTCTACGTGGGCGACATCGGCGACAACCTCGGCGGCACCTGGGACCACGTCTGGATCTACCGTCTGCCCGAGCCGGACAAGCTCGGCGACCAGACGATCAAGGCCACGCAGTACGACGTGACGTACGCCGGCGGAGCCCGCGACGCCGAGGCGCTCATGGTCCATCCGAAGACGGGCCGCGTGTACATCGCCGACAAGAAGCGCGACAGCAACGGCGGTCTGTACGAGGGCCCGGCCGAGCTGCGGCCCGGACGCAACAACGTCTTCACCCGGATCGGCGACATCGACCTGTGGACCACGGACGGCGCGTTCTCGCCCGACGGCGACAAGCTGGTGCTCCGCAGCTACTTCGGGGCGCAGGCGTACGACTGGAAGGACGGCCGGCTCCGGGGCGACGGCGAGAGCGTGGACGTGCCCATGCAGCGCCAGGGCGAGTCGGTGGCGTACTCGCCTGACGGCCGGGCGCTCATGTACGGCAGCGAGGGCGCAGGCAGTGAGGTGGAGCCGGTCGAGGCGCCGGATGCGCCCGAGTCGCCCGACGGCGGCGGAAGTTCGGGCTCGGACCAGGCATCGGGCGGTGGCCAGGACGGTGCGGGCGACGGGTCGGACTCCGGCTTCAAGACCGGTGCTCTTGCCCTGGCCGTCGTCGTCCTCGCCGTATTCGGCCTCAAAGGGCTGCTGCGCAAGAAGAGTTGATCACTCGCCGAGCAGCCGCACCTCGTAGTGCAGCGTCCGGTACTTCTTCACGCGGTGGAAGAACGGCACGAACATCCCTTGCAGCACACGGTGCTTGCGCTGGAGCAGCGAGGCCGCACGCCGGGCCTCGTCGCCGTCCGCGTCGAGCAGCCGCACCTGCGCCTTGAGCGGCGGCCCGGTGGGGACCCCGCGCGCGGTGGAGGCCGCGATCTCCACCTCGGGGTTGTTGCGCATCCGCTTGGCCTTCCAGGCCTTGTCGTACGTGCGGATATAGGCGTGGTCGCCGTCGACGGCGATGTTCACGGGCGTGCCCACCGCCGTGCCGTCCCGTTTGTACGTGGTGAGCAGGATGTTGCGCTGCTTCACGAACGGGGCGAGTCCGGGGCTCGGGGTCTCACTGGGGGACGTCATGCCTCCATGCATGCACGGAACGGGCCCGCTGTCACCCGTGGCCGCTCCGATTCCGCTCCTCCACCAGCGTCGCGAAACCCTCGATGAGGCGCTGGAGCCCGAACTCGAAGTGGTCGTAGTCGTAGTTGAAGGTGTCCTCCGAGAGCGATGCCATCTGCGGGAACTCGCCGCTGAGCATGGCCCGTTCGAGGAAGGGCTGCTGGCTGCCCCAGAACTCCTCGTCGCTCAGACCGGTCTCCTTGACCGCCTCGACGGCGTCGGCCTCGGTGCGCGCGTGGCCCGTCACCCAGCTCGTCACGGTGATGATCACCGACAGGAGTTCGGGGTCGGTCAGCCCCATGGTGCGCAGCGGGGCGATCACCACTTCCATGCTGCGGATCGCACTGGGTCCGAGCACCGCACGCGCCTGGTTGACCTTGAGCAGCCAGGGATGGGCGCGGTAATAGGCGAGCTGTCTGCGGGCCATGGCCTCGACGCACTCGCGCCAGCGCTGCGGGACCGCCGCCCCCTCGGGCACGGCCTCGCCCTGCACCTTGTCCAGCATCAGATCGAGCAGCTCGGCCTTGCCCGGCACGTACCGGTAGAGCGACATCGTGCCGGTCCCGAGCTCGGTGGAGAGCCGGCGCATCGAGACCGCCGCGATCCCCTCGCGGTCCGCGAGCTCGACGGCCGCCTCGACGATCCGGTCCAGCGTCAGGGTCGGCTTGGGTCCGCGTGCGGCCCGCTCGCCGGTGCCCCACAGCAGCTCGAGGCTGCGCCGGATATCACCGCTGCCGCTGGTGGTGGTCGCACTGTCCTTGCTGCTCATGACCTCACCCTATGCCTTCGCCGTACGCCTCGGCCGAAAAACTGGGTACGCTGTACTCGAATTAGGGTACGGTGTACTCAGATGGCTGGCGAGACCTCGGGAGGGTCCAGTGGAAACCCATGCGGTGCGGGCGGAAGGCCTGCAGAAGAGGTACGGCGGGAAACGCGCCCTGGACGGCTTCGACCTGACCGTCCGCCGCGGCGCCGTACACGGACTGCTCGGTCCGAACGGCGCGGGCAAGACCACCGCGGTGCGCGCCCTGGCCACCCTGCTCAAGCTCGACGGCGGCCGGGCGCAGGTCGCCGGGGTCGATGTGGCCGAGGACCCCCGGGGTGTACGGGCGAAGATCGGGCTCGCCGGGCAGTACGCGGCCGTCGACGAACTGCTCAGCGGGCGGCAGAACCTGGAGCTGTTCGGCCGGCTCTTCCACCTCGGCGGGCGGCGCGCGAAGCTGCGCGCCGGTGAACTCCTGGAGCAGTTCGACCTGGTGGAGGCCGCGGCCAAAAGCGTCGGCGACTACAGCGGCGGGATGCGCCGCCGCCTCGACCTCGCCGCGTCGATGATCCTCGCGCCCGAGGTGCTCTTCCTCGACGAGCCCACCACCGGGCTCGACCCGCGCGGCCGCGGTGAAGTCTGGGAAGCGGTAAGGGCGTTGGTCGACGGGGGCACGACCGTGCTGCTGACCACGCAGTACCTCGACGAGGCCGACAAGCTGGCCTCCCGGATCACCGTGATCGACCAGGGCCGGGCGATCGCCGACGACACCCCCGCCGAGCTCAAGAACACGGTCGGCGGCGACCGGATCGAGGTCGTCGTGGCCGAGGAGTCGGAGATCGTCTCCGCGCTGGCCGTCGTGGCCCGGGTCTGCGAGGGCGAACCGTCCGTGGACCGCGCGGAACGCCGTATCCACGCGGCCGTCGCCGACCGCGTCGCGGCCCTGACCGAGGTGGCCCGGACCTTGCAGGACCAGGCAGTTCAGGTCGAGGACATCGGCCTGCGCCGCCCGAGCCTCGACGACGTGTTCCTCACGCTGACCGGCCACACCACCAAGGACTCCGAAGAACCCGGAGAACCCGCACCGTCCGTACGCGAGGAGGTCCCGGCATGAGCGCCCAACTCACCGCCGAGCGCACGCCCGTCGACCTGAGCGTGGACTCCGGCGACGAACGCCGCCTGTACTGGGCGCTCGCCGACAGCTTCAACGTCGCCCGCCGCTTCCTCACCCACTACCGCAACAAACCCTCGTACATCCTGTGGCAGCTCGGCTTCCCGATCATCTCGGTGCTGCTCTACGGCTATGTCTTCAGCGGGGCGATGAAGGCACCGGGAGGCGAGGGAGGCAGCGATGCCTACCGGGACTTCCTGATGGCCGGCATGTTCGTGATGACCATGGCGTTCGGCTTCATGAACACCGCGACCGGTGTGGTCTACGACGCCACCAAGGGCGTCATCGACCGCTTCCGCTCCATGCCGATGGCCCCGTCGGCGGTGGTCACCGGACGCGGTCTGACGGACATCATCGTGGCCTGCGCCGAGTTGACGATCCTCGCGCTCACCGCGCTCGCGATGGGCTGGCGCGCGCACGGCTCGTTCGGCGAGACCGTCGCCGGCTTCGCGCTGCTCGTGCTGCTGCGCTTCAGCCTGATCTGGGTCGGCGTCTGGCTCGGCCTGCTCGTCCCCTCCCCGGAGGCGGCCGGCGGGCTCTATGCGGTGGTCTTCCCGCTGACGATGGTGTCCAGCATCTTCGTGCCCACCTCGTCGATGCCGGGCTGGCTGGGCACGGTGGCCGCCTGGAACCCGATCTCCTCGACGGGCACGGCGGTCCGTGAACTCTTCGGCAACCCCGTGGGCGCGGACGGCAGTTGGATCGAGCAGAACGCGCTGCTGATGGCCGTGGTCTGGCCGCTGGTGGTCACGGCGGTCTTCCTGCCGCTGGCGGTTCGCCGATTCCAGAAGCTCAGCCGCTGATACGCGTGCGGGGCGCCCCTTGCGAGAAGGGACGCCCCACCACACGTATCGCTTCGACGCCGGTCAGGCCGTCTCCGAGCCCGTCAGATGGGCGAAGACCACGACGTTCGAGTCCCAGTGGCGGTCCTTGGTGAGGTCGCCGCCGCAGGTGATCAGTCGGAGCTCCGCCTTGTCCGTCTTCCCGTAGACCTTCTGGGTCGGGAAGTCGGACTTCTTGTACGTGTCGACCTCGTCGACCTTGAAGACGGCCGTCGTGCCGTCCTCGCGGCGGATGTCGATCTCCTGGTCCTTCTCGAGGTCCTTGAGGTTGTAGAAGACCGCCTTCTCGACCTGGGGCGTGTCCATGTGGCCGGCGATCGCCGACGCACCCTTCTCACCCGGAGTCGGACCATCCTTGTACCAACTGGCCTCCATCGGCTTGTCGAACGGCGGCGTCTGCATCGCGCCGCTGCCGTCGAGACCGACGGTGCCGAGGTCCGTGTCCACCTTGATCGAGGGGATCGTGAGGTGGTCGGGGACCGAGGGCTGCAGCACGGAAGCGGCCTTCACATGCGCCGCGTTCTGAGCGCTCTGCGCCGAGTCCTTCGCCTGCGAGGAGCACCCCGCGGCGGTGGCGACGGAGACCGCCGCCACCACCGCGAGCGTGGCCGCCCGGACGCGACGGGTGCGTATCTCAGACATCGGCCGGGGCCATACCGGTGTTCACGGAGCCGTGCGGGGTCTTGTGGTCCGAGGGCTTGAGCGGCTTGACGGCGCCGCTCTTCGTCACGGTGAACACGGCCTTGGAGCCGGTGCTGGAGTTGACGTCGTACCGGCCGAGCTGCACGTTCGCGACGGTCGCCGTGCCGTGCCACTTGCCGTCCTTGCCCAGGGTCAGGGAGACCTTGCCGAAGGCCTTGGAGTCCACCGACACGTTGCTCTTGGGGTTGATGGACGGGGCGTCCACGGTGAGGGCGATCCTGTCGCCGGCCTTGCCGCTGCCCGGGTTCACGGCGAGCGAGGACTTGCCCACCACGGGGGCCTCCTTGCCCTGGACGCCGAACTTCGCGGAGTCCACGACCTTGCCGTCGAGCAGCGCGTCCACCCGGTAGTAGCCGGACTTGGCGGAGTCCGCGACGGTCGCGGTGCCGTGCCAGGTGCC
The DNA here is from genome assembly GCF_040300965.1 of Streptomyces mesophilus. Lineage (GTDB taxonomy): Bacteria > Actinomycetota > Actinomycetes > Streptomycetales > Streptomycetaceae > Streptomyces > Streptomyces mesophilus_A. Next base: position 33,788 of record NZ_JBEPEW010000026.1, on the reverse strand, counting down.
CTCGTGCTGCGGGTCGCGCTCCAGCTTCACGGTGCCGCCGAACGCGTCGGACTTCACGGTGGCGACCGAGTCGGAACCGGCGTCCTTGACGGTCACGGAGACCTTGTCGCCGACCTTGCCGCCGTCGGTGGACAGCGACAGCGAGGCCTTGGACGGGTCGGGCTTGGGCTTGGCGCCGTCGGTGTTGACCAGGAAGGTGGCGGAGCCCTGCGCTCCGGTGTCGCCGTAGTCGGCGGTGACCTTGAGGTGGGCTGTGCCGATGCCGTAGCCGGACTTGACCGTGCCCGTGCCCTCGTACGTGCCGCTGCCGACCTTCTTGACGGAGATACCGCTGAGCGCGTCGGAGGAGCCGCTGACCTTCGCGTCGCCGGAGGTCTCCACCTGGAAGCGGACCTGCTCGCCGGCCTTGTAGCCGGTCGGGTCCTTCGGCGTGGAGACCACCGCGACCTCGGCCTTGGCCTTGTCCGACGAGTCGCTCTTCGCGGCGTCGTCCTTCGGGCCGGGCGTCGCGGACGCGGAAGCCGACGGCGACGGCGAGGCGTCCGCGGCGAAAGCAGTCGCCGGAGCGGCGATGGCCATCGAGGCGACTACGGCGATCGCCGAGACGGTGAGTGCCTTACGCATGAGTGAACCTCCTTGCAGGGCCGGGGATTTGTTCCCCGGTGCACTGTCTATGAGGTTCATCCTGGGCACGCGGTTTCCCGCCCGCACCCCCGTGACCAGGGGTCTTCGCCGAAAGTCCCGGGGCCCATCACGCCGTTCAACTGCGGGCTTTCCCGAACTCTTGGGTCGCGCTTTGCCCGGGTATTAGGGACCAAAGTCCCGGGCTTCGAATACGTCCCGTATAAGCGCCGTTGGATAGCCTTGATGAATGCAACACGACCGCAACAAAGGGAAAGGGCCGACGCATCGCGCGTCGGCCCTTTTCTCTGAGTGCGAGGTTCGGTCGTCCGGTTACAGCTTCTCGATCACGTAGTCGATACAGGCCGTCAGCGCCTGTACGTCCGCCGGGTCGATCGCCGGGAACATCGCGATCCGCAGCTGGTTGCGGCCCAGCTTGCGGTACGGCTCGGTGTCGACGATGCCGTTGGCGCGAAGCACCTTGGCGAGCGCGGCCGCGTCCACGTCGTCGTTGAAGTCGATCGTGCCGATGACCTGCGAGCGCTTGGCCGCGTCGGTGACGAACGGGGTGGCGAACTTGGACTCCTCGGCCCAGCCGTAGAGGCGGTCCGAGCTGTCCTTGGTGCGCGCGGTCGACCAGGCGAGGCCGCCCTGCCCGTTGATCCAGTCCAGCTGCTCGGCGAGCAGGAAGAGCGTGGAGAGGGCGGGCGTGTTGTACGTCTGGTTCTTGCGGGAGTTGTCGATCGCCGTCGGCAGCGAGAAGAACTCCGGGACGTGCCGGCCGCTCGCGTGGATGCGCTCGGCGCGCTCGATCGCGGCGGGCGAGAACACGCCGATCCACAGGCCGCCGTCGGAGGCGAAGGACTTCTGCGGGGCGAAGTAGTAGACATCCGTCTCGGTGATGTCCACCGGGAGACCGCCGGCGCCGGAGGTGGCGTCCACCAGGACGAGTGAACCCTCGTCGGCGCCCGCGACCCGCTTGATCGGGGCGGCCACACCGGTCGAGGTCTCGTTGTGCGTGTACGCGTACACGTCCACGCCCGCCTCGGCCTGCGGCTCCGGGTGCGTACCGGGCTCGGAGGCGATCACGGTGGGCTCGGCCAGCCAGGGCGCGAGCTTCGCGGCCTTGGCGAACTTGGAGGAGAACTCGCCGAAGTTGAGGTGCTGCGACTTGTTGTCGATCAGCCCGTGGGTCGCGACGTCCCAGAACGCGGTGGAGCCGCCGTTGCCGAGGATGACCTCGTAGCCCTCGGGGAGCTGGAACAGGTTGCTCACACCGTCACGCACCCGGCCGACCAGGTTCTTCACCGGGGCCTGGCGATGGGAGGTGCCGAGCAGGGAGGTGCCGGTGGCGGCCAGAGCGTCGAGCGCTTCCGTACGCACCTTGGAGGGGCCCGCGCCGAAACGGCCGTCGGCGGGCTTGATGTCATTCGGGATCTGGATCTCAGCCACGGCGCGAGCCTAGCGGCATCTTTGTCGGCGTTGTCGGCTGGTCCATCCCGCGAGATGGGCGTTGCGGCCTGCGGCCGATGTTGCTCCGCCGCTCCGCGGCGGGTGGTTGTTCCGGGGGCTGACGCCCCCAGGCCGCCGCCTCACAGCGACGCGGACCTCGCCTGCGTCCGTACCGCCCCCATGCTCGCCGCGATCACCAGCGCGATGGCGATCGCGTCCGTGACCGAAAGCCCCTGGTGGAGGACGAAGAAGCCCGCCGCCGTGGCCAGCGCCGGCTCCAGGCTCATCATGATCGCGAAGGTCGAGGCGGGAAGCCTCCGCAGCGCGAAGAGTTCGAGCGTGTACGGCAGTACGGAGGACAGCACCGCCACGCCCAGACCGAGCAGCATCGTGCTCGGCACGAGCAGCTTCGAGCCGGCCTCGGCGATACCCAGCGGAAGGCTGAGCACGGCAGCGACACCCATCGCGAGCGCGAGCCCGTCCGCCGACGGGAAGCGCCGCCCGGTCTTCGAGCTGAAGACGATGTACGCCGCCCACATCGCGCCCGCCGCGAGCGCGAACGCCGCACCGACGAGATCGAGCGAGCCGAGGCCGCCCGCCCCGCCGAGCAGGAACACACCGACCAGCGCGAGCCCCGCCCACACCGCGTTGACCGCGCGGCGTGAGGCGATCACGGAGAGGATCAGCGGTCCGAGCACCTCGAGGGTGACCGCGATACCGAGCGGGATTCGGTCCGCCGCCTGGTAGAACAGCGTGTTCATCGCGCCCATCGCGAGCCCGAACGCGAACACCGTGCCCCAGTCGGCGCGCGTGTACCCGCGCACCTTGGGCCGGCAGACGATCAGCAGGACGAGCGCGGAGGCCACGAGCCGCAGCGTCACCACACCGATCGCACCGGCGCGCGGCATCAGCATCACCGCGATCGCCGCACCGAACTGCACCGAGAACCCGGCCGCGAGCACCAGACCGATGGAGCCGAGCGAGCCCTGCCCGCCCCGCTTGCGAAGCCGGCCGAGCGCACCGAGCGCCTCCGGCTCGGTGACGGCGGCTCCGGCGATGACCGTGGTCGGACGGTCGGTCCCGGGCTGAGCGTTCACAGCGGCTTCCCTCGGTGTAGTGCAAGATGATGGACTCGTGCGTCCAAGGTACTGGACTGAGTCAGGGTTGTAACCCCATTTTGCACGTGACGTACGCCCCTCGCGCCGTCTCACATCGCGGCAGGACCGCCCGGAGCGGGACCGGTCGCGGGCGGCTCGAGGTGCTGTGCCAGCGCCTCTGCGAGATGCAACGCCCGCCGCCCCGCCAGCTGTTCCAGCTGCGTCCGGCAGGAGTAGCCGTCCGCGAGCAGCACGGAGTCGGACGCAGCCTCCCGTACAGCCGGCAGCAGCTGGTCTTCGGCGCAGGCCGTGGACACCTCGTGGTGGCCGGGCTCGAACCCGAAATTGCCCGCGAGTCCGCAGCAGCCCCCGCTCAGCTCGCCCGTCAGGCCGGCCCGCCTGCGCAGCTCGTTGTCCGCCTGTTCGCCGAGGACCGCGTGCTGGTGGCAGTGGGTCTGGCCGACGGCCGGGCGGTCGAGCCGCGGGGGCGTCCAGTCGGGGGCGAGTTCGGCGAGGGCCTCGGCGAAGGTGCGTACGGACGCGGCGAGGCGGTGGGCGCGCGGGTCGTCGCCGAGCAGCTCGGGCAGATCTGATGTGAGCGCGGCGGCGCAGCTCGGTTCGAGCACGACGAGCGGCCGGTCGAGGGGGACGCGGTCCAGAGTGCGGCGCAGGATCGCGCGGGCCTGGTCGAGCTGCCCGGTCGAGAGATACGTGAGCCCGCAGCAGACCCCTTCGGGCGGCAGCGCGACACCGAGCCCGGCGTCCTCGAGGACGCGGACGGCCGCCTCGCCGACGGACGGGGAGAGGTGGTTGGTGAAGGTGTCGGGCCAGAGGGTGACGGCGGGGGTGGCGCTTTTGGGGTGCTTGGCGAACCAGCGCCGGAAGGTGCGGGGCGCCAGGCGCGGGATGTCGCGCTCGGGCGCGATCCCGCCGATCCGCTTGGCGAGCGCGGCGAGCGGCCGCACGGAGGCGGCGGCGTTCACCACGCGGGCGAACGGCGCGGCGATCCGCAGCCACCTGGGCAGCCGCCCGAGCGTGTAGTGGGCGCGGGGCCGTCGGCGCCCGGCGTAGTGCTGGTGCAGGAACTCGCTCTTGTACGTGGCCATGTCGACGCCCACCGGACAGTCGGACCGGCACCCCTTGCAGGACAGGCACAGATCGAGCGCGTCGCGCACCTCCTCGCTGCGCCACCCGTCGGTGATCACCTCGCCGGCGAGCATCTCGTGAAGGAGCCGGGCCCGGCCGCGCGTGGAGTGCTCCTCGGCGCCGGTGGCACGGAAGGAGGGGCACATCACGGCACCTGAACTTGCCGAGGTATTACGGCACTTCGCGACGCCCACGCATCGGCGTACGGCCGCCGAAAAGTCCCCGCCGTCGTGCGGATAGCCGAACGCGACCGGCACCGGCTCGCGCGGCAGCGGCGCGAAGCGCAGGTTGGCGTCCAGCGGGTCCGGGCGCACCAGCATCCCGGGGTTGAGCCCGTCGCCCGGATCCCACACCCCTTTGACCTGCTCGAAGACCCGCACCAGCTCCTCGCCGTACATCTTCGGCAGCAGCTCGGCCCGCGCCTGCCCGTCCCCGTGCTCCCCGGACAGCGAGCCGCCGTGCGCGACGACCAGCTCGGCGAGCTCCTCCGAGAAGCGGCGGAAGCGGCCGATCCCCTCAGTACTCAGCAGATCGAAGTCGATCCGTACATGGATGCAGCCGTCACCGAAGTGCCCGTACGGGGTGCCGCGCAGCCCGTGCTCGCCGAGCAGGGCGCGGAACTCCCGCAGATACGGGCCCAGTCGGGCGGGCGGCACCGCGCAGTCCTCCCAGCCGGGCCAGGCCTCCGATCCGTCGGGCATCCGGGTCGCGGTGCCGGAGGCGTCCTCGCGGATCCGCCACAGGGCGCGCTGTCCGGCCGGGTCGGTGACGATGCTCGCGTCCAGCGCCCCGGCGGCCCGCACGATCCGCTCGCCGTGCGCCCGCGCCTCGGCCGCACTCGCACCCCCGGCCTCGACGAACAACCAGGCGGCGCCCTTGGGGAGTTGGTGCTTCGGCCCCGGTACGAGATCGGCGGACATGCCCTCCACGGTCAGCGGCCCGTGAGCGAGGAGCGCGGGCGCGGCCTCGGCGGCGGCGCTCTCGTCGGCGTATCCGAGGACGGCGAGGGCCCGCGCCTTCGGCGCCTCGACCAGCTCGACCGTCGCCTCGGTGAGCACGCCGAGCGTGCCCTCGCTGCCGCAGAAGGCGCGGGCGTGGTCGACGCCGTTCTCGGGGAGCAGGGCGTCGAGCGCGTATCCGGAGATACGGCGGGGGAGGTCGGGAAAGCCGGTCCGCAGCAGGGCGAGTTGCGCGTCGACGAGCGGGCGGAGTCCTTGGGGCGCACCGTCCCAGCCCTGCCCGAGGCTGAAGGCCTCCCCGCCGTACGAGAGGACCTTCAGCGCCTTTGTGTTGTCGGCGGTCGTGCCCCAGGCCACGGAGTGGGAGCCGCAGGAGTTGTTCCCGATCATCCCGCCGAGCGTGCAGCGGCTGTGGGTGGAGGGATCCGGTCCGAAGGTGAGCCCGTGCCGCCCGGCCTCGTCGCGCAGCCGGTCCAGAATGACGCCGGGCTGGACGACGGCCTCACGCGCCTCGGGGTCGACGCGGACGATTCGGTCCATGTGCCGGGTGAAGTCGAGCACCACCCCGACCCCCGTGGCCTGCCCGGCGATCGAGGTCCCGGCCCCGCGCGCCACGACCGGCACCTGCCGTTCCCCGCACACCTTCAGCGTGGCCTCGACATCGGCGGCATCCCGAGGCGCGACGACCCCGAGGGGCACCCTCCGATAGTTGGACGCATCCATCGTGAACAACGCCCGCTGCCCGGCTGTGAACTCGACTTCCCCTCGGACGACCTCGCTCAGTGCCTGCTGAAGCTCCCGGGTGTCCGGCTTCCGGCTGCCCAACTCCTGCATGTCCATGGGGTCCAGGGTGCCCGGGGCGTGCGGCGGTATACGTGGGGGCTCGCGGGTGGGGGCGGTTGCTAGGGCGTGCTTCGCCTTGCCTTGTCGCCCTCCGTATCCACCGCATCCGCCAGATCCGCCAACGTCTCCCGCAGCCACTTCGACTCCGCCTTGGTGGTGGCTCTGGCGACCGTCAGTACCCCCTGGCGGAACGGGTCGGTCAACTCCTCCGCGCTCAGCGGATGTTCACCGTCGTAGAAGAAACTCGTGGGCTCCTCCAGGAACGACAGGCGGCGGCGCAGGACGGCCGCCTGGGCGGCCGGATCGTCGAGGTGGCGCAGAAAGCTGAGGAGGGTGAACCAGCGGTTCTCGTCCGTCACCTCGGGGCCCTCGGCCTCGGCGAGGCGGCGCAGCAGCTCCCGCCTGCCCGCCTCGGTGAGGCTGAGGACGTGGCGGGGCGCGGCGGCCGGCCCCTGCTGGGTCTCGCGCGCCAGGAGCCCGGCCTTCTCCAGGCGCTTGATCGCCGGATACAGCGTCGACTCCCCGACCGGGCGCACGTGTCCCGTGAGTGCCGTGATGCGTTTGCGCAGCTCGTAGCCGTGCAGCGGGGCGTCGTAGAGGAATCCGAGGATCGAGAGCTCCAGCATGCGGCCATTCTCCCGCACGCTCTCCCACACCGGTGTACCTCGTTGACGTAGTACTACGCTGCCGATGTATGGTCGGCGTCCGAAGGCGGAGAGTGTCCGCGTCCGAAGGCGGAGAGCGGGGGAGGGGTCGCGTGATGAAGCAGGTTCGGTTCGATACGCGGGGCAGCATGATCCGGTGGACCGAGGCGGACGGCGGTGCGCCGGCCGGGGAGCGCGGCGGGCCGCCCGTCGTGTTCGTGCACGGTCTGGGCGCGTCCTCGGCGGTCTACCACGCCCATATCTGCGCCCGGCCCGAACTCGGCGGTCGCCGTACGCTCTTCGTCGACCTGCCCGGGCACGGCATCAGCGACCGGCCCGCCGACTTCGCGTACACGCTGGAGGATCACGCGGACGCGCTGGCCGCCGTGCTCGACGAGGCGAACGTGCGGGCCGGTGTGATCGCGGGGCACAGCATGGGCGGCGCGGTCGCCATCGTCCTGGCCCACCGCAGGCCCGACCTGGTGGGGCGGCTGGTGGTCACCGAGGGCAACCTCGACAGCTTTCCCGAGACCGGAACGGGAAGCAGCGGTATCTCCTCGTACACGGAGGAGGAGTTCGTGCGCGGGGGCGGCTTCGCGCGGGTCCTCGACCGGGTGGGCCCGCTATGGGCCGCGACCATGCGGCTGGCCGATCCGCTCGCGCTGCACCGCTCGGCCACGCATCTGGTGCGGGGCAGCCGGCCGGTGATGCGCGAGATGTTCGAGCGGGCCGCCATGGAGCGGGTCTATCTCCAGGGCGAGTCGAGCGGCGAACTGCGCGGGCGGAGAGCCCTGGGGGCGGCTGGAGTGGACGTCCGTACCGTGCCGGGAGCCGGGCACAACGTCATGTTCGACAACCCGGCGGAGTTCGCGCGGGCGGTGGCCGGGGTGTGAGGCGGGGCGTCACGGCCCGGGGGTCGGGGGAGCCGGCCAGGTGGAGTGACCGCGGGAGACGGCCGGGTGGAGTGGCCGCGGGAGACGGCCGGGTGGAGCGGCCGACACAGCTCCACCGCACCCGGCGACACCGCTCCACCGCTCCGGCCGAGCCGCTCCACCGCGCCGGCCGACACCGCTCCACCGCACCGGCCATGATCACCGTACGACGTCGAAGACCATCTTCTGGATGCCGTTGGCGTACGTCTCCTGCTCGACCAGCTTCAGCATCTGCTTGTCCTTGTCCGTGTCGCTGAACAGGCGCTTGCCCGCGCCGAGCAGCAGCGGGAAGACAAGGAGGTGGTAGCGGTCGATCAGGCCGGCGTCCGAGAGGTTGCGGCCCAGTTCGGTGCTGCCGTGCATGCTGATCGGGCCGCCCTCGGTCTGCTTCAGGGCGGCGACGTCGTCCAGGGAGCGCAGGATCGTCTGCTCGCCCCAGCCCTCGACCAGGTCCTCCTGCTTGAGGGTCGTCGAGACGATGTACTTCGGCAGCGTCTTGTACGTGGCGAACTCCTCCATCCCGGGCCACACCGGGCTGAACGCCTCGTAGCTGGCCCGGCCGAAGAGCATCGCCCCGGCCTCCTCCTGCTCGCGGCCCTTGATCTCGTACGCCTCGGGCAGGAACTCGATGTCCTTGAAGGTCCAGCCCGAGCTGCGGTGGCCGGGCTCGCCGCCCGGTGCCTCCATGACGCCGTCGAGGGAGACGAATGAGGTGCTGATCAGGGTGCGCATTTCAAGATCTCCAAGGTTGGTGTTCGCTGATTACACACTGTCTGACCGTGGGCCACGGCGGAATTAATCGGTGGCCGGAGCGCAGATTTTCAAGCACGCGTGCTTGTTTCCTGTTCCGCCCGCTGCCATGCTCGCCGCACACACCGTCACAGCGTCACACCGACATCCCCCGAGGGGAGTGCGTGCCGTGTCCGAAGTCGTACGGGCAGTGCTCGACGATCTGGCCGAGGAAAGCCGTGAACTCGACGTGATCGTCGGGGAGTTGAGCGGCTCGGACTGGGGGCGCGGCACGCCCGCCGAAGGCTGGAGCGTGGCGCATCAGATCGCCCATCTCGCATGGACGGACCGCGCCGCGCTGATCGCCGTGACCGACTCCGAGGCCTTCGGGGCGGAGCTGGAGAAGGCGCTCGCGGCGCCCGACAGTTTCGTCGACCAGGGTGCCGAGGAGGGTGCACGGGTCCCGCCCGCCGAACTGCTCGCCGGCTGGCGCGCGGGCCGTGAACGGCTGCAGGAGGCGCTGCGGGCGGCTCCCGAGGGGGCCAAGTTCCCCTGGTACGGGCCGCCGATGAGCGTCGCGTCCATGGCGACCGGCCGGCTGATGGAGACCTGGGCACACGGTCAGGACGTGGCCGACGGGCTCGGGGTGCTCCGGGTGCCCACGGCGCGGCTGCGCCATGTCGTACGGATCGGGGTGCGGGCCAGGGACTACTCGTTCCTGGTGCGGGGGATCGAGCCGCCGGGTGAGGAGTTCCGGGGCGAACTGCGTTCGCCTGACGGTGAGTTGTGGACGTACGGCCCCGAAGGCGCGCCCCAGCGCGTCACCGGCGACGCGTACGCCTTCTGCCTCCTGGTGACCCAGCGCGCCCACCGCTCCGACCTCGATGTGAGCGCCGAGGGCCCGGACGCCGACCGCTGGCTGGACATCGCGCAGGCCTTCGCGGGACCGCCCGGGAAGGGGCGGCCTCCCGCGGGAGGCGGCGAACGGTGACGCGCCCCGCTCTCCGTATCGCCAACGCGTCCGGCTTCTACGGCGACCGCCACGGCGCCCTGCGCGAGATGCTCACCGGCGGCCCGGTCGACGTCGTCACCGGCGACTACCTCGCCGAGCTCACCATGCTGATCCTCGGCCGCGACCTGATGAAGGACCCGGCGGCGGGGTACGCCAAGTCCTTTCTGCGGCAGTTGGAGGAGTGCCTGGGGATCGCCCGGGAGCAGGGCACGAAGATCGTGGTCAACGCGGGCGGGCTCAATCCGTCCGGACTGGCGTTGCGCGTACGGGAGTTGGCGGGCCGTCTCGGCATCGACACCCGCGTCGCCCACGTCGAGGGCGACGATCTGCGCACCCGGCCGGGCTGGGGCGAGGGCGTGCTCACCGCCAACGCGTACCTCGGCGGACAAGGCATCACCGACTGTCTGCGGGCCGGCGCGGACGTGGTCGTCACCGGCCGCGTGACGGACGCGGCGCTGGTCACCGGACCCGCCGCCTGGTGGTTCGACTGGAGCGCCGAGGACCACGACGCGCTCGCGGGCGCCGTCGTCGCCGGGCACGTCCTGGAGTGCGGGGCGCAGGCGACCGGCGGCAACTACGCCTTCTTCGGCGAGCACGACCCGCGCACGATGCTGCACCCCGGCTTCCCGCTCGCCGAGCTGCACGCGGACGGCAGCAGCGTCATCACCAAGCATCCGGGCACAGGTGGCGTCGTCGACCTGGGCACGGTCACCGCTCAACTCCTGTACGAGACCGGCCCGGTGCGCTACGCGGGACCGGACGTCACCGCCCGCCTCGACTCCGTACGACTCGCGCAGGACGGTCCGGACCGGGTGCGGATCGAGGGCGTACGAGGCGAGGCGCCGCCGCCCACGCTCAAGGTGGGGCTCAACCGGATCGGCGGGCACCGCAACCAGGTCGAGTTCGTGCTGACCGGCCTCGACATCGACGCCAAAGCGGCGTACGTACAGGCGCAGTTGGAGGACGCCCTGTCACGGGGCAAGCAACGCCCGCGCGAGGTCCGCTGGGAGCTGGTGCGCACCGACCGGCCCGACGCCGACACCCAGGAGACGGCGAGTGCGCTGCTGCGCCTGGTCGTACGGGACGGCGACCCGGACCTCGTGGGGCGGCGGCTCAGCGGGGCTGCGGTGGAGCTGGGTCTGTCCGGCTATCCGGGGTTCACGCTCACCGCACCGCCCGGCCGCGGCGCACCGTACGGGGTGTTCGAGGCGGCTTACGTTCCGCAGGGCGAGGTCGAGCAGGTGGCCGTACTGCCGGAGGGGACGCGACAAAAGGTCCCCCCACCGGGGGTGACCCAGGTGCTCGAACCGGTACAACCTCCGCATTTGCCGCCACCGTTGCTCCACAAGGGGACCCGTCGTGCACCGCTCGGCCTGATCGCCGGTGCGCGCAGCGGCGACAAGGGCGGGGACGCGAACGTGGGGGTGTGGGTGCGGTCGGATGCCGCGTGGCGGTGGCTGGCGCACGAGCTGACCGTCGAACGCCTCGCCCAACTCCTGCCGGAGACCGCGGGGTTGGCCGTCACCCGGCACCTGCTGCCCGAGCTGCGCGCCCTGAACTTCGTGATCGAGGGCCTGCTCGGCGAGGGCGTCGCCTCCCAGCACCGCTTCGACCCGCAGGCGAAGGGGCTGGGGGAGTGGCTGCGGTCGCGGTGTGTGGATGTGCCGGAGGTGCTGCTGTGAGCTTGCTGTCCATCTGGTGGGTGGTGCCAGCCTGTTGGACGGTGCCCGGACGCTGGGCGGTGTCCGCCTGCTGGACGGTGCCCGCCCGCTGGACAGTCCCCGCCTGCCGGATGGTGCCCGGACGCTGGACGGTGCTCGCTCGCCGGACAGTCCCCGCCCGCTGGACTGTGTCTGCCCGCCGGACAGTCCCCGCCCGCCGGACAGTCCCCGCCCACCCGGGGGCCGAAGCCCTTTCCAGGCTATCCACATCCACCGCCCTCGTCCCCGCCTGTGGATAACGCCGAGACCCGCGGAGAACGCCGATGACCCTGCTGTCCACAGCCCTTGACACCGCATCCCCCGACTACACAGCCCACCGCTCAGCCATGCTCGCCAAACTCGACGAGCTCGCCGCCGAGCACGCCAAGGCCCTCGCGGGCGGTGGCGAGAAGTACACCGAACGGCACCGTAAGCGCGGCAAGTTGCTCGCCCGCGAGCGGATCGAGCTGCTGGTCGACCCCGACACCCCGTTCCTGGAGCTGTCGCCGCTCGCGGCCTGGGGCAGTGACTATCCCGTGGGTGCCTCCATGGTCACCGGGATCGGTGTCGTCGAAGGCGTCGAGTGCCTGATCACGGCCAACGACCCGACCGTACGCGGCGGCGCCTCCAACCCCTGGACCCTGAAGAAGGCCTTCCGCGCCCACGAGATCGGCCACGCCAACCGCCTCCCGTCGATCCACCTCGTGGAATCGGGCGGCGCGGATCTCCCCTCGCAGAAGGAGATCTTCATCCCGGGAGGCGCCCTCTTCAAGCACCTCACCCAGTCCTCCGCCGCCGGCATCCCGACCGTCGCCGTCGTCTTCGGCAACTCCACCGCAGGCGGCGCGTACGTCCCCGGCCTGTGCGACCACGTGATCATGGTCAAGGAGCGCGCCAAGGTCTTCCTCGGCGGCCCGCCCCTGGTCAAGATGGCCACCGGCGAGGAGTCCGGCGACGAGGAACTCGGCGGCGCCGAGATGCACGCCCGCACGTCCGGACTCGCCGACTACCTCGCGGCCGACGAGCACGACGCGCTCCGGCAGGCGCGCCGGGTCGTCTCCCGGCTCAACTGGCGCAAGGCGTACGAGAATCCGGGACCCGCCGAGCCGCCGAAGCACGACGAGGACGAGCTCCTCGGCATCGTCCCCGGCGACCTCAAGATCCCCTTCGATCCGCGCGAGGTCATCGCCCGGATCGTCGACGGCTCGGACTTCGACGAGTTCAAACCGCTGTACGGGACCTCGCTGGTCACCGGCTGGGCCTCCCTCCACGGCTATCCGGTCGGAGTCCTGGCCAATGCGCAGGGTGTGCTCTTCTCCGCGGAGTCCCAGAAGGCGGCCCAGTTCATCCAGCTCGCCAACCAGCGCGACATCCCGCTGCTCTTCCTGCACAACACCACCGGCTACATGGTCGGCAAGGAGTACGAGCAGGGCGGGATCATCAAGCACGGCGCGATGATGATCAACGCGGTGTCCAATTCACGGGTCCCGCATCTGTCCGTCCTGATGGGCGCGTCGTACGGCGCCGGGCACTACGGGATGTGCGGGCGCGCGTACGACCCGCGCTTCCTCTTCGCCTGGCCCAGCTCCAAGTCCGCTGTCATGGGCCCGCAGCAGCTCGCGGGCGTCTTGTCGATCGTGGCCCGCCAGTCGGCCGCCGCCAAAGGGCAGCCGTACGACGACGAGGCCGACGCCGCGCTGCGGGCGATGGTGGAGCAGCAGATCGAGTCCGAGTCCCTGCCGTTGTTCCTGTCCGGGCGGCTCTACGACGACGGGGTCATCGACCCGCGCGATACGCGCACGGTCCTCGGCCTGTGCCTGTCGGTGATCCACAACGCCCCCTACGAGGGCGCGCGTGGCGGTTTCGGCGTCTTCCGGATGTGAGTGGGGTTGAAGTTCACGTGATCACTTCTGTTCTTGTGGCCAACCGGGGAGAGATCGCCTGCCGGATCTTCCGGACCTGCCGCGAGCTGGGCATCGCGACGGTCGCGGTGTACTCCGATCCGGATGCGTCCGCGCTCCACGTGCGCGAGGCCGACGCGGCCGTACGGCTCCCCGGGGCGACGCCTGCCGAGACCTACCTGCGCGGCGAGCTGATCGTCAAGGCGGCGCTCTCGGCCGGGTCGGACGCCGTGCATCCCGGGTACGGGTTCCTGTCCGAGAACGCCGAGTTCGCGCGCGCCGTGCAGGCTGCGGGGCTGCTGTGGATCGGGCCCCCGCCGGAGGCCATCGAAGCGATGGCGTCCAAGACGCGCGCGAAGTCCTTGATGGGCATCGCACCGCTCACGGAGGTCACGGCGGACGATCTGCCGGTGCTCGTGAAGGCCGCCGCGGGCGGGGGCGGGCGCGGTATGCGGGTCGTGCGTGAACTCTCCGTACTGGACGACGAGTTGGCGGCCGCGCGGGCCGAGGCGCTGAGCGCCTTCGGGGACGGCGAGGTGTTCGTCGAGCCGTACGTCGAGGGCGGGCGGCATGTCGAGGTGCAGATCCTCGCCGATACGCACGGGACGGTGTGGGCGCTGGGGACGCGGGACTGCTCGCTCCAGCGGCGGCATCAGAAGGTGATCGAGGAGGCGCCCGCGCCCGGGCTGTCCCCGGCGCTGGACGCGGAGATCCGCGCCTCGGCCGTACGGGTTGCGCGGGCCGTGTCCTATGCGGGCGCCGGGACGGTGGAGTTCCTCGTCTCCGGCGAACGGGCGCACTTCCTCGAGATGAACACACGGCTGCAGGTCGAACACCCCGTGACCGAGGCGGTGTTCGGCGTGGATCTCGTCGAGCTGCAGCTGCGGGTCGCGGAGGGCGAGGCGCTGGATCCGGATCCGCCCGAGCCGCGGGGGCACGCGGTGGAGGCCCGCCTCTACGCGGAGGACCCGTCCGCCGCTTGGGCCCCGCAGGCCGGCACGCTGCACCTTCTCGCATTCCCTTCGGGGGTACGGGTGGACACGGGCTTCGCGTCGGGGGACGCGGTCGGGGTGCATTACGACCCCATGCTGGCCAAGGTCGTGGCGTGGGCGCCCACGCGTTCCTCGGCGGTTCGGCGGCTGGCCGGGGCGCTGGGGCGTACGCGGGTGCACGGAGTGGTGACCAATCGGTCGCTTCTCGTCCGTGCGCTGGGACACGAGGAGTTCGGGTCCGGCCGCATGGACACCGGATTCTTCGAACGGCACCTGTCGTCGCTGGTCGCGCAGGACGCTCCGGTCGCGGAGGTGTACGCGGCCGCGGCCGCTGCGGTGGCGAGCTGCTTCCAGGGCCGCTGGAGCCGCACCGGCGCCTACCGGAACCTCCCCTCCCAGCCCCAGCTGAAGGTCTACGCCGGCGGCGACCGGCACGAGATCCGCTACCACCGCACCCGCACCGGATTCGAGCTCGTCGGCCTACCCGGGGCACGTGTCGTCGAGGCGCACGCAAACCGCGTGACGCTTGAAGTCGACGGCATCCGACGGGACTTCGAGATCCACGCGTACGGCGGCGGCGACGTCCACGTCGACCACGGCACCCACACCTGGACCCTCACCCCCCAGCCCCGCTTCCCGGAGCCCGAGCGCGCCCTCACTCCGGGAAGCCTGCTCGCTCCCATGCCCGGCACGGTCGTCCGTATCGCGGAAGGTCTCGCCGAGGGTGACCAAGTCCGTGCCGGTCAACCACTGTTGTGGCTGGAGGCGATGAAGATGGAGCACCGGATCGCCGCCCCCGCCGCCGGCACCCTCACCGCTCTGCACGTCACACCCGGCCGCCAGGTCGAGCCGGGCACCTTGCTCGCCGTCGTACAGCCAGTGCAGCCCGCACAGCAGGCCGCACAGCAAGTGCAGCCCGCACAGCGCGAAGTGCAGCCCGCACAGCACGCCGTACATCCCGTTCCGAACGAGGAGACCCCATGAGCGCCGCCGTCATAGAGACCGAAGAGCACAAGGCCCTGCGCGCCGCCGTCGCCGCGCTCGGCACACGCTACGGACGCGAGTACCTCACCAAGGTCGTACGGGCCGGCGGCCACCCCGAGGAGCTGTGGGCCGAGGCCGCCAAGCTCGGGTACCTCGGGGTCAACCTGCCCGAGGAGTACGGGGGTGGCGGTGGTGGAATCGCCGAACTCTCCATAGTCCTGGAAGAGTTGGGTGCCGCCGGCAGCCCGCTGCTCATGATGGTCGTCAGCCCCGCCATCTGCGGCACCGTCATCGCCCGCTTCGGCACCGAGGAGCAGAAGCGGCAGTGGCTGCCCGGGCTCGCGGACGGCACCAGGACCATGGCGTTCGGGATCACCGAGCCCGACGCCGGATCCAACTCCCACCGGATCACGACGACCGCACGCCGCGACGGCGACGACTGGATCCTCACCGGCCGCAAGGTGTTCATCTCCGGCGTCGACATCGCCGACGCCACCCTCATCGTCGGCCGCACCGAGGACGCACGGACCGGGAAGCTCAAGCCCTGCCTCTTCATCGTCCCGCGCGACACCGAGGGCTTCCGGCGCAATGTCATCGACATGGAGATCCAGGCCGCCGAGAAGCAGTTCGAGCTCGTGCTCGACGACGTGCGCCTGCCGGCCGAAGCCCTCGTCGGCGACGAGGACGCGGGGCTGCTCCAGCTGTTCGCGGGGCTCAACCCCGAGCGGATCATGACGGCCGCCTTCGCGATCGGCATGGGCCGCTACGCACTCGCCCGCGCCATCGCGTACGCCAAGGACCGCAGCGTATGGAAGGCGCCCATCGGCGCGCACCAGGCCATCGCACACCCCCTCGCGCAGGCGCACATCGAACTGGAACTGGCGCGCCTGATGATGCAGAAGGCCGCGCACCTCTACGACCAGGGCGATGACTTCGGAGCAGGGGAAGCCGCCAACATCGCCAAGTACGCTGCGGGCGAGGCCTGTGTGAAGGCCGTCGACCAGGCCGTGCACACACTCGGGGGCAACGGGCTGACACGGGAGTACGGTCTCGGTTCACTGGTGACCGCGGCCCGCGTCACGCGTATCGCCCCCGTGAGCCGGGAAATGATCCTCAACTTCGTGTCCCACCAGACCCTCGGTCTGCCCAAGTCGTACTAGGCCCTGAGCCACAAGACAGGTCCTGATCCACAAGACCGGCCGTAGGCACCGCCAAGCTTCCCGGAGGCCCGACATGGTGTTCCAGAGTGAGTACGCAGCAGTGCCGCCCGTAGAACTGCCCATCCATGACGCCGTGTTGGGCCGGGCAGCCGAGTTCGGCGAGACGCCCGCCCTGATCGACGGCGTCCAGGGCAGGTCGCTCTCGTACGCGCAGCTCGACGGCTTCCACCGCAAGGTGGCCGCCGGGCTCGCGGACGCGGGGGTGCGCAAGGGGGACGTCGTCGCCCTGCACAGCCCCAACACCATCCTGTGGCCGGTCGCCTTCTACGGGGCGACCCGGGCCGGCGCCACCGTCACCACGGTGCACCCGCTGTACACGCCCGAGGAGTTCGCCCAGCAGCTGCGCGACGCGGGAGCGAGCTGGATCGTCACGGTCTCGATGCTCCTCCCCGTCGCGCAGGCCGCGGCCGAACTCGCGGGCGGGATACGGGAGATCATCCTGTGCGACCAAGCGGATCAGGCCGAGGGCCATCGCTCGCTGCTCGACATGGTCGGCGCGGACCTCCCGGAGCCGGCCGTCGAGGTCGACCCGTCCGAGGACCTCGCCGTGCTGCCGTACTCCTCCGGGACGACGGGCGTCCCCAAGGGCGTCATGCTCACCCACAGCTCGGTCGCCACCAACCTCGCGCAGCTGTACCCGACCATGCCGATGGGCCCCGGTGACCGCATCCTCGCCGTGCTGCCGTTCTTCCACGCGTACGGCCTCACCGCCCTGCTCAACGCGCCGCTCAGCCATGGCGCCACCGTCGTCGTGCTGCCGAAGTTCGACCTCGAAGGCTTTCTGACCGCCGTCGAGAAGCACCGGATCACCGGCCTGTACGTGGTCCCGCCGATCGCCCTCGCCCTCGCCAAGCACCCGGTGGTCGAGCGCTTCGACCTCTCCTCCGTCCGCTACGTGATCAGCGCGGCCGCACCCCTGGACGGCGAACTCGCCGCCGCCTGCTCGGCCCGCCTCGGCGGCGTCCCGGTGGGCCAGGGCTACGGCATGACGGAGCTCTCACCCGCCACCCACGTCACCCCGATCGACCGGCCCATCCCGCACGGCAGCGTCGGCAAGCTGCTCGCCGGCACCGAGATGCGGATCGTCTCGCTCGACGACCCGGCGAAGGACCTCGGCCCGGGCGAGGAGGGCGAAGTGGTCTTCCGCGGGCCGCAGGTGATGAAGGGCTACCTCGGCCGGCCCGACGCGACCACCGCGATGATCGACGAGGACGGGTGGCTGCACACCGGCGACGTCGGGCGGGTCGACGAGGACGGCTGGCTGTTCATCGTCGACCGGGTCAAGGAGCTCATCAAGTACAAGGGCTTCCAGGTCGCGCCCGCCGAGCTTGAAGCCGTCCTCATCGGGGACCCGCGGATCGCGGATGCGGCCGTGATCGGGGTGTACGACGCCGACGGCAACGAGTACCCGAAGGCGTACGTGGTCCGCGCGGCCCCCGACCTCACGGAGGAGGACGTCCGGGCGTACGTGGCCGAGCATGTCGCCCCGCACAAGAAGGTGCGGGCCGTGGAGTTCATCGAGACGGTGCCGCGCGCGGCCACCGGGAAGATCCTGCGGCGGCAGCTGCGGGACCGCGACCGGGCGACCGGCGCCTGAGAAACCAGGAGACAGACCGATGAAGTACGTGGGGCGGGAACACGAGCGCGGCATCACCACCCTCACCCTGAACTCCCCGGAGAACCGCAACGCCCTCTCCGCGGACCTCGTCGCCGAACTGGCGAACGCCCTGCGGCGGTGCGCCGTCGACCAGGACGTACGGGCCGTCGTGCTCGACCACACCGGACCCACCTTCAGCGCGGGCGCCGACCTCAAGTCACCGGCCAATCCGTATGCCTTCGTCGAGCTGCTGCGCGCGATCGTCGAGCTGCCCAAGCCCGTCGTCGCCCGCGTGGACGGCAGCGCGCGGGCCGGCGGGCTCGGGCTGCTCGGCGCCTGCGATCTGGTGCTCGCCTCCGCCGGATCGACCTTCGCGTTCACGGAAGTACGGATCGGAGTGGCGCCCGCGATCATCTCGCTGACCCTGCTGCCGCGGATGGACGCGCGCGCCGCCTCCCGCTACTACCTCACGGGCGAGCGCTTCGATGCCGCGGAGGCCGCCCGGATCGGACTCGTCACCGAGGCCGTGGAGGAGCTGGGACCGGCCGTCGACAGCGTCTGCGAGGCCTTCCGCAAGGCCGCACCACAGGGCCTCGCCGAGGCGAAACGGCTGGTCACGGCTAGAGTCCTGGAAGCCTTCGAGCGCGATGCGGAGGACCTGGTCCAGCGGTCGGCGACCCTGTTCGCGTCCGGCCCCGCGCGCGAGGGCATGACCGCCTTCTTCGAGCGACGGGACGCTTCATGGGTGCTGTGACACCGGCTGCCGCACACAGTGACCGCGCACCCAAGCAGGACCGCAGCCGCGCCACCCGCCTGCGGCTCCTGGAGGCCGCCGTCGCCTGCCTCGCCGAACTCGGCTGGGCCCGCTCCACGGTCTCCGTCGTCGCCGAGCGCGCCGGTGTCTCCCGAGGCGCCGCCCAGCACCATTTCCCCACCCGCGAGGACCTGTTCACGGCCGCCGTCGAGTACGTCGCCGAGCAGCGTTCGCACGCCCTGCGCGAGGTGTCCGCCAAGACCCGCGCCGAGGTGGTCGCGGCGCTCGTCGACCTCTACACCGGGCCACTGTTCCGCGCCGCGCTCCACCTGTGGGTCGCGGCCTCGCACGAGGCGGCGCTGCACGCCCGCGTCGCCGAACTCGAGGGCCGCGTCGGCCGCGAGACCCACCGCATCGCCGTCCGCCTCCTCGACGCCGACGAGTCACGGCCCGGCGTCCGCGAAACCGTCCAGGGCCTGCTGGACATGGCGCGCGGACTGGGCCTCGCCAACGTCCTCACCGACGACACCGGCCGCCGCGAACGCGTCGTACGGCAGTGGGGGCACCTGCTCGACGAGGCACTCGGGTAGCTCCGGGCCCGGGCGGATCGTGGATCGGGAACCTTCGGTGGCTCAGGGAGCGAGCCGCTCCACGCTCCAGGCCCCGCCCTCGGCCACGTACCGCAGCCGGTCGTGCAGCCGGTTCTCGCGCCCCTGCCAGAACTCCACCGCCTCCGGTACGACGAGGAACCCGCCCCAGTGCGGCGGCACCGGCACCGGCTCGCCCTGCGGATAGCGGGCCGCCAACTCCTCGTACGCACCCGCCAGTTCCTCCCTCGACCCGATCACCGAGGACTGGGCGCTGGCCCACGCCCCGAGCTGCGAGCCGTGCGGCCGCGAGCGGAAGTACGCGGCCGTCTCCTCGCGCCCGACCCGCTCGGCGCGGCCGCTGACGATCACCTGGCGCGCCATCGGATGCCACGGGAACAGCAGCGAGACCGCGGGGTTCGCCTCGATCTCCCGCCCCTTGCGCGAGGTGTAGTTCGTGTAGAACACGAAGCCGCGGACGCCGTACGCCTTGAGGAGCACGGTCCGTGAGCTCGGACGGCCGTCCGCGTCGGCGGTCGAGACGATCATCGCGTTCGGCTCGTGCAGCTCGACGCGCACCGCCTGGGCGAACCAGCGGTCGAACTGGTTCATCGGATCGCCGGCGAGGTCGGCTTCGAGCAGCGGAGCGGTGCGGTACTGCTCGCGCATGGCGGACGGATCGGGTCCGTGGATCCCGTCGGCCGGGTCGAGGTGCTGATGGTTCACGACGTCATCCTGTCGCACCCGGCCGCCCCGGACGAGTGTGGTTCGCGGCACTCAGTGCCGTGAACTCTCCCCTTCCGTGGCACCGAGGGATATCGTCCTGCCGCACGGGGCATCACCGGGGTGGCCATGAACGGACCGCGAGTCGTGAGTGACCGCGGAACCGGCTTGTGGGCACCTGCTTCTGACTTCCGGTCACCACCGCCCCACCATCACCACCGGTCACCCGTCACCTCGGGCGGCCGACCCGTAACCGTCTCGTCGTACACATCATGAGGAGCCGCCTGATGTCCGACTTCGTCCCTGGGCTCGAAGGGATCATCGCGTTCGAAACGGAGATCGCCGAACCGGACAAGGAAGGGGGCGCGCTCCGCTACCGCGGTGTCGATATCGAGGATCTGGTCGGCAACGTCTCCTTCGGCAACGTCTGGGGTCTGCTGGTCGACGGGGCGTTCAATCCGGGCCTGCCGCCCGCCGAGCCGTTCCCGATCCCCGTGCACTCCGGCGACATCCGCGTCGACGTCCAGTCCGCGCTCGCCATGCTCGCGCCGGTCTGGGGCCTCAAACCGCTGCTCGACATCGATGCCGACCAGGCCCGCGAGGACCTCGCGCGCGCCGCCGTGATGGCCCTCTCGTACGTCGCCCAGTCGGCGCGCGGCCAGGGGCAGCCGATGGTGCCGCAGCGCGAGATCGACAAGGCCACCTCCGTCGTCGAGCGCTTCATGATCCGCTGGCGCGGCGAGCCCGACCCGAAGCACGTGGCGGCCGTCGACGCGTACTGGACCTCGGCCGCCGAACACGGCATGAACGCCTCGACGTTCACGGCCCGCGTCATCGCCTCCACCGGCGCGGACGTCTCCGCCGCGCTCTCCGGCGCGGTCGGCGCGATGTCCGGCCCGCTGCACGGCGGCGCGCCCTCGCGCGTCCTCGGCATGATCGAGGAGATCGAGCGTACGGGGGACGCGGACGCGTACGTCCGCAAAGCCCTCGACCGGGGCGAGCGGCTCATGGGCTTCGGCCACCGCGTCTACCGCGCCGAGGACCCGCGCGCCCGTGTACTGCGCCGTACCGCCCGTGAGTTGGGCGCACCGCGCTTCGAGGTCGCCGAAGCCCTGGAGAAGGCGGCCCTCGCCGAACTCCACGCCCGCCGGCCCGACCGTGTCCTCGCCACGAACGTCGAGTTCTGGGCGGCGATCGTCCTCGACTTCGCCGAGGTCCCGGCGAACATGTTCACCTCGATGTTCACCTGCGCCCGTACGGCCGGCTGGTCGGCCCACATCCTGGAACAGAAGCGCACGGGCCGCCTGGTCCGCCCCTCGGCCCGCTACGTGGGCCCGCCGTCGCGGAGCCCGGAGGAGGTACGGGGGTTCGAGTCGGCGTAGGGGTGCGCCCGCTCCACTCCAGCCCGGCCGGCGTTTGAGGCCATCCGACCCAAGGTCGGATACGGGTCCGGGGCGCAGCCCCGGTTTCGGGAAGGGGCGGGTAGGGGAAAATTGGCCGCCGCAGGCCCCACCCGCACCCGACCCTCCCACCGAACCCACCGGAAGGCCCCCGTGCCCGAGACGGCAGCCGTACAAGTCACCCAACTCTGGAAGAGGTTCGGCGAACAGATCGCCGTGGCCGGCATCGACCTCACCCTCCCCGCCGGAAAGTTCATCGGCCTCGTGGGCCCCAACGGAGCCGGCAAGACCACCACCCTCTCCATGATCACCGGCCTACTCCGCCCCGACATGGGACAAGTCCACGTCGTCGGCCACGACGTCTGGCAGGACCCCGCCGAGGTCAAGGCCAGAATCGGCGTACTCCCCGAAGGCCTCCGCCTCTTCGAGCGCCTCTCGGGCCGCGAACTCCTCACGTACACCGGACGCCTGCGCGGCCTGCCCGCCGAGGACGTCGACAAGCGCACCACCCAGCTCCTCGACGTCCTCGACCTCACCGGCGCCCAGCACAAACTCGTCGTCGACTACTCCACCGGCATGCGCAAGAAGATCGGCCTCGCCGCCGCTCTCCTGCACAACCCCGAAGTCCTCTTCCTGGACGAGCCGTTCGAGGGCGTCGACCCCGTCTCCGCCCAGACCATCCGCGGCGTCCTGGAGCGCTACACCGCCTCCGGCGCCACCGTCGTCTTCTCCAGCCACGTCATGGAACTCGTCGAGTCCCTCTGCGACTGGGTCGCCGTCATGGCCGCCGGACGGATCCGCGCCCAGGGCCCCCTCGCGGACGTACGAGGAGACGCCCCCAGCCTGCAGAGCGCGTTCCTCGAACTCGTCGGCGCGAACGACCGCGCGAACGGCGACACCCTGGACTGGCTCGGCTCGACCGGCGGCACCGCGTAATGGCCACCACGACCACCAAAGCCCCACGCCCCGCCCGCACCCCGAGCCTCACCCCCACCTTCGTGAGCCTCAAGCTGGCCCTGTTGCGCAACGGACTGCGCCAGTCCGCGGGCCGCCGCGCCGCCTACATCGCCTCCGTCGTCGTCACCCTGCTCTTCGCCGCCCTCCAGCTCATCGGCCTGATCGCACTGCGCGGCAACGAACACGCCGCCACCCTCGTGATCCTGCTCGCCGCGGTCCTCGCGCTCGGCTGGACCTTCATGCCGCTCTTCTTCCCGAGCGGCGACGAAACGCTCGACGCCACCCGCCTCGTGA
Source organism: Streptomyces mesophilus (assembly GCF_040300965.1). Taxonomy (GTDB): domain Bacteria; phylum Actinomycetota; class Actinomycetes; order Streptomycetales; family Streptomycetaceae; genus Streptomyces; species Streptomyces mesophilus_A. The sequence continues at coordinate 11,244 of NZ_JBEPEW010000026.1, read as the reverse complement.
TGCTGCCGCTGCGCCCCCGCCCGCTCGTCCGCGCACTGCTCGCCTCGTCCCTCGTCGGCATCGGTCCGCTCTTCACACTCTGCCTCGCCGCCGGTTCGGTCGTCGCCGTAGCCCACGGCACCGCCGCCGCGCTCACCGGGCTCGTCGCGATCGCGCTCACCCTGCTGGTCTGCGTCGCGCTCGCGCGCAGCGTCGCCTCCGCCAACCTGCGGCTGCTCTCCAGCCGCAAGGGCCGCGACCTCGCCGTACTCAGCGGCCTCGTCATCGCCGTCGGCATCCAGGTCGTCAACTTCGGCGCCCAGAGCCTCGGCCGCTCCGGCGGCCTTTCCCGCCTCGACCCGGCCGCCGACATCATCCGCTGGATCCCGCCCGCCTCCGCACTCGGCGCGGTCGACTCCGTCTCCCAGGGCTCGTACGCCACCGGACTCGCCCAACTCGCCCTGTGCATCGCCCTCCTGGCGGCCCTGCTCACGTACTGGCAGCGCAGCCTCACCCGCCTCATGACCTCACCCGACGGCTCCACCCTCCAGGCGGCCGAGCCCACCCGCACCCGCGCACGTGCCCACGGACTCACCCGCTTTCTGCCCGAGGGCCGCACCGGCACCGTCATGGAACGCACCCTGCGCTACGTCTGGCGCGACCCCAAGACCAAGGCCGCCTGGGTCACATCCCTCGCCATCGGCCTGATCGTCCCCGTCTTCAACGCCCTCCAGGGCACCGGCTCGGTCTACTTCGCCTGCTTCGCCGCGGGGATGCTCGGCATCCTGATGTACAACCAGTTCGGACAGGACAGTTCGGCCTTCTGGATGGTCGCCCAGACGATCTCCACGACCCGCGACGCGTACACCGAACTCCGGGCCCGAGCCCTCGCGTTGGCGCTGATCACCATCCCGTACGCCGTGCTCGTGACCTTGGTGACCACGGCGATCATCGGGGACTGGCGCCCCCTGCCCGAAGCGCTCGGCCTGTCCTTCGCGCTCCTCGGCTCGATGCTGGCCACCGGCGCCTGGTGCTCGGCCCGCTTCCCTTATTCGATCCCCCAGGAGGGCTACAAGAACGTGGCCCCCGGCCAGGCCGGCCTCGCCTGGATCTCCATCTTCGGCGGCATGCTCGCCTCGGCCCTGCTCTGCGCCCCGCTGCTGACCCTGACGATCTGGCTGCACGCCTCGGGCAACGACCACCTGCTCTGGCTCCTGCTCCCCGGCGGAACCCTCTACGGCTGGGCCATCGCCCACCTCGGCCTGCGCTTCTCGGCCCCACGCGCGGCGGCCCGCCTGCCGGAGATCCTCACGGCGGTGAGCAAGGGCTGAGGGTGCTCGCGCACCCGGAAACGCAGACGACCCACGGTCTCGGGATCCCCTGAGGGAGCCGGCCGGACGTACCGGCGAGACCGTGGGTCGGGTGACTGCTGGGATTGGGCCGGCTGCGCGGTTCGCTCCCGCGCTGGTCCGGCACCGCACTGTGTGTGGCGGCGGGCCGCTAGCCCGCAGTCACCTCACGCGTCCGGTTCTTTGCCATCTGCCGAACCACCTCCCTTCTCGTGTGCCCCACACACTAGGAAGGGGCCGGCGTCGCTTCAACCGGTTTTTCCGCAAGTTTGCCTACGCGGCTTGGGCCGGCGCATCACCGCAGGTCAAGCCGCATCAATACCCTCGGGTGTCCCGCCAGTACCGAGGTGGTGTCGGCAGCGTGGGTGAAGCCGGCGCGTTCGAAGTTCTTGCGCAGGCCCGCGTACGCCATCGTCAGGTCGACGCGGGCGTCGCCGTTGTCCAGGGGATACGCCTCGATCGCCGGCGCCCCGTGCTGTCTCGCGAACTCCACCGCGCCCTCGATCAGGGCGTGCGAGATGCCCTGCTTGCGGTGGCCGGGGCGGACGCGGATGCACCACAGGGACCAGACCGGGAGGTCGTCGACGTGGGGGATCTTGCGGTTGCGGGCGAAGGAGGTGTCCGCGCGGGGAGCCACGGCGGCCCAGCCGGCCGGTTCGTCGCCGTCGTAGGCGAGGACGCCCGGCGGCGGGTCGGCGCGGCAGAGTCCGGCGACGTACTCGGCGCGGGCCGGGCCGCGGAGTTCGTTGTTGAGCTTCGAACCGATGCGGTAGCTCAGGCAGAAACACACGTTCGCGGTGGGTGACTTGGGGCCGATGACGGCGGCGACGTCCTCGAAAACCGAGGCCGGGCGGACGGCGATGGTCATGGTGCCCAGACTGGCACGCGGGCCGAGCAGGCGTGGGCGGGACGTTTCCGGGGCGCAACGATTTCGGCGAACTTGATGTGGGCTGCGTCACGTTCGAGTTCAATGATCTGTGTTGGATGGTCAGTGCAATCCGACAGGTGGACTCGTCCTGCAGGGGGTGGCCAGGTGAGTGCTTCCCGGCGCAGCGGAACTGCGCAGCCCACGGACCCGGAGAACCCAGGCGAGGGCTCGGGCGCCGACTCCGGTACGCCGGGCGGTGGTTCCGGGGAGTCGAGCGGCACCGGTGGGCCCGGTTCGGCCGATCTGCTCGCCGCGCTGCTCGACGGAATGGACGCGGCGCTGTGCGCGTTCGACGCGGACGGCGTCGTCACGCATTGGAACCGTGAGGCGGCGCGGATCCTCGGCTGGAGCCCCGAAGAGGCCGTGGGGCGGCGGGGGTTCGCGGGCTGGGCGGTGCGTACGGCGGACGCGGACGAGATCGAGGGGCGGCTGCTCGCGGCGATGCACGCGCCGGGGCGGCAGGTGCACGAGTTCGCGCTGGTGACGAAGGACGGCGGGCGCGTGCTCGTACGGACGCAGTCGGCGGCCGTGCCCGGCCCCGACGGCAAACCGGCGGGTCTTTACTGCGCGTTCAGCGAGGTGCACGCGCAGATCGACCTGGAGCGTTCGATCGCGTTGAGCGAGGCGCTCTTCGACGACGCCTCGTGGGGTGTGGTCCTGGTCGACGCGGATCTGCGGCCCGCCGTGGTGAACGCGCATGCGGCGCGGGCCCTCGGCGTGGGGCGTACGGCGGTGCTGGGGCGGCCGCTCGGTGAGCTTCTCGCGCAGGGCGTCGAGGAGTTGGAGAGCGCGCTCACGCACGTTCTGGCCGAAGGCGCGCCGCCCGCGCCGGCCGAGCTGTGGGTGTCGGTGCGCGGTGACGCGCAGGGCGCGGGGGAGCGGCGCTGCTGGCGCAGTGGCTTCCTGCGTCTGGGATCGCCGCTCGCCGAGGAGCCCGTGCCGCTGGGCGTGGGCTGGCTCTTCCAGGACGTGACCGACGCGAAGGCGGTCGAGCAGGAGGCGGCCCAACTGCGCTTCCGCAGCAATCAGTTGCACCGGGCCGGGCGCGCGGCGGGGGAGTGCGAGGACCCGATGGAGGCGGCGACGGCCCATCTCGACTTCGCCCTCGCGGGCTTCGCGGACCACGCCCTGATCGATCTGACCACGTCGCTCGAGCCGCCGCGGCTGGTCCGCGCGGCCGCCAGCCCGGTCGGCTCCCCCGGCCCGGTGCTGCCGGTTCCGATGGCCGGTCTCCCGGTCCGCTACCCGGACGGGCACCCGGCCCTCCAGTGCGTGCAGCGCGCGGGCTCGGTCCGTGCCTCCGCGGGCGCCGCGGCGCCGGACGCCGCGCGTGGCTGGGCGAAGGCACGTCAGTGGCCGGACTCCACGGTGCACGCGCTGTGCGCGGTGCTGCGCAGCCGGGGCCGGACGCTGGGTGTGGTGACGTTCCTGCGCAGCGACAGCCGCCCGCCGTTCGAGCGCTCCGATGCCACGTACGCGGAGAGTGTGGCGGTGCGGGTGGCGGCGGCGGTGGACCTGGCGGGAGTGGTGGGGAGCTCGTAGGAGCCGTGTCCCGCCGGGCGGTTGCTGGAGCCGTGGAGGATCTGGGCGAACGTCAGCGCCGGTAGTGGATCCGGACGGTCTCAGTGCCGCGCCGTAGGAGGTCCGGACCGTCGCTGGTGCCGTAGGGGATCCGGACCGTCGCTGGTGCCGTAGGTGATCCGGGCGGTCGCTGATGCCGGCCGAGGACGCTGACGGCCGTCAGTGCCGGTAGAAGATCCGGTCCCCGTACTCGGTCAGGATGCGGCCGTTCCACTCGTGGCCGCCGTCGACGTTGCCCGAGCGCAGCAGCGGCGGCTCGATGCCGCGGGAGACGAGGTCGCCCGCCGCCGTGGCGAGGGTGGCCTGGAGCAGCGCGCTGGTGACGACCGTGGACGCCGGGGCGAACGGTGCCTCGATCCCGTCGAGGGTCAGCTCCGCGTCGCCGATCGCGATCTTGCTGTCGAGGACGACGTCGCAGTGGTCCTTGAGATACGTGCCGGAGACATGGCGGGAGCGGGTCTCCGTGGCGTACGCCACCGAGGTCACACCGATCACGCGCAGTCCCAGGGCCTGTGCGTTCATGGCCATCTCGACCGGCAGGGCGTTGCGGCCCGACAGGGAGATGATCACCAGGACGTCCCCGGGCTGTGCGGGGGACGAGTCGAGGACGGCGCCCGCGAGCCCGTCGACCCGTTCGAGCGCCGAGCCCAGCGTCGCCGGCATGACGTCCACGCCGACCACGCCCGGGACGGCGAGCAGATTCATCAGGGCGAGCCCGCCGGCGCGGTAGACGATGTCCTGCGCGGCCAGCGAGGAGTGGCCCGCGCCGAACGCGAAGAGCCGGCCGCCCGCCTCGACGGCCTCGGCGATCAGACCACCCGCGGCCGCGATGTTCGCGGCCTCCTCGTCGCGCACCCGCTCCAGGAGGCCGATGGCCGCGTCGAAGTACTGGTCGGCGAGCTTGTTCTCGCGCGTAGGGCTCATCGCCTTCAGGCCCCTTTCCGGGGGTGGGTGCCAACGTGCCGCGGATCACGTTGCGGTCTGGACCAGTGCTCTGTCAATACGGGCTGTCGTGACGCGGCGGGGGCCGCGCGGGGCCGCGAAAGACGCCCTCGCAGTAGCGCCGCGGCCGTGTTCGCAGGCCCGTATTCGCCCGCGCGGCACGGTTGTCGGTGCGATGCGTCAGAATTGACTCAGGGCCAGGACCTGTCTTGGCATCCCCGACGGCCCGGCGCCGGGCGTCGGCGGGAGTGCGAAGACAGGCCCTGACGCGACGAGACGCATCGAGACTGCATCGAGGGGCACGTATGTCCGGACTGATCGACACCACGGAGATGTATCTCCGCACCATCCTCGAGCTCGAGGAAGAAGGTGTGGTCCCCATGCGTGCCCGGATCGCCGAGCGGCTCGACCAGAGCGGCCCGACGGTCAGCCAGACGGTCGCACGCATGGAGCGCGACGGACTGGTCTCCGTCGCCGCGGACCGCCACCTGGAGCTGACCGACGAGGGCCGCCGGCTCGCCACCCGCGTGATGCGCAAGCACCGCCTCGCCGAGTGCCTGCTGGTCGACGTGATCGGCCTGGAGTGGGAGCAGGTGCACGCCGAGGCCTGCCGCTGGGAGCACGTGATGAGCGAGGCCGTGGAGCGCCGCGTCCTGGAGCTTCTGCGGCATCCCACCGAGTCGCCGTACGGCAATCCCATCCCCGGTCTCGAAGAGCTGGGCGAGAAGGCCGAGGCCGACCCGTTCCTCGACGAGGGCATGGTCAGCCTCGCCGACCTGGAGCCGGGCACCGAGGGCAAGACCGTGGTGGTGCGCCGGATCGGCGAGCCCATTCAGACCGACGCCCAGCTGATGTACACGCTGCGCCGCGCGGGCGTACAGCCCGGTGCGGTGGTCAGCGTGACCCAGGCCGCCGGCGGTGTCCTGGTGGGCAGCAGCGGCGAGGCCGCGGAGCTGGACGCCGAGGTCGCGTCGCACGTGTTCGTCGCCAAGCGCTGAGGTGGCGTCGCGCGTGTTCGTCGCCGAGCGCTGAGGTGGCGTCGCGTGTGGTCGTCGCCGAGGGCTGAAGTCGCTGCCGCCTCGGACGCCGTGTCCTCCTGGGGCGGGGTGGGGCCGAGTTGCGGCGGGGGCGGGGGCCGATCGGGCTCCCGCCTGGTGCCGCGGTGGGCCCACGGGCCCGTCGGGCCCCAACTGCCCCATGGCACACGGAAGTTGGGGCCGGCGATTCCAAGATTCACGGACGGAATCGCCCCGCCCGGGGAATTTAAGTGCGAGGCTGTTCGTGAGGCATATGACCTGAGGGCTCTTGACCGCGTGGGCGCCGGCGAGGGAGGGGCGGGAGGATGTGCCGTACAACCCGCCGTACTGAGACGGCGCACGCCTGCCCTGCCTCGCCGTCGGTGCCGTCTCCCCGGAGGGCGAGGTTTCCCGGGGGTCCAGGGGCCCCTGTTCGTCACCCCTGGCGCCACACAGCAGAGGGCCCCGGCACCTCGCGGTGCCGGGGCCTGTCCTCCCCTGTGCTGACCTGGAGCCCCGAGCTCTCAAGGTCACCCCGCCGGACCGGTTTCCCCGAGCGGCCCGCCTCCCGCAGAAGATCTCCCCTCGGCCGCGCCGGTCAATCCTTGAGTGCGGTCACTCGAATGAGGGGTGTTTTCGGGCGAAAAGGGTTTTTCGAATGGGGGTTCGATAACGTGGCCGTACGTTAGGCGTACGGAGCATTGCTTCACGGAGCACTACGGCAACAGGCCCGAGCGAGGGGGGTGCCAGGACGTATGGTGCGGCGCATCGATGTGACCGGAGCAGGCGGGGTGCGCCTTGCCGCCTGGGAGTTCGCCGATCCCCCGAAGGACGACAAGGAGCTCGCCGAGCTCGGGTGCGAACCCGGGGTGCTGTTATTGCACGGCCTGATGGGCCGCGCCTCGCACTGGGCGGGTACGGCGCGCTGGCTCGCCGAGCGGCATCGCGCGGTCGCCCTCGACCAGCGCGGCCACGGCCAGAGCGAGAAGCCGGCCGGCGGCCCCTTCACCCGCGAGGCCTATGTCGACGACGCCGAGGCCGCCCTCGTCCAGCTCGATCTCGCGCCCGCCGTGCTCATCGGCCACTCCATGGGCGCCCTCACCGCCTGGCAGCTCGCCGCCCGCCGCCCCGATCTCGTCAGCGGCCTTGTCATCTGCGACATGCGCGCATCGGCGCTCGGCGCCGCCTCGCAGCGCGAGTGGTCCGACTGGTTCGAGGCCTGGCCCGTCCCCTTCGCCACCCTCGCCGACGTCCGCAAGTGGTTCGGCGAGGACGACCCCTGGGTGGAGCGCCCCAATCCGGCCCGCGGCAGTTTCTACGCCGAGGTCATGACCGAGTCCGAGGACGGCTGGGGTCCGGTCTTCGACCGCGACCAGATGCTCAACACCCGTGAGACCTGGGTGTACGACGCCCACTGGGAGGAGCTCGCCCAGGTGCAGTGCCCGACCCTCGTGGTCCGCGGCCTCGACGGAGAGCTGGGCCGGGCCGAGGCCCAGGAGATGGTCCGCGTACTGCCCCGCGGCGAGTACGCGGAGGTCCCCGACGCCGGCCACCTGGTCCACTACGACCAGCCGGAAGGCTGGCGAGCGGTGGTGGAACCGTTCCTGGACGGAGTCCTCACAGGCTAAAGCGACAGGGGGACCATCTGTCCGCGAGAATGCCCCAAATCGGGCGCCTCGCTGAACAGATGGTCCCCCTGTCCCCTTGTGGGGCTGCTCAGCGGCGAGCCTCGCGGCCGCAGGCGTACGCCAGGGCGCTGATCAGTTCTTCCGCGTCCGGCAGCCAGCGGTTGGCGGGGGTGGGGCGGCGGGCCCACTGTGCGGCGCCCTGCGAGCCGAAGCGGGTCGGGGGCGCGGCCACCCAGTCGCCCTCGCCGAGCGAGCGCAGGTCCAGCGCGGCAGGGGCCCATCCCAACTTCCGTACGAGATCGGGGATCTTGACGGTGGCCCCGGGCAGGACGAAGAACTGCATCCGGCGGTTCGGTGTCAGCGTCACCGGGCCGAGCGTCAGCTCCATCCGCTCGAGCCGCGCGAGCGCCAGGAAGCCCGCGGTCTCCGGCACGTCGAGCGCGTCGAAGGTGCGCCCGGTCGGCAGCAGGATCGAGGACCCCGGCTGCTTCGACCACAGCCGGCGCGCGACCGTGGCGCTGCCCGTGGCCTGCGTGGCCCAGTCCTCGCGGGCCGGGTGCGCACCGGGCAGGGGGCAGGCGTGCGCCCCGCACGAGCAGGACTCGGAGCCGGAGGAGTCCTCGCGGATCTCGAGCCAGGTGCCGGGGAACACGTCCCAGTGCCGTTCCTCCGCATACCGCACGGCGGCGTCGAGCAGCGTCTCGCCGCGCTGTTGAGGGATCCGGTCGGCCGTCGCGGGGGTGATGGTCTCTTCCACGGAGTGTTCAACTCCAGCCGTCACCGCGGGTTACGGGCTGTCCGCGCGCCGCGCAGGCGCATCGATCCTGCATACGGGGCGCATGGATGCATGGGCGGGGGCGCGCGAGCGGATCGGCAGCGGGGGTGGGTAGCCAGCTGTGAGGGGTCGGTCACGGCTTGTGCATCTTCCCTTCCGTACCTGGGCATTGATCATCACGAGTGATCACTACTTCGCAGGACACCGCGGCGCACACAGGGGGTACGCCATGGCCGCAAGGCCTCTCGTAGCGCGGCAGCCGAACGAACGGCTGCAGGCGCTGATCCAGGAAGCCGGCTGTTCCAACGCCGGGCTCGCGCGCCGGGTGAACATGTGCGGCGCCGAGCACGGGCTCGATCTGCGCTATGACAAGACGTCCGTGGCGCGCTGGCTGCGCGGGCAGCAGCCGCGCGGGCGGGCCCCCGCGATCATCGCCGAGGCGCTCGGCCGCAAGCTGGGGCGCACGGTCACGATCGACGAGATCGGCATGGCCAACGGCAAGAACCTGGCATCGGGCGTCGGGCTGCAGTTCTCACCCACCGTGCTCGGCGCGATCGAGCAGGTCTGCGAGCTGTGGCGCAGCGATGTGGGGCGGCGCGACTTCCTGTCCGGTTCGTCCGTGGCCGCGTCCGCGCTCGTCGAGCCCAGTAGGGATTGGCTGATCACAGGGACTGACCAGCAGGTGGCGCGTGCGGCCGGGGCGCGGGTGGGTACGGCCGATGTCGAAGCCGTACGGGCGATGACGGACGCGCTCACGCAGCTGGACCACCAGTTCGGCAGCGGGCACGTGCGCCCGGTCGTCGTGCACTACCTCAACTCCGTGGTGTCCGGGCTGCTCGCCGGCTCGTACCGGGAAGCGGTGGGGCGTGAACTCTTCGCCGCGGTGGCCCGGTTGACGGAACTCGCGGGCTACATGGCCATCGACACCGGGCAGCCGGGTCTCGCGCAGCGGTACTACATCCAGGCGCTGCGGCTCGCGCAGGCGGCCGGCGACCGCGGCTACGGCGGCTACGTACTGGCCGCGTCCATGAGCCACTTGGCGGCCCAGCTGGGCAATCCGCGCGAGATCGCGCAGTTGGCGCGCGCCGCGCAGGAGGGGGCACGCGGGCGGGTCACGCCGCGGGCCGAGGCGATGTTCTACGCGGCGGAGGCGCGCGGGCACGCGCTGCTCGGGGACGCGCGGACGACCCAGCTGGTGGTCGCGCGGGCCGAGGCGGCGATGGAGCGGGCGGAGTCGAGCGGGTCCGGCTCGGGCCCCGGGGCCGGGTCCGGTGACGACCCGGTGTGGATCCGGCACTTCGACCGGGCGTATCTCGCCGATGAACTGGCGCACTGCTACCGGGACTTGGGTCAGGCGGACGCGGCCGAGCGGGCGGCCCGCGAGGCGCTCGACGGGCTTCCGGAGACGCGGGTGCGGCGGCGCGCGATCGGACTGGTGCTGCTCGCCTCCGCGCAGGTGCAGCGGCGTGAGGTGGAGCACGCCTGCCATACGGGGATGCGTGCCGTGGAACTGCTCGGGACGCTGCGGTCGAACCGCGGGGCCGAGTACCTGGACGATCTGCAGCAGCGCCTCGAGCCGTTCGGCGAGGAGGCGGTGGTCCGGGAGTTCGGGGCACGGCTGGACATTCAGGCTGCGTGAGGGGCGGATATGCGGGCTGGGTGAGGGCGCGGGTTCTCTGGCCCGGTGGGCTGCGGTTGTGTGACGGTGCGGTGAGCTGCGGTTGTGTGAAGGTGCGGCGCGATCGCGTCGTACGGGGTCGGTGATTCAGGCCCGCGTACGGGTTCTGCGGCGCGGGCCGGCGTAAGGGTTCTGTGCAGGGCCGCCGGGGGTTGCGTGCGGGAGGTGAACCGGGGCCCGGAGCTGGGCGTACTGCGGGACATGTGGTCGTGAACGGCAGGCGGGGCGGGCTCGGGCGGCCAGGAACAGCGTCGTTGCGGCCCCACTTGTTACAGCCGGGGCGGTGGGGCGGAGCTGTGTACCGCCGTCGACTGGGGAGCCGGTAGCGTTAACCGACGATTCCAGAGTTCCCCCATTGGTAGGAGTCCCGGTGACGCAGAGCGGACAGGGCGAGGAGCCGCAGCTTCCCGCGGCGCGGCCCGCCCACGAAGGCGTCGTGCTGCCCGCGGACGGCGGAGAGCCGCTGATGCCCGGCATGTACGCGGAGCCCGCCGGTGCGGCGGTGCCCACGGGCGGACAGCCGTGGGGCCAGCCCTGGGGTCCGGAGTCGGCGCACGCGCCGGGGTCCGAGGCAGGGCCCGTGACGGGGCAGGCCTGGGGGGCGCCGCAGGCGCCTTCGGGTGGCGGGCAGCCGCTGCCGCCTGCCGCGCAGGTGCAGCCTCAGTCCCAGCCTCAGCCCTCGTCCCCGTCGCTTCCGCCCGTGCAGGCGGATGCCGATGCGACGCAGTACATTCCGCCGGTGCCGGGGCAGTCGATACCCCAGATGCCGGCCGCTCAGCAGCCGGGATCTCAGCTGCCTCCGGTTCAGCAGCCTCCGGCCGAGATGCCTCCGGTTCAGCAGCCGATGCAGGCGATGCAGCCGAATCAGCAGATGCAGCCGAATCAGCAGATGCCGCCCACGCCGCCCATGCCGCAGGGCCCGCACGGTGCGCCCGGGGGCGACGAAGCCGCCACGCAGATGATTCCGCCCGTTATGGGCAATTCGCCCGAAATGGGCGCAGGGGCGCAGCAGTTGCCCCCGCAGACGCCGCCCGGTGCCCTGCCTCCGGAGCAGTCCGCCGAGTCCACGTACATCCTGGGACGCCAGCAGGCGCCTGCCGGCCCCGACGCCCAGGCCACGCAGTACCTGCCGCCCGTGCCGCCCGCGCAGAACGCCATGCCGACCGCTCAGGGTGCCGTGCCGCCCGCGCCGGCCGGAGCGCCGTACGGGATCCGGCCCGGGGCGCCGGGGGACCGGCAGCCGCCGGCCGAGTTCGACAGTCTCTTCCGCAGCGAGCCCGCCGAGGGGCCCGCCGACTCCACGCAGCAGATGCCCCGCTTCCAGGAGCCGGCGCCCGGGCCGCGCGCTCAGCAGGGCCACGGCGGTGG
>NZ_JBEPEW010000025.1:0-76927 GCF_040300965.1 Streptomyces mesophilus | reverse complement strand
GCGCGGCCCGTGACGAGGGTGTCCTCGGACATGCCCCGTTCGATACGCGCCCACATACGGGCCTTGTCCGGCTCGTGCCGCTCGGCGGCGGCCCGCAGTTCACGGCGCAACTCGTCCATCAGTGCCCGACCTCCCGGGCCGGGGCGACGGGGCCCGGCGCCTGAGGGCTCCGGTTCCGTTCCACCGCCCGCAGCAAGGTCGTTCCCTCTTCCTCGGAGCCGAGCAGCCGCTGCAGCTCGGCCACCGCCTTGGATGTCTGGCTCTTCACCGTACCCACCGATATCCCGAGCGCCATCGCCGTATCGCGTTCCGACAGATCGAGCGCATGCCGGAGCACCACACAGGCCCGTTTACGGAAGGGGAGTCTGCGCAGCGCGCGGCGCACGTCGACCACCGCGGCGACGTCCGGTCCCGCGCTGTCCTCGGTGTGCCGGGACCAGTACAGGGCGACCCTGCGGCGCTCGCGTACGGCGCTGCGGATCCGGCTGCGCGCCATGTTCGCCACGACCCCGCGGGCGTACGCGACGGGGTGGTCGGCCGCACGGACCCGGTCCCAGCGGTCCCAGACGGCGAGCAGGGCGTCGGCGGCGAGGTCATCGGCGGCCTCGGCCTCACCGGTCACGAGGTGGGCGAAGCGGGCGAGTTCGGCGTGGTGACGCTCGAAGAAGGCATGGAACTCCGCGGCAGGCTCTTCAGGGGCTATGCCCACTTCCGTCCGCTCCCTCCCTGCTCAGCGCGTTGCCGGGCCTCTTCTGCGGCTGCGGGGCGGCGAGCATAGCAATCGGAGCTCGTACGTCCGCAAGGGCGGCGGCGGGTGCGCGCGGGGCGCGAAATCCGGGTCCAAGTTTTTTCCGGACCGCGGCAACTTCCGTGCCGTCGGCGGCAACTGAGCCGTAGCCACCCGTGCAGCCACGTGCGGAGAGATGCCGGTCTTGTCCGCTGTTCGGTGGTTACGGGTTCGGTCGTTACGGACGCAAGGAGTGCCCGGTCTCAGACAGGTGCCGGGCCCGAGCTGGCGCGGTCGGTCAGATGCGGGGCGAGGAGGTCGAGGGTGCGATGCTCGCGGCCCTCGAGCCGGTCGACCACCCGCTCCACCGCGCGGCGGCCCATCTCCTGCGCGGGCAGCGCGACCGAGGTGAGGCGGACGGAGGCCTGGGCGGCCACCTGCTCGGGGCAGATCGCGACGACCGAGACGTCCTCGGGAACCGCGCGGCCCTGCTGCCGCAGCAGGCTGAGCAGCGGTTCGACGACGGCCTCGTTCTGCACCACGAGACCCGTGGTGCCGGGCCGTTCGTCGAAGATCCGGGTTATCTGCGCGGCCATCGCGTCATACGAGCCTTCGGTCGGCCGGTGCAGCATCCGCACACCCAGCTCACGGGCCGCGGCGCGGGCGCCCTGCAAGGTGCGCTCGGCGAAGCCCGTATGCCGCGCGTACACCGCCGGCGCCTCCCCGATCAGGGCGATCTCGCGGTGCCCCAACTCGGCGAGATGGGCGACACAGCGCGCCCCGGCGGCCGCGAAGTCCAGGTCCACACAGGTCAGTCCGGCCGGGTCGGCGGGCTGGCCGATGAGTACTGCCGGGGATGCGATCTCCTCGAGCAGCGGCAGCCGTTCGTCGTCCAGCTCCACGTCCATCAGGATGAGCGCGTCCGCCGACGCGCTGTCCGCGATCCGGCGCACCGCCGCGGCGCCCTCCTCGCCGGTGAGCAGCAGCACGTCGTAGCCGTGGGTGCGGGCGGTGGTGGCGACCGCGAGGGCGATCTCCATCATCACCGGCAGATACATGTCCGTCCGCAGCGGCATCATCAGCGCGATCACATGGGACCGGTTGCCGGCCAGCGCCCGGGCGCCGGCGTTGGGGTGGTAGCCCAGCTCATGGATGCTGCGCCGGACCCGCTCCCTGGTCTCGCTGGAGATGGCGCGCTTGCCGCTGAGCACATAGCTGACCGTGCTCGGCGAAACCCCGGCCCTGCGGGCGACTTCGGCGATGGTGACCATACGGGCCCTCCCCCTGGCCGACTCGGCGAACCGCTTCGACTCGTTGCTCTCGATCTGCGCGGGACAAAAATCCGACGCAACTTTATTGGCACGCCGCAGGACCGTCCAGGAGTGTCGAAGCGCTTCGATTCCCGTCTTCCCGGCCGACGGCCGTGTGAGAAAGCGGTGCGCTCCGGCCGCCCTGCTCGCCTCATCATCATTCCAGGCGCAGATGCTCCAGAGGTCAGCCATCCGGCCCAGCCCGTCACCCGCACGACCACCTCATGCCGCTCCCCGCATGCGGGCAGGGCCGGGAGGCCCTTGGCTCAAGGGGATGGAGCGCGGGTGCCAGGCGACCGCGGCGGACAGGGTGCCGCCACCCCGGGCTTCGCTGGAGGCATACGCATGCGGACGCAGCGGAACGTGCGACGGACCGTCGCCACAGCAGCCCCGGTCGTAGTGCTCGCCGTGCTCGCGGGCGGCGCGGCACTGACGCTGATGCCGAAGGACGGGGCCGAGGCGGGCAAGAAGGGCGCGCAGCCGGTCGCGGGCGGCAACGCGGCCGGCATCAAGGTCACCGTCAACGGCTCCACCGTGCAGGCCACCACCTCGGCCTGCACCAAGGGCGGCCGCGCCTCCCTGATCGGCGGCGGCAACTCCAGCTTCGCGGGCGGCCAGCAGGCCCTCCTCGCGGGCGGGTCGGCGACCTGGAGCAACGTGAACCCCGGCACCTACACCGTGGCCGTGGTCTGCGCCGGCGGTGACGCGGCCGGTTCGCAGCGGGTCACCATCTCGGGTTCCTCGGCGACCTCGCCGACCAGCCCGACCACCGCCCCCACGACCGCGCCCACCACACGCCCGACCGCCCCGGTGGTCACGCCCACCACCCGTCCGCAGGTCATCCCGCAGGGCCGGGTGCGGGCCGGGCTCGGCGGGGGCGCCCCCGAGCGGGTCGACACCTCGGCGCAGATCGCGGGCGGCGCGGCGCTGGCCGTCACGGCCGGCGTCGGCGGCGCGCTCCTGATCCGGCGCCGCAACCGCCGGGCCGCCCTCGCGCACCGGTCCGCGTAGGCCTCGTACTCCTGGTCGGCATAGACCTCGTACTCCTGGTCCGCGTAAGTCTCGTAACTCCCGGCCCAAATGAGCCTCGTAACTCCCGGGCCGCGCAGCCCCGTCCAATCCTGTTCCCCACAACACCCGCTTCCCGCCCCCTGTAGAAGCCAGCAACGTACGAAGGTGCCCATGCCCTCCTCCGGTCGCTTCCGCCTCCCCGGTGTCAAGGCTCCGCTCGCCGGCACGACCGCGCTTGCGGTGCTCATCGGGGCGTGGTTCGCGGCCGAGGGGGTGCGCAATGCGGATGCCGTCGAGGCTCCGCCGCGGATCTCCGTACCGGCTCCGCAGCACGTACAGGCACCCGAAGTGCCCGCGCTCGCGCCCTCCCAGCCATTGACGATCCGGATCCCGGCCATCGGTGTGGAGTCGATGCTCGTCGGTCTCGATGTACTGCCCGACGGGTCGCTCGACGTGCCGTCTCCCCTGACTCCCCAACTGGCGGGCTGGTTCCAGCAGGGCACCACCCCGGGCGCGGCCGGCACGGCGCTCGCGGTCGGGCACTACGACTCGGCGACCGGCCCCGCCGTCTTCTACCACCTGTCGCGGCTCGGCCCGGGGCACACGGTCGAGGTCGACCGCGCCGACGGACGGACCGCGATCTTCAGCGTGGACTCCGTCGAACTGCACGACGGCGGCGCCTATCCCGACAGCAAGGTGTACGGCACGACCGGCCGCCCCGAACTGCGCGTGATCACCTGCGGCGGCCCCTATCAGCCCGGGGGCCCCGGCGTACAAGGCGGCTACCAGGGCAATACGGTCGTCTACGCGCACCTGACGGGCGTGCGCTGACCCACCGCTCGCGGCCTCGGCCGGCCATGCCGTGAGCCGGCGTCAACCGGCTGCACCCGTGAGCCAGGGCCAACGGACCGCACCCGTAAGGCGGCATCAACCAGCCGTACCCGTAAGCCAGTCGACCACGTCCACCGCCGAGTACGGCTCGCCCCGCGGGCTGAGGTCGGCCAGGAAGCCGAGGTCCTGGCCGAGGGTCACCACCGGGGGTTCGACGGTGCCGCCGGGGCGGCGCGAGCCCAGGCCGACCGTGGCGAGCAGCCCGTTGCAGAGGCAGACCTTGCCTTCTGCCTGCGCCATGTCGCCGCCCTTGCGGGCGAAGGCCGCCGCGGGTTCGGCGGCACAGCGGTAGCCGAGTGCGCCCTTGGGGGTGCGGTAGGGCGTGCGCAGATAGCCGAGGTCGCAGACGCGGCGCCGGTCCGCCCGTACGGAGGGCTCGGAGAGGGTCCCGGGCAGGGCGACGACCTTGAAGGGGAACGATGTCGGGGAGGCCGCCGCGTCGTTGCGCACCGTCAGACTCCCCTCCGACGCACGGGACTTGACCTGGTCGCGCAGCTCGGCCGCCATGCCGGAGTCCTCGCAGAGGGCGAAGGCGCTGCCGATCTGCACCCCGGCCGCACCGGCGGCGCGGGCCGCCGCGAGGCGCTCGGGGTGGGCGGTGCCGCCCGCGAGCCAGAACGGGATGCCCTGGTCGCGCAGCGGGGCCATCTTGGCGAGGTCCGGGACGTCGCGCGGCCCGTAGACGGGGTCTCCGTCCGCGTCGAGCTCGAGGGCGCCGCGCGGCGGGGCGCTGTGTCCGCCGGCGCCGTGGGTCTCGATCACGAAGCCGTCGGGCCGCGTGGTCTCGTCGCGGGCGAGGTACGAGGCGAGCACGGGCAGCGACACGATGGCGACCACATCGGGACGCCGCAGACCGGCCCACACGCCACCGCCCACACCGGGACCCTCCGCCCCGGCCGTGCCCGGACCGTCGACTCCACGCGGATCGCCGGCCCTCTCCGGACGCGGCCCGATCTCGACGTTCTGCACCCGCCGGGCGCCACCCGCATCACCCCGCCCCGCGCCGGATCCCGCCCCGCCGCACTCACAGGGCCCCTCTCCCCCATCGCACCGCCCGCCGGCGCCGGGCTCCGCGGCCACCGCGCCCCCGGCCGACAGGGACCGCGGATCGAAGCGGTGCACGTACGGCTCCGCATCCCCCTCGACGGTGAGCTCCACGGTCACCGGCTCGCCGCGCGACAGGCGGGTGGCGAGTTCCGGGACATGGGCGGGCACCCCGGCGCCCACCAGGACGTAGTCGACCCCCGCGAGGATCGCGCCGAACAGGCCGGGGGCGAGGGCGAGTTGGACCTTCGCGAGGTAGTTGACGCCGACGACGCCCTCGTGGCCCTCCTTCGCCAGCCAGACCTCGACGAAGTTGCCGAGCACGGTGAGCAGTTCGCCCGCCTCGCCGCGCTCGGCCCGGAGCATCGGCTCGGTACGGAAACGCTCGCCCTCGGCGAGCCCGCCCGGCACGTAATACCGCTCGAGCACGGCGGCCGCGAGCTCCGGCAGCGGAAAGGCCGCGAGCGCGCGGCGAACGTCTCCGCCGGGGTCGCCGAGCTGGAGCCTGCGGGCGAGCACCGCGTCGAGCGCGGTGCCGGAGACGACACCGAGCTGGCCCGTACGGGAGACGGCGCGCGCGAGCCGCCAGCCGGAGACGCCCACGCCCATGCCGCCCTGGATCACCTGGGGCGGCGCTGCGGCGGCCGTGACCTTCGGTGCGCTGAGCGGAGCAGTCGGCATGTCGTCCTCGATCGGTGTCGCCGTCGTAACTTACGGAACCGTAAGTTCGCTGCTCCCAGCGTGTGCCACCCAGGGCGCGGCCATGGACGGCGAAGGTCCCGACTGCTCATGCCGAAAGGCCCGGGCACCCCTTTCCGCCGCACGGTCGCCCCACAGCGCGATCAGTCCCCGTACAGCGCGGCGATCTCCCCTTCGTAAGCCCGCATCACGGCGGCTCGCTTGACCTTCATCGAGGGCGTCAGGAGCCCGTTCTCCTCGCTGAACTCACCCGCCACGATCCGGAACCCGCGGATCGACTCGGCCCGTGAGACGGCCTCGTTCGCGTAGTCCACGGCCCGCTGCACATCCGCGATCATGCGGGGATCGCGGCAGACGTCCGCGAGCGGGGTGTCGGCCGGCATCTTGCGTACGGAGAGCCAGTGCGCCACCGCGTCCGGCTCCAGGGTGACCAGAGCGCCGATGAACGGCCGGTTGTCGCCGACGACCAGGCACTGGCCGATCGGCGGTCGGCTGCGCAGCCGGTCCTCGAGGACGGCGGGCGCCACGTTCTTGCCGCCGCTCGTGACGAGGATGTCCTTCTTGCGGCCGGTGATCCGCAGATAACCGTCGCCGTCGAGCTCGCCGAGGTCGCCGGTCGCGAACCAGCCGTCGTCCAGGACTTCGTCCGTGGCCCGCTCGTTGTTCCAGTACGCGCCGAACACGATGCCGCCGCGGATCAGCACCTCCCCGTCGTCCGCGATCCGGATGGCCGTACCGGGGACGGGCAGTCCGACGGTCCCCGGGCGCGGGCTGAGCGGGGGCGTGATGGTGGCGGCCGCGGTGGTCTCGGTGAGGCCGTAGCCCTCGTAGATGATGATTCCGGCGGCGTAGAAGAAGAGGTTGAGCCTGGGGTCGAGGGGTGAGCCGCCGCTGATCGCGTAGCGCAGGCGGCCGCCGAGTTCCTTGCGGATACGGCGGTAGACGAGCAGGTCGTACAGGCCCCAGGCGAGGTACGTGCCGAGCGAGGGGCCTTTGCCGGTCCCCAGGAACTCCTGCAGATACTCCTCGCCGAACCGCACCGCGATCCGGTCCGCGCGCTCGAAGGAGGCGCCGCGGCCGATCTTCTCCGCGGTGGCGCGTCCCGTGTCGTGGATCTTCTCGAAGAGGTAGGGGACGCCGACGATGAACGTCGGGCGGTAGGAGCGGAGTTCGGGCCGCAGTTCGTCGGGCTTGATGCTCGGGCAGTGCGCGATCTCGATCCGGGCGAGCAGGCACGCGATCTGGATCGCACGGCCCAGGATGTGCGCGAGCGGCAGGAAGAGCAGGGTCGAGGCGATCTGCCCGGTGACCTCCTGGAAGACCGGGTGCAGGAGTTCGACCGTGTTGGCGGCCTCCGCGTGCAGATTGCCGTGCGTGAGCACACAGCCCTTGGGGCGTCCTGTGGTGCCGGAGGTGTAGCAGACCGTGGCGATGGTCTCGGGAGTGAGCGCGGCGCGGCGCTTGTCCACCTCCTCGTCGGGTATGTCCCGGCCCAGCGTGGCCAGTTCGAGGATCGCGCCCGCGTCCAGCTCGAAGAGCCGCGCCTTGTCGCCGATGGCCGTGCGGACGGTCGCGGTGTTCTCCGCCGTCTCCGCGATCACGATGCCGGCACCCGAGTCCTCGGCGATCCAGGCGATCTGCTCGGCGGAGGAGGTGGCGTACACGGGCACGGACTGGCCGCCGGCCGCCCAGATCGCGAAGTCGAGGACGGCCCATTCGTAGCGGGTACGGGACATCAGGGCGACACGGCCGCCCGGTTCGAGGCCAGCGGCGATCAACCCCTTTGCGGCGGCGGTGACTTCACGCGCGAAGGTCTCGGCGGTCACCGCCCGCCACTCGCCCGCCTCCTTGCGCTGGACCACCACGGCGTGGGGATCTTCCTGCGCGTTGGCGAAGGGGATGTCGGCGACCGAGCCGCCGGGCTTCTCGGCGACCAGGGCGGCCACGCGCGCCTCGCGGACCACTCCGTCCTCACGGAGCAGCTCGGTGCGGGCCCTGGCCGCGAGATCGCTGTGCTGTTTCGCCCGCTTCAGATCCTTGCGTACGCCCATGGTCGGCTCCGTGTGTCCGCTGGTCACGACGAGTGGTGCGGTGGTGCCAAGTTCTTTACGCAAGGGTCAACTTACCGATGCGTAACGAGAAATCAATGCCCCCGGCAGCGGGCGTCGGACACCCCGGCAGGGCTGTTTCCGTGCACCCGTTAGGCCCATGTCCCGGTGCGCCCGCGCCACCCGCGGCCCGCCCCGGGCGAGGGTCGGTCCATGGCCACGACGTACGCACCCACCCACACCGTGGAGTTCACCGAGGACGCAGCCCGGCCCCGGCGCGGGCTGCGGGCCGCGCTGATCGCGCTGCCCGCGCTGGTGATCCTGGTCGCCGGGTTCCAGCGGCGCTGGATGTCCGACGACGCCCTCATCTATGTCCGCACGGTCCGGCAGATCCTGGCGGGCAACGGCCCGGTGTTCAATCCCGGCGAACGCGCCGAGGCCTCCACCGGCACGCTCTGGCAGTGGCTGCTCGCCGCGGCGGGACCGACCGGCGTGGACCTCGCGCAGGCGGCCGTCTACGGCGGGCTGCTCCTGACCGCCGCCGGTTTCGCGCTCGCCGCGTTCGGTTGCCTGCGCCTGTACGGGAGTTCGGCGACGCTGCCGCTGGGCGCGCCCCTGCTGCTCGCGCTGCCCCCCGTGTGGGACTTCGCCACCTCCGGTCTGGAGACGGGTCTCGCCACATGCTGGCTGGCGGGCGGCTGGCTGCTCCTTGTCACCCGGCCCGCCTCGGTATGGACCTCGGTGGTGTTCGGCCTCGGGCCGCTGGTGAGACCGGACTTGGGCCTGGTGTCGGCGGTGTTCCTCGGCGCCCAGTGGCTGCTCGTCCGGCCGGGAAGGCGGCGCACCCTGGCCGGTCTGGGAGCGGCGCTCGCGCTCCCCGCGGCGTACGAGATCTTCCGCGCGGGCTACTACGGGCACCTCGTGCCGCTGCCGGCCGTCACCAAGGAGGCCTCGCAGAGCCTGTGGGGGCGCGGGTTCACGTATCTCGGCGACTTTGCAGGACCGTATCTGCTGTGGGTTCCCCTGCTGTTCGTGCTCGCGGCGGTGCTGCCGGCGCGTGCTTCGGTGCGGGTGCCGTGGGTGCCGGTGCTCGCGCCGGTCCTCGCCGGTGTTCTGTGCTGGGTGTATGTCATCAAGGTCGGCGGGGACTTCATGCACGGCCGGATGCTGCTTCCCGGACTGTTCCTGATGCTTCTTCCGGTCTTCCTCGCCCCCGCGAGCCGCGCGACCGCGCTGGCCTCGGTGGGGGTCGCGGTGTGGGCGGCGGTGTGCGCGAGTGTGCTGCGGATCGAGTACGAGGGGCGGGTCGGCCCGGGCGGCATCGCGGACGAACGCGGGGTGTACGTGGCACAGAACGCGGATCCGCATCCGCTGCACCACACGTTCGCGGGCGCCGACTGGCACGCCCGGTACGGCCGTGCGGCGCGCACCGCCGAGCCGCCGGCGCTGCTGTTCCCCGGGCCCGTGCAGCTCGCGGCCGGGGCTCCCACCGTGACCGGCGTCTACCCGGTGCTCGGCCACAACGGCACAGCGGTCCCGCTGGACGGTGCGGCCCTTGACCCGATCGGTCTGGCGTACCCGCTGGCCGCGCACTCGCAGCGGGTCGAGGGCGGGCGGGTCGGGCACGACAAGCATCTGCCCGACGCGTGGGTGATCGCCGACCGGGGCGCCGGTGAACTCCCGGACGGAGTCGACCCGTTGCAGGTCGAAGCGGCCCGGCGCGCCCTGCGCTGCGGCGGGCTCGCGGAACTCCGCGAGGCGACACAGGCGCCGCTCACCACCCGCCGGTTTCTCGCCAATCTCACCGGCTCGTTTCAGCGCACGGGCTTTCGCTTCCCCAACGATCCGGCGCAAGCGGAACGGGAGTTGTGCGGCCGGCGCTGACCGTATCTGCACAATCCCTCACTGCAGGCGCAGGTTTGGCATGCACAGCGTCACGCCATGATGTTCCACGGCACCCCTCGCACCGCTCGGGGAGTGCCGCCACGCACCGCGCACACCTCATTGCCCGTTCCCCACCCGGGCCGTACGCACCGCTTCCCCGCGGGTGTCGGACCGGTCGGTCAACGAAAGGTCAGGTGCTCCACCATGCGTTCGTCCTCCCGCAGACTCGGCGCGCTGTTCGTGCCCGTCCTGCTCGCCGCCGGCATCCAGTTCGCCGGCTCCCCCGCACACTCCGCTCCCGCCGCGGGCGATGTCCGGTACGCGCCGGAGTCGACGGCCGTCGACGGCAGCTGGATCGTCGTCCTCAAGGACGGCTCGGCCTCCCGCGCCGAGACGAGGTCCGCCGCCCGCTCGCTGGCCGGCGAGTACGAGGGCAGCCTCACGCACGTCTACGGCAGTGCGGTGAAGGGCTTCGCGGCGAAGCTGTCCAAGGCCGAGGCCAAGAAGCTCGCCGCGGATCCCGAGGTCGCCTACGTCGAGCAGAACGCGCGGGTCTCGATCAGCGAGACCCAGCCGAACGCCACGTGGGGTATCGACCGAATAGACCAGCGGGATCTCCCGCTCTCCACGACGTACACGTACAACACCAACGCGTCCAATGTGACGGCGTACATCATCGACACCGGCATCCGCACCTCGCACAGCGACTTCGGCGGGCGCGCGAGCATCGGCACGGACACCGTCGGCGGCGGTCAGAACGGGCAGGACTGCAACGGGCACGGCACCCATGTGGCCGGCACCGTGGGCGGCAAGGACTACGGCGTCGCCAAGGGCGTCAAGCTCGTCGGCGTCCGCGTCCTGGACTGCCAGGGTTCCGGCACCACCGCCGGAGTGATCGCGGGCGTGGACTGGGTGACCGCGAACGCGGTGAAGCCGGCCGTCGCGAACATGAGTCTGGGCGGTGGCGCGAACACCTCGCTCGACAACGCCGTGAAGCGCTCCATCGCCTCCGGTGTCACGTACTCGCTCGCGGCCGGCAACGGCAACTTCCTCGGCTGGCCGCAGAACGCCTGCAACTCCTCGCCGGCCCGCGTTCCCGAGGCGATCACCGTGGGAGCGACCGACCGCAACGACCGGCGTGCGTCGTTCTCCAACTACGGCACCTGCCTCGACCTGTTCGCGCCCGGTGTGAGTGTCACCTCGGCCTGGATCACCAACGACACCGCGACCAACACCATCAGCGGTACGTCGATGGCGGCGCCGCACACGGCCGGTGTCGCGGCCCTCTACCTGGCCGCCAACCCCGGCGCCGCGCCCGCGCAGGTACGGGACGCGCTCGTGAACGGGGCGACCAGCGGCAAGGTCCAGGACCCGCGGACCGGTTCACCGAACAAGCTCCTGTACTCGCTGCTGTGAGCGCGACCTCGCCGACCGGCTGACGGCCGGCGAGGGTGGGTCCGGGGGCTCGTGCCCCCGGGCCCTCGCTACAGCTCCCCCTCCGGCTCCCCGCCGCCGTCACCCTCCCGCTCCGGCGCGGGGGTAAGGCCCAGGAGGCGGCAGGCCTGTTCGAGGGAGGTGGCGAGGTCCCGTACCGCGGCGTCACCCGTAGAGGAGGCCAACTGCCGTGCCTCACGCCGGAGTTCCGGCAGCGACGGGGCGCCGGGCAGGGAGCCGCCCGACTTCGGCGCCATCTCGTCCTCGGTGCACTCGGTCTCCGACTCGCACGGCCGGTAGCCGGACTCGGCCCGCAGGCCGTCCGCGAAGTACCCGGCCACGGCGGCGACTTGGAGCGACTCGTCGGCGCCCGCGCCCCACAGGGGCTTGTTCAGGGCGGAGGCCCCGATCTGCTCGGACTCCTCGGACGGGGACCGGCTGTCGGGGTCCAGCCAGCGGACGCTGGCGGTGGCGACATGCCCGGCGTCGGCGCCGTCGCGCAGCCGTACCGCGTAGAGCGCGGTGACGGTGTGGCCGGGGCCGACCTCGCCGCCGTCCACGCGGTCGTCGCGGAAGTCCTCGTCGGCGACCTCGCGGTTCTCGTAGCCGATCAGCTTGAACTGCTTGACCGTCTGCGGGTCGAAGGCCACCTGTGCCTTGGCGTCGCGGGCGCGCAGCTCGATATGGGCGGGCAGGTCGTCGCAGAAGACCTTCTCGGCCTCGTCGAGGGTCGAGACGTACGTGGTGTGCCCGTCGCCCTTGTTGGTGAGCCGCTCCATCAGCTGATCGCCGTACTCGCTGCCCACGCCGACCCCGAACAGGGTGATGCCGTGCTCCTTGCGCTCGTCCTCGATGCGCTCGAGGATCCCGTCCGCGTCCGTCTCGCCGACGTTGGCGAGCGCGTCGGAGAGCAGCACGACGCGGTTGGTGGAGCCGGGCACCTTGCCGTCCACGGCGGTGTCGTAGCCCTCCTCCACTCCGGCCGCGACATTGGTCGAGTCGGTGGGCTCCAGGTCGTCGATCACGTCATGGATCCGGTCCTTGTTGCCGCCGATCCGGGTCATCTCCAGGACGGTGTCGGCCTCGTCGCTGAAGGTCACGATGGCCACCGAGTCGTCGGAGCGCAGCCGGTCCGTCATGAGGTCGAGCGAGTCCCGTACGAGATCGAGCCGGCCCGGCTCGGACATGGATCCCGAGATGTCCACGACGAAGGTGAGGGCCGCGGGCGGGCGCCGCTCGTCGTCGCTGCCGCGGGTGGCGAGGCCGACCCGCAGCAGCGACCAGTCGGGGTCCTGGGTGCGGGCGCCGTCGACGCTCACCGAGAAGCCGTCGCCTTCGGGCCGTTCGTAGTCCTGCCGGAAGCTGTTGACGAACTCCTCGGGCCGTACGTTCGCCGGGTCGGGCAGCCGGCCCTCTTCGAGCGAGCGGCGCGCGTAGCCGTACGACGCCGTGTCCACGTCGAGCGCGAAAGTGGAGAGGTAGTCGGGTTCGGGTGCGACCTCCCGGCTCTCGCCGTCCTTCTGCGCCCCTTCGGCCCCCTCGGTGCCCCGCGGCTGGTCCGGCGCGGGCATCGGCGCGCTGTCCGCCTTGCCCCCGCCCTCGCTCGCCCGGTTGCCGTCGCTGTCGCTCCCGGCCCCGCAGCCGGTGGCGAGCAGCGCCCCGGCCATCACCAGGGCGAGCGCCCCGGACCGTACTCCTGTGCGTCGCATCAAGTACCCCCTCGGTCATCGGTCTTGTGACTGTGACGCAGGGGACTTCAGGAATGTGCGGTCCGGCCTATTGCGGAAGAGTTGCGATGCGGCAACGTCGGTCGCGGGCCGATAACGAAGATCCCGACCCGATCACGGGCCGACGACGGACGGGTCACCGCAGTCGCGGAACCATAACGTCCGGCCGTGTCTGAGGAGTTGAGCCGGGTCGGGTCCGGTCCTCGGGGGCTGGTTCGACGCCCGGCTTCCTCGGGCGCAGGGACTCTCAGTCGCCGAAGCCCGTCAGTGCTCCGCGTTCGTCGAAGCGGGCGGAAGGCGCCCAGGCGATCTCCCAGCGATTGCCCTCCGGATCGGCGACATAGGCCGACCTGCCTCCCCAGGACCGGTCCGTCGGCTCCGCCACCACCGTGGCGCCCGCCGCGACCGCCGCGGTGAACGCGGTGTCGACCTGGTCGCGGTGGTCCACATTGCAGGCCAGGGTGATCCCCGGCCATCCCGCAGCGGGGGCTTCACCGGCCGCCGCCTCTGCGGCCAGCTCCTGCCACGGGTACAGCGCCAGGAGCACCCCGCCGAGCAGAAACCCTGTCCAGTCGTCATCACCGGACGGGGCCTCCGCCCACCCCAGGTCCCGGTAGAAGCGGCGCAGCCGCGGCATATCGCGGACCCCGAGCGTGATGACGGACAGGCGGGACGGCACAGCGGACATGGCCACGATCATGCAGCCGGCCTGGGCCGGCCGACAAGCCCGCTAGGACACGATGTCCTTCCGCGAGAACGCCCGGAACGCCAGGGCGATCAAGATCACGGCGTACGTCACCGAGACCGCCGCGCCCTGCAGCATCCCGCCCCACTCCAGTTGGGGCTGCAGTGCGTCGATCCACGCGAACTGCCAGTGCGCGGGCAGCACATCGCGCCAGTCGCCCAGTGCGGTGACCGCGTCGAGGACATTGCCGACGATGGTCAGGCCCACCGCGCCGCCGACCGCGCCGAGCGGTGCGTCGGTCTTCACGGAGAGCCAGAACGCGAGGCCCGCGGTGACCAGTTGGGACAGGAAGACGTAGACGACCACGATCAGGAGCCGTCCGGCCGACTCGCCCGCACCGATGCCGCCGCCGGTCGGCAGTTGCAGGGGTCCCCAGCCGTACGCGGCCGTGCCCACCACGAGCGCGACCAGGGGCAGCAGCAGCATGGCCGCCGCGCTGAACGACAGCGCCACCGCGAGCTTGCTCCACAGGAGCCGGGCGCGCGGCACGGGCGCCGCGAGCAGATAGCGCAGCGAGGACCAGCTGGCCTCGGAGGCCACGGTGTCGCCGTGGAACAGCGCGACGGGCACCACGAGCAGGAAGCCGGCCGAGACGAACAGGCAGGTCGCCGCGAAGTTCGCGCCCGACTCGGTGGCCGTCTGCATCAGGGTCGGGCCGCGGTCGCCGTCCCCGTCGGGGGTGCCGCCGATCGCGAAGGCCGCGACCAGGATGAACGGCAGGATCGTCAGGATCCCGGCCATCACCAGCGTGCGCCGGCGCTTCAGCTGGCGCAGCGCCTCGACGCGGAAGGGCAGGGTGCGCCGGGCACGGTAGCCGGGCGCGGCCTCGGCGGGTGTCACCTCAGGCATCGCCTCAGTGCTCATGCCGAGCCTCCGATCAGGTTCAGGAACGCGTCCTCGAGGCGGCGGTGCGGTCCGACACCGGTCACCGGTACTTCGAGGCGCAGGAGTTCGGCGAGCAGTTCCGGCACGCTCGCGCCGTCGAGCCGTACGAGCAGACCGCTCTCCGCGACCGCCGCGGAGCCGATGCCGGGCAGAGCGTCGATCTTCTCGGCGACGGCCTCCGTCACGGGCTCGGCCGTGGACACGAGCAGCGTCTCGCCCGAACCGACGATCTCGGCCACGGGTCCGGCCTGCACGAGCCGTCCCCGGTCCATGACGACCAGATGCGTGCAGGACTGCTCGACCTCGGAGAGCAGATGGCTGGAGACGATGACGGTGCGCCCGGCGGCCGCGTACCGGATCATCACCTCGCGCATCTCGCGGATCTGCGGCGGGTCGAGTCCGTTGGTGGGCTCGTCGAGGATCAGCAGGTCCGGCAGGCCCAGCATGGCCTGGGCGATGGCGAGCCGCTGGCGCATGCCCTGCGAGTACGTGCGCACGGCGCGGGCGAGGGCGTCGCCGAGGCCGGCGATCTCCAACGCGTCCTCGATATGGGCGTCTTCGGCGGGGCGGCCGGTCGCGGCCCAGTACAGCTCCAGGTTCTCGCGCCCGCTCAGGTGCGGCAGGAAGCCCGCGCCCTCGACGAACGCGCCCACCCGGGACAGGACCGGGGCGCCCGGCCGGATCGCGTGCCCGAAGACCCGGATCTCACCCTCGTCGGGCCTGATCAGGCCCATGAGCATGCGCAGGGTGGTGGTCTTGCCCGCGCCGTTCGGTCCGAGCAGCCCGAGTACCTGGCCCTTCTCGACCCGGAAGCCCAGATCCCGTACGGAATAGCGCTCGGACTTGCCGTACTTCTTGCTCAAGTCGGTGATCTGCAGCGGCACTTCGGCGAGCGCGGGGTCAGCGGGCGGTGCGGCCACGCGGCGCCGGGCGGTGAACAGGAGACCGGCCGCGAGCACCACGCCCACCAGCGGCAGCGCCCACACCCAGGCGGGCAGCGGCGCGGCGGCGGTCTGCACGCCGGGCGCGGTGGGCACGCTCAGGTCGTCGAGCAGGGTCACCTTGTACGTGGCGGGCTCGACGGGAGAGGCATAGCCGAGGTCCGTGGAGGAGAGGGCGAGGCGCAGCTTGTGCCCCGACTGCACCTCGTGGTCGATCGCGGGCAGCGTGAGGTCGACCTCGCGTCCTTCCTTGGCATCGGTGACCCGGATCGGCGAGACCAGCTGCGAGGGCAGTACCTGTTGCTGTCCGTCGGGCCCCACGTCGTACACCTTCGCGAAGAGCACCGCCTCGCCGGAGTCGGACTGCACCCGTACCTTCGCGGTGGGCGAGCCGGTGATCTGGAGGTCCTTGTCGAGCGGCGTCGAGTCGAAGGCCGCGAACTGGCCGGGGAAGTCGAGCGAGAGGCCGCCGAGCCCGAGCGAGGAGAGCTGGCTCAGACCGCCGCCGAGGCCGGGCACCGTGGAGATCGCGGGCGGGCTCGAACCCGCCGGGTTGTCCATGGACTTGGTGCCCTTGTTCAGCTCGACGGTCTTCATACCGCTGTCGAGCCCCGGGTACTGCCCGTCGGTCGCGCCCCTGAGCTGCGCCCGTCCGTCGGTGGAGTCCACTCCCCCGGTACGGGTCACGCGGAACGCGGGACCGGTGTCGGCGCCCTTGTCCTGCTTGAGGTAGCGGTCGAACCAGCCGGCCACCCGGCCGTCGGCCCGGGCGCCCTCCATGTCTCCGCCGTCATGGCCGCCGGCGATCCAGTCGACGGCGACCGGTCCTCCGTTGTCCCCTATGGCCTTCGCCATCGCATCGGCGTGGCCGAGCGGGAACAGCGAGTCGCTCTGGCCCTGCAGGATCAGCGCGGGCACCTTGATGCGGTCGCCCACGGCGGACGGGCTGCGGCCCTGGAGGAGCTCCTGCGCCTTCGCGTCGGGCTTCCCGGCGACCGCGACGCGGTTGTACATCTCACAGATCTGCTGCTCGAACCTGTCGCAGCCACCGCCCGTGGACAGGAAGATCCCGGCCCAGAGCTTCTTGAACACCCCGTTGGGGAACAGGGCGTCCGAAAGGTTCCAGTACGTGATGAGCGGCGCGATCGCGTCCACCCGCTCGTCGTGCCCGGCGGCAAGGAGCGAGACGGCCCCGCCGTAGGAGGCGCCGGTCACGCCCACGCGCGGGTCGCCGGCCTTGTCGAGCTGGACCTCGGGGCGCTTCGCCAGCCAGTCGATCATGCGCGAGACGTCGGCGACCTCGGCCTTCGGATCGTTGAGACCGATCTTGCCGGTGGACTTCCCGAAGCCGCGGGCCGACCACGTGAGCACCGCATAGCCGCGCTCGGCGAGGCGCTCGGCCTGTGCCCGGACGTCCTTCTTGCTGCCGCCGAAGCCGTGCCCGATCAGGACTGCGGGGCGTTTGGTGTCGCCGCTGCCCGCTGTGAAGTACGAGGTGTCGATCCGCGCGCCGTCCATCTGCATCAGCGCGTCCGCGCGGTGCACGGCGGGCTTGTCGTCGGTTGCCGCCACGGCGGTCCAGGTGCCGGCGCCCACGAGCACGGCGAGCGCGGCCCCCGCGGCGGCGAGCCGTCGGGGGCGTGTGCGGGCACGCTTCAGCGCGGGCAGTCGAAGATCCATGCCTACGAGCGTAAGCGGACGCCCTGACAACCGCGGCCCCCGCCGGACGGAGACCCCTGGCCTCCCTCGGAGGTAGGAGACGTGCGCGGCGTACCGCAGACGCAGTACGTGGCGCTCCTTCGGTTACGGGCCACCTAAAGCGCACCTTACTGCGGACATAGGGGGCATATCAGAATGGGAGCGCTTTCACACCTGACGGACCGTCAAACGCGGTCCGCGGCAACCTTCACATGTCATTGACATCTCCGGCACCTGGCGCGCTAATGCGACCACCGCACCACAGCCATGAGTAACGAGCCGCACCACATACGAAACCGGCCACCCTTTCCCGCGCCAACAGGTCAAGGGTGGCCGGTCCGTCGGCACAGGAGTGCCGGTCCCAATGTAAGCACTCAACGCCTTGGGCCGACACCTCCTGTGATCACTTACGGCTGCCCAACTGCCGTATCGCATACGAGGATCACGACCCAAGGGGGCACCACCCAGTGAGAACGACCCGTAAGCGAAGTCTGGCCTGCGTGGGAGCGCTGGCCCTAGCCGTGGGGGCGGGTGTCGTGGGGCTCGCGGCCCCCGCGAGCGCCGTGACGGGCACCGCCACGGCCAGCATGCACTGTCAGCTGCCACCGGGCTCTCCGTCGCCGAACCCGCGCGACATGAACTCCACGTACACGGTGGAGGTGCCGGACGAGGTACAGCCGGGCGATGTCCTGCCGGCCGGTTCGGTCAAGGTGACACCCTCGCCGACCGGCGTGACGGTGCCGTTGCAGCTGACGCTGACGATGACGCCGTCGGTCACCTTCGAGCTGGAGAACGCGGGGATTCCCGCCGGCACCAAGGTGACCGTCACCGGCGACGTACAGGACCCGCAGACCGTACCGGCGAACGGTGAGCCGTCGATCGCGCCCTGGACCAACAACGCGCCGATCACCATCCCTGCGTCCGCGAGCCCGGGCGCCATCAAGTGGCTGGCCGACTCGTCGAAGACCATCACCACGATCACCAACCCACCGCTGGGCGCGCAGGAAACCACGTGCACGGCGAACGCGCCGAAGGTCGCCATCGTCACCAACCAGATCCCGGTGCCGACCGTGCCGACCACGACCAAGCTGACCCCGAACAACGGCGGCCCGGGTACGGCCGTGACGGCGACGGGTGTCAACTTCGCTCCGGGGCCGGTCACTTGTACCGCGTCGCTCGCCGGCGTGGACACCGACACCGGTACGGGAACGGCGGACGCGGCCGGTAACGCGACCTGTTCGCTGACGGTGACGACGAAGGCGGACAACGTCCGGATCGGCGCCACCCCGGGCAAGGCCTTCGTCTGGGTCACGCCCATCGAGGGCGTGCCGCACCCCGTCGACATCGAGGTGCTTCCGGGCGCCCTGGCGATCGGACCCGCGGGCGGTCTGCCCACGCTCGACCTGGGCGCGATCACCATCAACGGCAAGTCCCAGACGGTGACGGGCAACTTCAACGCCGCCGCCGTACAGGACTTCCGCGGTGGCAGCCTCGGCTGGGACGTGACCGTGACGAGGACGCCGTTCCTCAACGCGGCCACCGGGCACGCCATGAACACGGCGGCGCTCTCCATCGCGCCGACCTGCACCGTGACCAACCCGGACAGCCCGAGCCCGTGCGCCGTGGGCGCGGCCGGTGCGATCACGGACACACCGAAGCAGGTCGCCTCCCAGGCGCCCGGCGGTGAGGAGCTGACCGGTGGCGAGTTCGCGGTCGGCGGCGGCGCTTCGCTGAAGCTTCCGCCGTTCATGTTCGCGGACGCCTACCAGTCGGTCGTCACGTTCTCCATGGCGTAACCCCGCAAGGGGGCGGGGCGCGCTCCGGCTCGGCACTTCAGGGCGCGCCTCGCCCCAACTCCCGTATGAATCAGGCCTCTTGGAGCAGGCATGCCCAGACCGTACGCGTTGATCGTGGCCGCAGTGGTCGGCCTGCTCATCACCCTCACAGGACCGCCGCCCGCCGCCCGCGCGGCGGACAACGGCACCTGGGCGGTCTTCCCCACGCCGCCGGAGGGTTCCGACAAGCGCACCCGCGAGTACTTCGCGCACGAGGCGGACCCGGGCGGTGAGATCGAGGACAGCGTCACCATCGCCAACACCTCCGACGAGGCGCTCACCTTCCGGGTCTTCGCCACGGACGCGATGAACACCCCGCAGGGCGGGGCGTTCGCGCTGCTTCCGGTGGAGCGCGAGCCGAAGGACGTCGGCACGTGGATGCTGCTCGGCAAGAACGACGCCGCCCGGGACACCACCCTCACGGTCGAGGCGCACCAGCGGGTGGACATCCCGTTCCGCCTCAAGGTGCCCGCCGACGCCACCCCCGGTGACCACATCGGCGGCATCGTGGCGCTCAACACCAAGGTGGAGAGCATCCGCAAGAAGGACAAGGTCCAGGTGGGCGTGCAGCGTTCGGTGGGCGCGCGGATGTATCTGCGGGTCAACGGGCCTCTCGCGCCCGACCTGGCGATCGAGTCGGTCTCGGTCGACCGCGCCGCTCCCCTGATCCCCTGGGTCTCGGACGCCGAGGCCACGGTCCGCTACGTCCTGGTCAACCGCGGCAACGTCCGTCTGCGCCCGACGATCCAGCTCTCCGCCGAGGGCCTGTTCGGGCGCGATGTCCTGACCCGGCGCCCGCGCGCCCTGAAGCTGGAGCTGCTGCCGGGCCAGCGTGTGGAGTTCACCGAACCCTGGGCCGGCTCGCCCCAGTTGGACTGGGTGACGGTGAAGGCGAAGGCGGGCGCGTTCGACGAGCCCAAGGTGTCGCAGACGACGCGCGAGACCTCCTTCCTCGCCGTGCCCTGGCCGGCCCTCGGCGCACTCTTCGCGCTCGCCCTTCTGGTCTGGGGCGGCCGAAGGATCCGCCGCGCGGGCGGCCCGCGGGCACTGTGGCGCCGGCTGAGGTCCCGTATGCGCGGAACCCCGAAGTCCGCCGACTCCCGTGATACCGATGAGGAATGGACATCCGCCGCGCCACCGACGCTGACCAGGTGACAGCAGCAGCCCATCTCTTCGACGCCCCGCCCCGCGAGGAGGCCACCCGCCGCTTCCTCTCGGCCGGCGGCCACCACATGTTCCTCGCGTACGAGGACGGCATCCCCGCCGGCTTCATCACCGGCATCGAGATCCACCACCCGGACAAGGGGGTGGAGATGTGCCTGTACGAGTTGGGGGTGGACGCTCCCTACCGGCGCAGGGGGATCGCGACGGCGCTGATCGGCGAACTCACCGCCCTGGCACGCAAGCTGGGGTGCTACGACATGTGGGTGCCGGTGGACACGGACAACGAGGGGGCGCTGGCGACCTACCGGGCGACCGGGGCGCGACAGGGCGAGGTGTGTGCGGTGCTGACGTGGGAGTTCGGCGGGTAGTACGGGCTCCCCGTACGAATCCGCCCGAGGTCACAGCGTGCGCAGCAGCAGCATCCCGCCCAGCGCCAGCATCGTCACCGCCACCGCGCCGTCCACCACGCGCCAGGCCGTCGGCCGCGCGAGGACTCCGCTGAGCAGCCGCGCCCCGTACCCGAGGGCCGCGAACCACACCAGGCTGCCGAGCATCGCGCCGGCGCCGAACACCCACCGCAGGTCCCCGCGCTGCGCGGCCACCGAGCCGAGGAGCAGCACCGTGTCCAGGTAGACATGCGGGTTCAGCCAGGTCAGCGCCAGGCAGGTGAGCACCGCGGCCCGTATCGACCGCGTGCCCGCACCCTCCGCCCGCAGCCCCTGCGCACCGTCCACCGGGCGCAGCACGCGACGGGCGGCCAGGACTCCGTAACCGAGCAGGAACGCGCCGCCCGCCAGGCCGACCACCGTCATCGCCGCCGGCCACGCGGTGACGACCGCGCCGAGGCCGGCCACCCCGAGGGCGATCAGGACGGCGTCGGATGCGGCGCAGATGGCGACCACCGGGAGCACGGCCTGTCCGCGCACGCCCTGGCGCAGCACGAAGGCGTTCTGCGCGCCGATGGCGACGATCAAGGAGAGTCCGGTGCCGAAACCGGCGCCGACCGCCGGGAGAAGTCCGCTGTTCATGCCTTCGACGCTAAGGATCACCGAGCCTTCAGTACAGCTAAAGTTTCTTACGTACCCTTAGCGCTAGTAATGACGAGGGCTGGAGCCGCCGTGCCGATGGAGCTACCCCACGACCTGGTCCGCACCCTCCTCGCCGCCGTCGACGAGGGCACCTTCGATGCCGCGGCTACCGCCCTGCATCTGACGCCCTCGGCGGTCAGCCAGCGGATCAAGGCCCTCGAGCAGCGCACCGGACGGGTCCTCCTGATGCGCACGAAGCCGGTGCGGCCGACCGAGTCCGGTGAGGTCGTCGTGCGTTTCGCGCGGCAGCTCGCGGCGCTCGAGCAGGCGGCGCACCTGGACCTCGGACTCGAGGACGACCCCGCGGACAACGGACCGCGCGGGGCGGCCCGGCTGCCCATCGTCGTGAACGCGGACACCCTGGCCACCTGGTTCCTGCTCGCCCTGACCCGGGTGCCGCAGGATCCGCCGGTCTGCTTCGAGCTCCTGCGCGAGGACGAGGGGCACTCCGCGACACTGCTGCGCGAGGGCCGTGTGATGGCGGCGGTGACCTCGTCGGCGGAGCCGGTGGCGGGGTGCACGGTACGGCCGCTGGGCCTCGCGCGGTATCTGCCGCTCGCCACCGCGGAGTTCAAGGAACGGCATCTGACACCGGGCCCGCTGTCCCGCCGGCTGCCGCAGGCACCGGTGGTGGTCTTCGACCGCCGCGACGAGCTGCAGGACCGTTTCGTGCGCACCCTCACGCGCGGCCGCGCGGGCGCCGGGCCGCTGCGCCATTACGTCCCCGCGTCCGAAGGGTTCCGCGACGCGGTCATCGCGGGCCTCGGCTGGGGCCTGGTCCCCGATCTCCAGGCCGCACCGCTCCTGAGCTCCGGCACGCTCACCGAGCTGACACCGGGCAAGCACCTGGACGTACCCCTGTACTGGCAGCAGTGGAAGCTCGACGTCCCCGCCCTCGCACACGTCGCGGAAGCGGTCACCGATGCGGCCGCCGAATTCCTGCACCCACCGGGCTGACCCGCAGAACTTGGTGACTCAGGTCCCGCTTATCCGGGTCTTATGTCCGCTCGTACGCCTTCCGCGCCTCCCTAGGGTTGCCATGATCCCGGCGAACACCCCCAGCAGAGGCAGAGATTCATGAAGCGCACCCTCGCGGCCACGGCCGCCCTCGTCGTCGTCGCAGCCGGCGCCACCGCTTGCGGAGCGGGCTCGGGCGTCGAGACCGGCGCGGCGCTTCTGAGTGCGCTGAGCAAGGCGTCGGACAAGGCGCAGCAGGCAGGTTCCGCGGATGTCGACGCGCGCGTGGACTTCGGCACGGGTGAGGTGGCGATGAGCGGGACGTACACCTGGGGCGAGAACGGCGATGCCTCCGACCTGATGATGGACGCCGCCGCCTCCGGCATGACCGACCTCGTCTCGGGTTCGGAGGTCCGCATGCTTCTCGTGGACGGCGCCTACTACTACAACGTGGACCCCCAGCCGAGCGGCCCGCTGCAGGGCAAGCACTGGATGAAGATCGACGCCTCGGTGGCGCTGGGTGAGCAGGGCGCGTCCGCGTTGTCCTCGGCGGACATGGACCCGATGGCCGGGCTGAAGGAGATCAAGGACGCCGAGGACGTCACCGAGGTCGGTGAGGAGAACGTCCTCGGAAGGGAGACGACGCATTACAAGGCCGAGATGCCCGTCGGTCCCATGGGCGAGGACAAGAACGGCATGCTCGGCAAGATGCTCGACAGCGCGGACACGATGACCGTGGAACTGTGGCTGGACGCCGAGGACATGCCGGTCCGCATGAAGTCGGTGGTCGGCCCCATGAAGATGACCATGGACTACCTGAAGTTCGGTACGGCGAAGAAGATCTCAGCGCCCGCCGCCTCGGACACCGCCGACATGACGGCGTTCGTCAAGGAGCAGATGCAGGGCTCGTGACCTACCCGGCCCCGCCGATCCGCTCCACCAGCTCCCGCGCCGCTCCCCGCGGCAGGCGCCCGTGCACCACCTCGACCCGGTGCACGATGTGCGGCGCCGAGATCGCGGTCACGGCCACGCCGTGCAGCCGCCGCGCCGTCGAGTCCGGCAGCACGGTGAGTCCGTGGCCCGCACGGACCAAGGCGCCGAGGGTGAGGACGTCCGTGCCTTCGTACGCCGTACGGGCGCGGAACCCGTCGGTGCCCGCCGCCACCCGCAGCCGGGGCAGCGGAACTCCCGTGTCGGGGGCGTTGATCCAGTGCGCCTCGCTCAGATCCGCGAGGCGTACGGAGGGGCGGCGGGCGAGGGGGTGACGCTCGGGCAGCACGACCGCCAAGGGCTCCTCGGCGACCCGCAAGGTGGTGAGCGGTCCGAGGTCCGCGAGCGCGAGCGGATCGCTGGGGGCGGCCGCTCCGTCCACGAGGGCGAGGTCCACCTCGCCGGAGGTCACGGCCCCCAGCGCTTCGTCCCGGCCCAGGACCCTGAGGCTCGGACGGTCCCCCGGCAGGGGTCCGGCAAGGAGCGCGGGGTGCGACAGCGGCGTACAGGCCACGGAAATCCCTTGCTGTGGCGCCTGGTTGAGCCGGGCCAGATCCGCACGGGCCGCGTCGAGGCGCAGGAGCAGCGGCCGGGCGTGCTCCATGAGCCGGGCCCCGGCCGCGGTCGGGGCGACGGGCCGGCGGGTCAACAGCGGTGTGCCGAGGTCGGATTCGAGGGCCGCGATGTGCTGGGAGACGGCCGACTGCGTATAGCCGAGTGTGCTCGCCGCGACGGAGAACGAACCCTGGTCGACGACGGCGACGAACGTCCGCAGGAGATGAGGATCCACGTCCGACAGTCTGCATCAGGCCGCATCAGTGCTGCTGATGCGGCCTCCAGGAATCATCGTTGGACCTGATGCAGGGTCCGGACTCACGATGAAGGCATGACGACCGCCCCGCCCGTTATGGGACAAGAAGCACATACAGCACGACCAGCGCGTATCGCCCTCGTCGGCGACCGCTCCCCCAACGTCCGTTCCCACACCCGCATCCCGGACCTCCTCGACGCGCTGCGCGAGCGCGAGCACCTCGATCTGGAGGCGTACTGGATTCCGACCGAGGAGGCGGCGGCCGAGGGCGTCGACGGCTTCGACGGGATCTGGGTGCTGCCGGGCAGTCCCTACCGCAGCGAGGCGGGCGCGCTCAGGGCCGTACGTACCGCACGGGAGGGGAGCATCCCGTTCCTCGGCACCTGCGGCGGATTCCAGCACGCGGTCCTGGAGTTCGCACGGAACGTCTGCGGGCTGACCGACGCCGCGCACGCCGAGAACGACCCGGCGGCCGAGCGGCAGCTCATCGTGCCGCTCGCCTGCTCCCTGGTCGGCCACGAGGGCGCCGTCCGCCTCGAGCCGGACACCCTGGCGCGGGAACTCCTGGGCACCGAGCGGTCATTGGAGCGCTACCACTGCTCGTACGCCCTGGTCGAGGACTATCTGGAGACCCTGCGCGGCCATGGGCTGCGCTTCAGCGGTACGGACGACGAAGGGGCCGCCCGCGTAGCCGAGCTGCCGGGGCACCCGTTCTTCCTCGCCACCCTGTTCCAGCCGGAACTGGCCGGCGACGGCACACGCCCGCATCCGGTGATCCGCGGGTTCGCCGCGGCGGCGGCCCGGGTGGCGGCCCACTCGTGACGGGGCGGGCCCTCCGCTCCGGCGTCCGCCACCCCGGCATCCCGGCATCCCCGCTCCGGCGTCCCCCGCCGGGCCTGCGGTGCGGATCCGGCACAGCGTCTCGGTGAACGCCCGTACCCGCTGAACGTGGCCGGGATGCTGAGCGTGCCGTACTCGGTCGAGCTCAGCGACCTCGCCCTGTTCACGATGCACGGCATGAAACGGCAGGCGGTCGCTCGCGCGCGACCGCCTGCCTCGGACCAACTGCTCAGTGGTTGCGCGGGAAGCCCAGGTCCACTCCGGCCGGCGCCTCGGACGGGTCCGGCCAGCGGGTCGTGACGACCTTGCCGCGGGTGTAGAAGTGCGTGCCGTCGTTGCCGTAGATGTGGTGGTCGCCGAAGAGCGAGTCCTTCCAGCCGCCGAAGCTGTGGTAGCCGACGGGTACCGGGATCGGGACGTTGACGCCGACCATGCCGGCCTCGACCTCCAGCTGGAAGCGGCGGGCCGCGCCGCCGTCGCGGGTGAAGATCGCGGTGCCGTTGCCGAAGGGCGAGTTGTTGATCAGGGCCAGGCCCTCTTCGTACGTGTCGACGCGCAGCACGCACAGGACCGGGCCGAAGATCTCGTCCTTGTACGCATCGGCGGTGACCGGGACGCGGTCGAGCAGCGAGAGCCCAATCCAGTGCCCGTTCTCGTGGCCCTCGACCGTGTAACCGGTGCCGTCGAGGACGACCTCGCTGCCCTGCTCGGCCGCCCCGTGCACGTACGAGGCCACCTTGTCGCGGTGGGCCGCGGTGATCAGCGGGCCCATCTCGGACGCCGGGTCGTTGCCCGGACCGATCTTGATCTTCTCGGCGCGCTCACGGATCTTCGCGACCAGCTCGTCGCCGGTCGAACCGACGGCCACGACCGCGGAGATGGCCATGCAGCGCTCGCCCGCCGAACCGTACGCCGCCGAGACCGCGGCGTCCGCGGCCGCGTCGAGGTCGGCGTCGGGCAGCACCAGCATGTGGTTCTTGGCGCCGCCGAGCGCCTGGACGCGCTTGCCGTTGGCGGAGGCGGTGGTGTGGATGTAGCGGGCGATCGGGGTCGAGCCGACGAAGGAGACGGCCGCGACGTCCGGGTGCTCCAGGAGCCGGTCGACGGCCACCTTGTCACCGTGCACGACGTTGAACACACCGTCCGGCAGACCCGCTTCGGCGAGCAGCTCGGCGATCTTCAGGGAGGCCGACGGGTCCTTCTCGGAGGGCTTGAGCACGAAGGTGTTGCCGCACGCGATGGCCAGCGGGAACATCCACATCGGCACCATGGCCGGGAAGTTGAAGGGCGTGATGCCCGCGACGACACCGAGCGGCTGGCGGATCGAGGCCACGTCCACGCGGCTGGACACGGAGGTCGACAGCTCGCCCTTGAGCTGCACGGTGATCCCGCACGCCAGGTCCACGATCTCCAGACCGCGCGCGACCTCGCCGAGCGCGTCCGAGTGCACCTTGCCGTGCTCGGCGGTGATCAGCTCGGCGATCGCGTCGCGGTTCGCGTCGAGCAGCGCACGGAACTTGAACAGGACGGTGGTGCGCTGGGCCAGCGAGGACTGCCCCCAGGTCGCCCAGGCCTCCTTCGCGGCGGCGACCGCCGCGTCCACCTCCTCGACGGAGGCGAAGTCGACCTGCGTGGTCACGGCGCCGGTCGCCGGGTCGGTGACCGGGCCCGAGCGGCCCGAGGCGCCCTCGACGGTCTTGCCACCGATCCAGTGGTGCACGGTCTTTGTCACGGCGTTCGTCATGGCGTACTCCTCGAACTCCTGCTGGTTGTCACAGATGGCGCCGGGCCGGCGGTCACAGATGGCGCCTGCGGGCCTGCACGCGCCTCTCATAGGTCCGGCGCGCCTCGACCGCCGCCTTGCGGCTCGCGGTCTCGGCCACGGGAACATCCCACCACGCCTGCGCTGATGGCACGCCCGACACTGTGTCTGCGGATTCGGTCTCGACGTAGACACATGTGGGAACGGTCGCCGCACGCGCTTCGCGGAGAGCTTCCCGCAGCTCGCGTACGGTCTTCGCGCGCAGCACCCGCATCCCGAGGCTCTCCGCGTTGGCCGCGAGATCCACCGGCAGCGGGTCCCCGGTGTACGTACCGTCCTCGGCCCGGTACCGGTATCCGGTCGCGAACCGCTCGGCCCCGACCGAGTCGGACAGGCCGCCGATGGACGCGTACCCGTGGTTCTGCAGGATCACGACCTTGATCGCGATCCCTTCCTGTACGGCGGTGACGAGTTCGGTCGGCATCATCAGGTACGTCCCGTCGCCGACCAGTGCCCAGACCTCGCGCGCGGGCTCTGCGAGCTTGACGCCGATGGCCGCGGGGATCTCGTAGCCCATGCAGGAGTAGCCGTACTCGACGTGGTACTGGTCGCTGCGGCGGGTGCGCCACAGCTTGTGCAGGTCTCCGGGGAGGGACCCGGCTGCGTTGATGAGGACGTCACGGTCGTCGGCCAACTCGTCCAGTACGCCGAGGACTTGGGCCTGCGCGGGCCGGGCCTCCTCGTCGGGCGCCGCGTAGGCCTCAGTGACCAGGGAGTCCCACTCAGACTTGGCCCGGCCGTACTCGTCCTCGTACGACCGGGGCAGCCGGTAGGCGGGAATCAGCTCGGTGTCCGCGGTGCGTTCCGTGAGGAGGTACCTCAGCTCCATCAGTCCGGCGGCCGCGTCACCGGCCAGCGAGATGCCGCCCATCTTGTGGGAGTCGAACCCGGCGATGTTGAGGTTCACGAAGCGCACGTCCGGGTGCTCGAAGAGCGTGCCCGAGGCCGTCGTGAAGTCCGTGTAGCGCGTGCCGATCCCGATCACCACATCGGCGCTGCGGGCAATGTCGTCCGCGGCGGCCGTCCCCGTGTGCCCGATCCCGCCGAGATCGGCGGGGTGGTCATGGGGCAGCGACCCCTTGCCCGCCTGCGTGGAGGCGACGGGGAT
This sequence comes from Streptomyces mesophilus, assembly GCF_040300965.1. Lineage (GTDB taxonomy): Bacteria > Actinomycetota > Actinomycetes > Streptomycetales > Streptomycetaceae > Streptomyces > Streptomyces mesophilus_A. The sequence goes on along the minus strand of NZ_JBEPEW010000025.1, from coordinate 49,268 downwards.
CTTCGTGCTGTCGGCGAACGCCTTCAGGGCGGCCTCGGCTCCGGCGTGCCGGACCCCGCCGCCCGCGATGACGAGCGGCCTGCGGGAGCGGCGGATCAGCGCGACCGCCTCGTTGAGATCGCGTTCGTCCACCTGCGGCCGCGGGATCCGCCACACCCGCTCCCGGAAGAACTCCTCGGGCCAGTCGTACGCCTCCGCCTGCACGTCCTGCGGCAGCGCGAGCGTCACCGCTCCCGTGTCCACGGGATCCGCGAGCACCCGCATCGCACTCAGCGCCGCCGGGATCAGTGCCTCGGGGCGGGTGATCCGGTCGAAGTACTTCGACACCGGCCGCAGACAGTCGTTCACCGACACATCGCCCGCGTACGGCACTTCGAGCTGCTGCAGTACGGGGTCGGCGGGCCGCGCCGCGAACACATCGCCCGGCAACAGCAGTACGGGCAGGTGGTTGACGGTGGCGAGCGCGGCGCCGGTCACCAGATTGGTGGCCCCGGGGCCGATGGAGGTGGTCACCGCGTGCGTGGACAGGCGCCGCGAGTGCCGCGCGTAGCCGACCGCCGCGTGCACCATCGACTGCTCGTTGCGCCCCTGGTGGAAGGGCATGTCGTCGCCGTACTCGACGAGCGCCTGCCCGAGCCCGGCCACGTTCCCGTGCCCGAAGATCCCCCAGGTCGCCGTGATCAGCCGCTGCCGGATCCCGTCGCGTTCGCTGTACTGCCGGGACAGGAAGCGTACGAGCGCCTGGGCGACGGTGAGTTTCATCGGTAGCCCTCCTCGTAATCGGGGTGGAACCGGATCCGCCACTCACGCCCGGCGCCCGGGCCAGCCATCACGTTCAGGTAGTACATGTCGTGTCCGGGCTGCGCGATGGACGGTCCGTGCCAGCCGTCCGGGACCAGGACCGCGTCCCTGGTACGGACTTCGGCGAGCACATCCGTACCGCCCTCGCGGGACGGGCTCACGCGCTGGTAGCCGAGGCCTTCCGGGCCGCCGTCGATCTCGAAGTAGTAGATCTCCTCCAACTCGCTCTCCTTGCCCGGCACATGCTCGTCGTGCTTGTGCGGCGGGTACGAGGACCAGTTGCCGCCGGGCGTGAGCACCTCCACGGCGATCAGGCGGTCGCACGCGAAGGCGTCGGCGGCCGCGAAACCCCGTACCTCGCGCGCACACCGCCCGCTGCCGCGTGCTTCGAGCGGAACCTCCGCCGCGGGGCCGTAGCGAGCCGGGAGTCTCCGCTCGCATTTCGCTCCTGCCAAAGCGAACCGGCCTCCCACGGCGGAGGCGATCTGGGTGTGGGCGTCACGCGGTACGTACGCGAAGTCGGTGGCGCCCGCGTAGACGTCCTTGCGGCCGTCGAGTTCGATCATCATGCCGTTCACATAGACGGTGCAGCCCCCGGTCAGCGGCAGCACGATCCACTCGCTGCCCCCGCTCACCAAGGTGTGCGAACCGCCCGGCGGCAGGTCGAGCACCCGCAGGGACGCGAACGTCCAGCCGGCCCGCTCCGGATCGATGTCCAGGGCGTACGGCCCGTGCGCCGTCTCACCTGCCCGTACATGCATGGCGACTCACTCCCTACAGCAGACCCACAGCGGTCTGGACGGCCGCCGCGACATCGTCATCGGGCGGATAGAGCAGCGAACGGCCCACGACAAGCCCTTGCACGGTGGGCAGTTGCAGCGCGCCCCGCCATTTCTCGTACGCGGCGTCCTGATCGGCGTGCGTATCACCCCCAAGGATCACGGACGGCAGCGTCGAGGCCGCCATGACGCGCGCCATGTCGTCCGGGTTCTCGGTCACGGGCACCTTCAGCCAGGTGTACGCGGAGGTGCCGGCGAGCCCGGAGGCGATGGCGATGGAGGTGGTGACCGCCTCGGCGGACAGGTCGTTGCCCAGGCGTCCGTCGACGCGGCGGGACACGAACGGCTCGACGAACACGGGCAGCCGGCGCTCCGCCATGTCGTCGATGACCCGGGCGCTGGAGTGCAGGGTGGCGAGCGAGCCGGGGTCGTCGTAGTCGATCCGGAGCAGCAGCTTGCCGCCGTCGAGGCCCGAGCGCTCGATGTCGGCCGGCCGGTAGCCGGTGAAGCGGTCGTCGAGCTCGAAGGCCGAGCCGGCCAGACCGCCCCGGTTCATGGAGCCGAGCGCCACCTTGTCGTCGAGCGCCCCGAGCAGGAGCAGATCGTCGAGGATGTCGGCGGTGGCCAACACCCCGTCCACGCCCGGGTGTTCGAGGGCGAGGCAGAGGCGGCCGAGCAGGTCGAGCCGGTTGGCCATGGCGAGCTGCCGGCCGCCGACGGCGAGCGCGCCGCGCGCCGGATGGTCGGCGGCGATGATCATCAACCGTCCGCCGGTGCCGATCAGCGCCCTGCGGCGTCTGCGTGCGGCGGCCTCCGCGACGGCCTCGGGGTGCAGGGCCCGGGTGCGCGCGAGTTCGGCGGGGCTGATCACCGGGAAGCTCACAGGACCGCCTCGACCTCATGCGGATACGGCATCGCCGAGGAGCAGGCGAGCCGCGAGGCGACGATCGCTCCGGCGGCGTTCGCGTACCGCATGACGCGCTCCAACTCCCAGCCGGCGAGCAGTCCGTGGCACAGCGCGCCGCCGAAGGCGTCACCGGCGCCGAGCCCGTTGACCACCTCGACGGGCACGGGCGGGACCTCGGCGCTCTCGCCCTTGCTGTTGAGCGCGAGCACACCCTTGGGGCCCTGTTTGACGACGGCGAGCTCGACCCCGTGGTTCAGCAACTTCCGTGCGGCGTCGAGGGGTTCACGTACACCGGTGGCGATCTCGCACTCCTCCAGATTGCCGACGGCGACCGTGGCATGGGCGAGGGCCTGCTCGTAGTACGGGCGCGGCTCCTCGTTCCAAAACATGGGCCGCCAGTCGAGGTCGAAGACCGTGAGGCCCGCGCGGTCGCGGGCGGCGAGTGCGGTGAGGGTGGCGTCGCGGCTGGGCTGTTCGCTCAGGCCGGTGCCGGTCATCCAGAACACCCTTGCCGTACGCACCGCTTGAAGGTCCAGCTCGTCGGCGTGGATCTCCAGGTCGGGCGCTTTGGGCTGCCGGTAGAAGTAGAGCGGGAAGTCGTCCGGCGGGAAGATCTCGCAGAACGTGACGGGGGTCGGCAGTCCCGCGACCTCGGTCACCCAGCGGTCGTCCACGCCGAACTCCCGCAGCGCCTGGTGGAGATACGTGCCGAACGGGTCCGCCCCGGTACGGGTGATCACCGCGGTGCGCCGGCCGAGGCGGGCCGCGGCTACGGCGACATTGGTGGCGGAGCCGCCGAGGAACTTCCCGAAGCTCTCGACCTCGGCGAGCGGCACACCGGTCTGCAGGGGGTACAGGTCCACGCCGATCCGGCCCATGGCGATGACGTCGAACTGGTCGTGCTGGCCTTGCGGTTCGGACACCGGCCACACCCTTTCGGTTCCGCCTTGGTCCATGTCGTACCGCCGACTCCAGGTCTAATGCCGTGCGCGCCACACTGTCAACGCATTGTCCTTACATTCGGACCATGGGCCGTCCCCCTCCTTGACACCCTTCTCATATCGCCGGAAAGCTGGCGCCCATGACGCAAGGGCCCGGACTGTCGCGCATCCGTATCGGCTCCGCTCCCGACTCCTGGGGCGTGTGGTTCCCCGACGATCCGCGGCAGGTGCCCTGGCACCGCTTCCTCGACGAGGTCGGCGATGCGGGGTACGAGTGGATCGAGCTCGGGCCGTACGGCTATCTGCCCACCGACCCGGAGGTGCTGCGCGCGGAGACGGCGCGGCGGGGTCTGAAGGTCTCTGCGGGCACGGTGTTCACCGGTCTGCACCACGGCCCGTCCGTATGGGACGCCACATGGGAGCAGGTCTCGCGGGTCGCCTCCCTCGCCCGGTCGCAGGGCGCCGGCCACCTGGTCGTGATCCCGTCCTTCTGGCGGGACGACAAGACGGGCGCGGTCCTGGAGGACCGCGAGCTGACCGCCGCACAATGGCGTGAACTGGCCCTTGGATACGAGCGGTTGGCGCGTGAGGTCCGCGAGACGTACGGCCTGCGGATCGTCGTCCATCCACATGCGGACACCCATATCGACACCGAGGACAACGTCACGCGCTTCCTCGACGCCACCGACGCCGATCTGGTCTCGCTGTGCCTGGACACCGGGCACTACGCGTACTGCGGCGGCGACAACGTGAAGCTGATCGAGACATACGGCTCCCGGATCGGCTATCTGCACCTGAAGCAGGTCGACCCGGCCGTGCTCGCCGCCGTACAGGCGGAGGACCTGCCGTTCGGTCCCGCGGTCGCGCGCGGTGTGATGTGCGAGCCGCCGACCGGGGTCCCGGCGCTGCAACCCGTCCTGACGGCCGCCCAGGCGCTCGGTATCGAGCTGTTCGCGATCGTCGAGCAGGACATGTACCCCTGCGAGCCGGACCGCCCCCTGCCCATCGCGCGCCGCACCCGCGCCCATCTGCGCTCCTGCGGGGCGTGACACGAGGAGGACGAACGTGGTGCGGACGAAGGCGCCCAGAACGCTGCGCTGTCCGGGCGGTACCTGGGAGCGGGCCCTGGGCACGCCCCATCCGCGGCTGCGGCCCGGGATCCTCGGCTACCGAGGCTTCCGGTTCGCGCTGCCCGGACCGCGGCGCCGGCTCGAAACCCCGGTCGCCGCGGTCACATTGCTGCTGGGCTTCGACCGGCCGCTGCGGGTCCACCACGCGCGCCGGCCCACGGTGACGCGGGTCTGTGCGGTGTCGGGGCTCGCGACGACGGCAGTCGTCGGCGAGCACGACGGGCGGCTCTCGGGGATCGAAGTGATGATCGCGCCCTGGGCCGCGTTCACGCTCTTCGGCCTCGACCAGCATGAACTCGCCGACCAGGTGGCCGATCCGGACGAGGCACTGCCGTCCGGGCGCGGGCGGTGGGGCTCGGTGGACAGCCTGGCGGACGCCCTCGGGTCGCTGCCGACCTGGCACGCGCGCTTCGCCCTGCTCGACGAGGTCTTCACCCTCTGGTCGGAGCAGGGCGCGCCCTCGTCACCCCGCACGGTCGCGGCCTGGAACGAGCTGGTCCGCACGTCCGGCGCCGTCCCCGTGTCCCATCTCGCCGAACAAGTGGGCTGGAGCGTACGCCAGTTGGAGATCCGCTTCCGGGAGCAGATCGGGCTCAGCCCCAAGGCGGCGGCGCGGGTGCTGCGGCTGCAGCGGGCGCGCCGGCTGCTCGCCGCGGGACGCACTCAGGCGGAGACGGCGGCGGCCTGCGGGTTCTACGACCAGTCGCATCTCAGCGGCGAGTTCCGCGCGATGACCGGCTGCACGCCGGGCGAGTTCGCCTCCGCCCGCCGCTCCCCCGCCGCGGCGTCCGGGCCCCCGCAGCCCGACCGGCTGCAGGGCGAGGCCACCAGCCTGCTGCTCCCGGCGAACGGAACTGCGCCTTTCTCCAATACCGAGCCGATGCGCTGAGGCAACCTGATCAGGTCGACCTTCCGACGGGGGAAGCGGGGGTCGTCAAGGGCCGGGCTCCGTCGCAGGGAGCCCGGCCCTTCGCCGCGTCGGCCTCGGGGAGCCCGGCCCTTCGCCACGTCGGTCCCGGGGAGCCCGGACCTTCGCCGCGCCCGTGACAAGGTCCGCCCGCTCAGGCCACGGCATTTCCGGGCAAACCAACACGGATTCGCGACAAACGTCCCCCTTCCGTCACAGGTGTCTCACTCACGCGGGTTTCCCGTCACACCCCCTCAACAGGCACACCCCCCTCGTCACTCCCCGTCGTTCACGGGGCAAAGGCTGAGTGATCGACAGCACACGCTGCGTGATCACCGTGAGAGAACGCATCCGGCTCCCCCGACGGCTCCCCCCGGGCCGTAGCCGCGATGCGCACAGGGAGGTGCCACACATGGCCAACCGCGAGCTCTGGTCGTACAAGGACATCGCCGCACACATCCGGGTCCAGCCGGACACCGTGCGCTCGTACCGCAAGCATGGGCTGCTCCCTCCGCCGGACCACGTGGAAGCCGGCAAGCCGTACTGGTACGCCGACACGATCCGCCGCTGGGTCGCCGGCAGGCCGGGCAACAGAGGCCGCAAGGAGTAGGCGCACGCGCAGGCCCCCGCCCCTCGAACAGGGGGCGGGGGCCTGCGCGTTCAGACTCCCGCGCCCGCCTTCTCGCGCGCCTCGGTCCCGGTCGTCACCGGCTGCCCGGGCTCCCCTTCGCTCAGCCCGAAGCGCTCGTGCAGCCGCCTCAGCGGACCCGGCGCCCACCAGGTCCAGCGCCCGGTGAGCTTGAGCACGGCCGGGACCAGGAGGCTCCGTACGACCATCGCGTCCATCAGCACGGCAAGCGCGATCCCGAGCCCCAGCATCTTGGTGTTGGTGACCCGTGACGTACCGATCGCGACCATCACCACCGCGAGGATCACCGCGGCGGCCGTGATCAGGCCGCCGGTGTGCTGCAAGCCGAACTTCACGGAGTGCTCGTGCTTCCCGGTCCGGTCGTACTCCTCCTTGATCCGCGACAGGAGGAACACCCCGTAATCCATGGAGAGGCCGAAGGCCACGCAGAACATCAGGACCGGCAGGGTCGTCTCGATGTCGCCGGTCGAGGTGAAGCCGAGCAGTCCGGACAGATGGCCCTCCTGGAAGATCCACACCATCGCGCCGAACATCGCGGTGAGGCTGAGCCCGTTGAGCAGCACGGCCTGCAGCGGGATCAGCACACTGCCGGTGAGCAGGAAGACCAGGAGCAGCGTGACGACCGCGATGATCGCGAGCGCCCACGGCAGCCGTTCGCCGATCGCCGCCTTGGAGTCCTCGAGCTGGGCCGCGCGACCGGTCACCGAGGTCTCGAACGGGGCTTGTCGACCGCGTAGTTCATGTACGAGCTGCTGCGCCTGTTCGCCGACCGCCTCCCCCTTCGGCAGCACGGTGAAGTACGCCAGGTCGCCCGAGGCCGACGGCACGGGCCCCTCGGCCCGCAGCACACCCGGCAGCCGGCCGACGCCCGCGCGGTACTCCTCGTACTCCTCGGGCGTGCCCTTCTCGGCGAGCACCTTGAGCGCACCGTCCGGGCTGCCCGGGAAGCCGTCACGGATGTGCTGCTGTACGACATGGGACTCGGCGCTCGCGGGCAGCTGGCGGTCGTCGGGGGTGCCGAACTTGACGCCCAGGAAGGGCAGTCCGAGCAGCAGCAGTCCGGCCGTGGTGGCCACGGCGAAGACGGGCGCACGGCGCATCACGAGCGCGGCCGCCCTGCCCCAGCCGGCGCCCTGCTCCTTGCGGGGTTCGCGGCCCCGGCGCCACAGCCTGCGCAGATCAAGGGAGTTGACCCGATTCCCGAGCAGCATCAGGGCCGCAGGGAGCAGGATCAGCGCCGCCGCCGCGGCGAGCAGCACCACCGCGATCCCCGCGTACGCGAAGGAGCGCAGGAAGTACTGCGGAAAGAGCAGCATCGCGGCCAGGGACACGGCGACCGTCAGCGCCGAGAAGAGCACGGTGCGCCCCGCGGTCCGCAGCGTCGTGCCCACCGCGGTCCGCACCTCGGCGCCGGCGGCGAGCTCCTCGCGGTAGCGGCGGACGATGAACAGGGCGTAGTCGATGGCGAGTCCGAGCCCGAGCGCGGTGGTGAGGTTCATCGCGAACACCGAGACATCGGTGAACTCGGTGATCCCCCGCAGCACCGCGTTGGTCCCGAGGATCGCCACGATGCCGACGAGCAGCGGAAGCAGCGCCGCGACCGCGCTGCCGAAGACCATCACGAGCAGCACGAGGGTCACCGGAAGGGCGATCATCTCCGCCCTGAGCAGGTCCTCCTGAATGGTCTCCGTCATCTCGTGCTGCACCGCGACCGGCCCTCCGATGGTCACCTCCACCGGGCCGTGGGTCCCGCGCAGTCCGGGTGCGATCCGCTCCAGCGTGGCCGCGGCGGTCTTCTCGTCGCCTTCGATACGGGCGGAGACCAGCGCCTGCCCGCCGTCCTCGGCACGCAGCGCGGCCTTCGCCCGCTCGGGCGCCTGCCAGTACGAGCCGACGCCGGTGACCCCGTCCTCGGCGGCGAGCCGCTCGACGAGCCGGCGGCCCTCGGCTGCCACGGCGGGGTCGTCCACACCGGCCTTCCCGCCGTCGACGAGGAGCAGCACATTGGGCTCCGAGTCGGGGAACTCCCGCTCCAACACCTCGGCCGCATACGTGGATTCGGCGGCCGGATCCTCCCAGCCACCGCTGCCCATCCGGTCGGCGACCCCACTGCCGGCGAACACGGCCAGGGCGGTGACGACCAGGGCGATCAGGAGGGAGAGCCGGGGGCGCGCGGTCACGAGCCGGGTGAAGCCCCGCGGCTCGGGCGGGCTGCTTGCGGGTTCGATCGGCATGGCGGTGTCCCCTTCACCGTGCTAAACACGAGCTATCACTCGCGTTTCTCCAGAATGCGAGCGACCGCTCGCGTTTGTCAACTGCCGCCCGTACCACCGCCTCACATAGGCTCGGAGCACAGGGAAGAGGGAGTGGAGACATCGATGCCCGACCAGGAGCTACAGCCCGCCGCACCGAAGCCGCGCCGCCGCCAGGCACGCGGCGAGCGCCGGGCCGCCCAGCTCCTGGACGCCGCGGCCACCGTCTTCACCCAGGTCGGCTACGCGGGCGCCAGCACCAACGCGATCGCGCGCGAGGCCGGGGTCTCGCCCGGGACGCTGTACCAGTTCTTCCCGAACAAGGAGGCCATCGCCGTCGAGTTGGGCGGCCGGCTGCTCGAGCAGTGGCGTACCTCGTACGGCGAGGCGCTGTCCGCCGAGAACATCCGACTGCCGCTCACCGAGATGGTGGACGCGGTGGTGGACCCGCTCCTGGAGTTCAACTTCCAGAACCCGGCGTTCCATGTGCTCATGCACGGCCCGGACACCCCGGGCCAGGTGACCGACGCCTTCGAGGCCTTCCATGGCGCGGTGCTCCAGCGGATCGAGGAACTGCTCGCGCTGTATCTGCCCGACACCCCGAGGTCCGAGATCACGATCGTCGCCAACACGGTGCTCGGCCTCTTCAAGGCCGGGCTCGATCTGCTCGCCGTACATCCGGACGAGCAGGAGGCGTACCGGGTGGAGCTGAAGAGGGTGCTGTTCCGCTATCTCGATCCGGTGATCGGCGACTGCGTACTGCCCGGCCAGGCATAGCCGGTACGGCAGGTCACCAGGCCTCGGCCCCCTGGACCCGCCCCTCCGGCAGGGCCTTCTTCCCCGTGCCCACCCGCAGCTTCATCGCGAGCAGCGGGAACACCAGGACCGACACCAGCCCCGCCCCGACCAGCGCCGCCGCCTCACCGCTCTTGAGCAGATGCTCCTCGAGCCCGATGGTCGTGATCGCCACGACCAGCGGCAGCGCGGTGGAGGCGTACAGGGTGAGGGCGCGGCGGTCGCGGCGGTCCAGATCGCCCGGCGCCAGGAGGAACACCGGCAGCCCTCGTACGAGCAGGAAGAGCACCAGGAACACGGGCAGCAGCACCAGCGCACGGCCGCCGTCGAGCAGGGCGGCGAGGTCGAACTCGATACCCGTGACGATATAGAAGAGCGGCACCAGGAAGCCGAAGCCCATCGCCTCGACCTTCGAGACGACCTCGTGCGCACTCTCGGGCGAGGCCCGGTGCAGCACGATCCGGGTGATCATCCCGGCGGCGAACGCGCCGAGCAGCACATCGAGCCCGAGCCAGGTCGCCAGGCCCAGCATCACGGCCAGCAGCAGCACGACCAGACGGACCGCGAACTGCCCGCTGCTGTGCAGGGTCTTGGCGATGACGTTCGCGAACCACGGCTTGTGCGGCCGCATCGCCCAGAAGACCGCACCGCCGGTGGCCAGCGCGAACAGGACGAGCAGGACGGTGGACTGCCACGCACTGCGCCCGCTGAGCAGCACCGCCATCGCGATGATCGGCCCGAACTCGCCGACCGCACCGAAGGCCTGCACCACGGATCCGAAGCGGCTGCGCAGATCCCCGGCGTCCCGGAGCAGCGGAAGCACCGTGCCGAGCGCCGTGGAGGTGAGCGCCGTGCCGATGCAGACGGCCTTGCTGAAACCGCCGCTCGCGAGCACGAGCCCCAGGGCCAGACCGAGCACGAGCGAACACACCCACGCCCTGGCCGCCCTGCTCAGGGTGTCGCCGCGGATCCGGTCGAACTCGATCTCGTATCCCGCGAGGAAGATCAGCATGGCGAGCCCGAGATGGGACAGGCCCTCGGTCAACTCGCCGCCGGTGGCCCAGCCGAGGACGTCGGGCCCGACGACGATGCCGAGCAGGATCTCGAAGATGACCAGCGGCACGGGCAGCCAGCGCCCCACGCCGTAGGCGAGCAGGGGCGCGAGGACCGCGATGGACATGATCAGGATCAGCGTCCCGGACTGCGACATAACGGCTGTTTACCATAAACTCCGGACAAACCGCGCCCCTTCATCTGCCAAGGACCGACCGGCCACCGCCGCCTTCGACCGCCGGTCAAATCCGCTGAATCCGGAGGTACTTGCCATGCCCCCCACCCCCGTGGGCACAGCGCCCGAGATCACCCCCGGCCTGTGGAAACGCTGCCTGTGGGGCGGCCTCGCCCTCTGGCTCCTGACCGCGATCGTCACGTACGCCACGAAGAACACCACGCTGCTGCCGACCCTGATCCTGCTCGGCAGCTTCCTCGTGCCTGCCGTCTTCGTCATGTGGGCGTACGAGCGGCACGGACGCGACCTCGGTGTGGGCCTGATCCTCGGCTGCTTCGTGACCGGCGGCATCCTCGGGGTGCTGGGCGCCTCGGTGATGGAGTACTACCTGCTGCACCCCTCTCTGTGGATGTTCCTCGGCGTCGGCCTGATCGAGGAGGCGGTCAAGCTCGCCGCCCTGATGTGGGTGGTGCGCCGGCGGCCGCGACTGCACGGCATCCGTACGGGTCTGGTGCTCGGCGCGGCGGTGGGCTTCGGCTTCGCCGCGTTCGAGAGCGCGGGGTACGCCTTCAACGCCGCCGTCACCACCAAGGGCATCGATCTGCGGGCACTCCTGGAGACGGAGCTCCTGCGCGGGGTACTCGCCCCGTTCGGACACGGCCTGTGGACGGCGATCTCGGGTGCGGTGCTCTTCGCGTTCCGCCGCCCCGACGGCCGCTTCCGCTTCGCCGGGCCGGTGATCGGCACGTATCTGGGGGTATCGCTGCTGCACGCACTGTGGGACTCGATGCACGGCATCGCGATCTGGCTGGTCGCCCGGATCACCAGCACCGGCCTCGACCGCTCGCTCTTCGCCCAGGGGTACATCCCCGAGCCGACCGACCAGCAGAAACATCTCTTCACGCTGTTCTCGGTCGGCGGCCTGGTGCTGATCTCCCTGATCGGCATCAAGTGGCTCCGCTCGCTGGCACATCGCGACAGCACTTGGAAAAGTACCCCCTAGGGGTATACGGTGGGGAGCGTGAAGGAGGCCCGGGCCGTACCGGCCTCCCCATGGGGCACTCTGGTGCCACCCTCAAAACGCACTCCCTCGACAGGAGAACGACATGACCGCCCAGACCGAGCTCCCCCAGGCCGAGACCACCGGTTCCTGCTGCGGCGGCGGTGGCTGCAGCAGCACGCCGGCCGCCGACGCGCAGGGTGACGTGACCACCGTCTACCAGGTGACCGGCATGACCTGCGGTCACTGCGAGGGCGCGGTCTCCGCCGAGATCTCCGAGCTGCCGGGCGTCACCTCGGTGAAGGCCGTGGCCTCCACCGGCCAGGTCACCGTCATCTCCGCCGCGCCGCTGGACGACGAGGCGGTGCGCGCCGCGGTCGACGAGGCCGGTTACGAACTGACCGGTCGCGCCTGACCGGTCGAAGCCCTCAGGGGGGTGTGCGGCCATCGGCCGTGCGCCCCCTTCGGCGCTTCCTCGTATACGGCGCCTCCTCGGCGTATACGAAGCCCTTCGCGCATACGGCTCCTCCTCCTCGCAGCCCCGAAAGAACCTTCATGTCCTCAGCAGCCCCCGACGCCATAACCCTGCCGTCCGCCGAGGTCGAACTCGCCATCGGCGGGATGACCTGCGCCTCGTGCTCCTCGCGTATCGAGCGCAAGCTGAACCGGATCGAGGGGGTCACGGCCTCGGTCAACCTCGCCACCGAGAAGGCGCGGGTCGCGTACGGCGGCGAGGTGGCGGTCCCCGATCTGATCGCCACCGTGGAGAAGCTCGGATACTCGGCGCACGAGATCGTGCCGGAGCCGCCCGCCGACCCCGGCTCCCCGGACGTTGCGGACGTCCCCGAGAAGCATGAGGCCGATGCGCTGCGGCAGCGCCTGACCGTCAGTGCCGTGCTCGCGCTGCCGGTGATCCTGATGGCGATGGTCCCGGCGCTGCAGTTCGACAACTGGCAGTGGCTCTCGCTGACGCTCGCCGCGCCCGTCGTGGTGTGGGGCGGGCTGCCCTTCCACCGCGCCGCGTGGACCAACGCCCGGCACGGCGCGGCCACCATGGACACCCTGGTCTCGGTGGGCACGCTTGCCGCGTTCGGCTGGTCGCTGTGGGCGCTGTTCTTCGGTGACGCGGGGATGCCGGGGATGCGGCACGGCTTCGACTTCACCGTCTCCCGTACCGACGGTTCGTCCACGATCTACCTCGAAGTGGCCGCCGGGGTCGTCACGTTCATCCTGCTCGGACGCTGGCTCGAGGCGCGCGCGAAGCGCAAGGCGGGGGCGGCGCTGCGGGCGCTGCTCGAGCTGGGTGCGCGCGACGCGGTGGTGCTGCGCGGCGGCGTCGAGGTGCGGGTGCCGGTCGCGGCGCTGCGCGTGGGCGACCGCTTCGTCGTACGGCCCGGCGAGAAGGTCGCCACGGACGGGACCGTGGTCGAGGGCGCGTCGGCGATCGACGCCTCGCTGCTCACCGGGGAGTCGGTGCCGGTCGATGTCACCGTGGGTTCGCCGGTGACGGGCGCGACCGTGAACGCGGGCGGGCGCCTTGTCGTCGAGGCCACGCGGGTGGGCGCCGACACCCAGCTCGCGCACATGGCCCGGCTCGTGGAGGACGCGCAGACCGGCAAGGCCGAGGTGCAGCGGCTCGCGGACCGGATCGCGGCGGTGTTCGTGCCGGTGGTGCTCCTGATCGCGGTGGGCACGCTCGGGTGGTGGCTCGGGGCGACCGGGGACGCGAACGCGGCCTTCACCGCGGCGGTCGCCGTGCTGATCATCGCGTGCCCGTGCGCGCTGGGGCTCGCGACGCCGACCGCGCTGATGGTCGGTACGGGGCGGGGCGCCCAGCTCGGGATCCTCATCAAGGGTCCCGAAGTCCTGGAGTCGACACGGCGGGTGGACACCGTCGTCCTCGACAAGACGGGGACGGTGACGTCGGGGCGTATGGAGCTGGCGTCGGTGGTCGCGGCCGCTTCGGCCGACGACCAGGAGGCGCTGCGGTACGCGGCGGCCGTCGAGCAGGCTTCGGAGCATCCGGTGGGGCGGGCGGTGGCCGCCGGGTTCACCGGACAGCTGCCGCCCGTCTCGGAGTTCGCCAATGTCCCCGGGCTCGGGGTGCGCGGGACCGTCGAGGGGCGCCCGGTCCTGGTGGGGCGGGGTGCGCTGCTCGCCGCTGAGGGGATCTCCGTGCCCGCGGAGCTCGCCGCCGCGTCGAACGAGGCCGCGGAGCAGGGGCGCACCGCCGTGCTCGTCGCCTGGGACGGGTCCGTACGGGCCGTGCTCACCGTGGCCGACACGGTGAAGCCGTCGAGCGCCGAGGCCGTGGAGCGGCTGCGGGCGCTGGGCCTGAAGCCGATCCTGCTCACCGGGGACAACGCCGCCGTCGCGCGGGCCGTGGCCACCGAGGTCGGGATCGCGCCGGACGATGTGATCGCCGAGGTGCTGCCGCAGGACAAGGTCGAGGTCGTCCGGCGACTGCAGGCCGAGGGCCGCGCCGTCGCCATGGTCGGCGACGGTGTGAACGATGCCGCCGCGCTCGCCACCGCCGATCTCGGTCTCGCGATGGGCACCGGCACGGACGCCGCGATCCAGGCCGGCGATCTGACGCTCGTACGGGGAGATCTGCGCGTGGCCGCGGACGCGATCCGGCTCGCGCGGCGCACGCTGGCCACGATCAAGGGCAATCTGTTCTGGGCCTTCGGCTACAACGTCGCCGCGCTTCCGCTGGCCGCGGCGGGGCTTTTGAACCCCATGATTGCGGGGGCGGCGATGGCCTTCTCGTCCGTCTTCGTGGTGAGCAACAGCCTCCGCCTGCGGCGGTTCTCCTGATACGCCCCAGCTGGGGCTTCACATACTCACCACAACTCCCTTACGCTATGGACCGGTTCGGCATATCGGGTTCGATGTGCCGGTTCAGGACATAGCCGAGAGACGTAGATCACAGCGATTCCAACGTAACCATTCAGGGGTCTCGCAGGTCTAAGTGGCGATGGCAGAAACGTCTTGGGGGGCGTTTGGGTCATCAGGGGACGTCTTGGGGGACGTTCCCAGTCCGCGTTGGCCGGGGCACGTGCACGGAGAGCTTTGAGCGGCCCTCCCGTAACGCGTCCCGGCGGACCGCAGGACCAGCAGTACCGAAGTGCCGGCGGTACCGAAGCGCCGGGACTTCCGAAGTGCTCGATCGATGGGCACGCGCAGACGCCCGGCCGGATCCCGTGGGGGGAATCCGCACCGGGGCTAGGAAAGCGCCCCGCCAGCCGGCCCGTGGGGGGACCGGCGGGCGGGGCGCTTTTCCCTTTCAGCCGGGCCCTTTCTGCCCCGCTCCCTCCGCCGGTCCCTCTCCACCGGTCCCTCTCCGCCGGGCCCTCTCCGCCGGGACCGACAGGACGCCTGGGCCGGACGTCCGGCCGGGCTCAATCAATGGTCTTGATCACCTGGGCGGGCACTCCCGCGACCACGGTGCCGGCAGGAACATCACGAGTGACCACCGCGCCTGCGGCGATCACCGCGCCGGCGCCGATGGTCACTCCTTGCGTGATCACGGCAGCCGTCCCGATCCAGACGTCGTCCTCAATCGTGATCGGGGCGAAGGAGAGGTACTCGCGGCGCTCGGCCAGGGGCAGCGGATGGCCTCCGGTGATGAGGCTGACCTTCGGCGCGATCATGACGCCGTTCCCGATCCGGATGCCTCCCTTGTCCATGAAGGTGCACCCCTGGTTGACGAAGACGTGCTCCCCGAACGTCGTGTTCAGCCCGTGCTCGGTGAAGAACGGCGGATAGATCGTCACCGACTCCGGCAGCGGACCACCGAACACAACGGAAAGTAGTTCCGCGCGGCCTCGGGTGTCGCTGAACGGCAGCACGTTCAGGCGGGACGTCGCATCGGTCACCTCCACGATCCGCTCCGCATGACGCGCGAACTCGGCCGTCTGGACATACATGACTTGCTCTGTACGGGTGGACATGGGCCGATCCCACCACCGCTCGGAACGCTCGATCAAACAACCCTCGGCCGCACCGGACACAACCCATGGTGGTGTACCTAGGGTGGAAACGTGGATGTGGAAGCGCTGCGGACGTTCGTGACCGTTGTCGAGACCGGCCAGTTCCAGGCTGCGGCCGACGAGCTGGGGATCAGCCAGCAGGCGGTCTCCAAGCGGATCGCGGCTCTGGAGAGGCACACCGGAGTCACGCTCCTGATCCGGACCCCCCGAGGGTCCCGGCCGAGCGTGGACGGGCAGGTCTTCCTGCCGCACGCCAAGAGAGTCCTGGCAGCCATCGGGCAGGCCGAGCAGGCGGTGCGCCCCGGCAGCCGGCCCTTGCGTGTCGATGTCCTCAACCGGCGCATCGCTCCCGCCCAGGCCGTCTACCGGTTCTACCGTTCCCGCCCCGGGACGGCCCTGGACGCGGTCACCCTCGGCAGGGAGAACGCGGCCCAGGCCGCCCAAGCCGTGCTGGAAGGAACCGTCGACGCGTCCTTCCGCGCCCTGCCGGCAGGCCGAGTCCCGGCCGGGATCAGCGCCGAACGACTCCTGGACGCGCCACTTGAGCTCTTGGTCGGACCTGGCCATCCGCTGGCCGACGCGCCCTGGGTCAGGCCCGCGCACCTGGCCGACCACCGCATCTGGGTGCCCGGTATCAGGCCGGGGACGGAGTGGGCCGCGTTCTACCAGGCGCTGTCCGAGGCCTTCGGCCTGAGCATCGACGCACTCGGCCCCCACTTCGGTGACGAGGCCCTGATGGACGCGCTGGCCGACTCGACCTCCCTGGCCACGCTCGTCGGTGGCGGGGACCGTTACCTGTGGCCCCGGACTCACGATCTACGACGCATCCCGTTGCACGACCCGACCCCGGTCTACCCGCACATGCTGCTGTTCCGCAGCGGAGACCGGCACCCGGTGCTGACCGCGCTGCGCGATCATCTGCGCACCGCGGGGGCCCGGACCCCGCAGGACATGTGGGCGCCGGACTGGCTGGACCGCTGACCGGACGGCCCGATTCACGGACCGTACCTACCGACTGACTGAGCCGCCCGGCCCCGTACAGAACGGGTGCCGTGCGGCTCAGTGGGTGTTCAGCTGCGCGTCGGAAAGATCAGCTGCGCGCCGGAGGGATCAACGCGACTCGACCGGCACGAAGTCGCGCTCGACCACGCCGGTGTAGATCTGGCGCGGGCGGCCGATACGGGATCCCGGCTCCTTGATCATCTCGTGCCACTGGGCGATCCAGCCCGGAAGGCGGCCGAGCGCGAAGAGCACGGTGAACATCTCGGTCGGGAAGCCCATCGCGCGGTAGATGAGACCCGTGTAGAAGTCCACGTTCGGGTAGAGCTTGCGCTCGACGAAGTAGTCGTCGTTGAGCGCGTGCTCCTCCAGCTTGAGCGCGATGTCGAGCAGCTCGTCGGACTTGCCGAGGGCGGAGAGAACGTCGTGCGCGGCGGCCTTGATGATCTGCGCGCGCGGGTCGAAGTTCTTGTACACCCGGTGGCCGAAGCCCATCAGGCGTACGCCGTCCTCCTTGTTCTTCACCTTGCGGATGAAGGTGTCGACGTCGTTGCCCGAGTCGCGGATGCCCTCGAGCATCTCCAGGACGGACTGGTTGGCGCCGCCGTGCAGCGGACCCCACAGGGCGTTGATGCCGGCGGAGATCGACGCGAACATGTTCGCCTGCGAGGAGCCGACCAGACGGACCGTGGACGTCGAACAGTTCTGCTCGTGGTCCGCGTGCAGGATAAGGAGCTTGTCGAGCGCGGAGACGACGACCGGGTCCAGGTCGTACTCGGCGGCCGGCACCGAGAAGGTCATGCGCAGGAAGTTCTCGACGTAACCGAGGTCGTTGCGCGGGTAGACCACCGGGTGGCCGACCGACTTCTTGTACGCGTACGCGGCGATCGTCGGAAGCTTCGCAAGAAGACGGATCGTCGAGAGGTGGCGCTGCTTCTCGTCGAACGGGTTGTGGCTGTCCTGGTAGAAGGTCGACAGCGCGGAGACCACCGAGGACAGCATCGCCATCGGGTGGGCGTCACGCGGGAAGCCGTCGTAGAACCGCTTGACGTCCTCGTGCAGGAGGGTGTGCCGGGTGATCTCGTCGCGGAACGTCGCGAGCTCGTCCACGGTCGGCAGTTCGCCGTTGATCAGCAGGTACGCGACCTCGATGAAGGTGGAACGCTCGGCGAGCTGCTCGATCGGGTAGCCCCGGTAGCGCAGGATGCCGTTCTCACCGTCGAGATACGTGACCGCCGATTTATACGCGGCAGTGTTTCCGTAACCGCTGTCCAGGGTCACCAGACCGGTCTGGGCGCGCAGCTTCCCGATATCGAAGCCCTTGTCACCGACGGTGCTGTCGATCACCGGGTAGGTGTACTCGCCATCGCCGTACTGAACTACTACAGCGTTGTTCGCGTTGTCGCTCACGTCATCCCTCACCGACGTAGTGCCTCTTCTTCGAGGTGCCCTGACTGCTGTCCACCATCCCCCATTTGGCCCTGGGCAGTGCACTCGGGGTCGACCATTAGGTCTATTGACGGCACTCAGTGCCGTCAGCCTGCTCATCCTGCCCCTTTGACCCTGGTTCCGGAACCCCTCCGTGATGTTTGCCACCGGGATGATCGATCAACGATCACCACTGTGGTTCATCCGATCTCACCGAGCCGGTGACTCAGGGCCGTGCACCTCCTGCCCGCGGAAACCGTGCGTACCGCCTGGCCAAGCGCTTTGCGTGACCCGACGAGCACCACCAGCCTCTTCGCCCGCGTGACGGCGGTGTAGAGCAAATTGCGTTGGAGCATCATCCAGGCACCGGTGGTGATCGGGATCACCACCGCGGGGTACTCGCTGCCCTGGGACCGGTGGATGGTCATCGCGTAGGCATGGGCCAGCTCGTCGAGTTCGTCGAAGTCGTAATCGACCTCTTCGTCCTCATCCGTCAGCACCTTCAGCTTCTGGTCGACGAGGTCGAGCGCGGTCACCACCCCGACGGTCCCGTTGAACACCCCGTTGGCGCCCTTCTCGTAATTGTTGCGAATCTGGGTGACCTTGTCGCCGACGCGGAACGTACGACCGCCGAACCTTTTCTCCGCGAGCTCGGGGCGGGCGGGCGTGATGGCCTGCTGCAGCAGCCCGTTGAGCGTGCCCGCGCCGGCCGGGCCGCGGTGCATGGGAGCGAGGACCTGCACGTCACGGCGCGGATCGAGCCCGAACTTCGCGGGGATCCGGCGGGCCGCCACATCCACCGTGACCCGTCCCGCGTCCTCGGTCTCCTCCTCGACGAAGAGAAAGAAATCACTGAGCCCCTGGGTGAGGGGTGGGATGCCGGAGTTGATCCGGTGGGCGTTGGTGACGACACCGGACTGCTGTGCCTGCCGGAAGATCCGCGTGAGCCGTACGGCCGGCACCGGGGACCGCTCGGCGAGCAGATCCCTGAGCACCTCGCCCGCGCCCACGCTGGGCAGCTGGTCGACATCTCCGACGAACAGCAGATGGGCGCCCTGCGGCACAGCCTTGACCAACTTGTTGGCCAGGAGCAGGTCGAGCATCGAGGCCTCGTCGACCACGACCAGATCGGCGTCGAGCGGCCGGTCCTGGTCGTAGGCCGCGTCGCCGCCGGGCTTCAGCTCCAGGAGGCGGTGCACCGTCGAGGCCTCCGCACCGGTGAGCTCGGCCAGGCGCTTGGCGGCCCGTCCGGTCGGCGCCGCGAGCACCACCTTGGCCTTCTTGGCCCGCGCCAGCTCCACGATCGACCGTACGGTGAAGGACTTGCCGCAGCCGGGCCCGCCCGTGAGCACCGCGACCTTGCGCGTCAGGGAGAGCTTGACGGCCTCCTCCTGCTCAGGTGCGAGCGAGGCCCCGGTCCTTGCCTTGAGCCAGCCGAGCGCCTTGCCCCAGTCGACGTCCCGGAACCCCGGCAGCCGGTCGTCATCGGTGCTCAGCAGCCGTTTGAGCCGGCCCGCGAGGGAGAGCTCGGCCCGGTGGAAGGGCACGAGGAAGACCCCGGTGACCGGCTCGCCGTCCGGACCGGGCACTCGCTCCCGTACGACTCCTTCCGGATCTTCGGCGAGCTCGCCGAGGCACTCGATCACGAGGCCGGTGTCGACCTGGAGCAGCTTCACCGCGTCGGCGATCAGCAGGTCCTCGGGCAGGAAGCAGTGCCCTTGGTCCGTCGACTGCGACAGGGCGTACTGCAGCCCGGACTTGACCCGCTCGGGGCTGTCGTGCGGAATCCCGACGGACTGGGCGATGCGGTCCGCCGTGAGGAAGCCGATGCCCCAGACGTCGGAGGCGAGGCGGTACGGCTCGTTCTTCACCACCGAGATCGAGGCATCCGCGTACTTCTTGTAGATACGCACCGCGATCGACGTCGAGACGCCGACTCCCTGCAGGAAGACCATGACCTCCTTGATGGCCTTCTGCTCCTCCCAGGCGTCCGCGATCTTCTTGGTCCGCTTGGGGCCGAGCCCCGGGACCTCGATGAGCCGCTTGGGCTCCTCCTCGATGATCCTGAGCGTGTCCAGGCCGAAGTGCTCCGTGATGCGGTCCGCGAACACCGGGCCGATGCCCTTGACCAGGCCTGATCCCAGATAGCGGCGGATGCCCTGGATCGTGGCGGGCAGCAGCGTCGTGTAGTTCTCCACCGTGAACTGCTTGCCGTACTGCGCATGCGAGCCCCAGCGGCCCTCCATCCGCAGCGACTCCCCCACCTGGGCACCGAGCAGCGAGCCGACGACGGTGAGCAGATCGCCGCCGCCGCGTCCGGTGTCGACGCGGGCGACCGTGTATCCGTTCTCCTCATTGGCATACGTGATCCGCTCGAGGACTCCTTCGAGCACCGCGAGCCGGGGCTGGGGCAGCCCTGCGCTGTTGCCGGTACGGCTGGTCATGAGGCGACGTTAGCGGGCGGCACCGACAGCGCGGGAAGCCTGTGGAAAACTCCGCGCGGGCCCGGCCCCGCACATGTTTGAGGGGGCCCGGCCCCCCGGCCGAACCCCCTCGGATCCCCCTCCAACAGGCCTCCCTCAATCCCCCCGGATCCCCTCCGGAAGCCCTGATGCCTAGTACGACCCGCGTCACCGAGAAAGGGTTGTACGGCTGCGGGCAGTAATTTTCGTGAAAGTCCCAGCTCCGCTTCCGGGCCGCTTCCAGGCCGCTTCCAGGTGCCGACAAACCGGGGCGGCCGTAGCGTTTCAGACATGAGTGAAGATGCGAATGTGCCGCTCGAGAAGGCTGTGATCGACGAGCTCGGCGACGACAAGCTGCACGAGATCGCCGGTCTGCTCGGCACCGACGAGGCCGGCGCGCAGAACCTGATCACCGAGACGGTCTCCACACTCTCCGGCGGGCTGCAGGAGAAGGCCGCCCACGGCGCCCCCGAGGAGGTCGACGAGGTACGTCAGGCCTTCGCCGAGGTGGGCGACGCCGCCGGCGCCGCACCGCTGCAGGGTGTCGCCACGCTGGGCGGCGGGCTCGGCGGGCTCCTCAGCGGCGGCATGATGGCCGGCATGATCGGCAAGATGAGCAAGCCGGTCGCACAGGCGGTCTCGAAGAAGACGGGCATCCCGGCGCCGACCATTTCGCGCGCCATCGAGATGCTCATCCCGGTTCTGCTCGCCGTACTGACGAAGCGGGCCGCGTCGTCGAAGGCGGGGGCGTCCGGCGGTTCCGCCCAGGCTTCCGGCCCGATCCCCACCCCCGGCCCGGTCCCCGGCGCGGCACCGGGTGCCACGCCGACGGGCCAGCAGGGCGGTCAGCAGGGCGGCGGCCTGGACCTCGGCGACATTCTGGGCAACATCCTGGGCGGCGGCAAGAAGTAGCCGGCGGCGGTCGCGGACCACGGCGGCCGCGGCCCGCGGCGCCTGAGCTCTCCGCGTGGCGAGCACCCGCTTCGCGCGCGGGCTAGCCGAGGGCCTGGGACGCCACCGCTGAGAAGCGGGCCGCCGTCTCGTGGAGGACCGCCGCGCCGTCCTCTCGCGCCCACAGCTCCGCGTT
Source organism: Streptomyces mesophilus (assembly GCF_040300965.1). Lineage (GTDB taxonomy): Bacteria > Actinomycetota > Actinomycetes > Streptomycetales > Streptomycetaceae > Streptomyces > Streptomyces mesophilus_A. The sequence goes on along the minus strand of NZ_JBEPEW010000025.1, from coordinate 27,911 downwards.
GAAGAGTTCGACCTCGACGGAGCCCGTGTAGCCCGCCGCGTCGACCAGGCGCCACCAGTGCGCGAGGTCGATCGAGCCGTCGCCGAGCTGGCCGCGGCCGGTGAGGACACCCTCGGGCAACGGGGTGGTCCAGTCGGCCAGTTGGAAGGTGTGCAGGCGATCGCCCGCACCCGCCCTGGCGATCTGCTCGGGCGCCAGGTCGTCCCACCAGATGTGGTACGTATCCACGCAGACCCCGACCTGATCGGCGGGGAAACGTTCGGCGAGGTCGAGGGCCTGGCCGAGTGTGGAGACCACGCAGCGGTCGGCCGCGTACATGGGGTGCAGCGGTTCGATCGCGAGGCGTACGCCGCGCTCGGCGGCGTACGGGCCCAGTTCGGCCAGCGCGTCCGCGATGCGTTCACGGGCGCCGGCCAAGTCCTTGTCCCCCGCGGGCAGTCCGCCCGAGACGAGGACGAGGGTGTCGGTGCCGAGGGTCGCGGCCTCGTCGATCGCGGCGCGGTTGTCGTCGAGGGCGCGGCGGCGTTCGGCCGGGTCGATCGCGGTGAAGAAGCCGCCGCGGCACAAGGTCGTGACGGTCAGGCCCGCGTCTCTGACCAGCTTCGCGGCCGCTTCGACGCCGTACTCCTGAACGGGTTCGCGCCACAGCCCGACGCCGGGAACTCCCGAATGCCCACAAGCGTTGGCAAGTTCGGGCAGCGAGAGCTGCTTGACCGTCATCTGATTGATGCTGAAGCGCGAGAGGCCGGGCGGAGGGCCGGAAAGGGGGGTGCCGGGCGCGGGGTCAGCAGCGTGCTGCGCGGGGCTGGTCACTGGGCGACTCCGTGCACGTCGAGCAGGGATGTCATACGGGACGCGGCGAGCGCCGGGTCCGGGAACAGGCCGAGCTGGTCGGCCAGTTGGTAGGCGCGCGCCAGGTGCGGGAGCGAGCGTGCCGACTGCAGGCCGCCCACCATCGAGAAGTGGGACTGGTGGCCGGCGAGCCAGGCGAGGAAGACGACTCCGGTTTTGTAGAAGCGGGTGGGTGTTTGGAACAAGTGCCTCGACAACTCAACAGTGGGATCCAGGAGTTCACGGAAGCCCTTGGTGTCACCCGTGTCCAGGACGCGGACCGCCTCGGCCGCGAGCGGGCCGAGCGGGTCGAAGATGCCGAGCAGGGCGTGGCTGAAGCCCTGGTCGTCGCCCGCGATGAGTTCGGGGTAGTTGAAGTCGTCGCCGGTGTAGCAGCGCACGCCGTCGGGCAGCTTGCGGCGCAGGGCGACCTCGCGGTCCGCGTCGAGCAGCGAGACCTTGATGCCGTCCACCTTGTCCGCGTGTGCGGCGATCACCTCGAGGAAGGTCGCGGTCGCGGCGTCCAGGTCCGCCGAACCCCAGTAACCCTCGAGGGCCGGGTCGAACATGGGGCCGAGCCAGTGCAGGATCACGGGCTCGGAAGCCTGGCGGAGCAGGCCCCCGTACACGGCGAGGTAGTCCTCGGGGCCGCGGGCGACGGCCGCCAGGGCGCGGGACGCCATGAGGATCGCCTGCGCGCCCGTCCCCTCCACGAGCGCGAGTTGTTCCTCGTACGCGGCCGTCACCTCGGCGAGCGTCGGCAGTCCGGCGGGCCCCGTGAGCTGGTCGGTGCCGACCCCGCACGCGATCCGTCCGTCCACCGCCTTGGCCTCGGCGGCGGAGCGGCGGATCAGCTCGGCGGCGCCCGCCCAGTCCAGGCCCATGCCGCGCTGCGCGGTGTCCATGGCCTCGGCGACCCCGAGGCCGTGCGACCACAGGTGCCGGCGGAAGGCGAGGGTCGCGTCCCAGTCGACGGCGGCAGGGCCGTCCGGCGACACATCGGCGTACGGGTCGGCGACCACGTGGGCCGCGGAGAACACCGTGCGCGAGACCAGCGGTGCGCTGCCCGATACGGCGAGCGGTTCGGTGCGCGGGGTGTAGGCGAAGGTGCCGCCGCCGGCGCGGGGCAGGTGGATCGTCATGGTGCGGGCTCCGTCGGGTCGCGGCGGGTCAGAGGGTCGGCTCGGTGACGTCGTGACGGCGGGTCACGGGTTCAGCTCCGGCACGTCGTGACGGCGGGTCACAGGTTCAACTCCGGCACGTCGTAACGGCGGGTCACAGGTTCAACTCCGGCACGTCGTAACGGCGGCCCTCCGACGAGGACTTGAGGCCGAGCTCGGCGAGCTGGACGCCGCGGGCGCCGGCGAGCAGATCCCAGTGGTAGGGCTCGTCCAGGACGACGTGGCGCAGGAAGAGCTCCCACTGGACCTTGAACCCGTTGTCGAACTCGCCGTTGTCCGGCACTTCCTGCCACTGGTCGCGGAAGGACTCGGTGACCGGGATGTCGGGGTTCCACACGGGCTTGGGAGTGGCCGAGCGGTGCTGGGCGCGGCAGTTGCGCAGCCCGGCCACGGCCGAGCCCTCGGTGCCGTCGACCTGGAACTCGACGAGTTCGTCGCGGTTGACGCGTACCGCCCAGGAGGAGTTGATCTGGGCGACGATCGAGCCTTGGGGGCTGTCCAGCTCGAAGATGCCGTACGCGGCGTCGTCGGCGGTGGCGTCGTAGGGCTTGGACTGCTCGTCCCAGCGCTGCGGGATGTGCGTCGAGGCCAGCGCGGTCACGGACTTCACGCGGCCGAACAGCTCGTGCAGCACGTACTCCCAGTGCGGGAACATGTCGACGACGATGCCGCCGCCGTCCTCGGCGCGGTAGTTCCAGCTGGGGCGCTGGGCCTCCTGCCAGTCGCCCTCGAAGACCCAGTAGCCGAACTCGCCGCGTACGGACAGGATGCGGCCGAAGAAGCCGCCGTCGATGAGGCGCTTCAGCTTGAGCAGACCCGGCAGGAAGATCTTGTCCTGGACGACGCCGTGCTTGACGCCGGCGCCGTTGGCGAGACGGGCCAGTTCGAGGGCGCCCTCCACGGAGGTGGCGCTGGGCTTCTCGGTGTAGATGTGCTTGCCGGCGGCGATGGCCTTCTTGAGGATGCCCTCGCGGGTGGATGTCATCGCCGCGTCGAAGAAGATGTCGATGCTGTCGTCGGCAAGGACGGCGTCCACGTCGGTGGAGACGTTGGCCTGATCCAGACCGTGCTTGTCGGCAAGCGCCCGCAGCGCGTGCTCGCGGCGGCCGACGAGGACGGGCTCCGGCCACAGGACCGTGCCGTCGCCGAGGTCGAGGCCGCCCTGCTCGCGCAGCGCGAGGATCGAGCGGACCAGGTGCTGGCGGTAACCCATGCGCCCCGTCACGCCGTTCATGGCGATACGCACCGTTTTGCGTGTCACTGATGTCCCTCCGTTTGGCAGGCGCGCGCCGGTCGGCTTCGACGCCGGGTCGGTTGATGGGTCCGTACGTTGCGCTCGCCGCCCCGAGCCGGACATGAAGCGGCATCCGCCACCTGCCCCACCCTCGATAGCAAGCGCTTTCTATCTACGTCTGCGGGAAAGTTAGCCTGCGGGATGAGGCCCGGACAAGGGGGCGGCTGAAATCCCTGTCCAGCCTTGGACGTTCGTTTGCGATTCGGTCGGGGTGGAGGGGGGTGGGGGGACGGTCGGGGCGCGGTGGGATGGGGCGGATGGTGTGGGGTGACGGTCAGGGCTGAGTGGGTGGGGCGACGGTCAGGCTGGGCGGAATGGAGCGGGTGGGGTGAGGTGAGGTGAGGTGAGGTGACGGTCTAGGCGGGCGGAGTGGAGCGGGTGGGGTGAGGTGACGGTCGGGGCGGGCGGAGTGGAGCGGGTGGGGTGAGGGTTGACCGTCGGACGGTGGGGCGGCCGCCGGTAGCGAGCGGGGCGAGGTTGGCTGCCAAGGCGACTCGGCCGGGGTCGAGTCGGGGGCGGACGAACTGAGATGCAGGGCCATCGCAGACGGGGGCTTGGGTCGGGGGCGACTGCGGGTGCGTCGCGGCTGGGGCGGCTGCGGGTGCGTTGTAGCTGGGGCGGCTTCCGCGAAGTCACGGCTGAGGACGGTGGGTGGTTGCGGTGGCCCAGATGCACCGCTGCCGCCTGCTCCGCCGTCGTGGCCGGCGTTCGTCGCTTGCGGCCACAGAGTCAAAGACCCCGCAGATCGAGTGCCGGCCCGGAGTGGAGGGCAGCGCAGCTCTGGCCAGGAGGTGGGCTGCTGCGGGTGCGTTGCTCGGGCGGACTCCGCGAAGCCTCGACTGAGGACAGTGGGTGGTTGCGGTGGCCCGGACGCACCGCTGCCGCCTGCCCCACCGTCGTGGCCGGCGTTCGTCGCTTGCGGCCGGAGACTCAAAGCCGGCGATCGGGTCTTGTTCGGTAGGGGGACCAACTGTCCTGGACTTTGGGGGCAAATCGGGCGCGCGGCAGGACAATAGGTCCCCCGTTGGGTTCGGGTCAGGGTACGGACGGGGCGGGTAGGTGGGGGCGGGGCGGTCGTTTGGGTCGCCGGCTGTCGGGTTGGGGCCCGAACCGTTCGTCGGGGTCGGCAGCTGCGGTCAGTTGCCGGGCCTTATCGTCACGAGCCAGTCCGATCACCCGGATCGCCGGTCTTGCGGACCGACCCACACGCGGCGGGCGAAGCCGGTCAACTCGCCCGCGCCCGGCGCCCAGTTGCCGAAGCCGGTCAACTCGCTCGCGTCCAAGCGCCCAGCCACCGAACCCGGCCCAAACCCTCCCGTCCAAGCGCCCGGCCGGTGAAGCTGGTCAACTCGCTCGCGCCCAAGCCCCCAGCCACCGAACGCGGCCAACCCAACTCGCTCGCGTCCAGGCGTCCGACTGCCGAGTCCGGCCGTCATGCCCGAGCCCGGTCCCCGGGAGCGTTGGGCGCGCGACGCCGACGCCGAGCCGTCGGACCACAGCCCGACATCCGCAGCCGACCCACTCACACCCGCGCCCCGGTCCACTCCAGGCACCCACGCCTCCAGCCACCCGTTCCCTCGCCCCTCCCCTCCACCTCCATTCAGCTCGCGCCTCCGACATCCCGCACATTCCTCAGCCGAGATTTCGCGGAGTCCGCCCGAGCCACAACGCACCCGCAGTCGCCCACCTCTCGACCAGAGTTGCGCTGCCCTCCACTCCGGGCCGGCACTCGATCCCTGAAGTCATTGAGTCTGTGGCCGCAAGCGACGAACGCCGGCCACGACGGTGGGGCAAGCGGCAGCGGTGCATCCGGGCCACCGCAACCGCCCACCGTCCTCAGCCGAGACCTCACGGAAGCCGCCCCCCCCCAGCCACAACGCACCCGCAGCAGCCCACCTCCTGGCCAGAGCTGCGCTGCCCTCCACTCCGGGCCGGCACTCGATCTGCGGGGTCTTTGGCTCTGTGGCCGCAAGCGACGAACGCCGGCCACGACGGCGGGGCAGACGGCAGCGGCGCAACCGGGCCACCGCCACCACCCACCGCCCTCAGCCGAGACTTCGCGGAAGCCGCCCCAGCCACAACGCACCCGCAGCCGCCCACTTCCGGTCCAGGGTCGGCGCTGTGTCGGGTCGGGGCTCGACCTGCGGGTCTTTGAGTCTCTGGCCGCAATGGGCGAACGCCGACCACGACGGCGAGGCAGACGGCAGCGGCGCGTCCGGGCCACCGCAACCACCCAACCGTCCTCAGTCGAGACTTCACGGAAGCCGCCCCCAGCCACAACGCACCCGCAGCAGCCCACCTCCCGGCAAGAGCTGCGCTGCCCCTCCACTCCGGGCCAGCACTCGATCCCTGAAGTAATTGCGTCTGTGGCCGCAATGGGCGAACGCCGGCCACGACGGCGGGGCAGACGGCAGCGGCGCGTCCGGGCCACCGCAACCACCCACCGTCCTCAGCCAAGACTTCACAGAAGCCGCCCCAGCCGCGACGCACCCGCAGTCGCTCTCCGACCCAGGCCGTTCCCCACCTGCATTGGGCACTGCCTCTCAGTCCGCCCGCCGCCTCCCAGCTCGCCCCTCAGGCTCCGCCCCAAGCCCAACAGCCAACGGCCCTACCGTCCAGCCCGTCCCCTCTACCTCGCCGCCCACCCACCTCACACCCAGACCCACCCCGCAGCCCCGCCCTCACACCCCGCGCCCCCAGCCAACCCACCCCACGCCCACACCCCCAGCCGCCCCACCAACCCGCACCCACATACCCTCCGCGGCCCTCACCCTCACCACCCCCTCTGCCACCATGGAGACCCAGGTCGTAGTCATCTCGTGGCCGGAAAGCGGCTCCATGGCGGGCGTGCAGCCGGTATCACTTAGTGCAACGGTGCGGTGGGTCGACCATCACCGCGCCCGGACCGCCGGCTACCGAGCGGCGAACGACCACCAGCTCCCGGTGCCCCGGAGGACCAGATGACCGTGACTTTGGCGGATGTGGCGGCCCGCGCCCAGGTCTCCCCCGCGACCGTTTCCCGTGTCCTGAACGGGAATTACCCGGTCGCCGCGACCACCCGCGAGCGTGTCCTGCGCGCCGTGGACGAGCTGGACTATGTGCTCAACGGACCCGCGAGCGCCCTCGCCGCCGCCACCTCCGACCTCGTCGGAATCCTGGTGAACGACATCGCCGACCCGTTCTTCGGCATCATGGCCGGCGCCGTGCAGTCCGAGATCGGCGGACCCGGCGGACGGGCCGGCGGCGAGCGGCTCGCGGTGGTCTGCAATACCGGCGGCTCCTCCGAGCGCGAGCTCACGTACCTCACGCTGCTCCAGCGCCAGCGCGCCGCCGCCGTGGTGATCACGGGCGGCGCGGTCGAGGACCCCGAGCACGCCGAGGCGATGGCCGGAAAGCTTCGCCGGCTCGGCGAGGCCGGCACCCGGATCGTGCTGTGCGGCCGCCCGCCCGTCGAGGACACCGGCGCGATCGCCCTCGCCTTCGACAACCGGGGCGGCGGCCGACGGCTCACCGAGCATCTGCTCGACCTCGGCCATCGCCGTATCGGCTACATCGCGGGCCCCGAGGAGCGCACCACAACGCGGCACCGGCTCGAAGGTCACCGCGACGCGATGAAGGAGGCGGGCGTCGACGAGTGCGCGACGGTGCACGGCCCCTACGACCGGCGCTCCGGTTACGAGGCCACGCGCGAACTCCTGCGCCAGGACCCGGACTTGACCGCGATCGTGGCCGCGAACGACACCGTCGCGCTCGGCGCCTGCGCCGCGCTGCGCGAGGCCGGGCTGCGCATCCCCGAGGACGTCTCGGTGGCGGGCTTCGACGATCTGCCGTTCAGCGTGGACGTCGTCCCCGCGCTCACCACGGTCCGGCTCCCGCTGTACGAGGCGGGGGCCCGGGCCGGCCGTATCGCGATGGGCCGGGAGGCGGAGCCGCCGGGGAAGATGTCCGTGATCGCGGGCGAGTTGATGGTACGGGGGTCGACGGCACGGCCGCGGAAGTGAGGGAAGGGAGGGAGGGGTCGGTCGCCCGGCGGCCGCGCCTCGCAGGAGCGCCGCCTCGCCTCCTCGTAGGAGGACAGCCGCCTCGCCTCACAGGAGCGCCGCCTCGCCTGTTCGCAGGAGCGCAGCCGCCCCGCACAGGAACACCGCCGCGCCTCGCAGAAGTGCGGGCCCTTCGCCCGGGCCCGCCGGAGAGCTCATCGGCGCAAGTACCGGTACATCAAGGGCAAGTTGCCCCATACCCCTCGGCACGCAACACACCCACCGGGACCTCGAAGACGATCACCAGCCCGTCGCGCTCACTGCCCTGTTCACCGACCCGCGTGAAGCCGAAGCCGGTGAGGGTGGCCAGGGAGGCCGCGTTGTCGGACCTGACTCTGGCCCGTACGGTCCGGACAGCGGGTTCGGCGGCGGCCCGCCTCAGCAGCGCCCTCAGGGTCGCGCGGGCATATCCCCGGCGGCGGTGCTCAGGCACGACGGTGTAGCCGACCTCGACCATCCCGGAGTCGTCCGGCGGTCCATGGAACCCTGCGTCGCCGACCACGGCCCCGTCCGGCTCGGACACCACCGCGCGCACGGTCCAGGGCGCGGCGGACGGGTCCGTATCGAGCTGGTCGGCGCGATATCGGAAGATCGCTCGGGCCCGGTCCCCGACGAAGTGCGCGTCGAGCGCGACCCCGGCCTCGGCGCTGCCGCCGGCGAGGTCGCCTTCGGCGAGCGCGCGCAGCGCCTTCGCGCCGAGCTCGACGAAGCGGATGGGCCGGGGATCAGCGAGGGGTTCGTCGTTCATCACGGCGATGTTCGCCCGGCACCGACCGGCTGTCCACCGGATTGCATACCGGCCACCGCACCGCGGACCATCCACCGCACCGCGGACCGCCCACCGCACCGTGGACCGCCCACCGCACCGCGGACCATCCACCGCACCCCGGACCGCCCACCGCATCCCGAAAGCACCACCTGCCCGAGCCCAAGCCCCAGGCCCGAGCCCCAGCCCAAGCCCCAACCCGACACACCGGTTCCCCACACCCGACCCGAGCGCTACCTTTGACTGAGTCAAAGGTATTCCTCGACGTACCGAGGTGCGCCATGCCCCAGCAGTTCATCCACGAGATCCGGGCTTTCAACCGCTTCTATACGAATCTGATCGGCGCGCTCGATTACAGCCGCCATCTGTATCTGCCCTACACGCTGACCGAGTCCCGCGTCCTGTACGAGCTCGCCCACCGCGAGGAGCCCGAAGCTGCGGATCTGCGGGCCGAACTCGGGATCGACGCGGGGTACTTGAGCCGGCTGCTCGCCAAGTTCGAGAAGGACGGCCTGGTCGAGCGCGCGCCCTCGCCGCGCGATCCGCGCCGCCAGCGGATCACGCTCACGCCGCGGGGACGGGAGGCGTCGGAGCTGCAGGAGGAACGGTCGCGCGAGGCGGTCGGCGTGCTGCTCAGCAAGGTGCCGGCTGCCGAACGGCCACGGCTGACCGAGGCCATGCGCACGGTGCGGACCGTCCTGTCCGACGCCCGCCCCACCAAGGCCGCCCAGGTCCGGCTGCGCGAGCCCGGTCCCGGCGACCTCGGCTGGATGGTGATGCGCAATGCGGCCCTGTACGCGGCCGAGTACGGCTGGAACGCGGATTACGAGGGGCTCGTGGCGCGCATCGTGGCCGACTTCGCCGAGGACCACGATCCGCATCTGGAGCGGGTGTGGATCGCGGAGCTCGACGGGATCCCGGTCGGCTCGGTGATGTGCGTACGGGATGACGCTCCCGGTACGGCGCGGTTGCGGTTGCTCCTGGTTGAACCCGACGCAAGGGGGCACGGGATCGGGGACCGGCTGGTCGCGGCGGTGATCGGCTTCGCGCGGGAGCAGGGGTACCGGGAGCTGGTGCTGTGGACCAACGATGTGCTGGAGGCGGCGCGGCGCATCTATCTGCGGCACGGGTTCGTGCTCACGGCCGAGAAGCCGCACCGGTCGTTCGGGCGTGATCTGGTGGGGCAGGACTGGAGGTTGTCGCTCCATGCGGCGCCAGGTTGATGCGGGGGGGGGAAGGGGCGCCTGCGGCGGGCTTGTCCCCCGCCCCGCCCCTTCCCGAAACCGGGGCTTCGCCCCGGACCCCTTCATCCGAACTTCGTTCGGATCGCCTCAAACGCCGGCGGGGCTGAAAGATCTACCCAATCGCCGCAGGGGCTGAAATGTCGCCCGACGAGCCAGACTAGGAGCACCCCATGAAGTTCGCCTTCTCCACCCTCGGCATACCGGCCCTCCCGGTCCACGACACCCTCTGGCTGGCCGCCACCCACGGCTATCAGGGCATCGAGCTCCGTGTGCACCCCGAGGAGCCCGTGCACACCGGGCTCGGGATCACCGAACGGGCCGATGTCGTGGCCGAGTTCAAGGACGCCGGGATCGAGATCCTCGGGCTCGCCGGCTACGCCCGCGTGGCCGAGCCCGGTGACGACACCCCCGTACTCGCCGAGATCCGTGCCCTGCTCGAACTCGCCCGCGACCTCGGCTCCCCGTTCATCCGGGTCTTCCCCGGCGGCGGTACGGAGCAGAGCGCCGACGAGGCCGACGCGACCGCCGCGCGCCGGCTCGCCGCCGCCGCGGAGACGGCCGCCGATCTCGGCGTACGCATCCTCCTGGAGACCCATGACTCGCACCGCGAGGCCACCGCGGTGAGCCGGGTGCTCGGCGCCGTCGGGCACCGCAACGCGGGTGCGCTCTGGGATGTGATGCACACCTGGCTCGGCGGGGAGCAGCCCAGTACGTCGTTCGGCGCGCTCTCCCCGTATCTCGGCTACGTCCAGGTGAAGGACATCGCCTCCGCCGAAGACACCACTCCACTCGCTCTCGGCGCGGGAGTGCTGCCCCTCACCGAGTGCGTGGAGGTCCTCAGCCGCGGAGGGTGGGACGGCTGGCTGTGCTGGGAGTACGAGAAGCGGTGGTATCCGCAGGCGGCGGAGCTGCCCACCCTGCTCACCGCGGGCCGCGAGCACCTGTGCCGGCTCCTCAACGACGCGGCCTGACGCCGGTACGGCCGGCCCCAGGGCCTGTGCGGGCCCGCCTCAACTCCCCGTAAAGGACCGCGAAAAGCGGCGAAGAGCCCCAGGAGAGAGCCCAGGAAGAGGGGCCGTCACCGGCGCATACGGAGGGGGGCGCGCCGGTGACGGCATGCTGCCGGCCGCGTGCGTTGGAGAGGGTGGTCAGCGTTCGCAGCCAGCAGCGAGGCCGACAGCGCACCGCGGTGACTCTCCGGCAGCTGGGGATGGGACGGACCCGCGCCCCAACGGGTTCCGCCCGAGGGGTCCACCATCTTGACCGGCAGAAATTTTCCGACTATCCGTGATCCCTGGAAGTTTCCTTCAGCCAGGGACATGTCACAGGACATGCCAGGGGATCCGGGGAACCGATCCCCGTGGACCCACGGACAGTTGGGAGTGCTCGTGCAGCAACGCCCGCGCCTCGTGCAGCAACGCCCGCTCCGCACCTCCAGACGCACGCTGCTGACCGCCACGGCCACCGCCGCAGCGGCAGCCGCACTCGGCGCCATCCCCGCACATGCTCAGCCAGCCCACAGCAAGGACCGTGAACTGCGCCGGATCATCAGCCGGATGTCCCTGGAGGAGAAGGTCGGCCAGGTCTTCGTCTCCCGGGTCTACGGAGAGACCGCCACCGACCCCGCCCAGGCCGATATCGACCTCAACCTCGCGCAGCTCGGCGTCCGTGACGCCGCCGAGCTGATAGCGAAGTACCACGTCGGCGGGATCATCTACTTCGGCTGGGCGCACAACGTCCGCGAGCCGCATCAGATAGCCGGCCTGTCGAACGGGATCCAGAAGGCGGCGCTCCAACAGGCCTCCCGCGTCCCCCTGTTGATCTCCACCGACCAGGAGCACGGCATCGTCTGCCGCGTGGGCAAGCCCGCCACGCTGATGCCCGGCGCGATGGCGCTCGGCGCGAACGGTTCGCGTTCCGACGCCCGCCGCGCCGCCCGGATCGCAGGACGCGAGCTCGCCGCGCTCGGCATCCGCCAGAACTACGCCCCGGTCGCCGACGTCAACGTCAACCCCGGCAACATCGTCATAGGCGTACGGTCCTTCGGCGCCGACCCCGAGGCGGTCGCCCGTCTGGTGGCCGCACAGGTCGACGGGTATCAGAGCGCCGCCATCGCGGCCACGTCGAAGCACTTCCCCGGACACGGCGACACCGAGGACGACAGCCACTACTCGCTGCCGTACATCCACCACACCCGCGAGGAGTTCGAGCGGCTCGATCTGCCCCCGTTCAAGGCGGCGATACGGGCCGGCATCGACTCGATCATGACCGCCCATATCGTGGTCCCCGCCCTCGACCCCGCCGAGGACCCCGCCACCCTCTCCCGCCCGATCATGACCGGCGTCCTGCGTGAACAGCTCGGCTACGACGGCGTGGTGGTCACCGACTCCCTCGGCATGGAGGGCGTACGCACCAAGTACGGGGACGACCGCGTCCCGGTGCTCGCCCTCAAGGCCGGCGTCGACCAGCTGCTCAACCCGCCTTCGCTCGAAGTCGCCTGGAACGCGGTGCTCGATGCCGTACGCAGCGGGGAGCTGACCGAGGAGCGGCTCGACGAGTCGATCCTGCGCGTGCTGCGCCTCAAGTCGAAGCTCGGACTGTTCCGCGACCCGTACACCACGGCCCGCGACGTGGACCGTACCGTCGGCATCCCCGAGCATCTGCGCGCCGCCGAGCAGATCGCCGACGAGACCACCACGCTGCTCGTCAACACCGGCAAGCTGCTGCCGCTGTCCAAGAGCAGCACGCCCGACATCCTTGTCCTGGGCGTCGATCCGGCCTCACCGTCCGGTACGACGGGGCCGCCGACCACCGTGTTCACCAAGGCCCTCACCGAGCTCGGCTTCACGGCGAGCGCCCTGCCGACCGGGACCGCGCCCACTGCCGCGAAGATCGACGAGGCGGTGGCGGCCGTCGCGGGCAAGGACGTGGCCGTCGTGCTCACCTCGAACGTCTCGGCGACCAGCGCCCAGCGCACCCTGGTCACCCGGCTCGCCGCGACCGGCGTCCCGGTGGTGACTGTCTCCGTGAACCGTCCGTACGACGTCGCACGGCTGCCCGAGCCGAAGGCCGTACTGGCCACGTACTCCTGGACCGACACCGAACTGCGGGCCGCGGCCCGGGTGATCGCGGGGAAGGCGGATCCGGTGGGCCGGCTGCCCGTGCCCGTCCAGCGCGCCGACGATCCGACCACCACGCTGTATCCGATCGGTTACGGACTGTCGTACTAGCCGGACACCGGGTGTGCGGCGTACCCGGCGTACGCCGCACACCCGGCGCGCCACCCCCAACTGACGCAAAGCACCCTGCACACCTGGCGTGCGCCCCGTCCGAGGCCGCACGCTGAGAGGACGTCTCGGGGGGTTCAACATGCGCAGAGCACGATTCGCGCGGGTGATGTGTGCGCCGTTACTGATGGGGGTGCTGGCTCTGGTGGGGTGCCAGAAGTCGCCCGGCGCGAGCGGCAGTCTGAACGACACATCCGCATCCAAGTCTCCGTCCGGCTACGGCCTGGTCTTCCTCGGTGTCGACGAGTGCGCCTCGCGCGGCAAGGGCTCCGCCGAGGTGCCGTGCACCAGCGAGAAGGCCCAGGCGAGAGTGATCGCGCGCTATGACGGCAAGCAGTCTCAGGGCCCGGCCTGCCCGGGGCCCACGGACTTCGTGCTGCACATCAGCGAGTCGTCCACCTACGACGAGGACGGCGACGGATCCGTGCCCAAGGGCTATGCGTGCATGCGCAATCTGGAGTCACCGCATCCGGGCGACCCGGGCGGAGGCGGCGGCCCACGCACCATCGTCGGCGACTGCGTCTACACGGCCGGCAAGGGCGAGGTCCGCGAGACGGCATGCGACGGGTCGGGCGAGAACGAGCCGGAGTTCAAGGTGCGTTCGGCGGTCCGCGGCCGCGACAAGTGCCCGGACAGCACCGAGCTGTACGTCCAGTTGGGCGGGAGCAAGCCGGTCGGGTGCGCGGTGCCGGCGTAGGCAGCGGCACGGCACGGAGAGACCGGCAAAGAGAGGGACCTGCACAGAGAGAGACCGGCACAGAGCCGGGCCGGTGCGGCGCACAAAGCGCCCCACCGGCCCGGCACATGGTGGTGTCACGGCCGCAGCGTCCGCGGTCCGTCCTGCCCGTCGAGGCGGGCGTCGTACGTGGTGAGCGCCTTCGCCGTGCCCGGATCGGCCTTCACCGAAGCCGGCGCGACATTGGCCCACTCAAGGATCCGCGCGATGGCCAGCGCCTCGTCCTCGGCGTCCAGAGCCGCGACGTTCGCCCCGTGGTTGGCCCCCGGCGCGGTGAACACATGGCTGTCGTGCGTGCCCTTGCCCGGGCGGAAGCGCTCGGCTCCCCACGGGTCGTTCTCGCCGTAGACGTACATCATGCGCGTGGCGTTCTTGCGTACCCAGCTGTCCACGTCCCGCATGACCCACGGCTTGAACTTCATCTCGATGTCCCGCGGCACGAAGTTCCGCGGCGGCTGGTAGCCGTACCGCGAAAGGCCGTTGAGATGCGGCTGCTCGATGTCCGGGGAGCCCAGCTCGGTGCCCGCCTGGTAGTAGTACGGCGTGTACGGCGCGAGCCCCTGGTCGGTGTAGAAGGAGAAGCCGGAGATCGCGTCGACCGTGTTCCAGATCTCCTCGTCGGTCGCGGACTTGGCGACCGGAATCGAGGCGCAGTCGGAGAGCAGGCTGTACTGCCAGAACGCCCAGGTGAAGTCGAGGACGACGGCCTCGTAGGCCTTGTCGAGGGAGCCGACGGTCTTGAAGGTGTAGCCGTTGTCCTTCGCGTACGCGGCGTACTTCTCCTCCAGCGGACCGCGCCGGATCAGCGCCTCGCGCTGGATGTTGTTCAGCTTGTCGCGGCACTCCTGGGTGCCGACCTTCGACAGGAAGCGGTCGTACGCGGAGTCCTCGTGGTTGACGACGTCGTTGGGCGCCACATAGGCGACGACACCGTCCATGTCCTTGGGGTAGAAGCGTTCGTAGTACGTGGCGGTCATACCGCCCTTGGACCCGCCGGTCGACAGCCAGCGCCCCGGGTAGAGACCGTCGAGCGCCTGGAAGATGCGGTGCTGGTCGCTTGCCGCCTGCCAGATGTCCAGCTTGGTCCAGTCGGCGGGCTGCGGACGGGACGGCGTGAAGAAGCGGTACTCCATGGAGACCTGGTTGCCGTCGATGATCCGCGTGGGCTCGCTGCGGCCGGGGTTGGTGGAGACCCCGTAGCCGGAGGTGTGGAAGACGGTGGGACGCGCGGTGTCCTTGTGCAGCAGGGTCAGCCGCTGCTTGAAGGTGCCCTTGGACGGGTCGCGGTGGTCCACGGGCTGGGTGTAGTTGAGAACGAAGTAGCGGTAGCCCGCGTAGGGCTTCTCCTCGATCAGGCTCATGCCCTTGATCGCGAGCAGACGGTCCAGGATGTCGGTCGTCTGCGGCTTGCCGGCAGCGGTCGCCGTGGCCGTGCCCGCCGCCATGGTGCCTATCAGCACCACGAGCGTGAGCAGCCATCTGAGCGCCTTACGCATGCAGGTACCCTCCCCTGTGGTCACAGATAGCACCGGAACCTAGTGCAGCAACTTTCCGGGCACCAGGGGGAGTTCACCGCTCATCGTGGTGGTTTACGGAGATCGCGGCCGGAAAGCGGGGCGATCACCCGGGCTCACCGGCGGGGGTACTTGAACCAGCCGTCGCTGTACTTGCCGCTGCCCACCGAGCCCCTGATCCAGACCTTGCGGGTGCCGATGTGGGTGCGTACGGGTCCGGCGTACTTCTTGTACCGGCCGGACTTCGCCGCCGCCCGGCTGCCACGCGCCTGGATGCTGACGCTCATGGTGCGGAGGGTGCCGGGGTGCTTGGCGTACGTCATGGCGCACAGGAAGTCGCCGTCGCGGAAGACATGGACGGATCCGGTCGAGAACCTCAGGGTGTCGACCTTGTGCCCCGCGCAGCGGGTCGCGGCGTGCGCGTCGCCGGAGAACGGGCCGACCAGCGTGAGCAGCACGGCGACGGCGAGCAGCACGAGTCCGGCGCGCGCCTTGCGTATCGCCCCGTCCGCCACGTGCATCCCTCCCACCCCTGCACCGTACGCAGGTACGGACGCAGGTGGGGCACCGGGTGGTTCCGGGGCTGGCCGAAAGCGTCTCCTTCGATGAGGACTTTGACGTGTTCGGGGCACTCTTGTGACTGACGCGAAAGGCAGAGCCATGACCCACACGCGTACTTCATCCCGTACGTCCGCACGTACTTCGTCCCGTACGTCCGCACGTACTTCGTCCCGTACGTCCCCACGTACTTCTTCCGGCAGGTCCGGCCGCGCCCTGATCGTGGCCCTCACGCTCGCCGGGCTCGTCGCGGTGCCGGCCTCGGTCTCCGCGATGGACTACGCGCCGGCGGGAGCCGCCCCCAAGGCGGCGGCCGAAGCCCCGCAGTCGGCCGGCGACGCCCCCAAGCCGGCCGCCGAAGCCCCGAAGGCCCAGGAACCGCCGCCCGCCCCGGTGTTGAGCGGCGATCCGGAGACCCCGTACACCCGCGTCGCGCACTTCTACGCCGCGTATGTCGACGTGGCGAGCGACCCGGGCTCCGACGCGGCCGCCACCGCTCTGCGCGCCTTCTACCTCACTCCCGCCGCCCAGAAGCGCCTCGCCGACTGGGAGCGGCGCAATGAGGCGGACGGGGTGCTGCGCGCCCAGAACTCCCCCACCGCATGGCGGGTGACCCCCGAGGGCAGCGGAATGGGCACCACCTGGTCGACGGTCCGGCTGACCTGGGGCGAGGGCAAGGACCGTACGTACACCTATCTGAAGGTGACCACCGAGCTGGCGAGCGGAAAGATCTCCGACATCAGCGAGAAGTACTGACCATCAGCGGGAAGTACTGACCGCCGCCTCGGCTTCCGGATCGGCGTCGGCCTCGGCCTCGCCGATGAAGGTGCGCCACAGCCGCGCGTACGTGCCGTCGAGCGCGAGCAGTTCGTCGTGCGTGCCGTCCTCGGCGACCCGGCCGTGGTCCATCACGATCACCCGGTCCGCGCGGGCCGCGGTGGTCAGACGGTGCGCGACCACAAGCGTCGTACGGCTGGCGCCGAGACGGTCCGCGGCCTGGTTGACCTGCGCCTCGGTGGCGAGGTCGAGGGCCGCGGTGGCCTCGTCGAGCAACAGCACGTCCGGGTCGACCAGTTCGGCCCGGGCGAGCGCGATCAGCTGGCGCTGGCCCGCGGAGAGGTTGCGGCCGCGTTCGCTGACCTCGTGCAGATAGCCGCCCTCCAGCGTCGCGATCATCTCGTGCGCGCCAACCGCGCGGGCGGCCGCCTCGACCTGGGCGTCGGTGGCGTCGGGCCGTCCGTAGGCGATGGCGTCGCGCACGGTCCCGGCGAACAGATAGGCCTCCTGCGGTACGACACCGAGGCGGTGCCGGTACGAGGTGAGGTCGAGGTCGCGCAGATCGCTGCCGTCGACCGTGACCCGGCCGCCGGTCGGGTCGTAGAACCGGGCGACCAGCTTGACCAGCGTGGACTTGCCCGCGCCGGTCTCGCCGACGAACGCCACGGTCTGCCCGGCGGGGATCGTCAGGTCGACCTGGTGGAGCGCGTCCTCCCCGTCCCCGTACGCGAACTGGACGCCCTCGAAGGCGATCTCGCCGCGCAGCGAGAGGACCTCGCGCGGTTCGTCGGCGGCCTTGGTGGAGGTCGGCTCCTGGAGGAGCTCCTGGATCCGGCCGAGCGAGACGGTCGCCTGCTGGTAGCCGTCGAAGACCTGCGAGAGCTGCTGTACGGGCGCGAAGAACAGGTCGATGTAGAGCAGATACGCGACCAGGGCGCCGGTGGTGAGCGTGCCGGCGTCGACCCGGTGGGCGCCGACGATCAGCACGGCCGCGGCGGCCACGGAGGACAGGAACTGGACGAACGGGAAGTAGACCGAGATCAGCCACTGCCCCTTGACACGGGCCTGGCGGTAGCTGTCGCTGCGCTCGGCGAACCGTGCGGAACCGGAGCGCTCGCGGCGGAAGGCCTGGACGATCCGCAGACCGGAGACGGACTCCTGGAGGTCGGCGTTGACCACGGAGACGCGTTCACGGGCGAGTTCGTACGCCTTCACGCTGGACTTGCGGAAGAAGTACGTGCCGACGACCAGGACCGGCAGGGTCGCGAAGACGACCAGGGCGAGCTGGAGGTCGATCACCAGGAGCGCGACCATGATGCCGAAGAAGGTGACGACGGAGACGAAGGCCGTGACGAGTCCGGTCTGCAGGAACGTGGACAGGGCGTCCACGTCCGTGGTCATCCGGGTCATGATGCGGCCGGTCAGCTCGCGCTCGTAGTAGTCGAGCCCGAGGCGCTGGAGCTGGGCGAAGATCTTCAACCGCAGTGAGTACAGGACCCGTTCACCGGTCCGGCCCGTCTTGCGGATCTCCCCGGTCTGCGCGGCCCACTGCACGATGACGGCGATCAGCGCGAGTCCTGCGGCGGTCCAGACGGCGCCGAGCGCGGCCTGGTTGACGCCCTCGTCGATGCCGTGCCGGATGAGGACGGGAAGCAGCAGGCCCATGCCCGCGTCGACCGCGACGAGGGAGAGGGCGATGAGCAGCGGTTTGCCGAAGCCCTTGAGGAGGCGGCGCAGCCCGTACGACTTCTCGGGGGCTACGGCGTTGGCCTCGTCGATGCCGGGGGTGTCGGTGGCCGGGGGCAGGGCGTCGACCTGGGCGAGGAGTTCGGGAGTCGCGGGGGTGTCGCTGAGGGCGGTGTCCTTGGGGGTGCGGTCGCCGGCCCACAGCTGCGGGGTGATCCCGCGCTCGGCGTCGAACTCGGCGTCCAGCTCTTCTCGTACGGAGCAGTCCTCGTGCGCGACGGTCTTCTGCAGCAGGTGGCCCGGCGATACGGCGCCCAGCTCGTCCGGGTCGGTGAGCAGGCGGCGGTAGAGGGCCGAGCGCTCTTCCAGCTCCTCGTGGGTGCCGATGTCGGCGAGCCTGCCCTCGTCGAGTACGGCGATGCGGTCGGCGAGGCCGAGCGTGGAGCGGCGGTGGGCGATGAGCAGGGTGGTGCGCCCGGCCATGACCTGCTTGAGGGCCTCGTGGATCTCGTGCTCGACGCGGGCGTCCACGGCGGAGGTGGCGTCGTCGAGGACGAGCAGACGCGGGTCGGTGAGGATCGCGCGGGCGAGTGCGAGGCGCTGGCGCTGGCCGCCGGAGAGGGTGAGGCCGTGCTCGCCGACCGTGGTGTCGTAGCCCTCGGGCAGTTCGTCGATGAAGCGCTCGGCCTGCGCGGCGCGCGCGGCCGCCTCGATCTGCTCCTGGGTGGCGTCCGGGGCTCCGTACGCGATGTTGGCGCGGACGGTGTCGGAGAAGAGGAAGGAGTCCTCGGGGACCAGGCCGATCGCGGCCCTGAGCGATTCGAGCGTCAGCTCGCGTACGTCATGGCCGCCGACGAGTACGGCGCCGTGCGAGACGTCGTAGTAGCGGGGCAGCAGGAGCGAGACGGTGGACTTGCCGCTGCCGGACGAGCCGACGACGGCGACAGTCTCGCCGGGCTCGATGGTGAGCGAGAAGTTCTTGAGGACCGGGCGGCCGTCGTCGTACGCGAAGGAGACGTCGTCGAACTCGACCGTCGCCGGGGCGTCGGCCGGGAGCTTCTTGGTGCCGTCCTCGATGACGGGCTCGGTGTCGATCAGTTCGAGCACGCGCTCGACGCCGGCACGGGCCTGCTGGCCGACGGTGAGGACCATGGCGAGCATGCGGACGGGGCCGACGAGCTGGGCGAGGTAGGTCGAGAAGGCGACGAAGGTGCCGAGCGTGATCTCGCCGCGCACCGCGAGCCAGCCGCCGAGCGCGAGCATGGCGACCTGGCCGAGGGCGGGGACGGACTGGAGGGCCGGGGTGTAGCGGGCGTTCAGCTTGATGGTGCGCAGGCGGCCGGCGAACAGGCGGCGGCCGACCTCCCTGAGCTTGCCGGTCTCCTGGTCCTCCTGGCCGAAGCCCTTGACCACGCGTACGCCGGAGACGGCGCCGTCGACGACGCCCGCGACGGCGGCGGCCTGGGCCTGGGCGTACCAGGTTGCCGGGTGCAGGCGGGTCTTGCTGCGCTTGGCGATGAACCAGAGGGCGGGGGCGACGGCGAGCGCGACGAGGGTCAGGGGCAGCGACAGCCAGGCCATGATCCCCAGGGAGATCAGGAAGAGCAAAATGTTGCCGATGGTCATCGGCAGCATGAAGAGCAGGCCCTGGATCAGCTGGAGGTCGCTGGTGGCGCGGCCGACGACCTGGCCGGTGGACAGCTCGTCCTGGCGGCGGCCGTCGAGCCGGGTGATCGCTCCGTACATGTCGGTGCGCAGATCGTGCTGGACGTCGAGGGCGAGGCGGCCGCCGTAGTAGCGGCGGATGTACGTCATGACGTAGACGACCAGAGCGGCCGCTATCAGGAGACCCGTCCAGGTCCCGAGCGACCGCTCGTGGGTGTCGATCACGTCGTCGATGACGACCTTGGTGATCAGCGGCACGACCGCCATGACGGCCATGCCGCCGAGGCTGGAGCCCAGCGCCAGGATGACGTCCTTCGGGTAGCGCCATGCGTACCCGGTCAGCCTCCTGGCCCACCCCTGCTGTGCCGCCGCCACTGAAAGCCTCCTGCTGTTGTCCGCTGCCGGAGGGATCAACGCGGGTCGGGGCGGATTTCATCCCGGCCTGGGGCCCGTGTGCCCGTGCGGGGTGCTTTACGCCGCGCGCGGTGTACGTGGTGTCAGGACCAGGGTCAGCAGGGCCGCCGCGGCCGCGGCGACGGCGCCCGCGACGAACCCGCGGTCGAACCCCTCGCTGTCCGTCCCAGTGATGCTGACCGCGGCCATGCTGGAGACCACCGCGGCGCCGAGCGAGGCGCCGAACTCGTGGAAGGTGCTCAGGATCCCCGAGGCGAGACCGGCCTCGTGCGGTGCGATCTGTCCCAGGGCCGTGGCGGAGGCGACGACGAAGACCACTCCCGTGCCCGCTGCTGCCACCGAGATGCCGACGACCAGGGCTGCGGTCGGCTCCCACAGG
Source organism: Streptomyces mesophilus (assembly GCF_040300965.1). GTDB lineage: Bacteria > Actinomycetota > Actinomycetes > Streptomycetales > Streptomycetaceae > Streptomyces > Streptomyces mesophilus_A. The sequence continues at coordinate 7,539 of NZ_JBEPEW010000025.1, read as the reverse complement.
ACCGGGACGGTCATGCCCGCTGCCGCGAGCAGCAGGCCTCCCGCGCCGAGCGCCTTCGGACCGGTCCGTCCGATCACCCGGCCCGCGAGGGTGGCGCCCACCATCGTGGCCGCCGCCACCGGCAGGAAGAGCAGTCCGGTGGCCAGCGCTCCGTGACCGCGGTGGTCCTGCAGGGAGAACGTGCCGAGGAAGAACACCATGATCATCAAGGCGGTGGCCACCAGGATGAGGACGGTGCCGGTCGCCACCGGGCGGCGTATCAGCAAAGTGACGTCCATCAGCGGGGTGCGCGCCCGGCGCTGGCGTACGACGAAGAGCACGTACAGGACCGCGGCCGCGAGCACGAGGAGCGCCGTCGCTGCGGTGGCCCAGCCCTTGTCGCCGGCGCGGACCAGGGCGTAGGTCAGGGTGCCGGTGGCGGCGGTGACCAGCGCCGCGCCCAGGACGTCGAGGCGGCCGCGGTCCGGTGCGGCTTGTGCGGCCGGCAGGTTGACGCGCAGGGCGAAGAACAGCAGCACGCCCACGGGGACGTTGACGAAGAACACCCACGGCCAGCCGGGCCCGGCGGTCAGGAGACCGCCGAGGAGTACGCCGAGGGCGGCGCCGCTGCCGCCGAGGGAGGACCAGATGCCCAGGGCCTTGTTGCGCTCCTCGCCGTCGAAGAGCGTGACGACAAGGGACAGCGCCGCGGGCGAGAGGATTGCGGCGGCCAGACCCTGCACCACGCGGCCGCCGAGCAGCATCGGGCCGTTGGCGGCGAGGCCGGCCAGGAGGGATGCGCCGGCGAACAGCAGGAGTCCGGCCAGGACCGTCCGGCGGGCGCCGAACAGGTCCGCCGCCCGGCCGCCGAGCAGCAGCAGCCCGCCGAACGCCAGGGTGTAGCCGCTCACCACCCAGGTCAGCGCGTCACGGCTGAGGCCGAGGTCCGCCCCGATGTGCGGCAGGGCGATGGCGACGACGGTGACGTCGAGGATCAGCATCAGTTGCGCGACGCCGACCAGGCCGAGGATCTTCCAGCGGCGTGGGTCGGGTGTGCGGGTGGGCTGTGCGGATGACAACGGCTCGCTCATGACCTGCCCCCTTCAGGTAAGTCAAACACGACTGTTCGAGTTATCGACTGTACTATAACTCGAACATTGGTGTTTGAGTTAAGGGGAGCTTCGAGGATGGTTCGCCCAGCAGCAGCGGGAACCCGCAGAGCCGACGCCCGGCAGAACGCGGACAAGATCGTCGATGCCGCCATCGACTGTCTCGGCCGCAAGCCGGCCGCGAGCATGGTCGACATCGCCCAGGCCGCCGGGGTGGGCCGGGTCACGCTGTACGGCCACTTCTCCTCGCGGGAGGCGGTCGTCGAGGCCGCGCTGGCCCGGGTGATCGAGCGGGGGCAGGGGACGCTCGACGGTCTCGACGACACAGCCGCCGAAGGTGATCCGCGCGAGGTACTGCGCCGGCTGATCGAGTCGAGCTGGATGCTGATCGCGCAGGCGAGCGGGGTGCTCGAGGCGGCCCAGGCGACGCTCTCGCCGCAGCGGATCCACGATCTGCACGCCGTTCCGGAGCGACGCGTCCTCGCGCTCATCGAGCGCGGGCAGGAGCAGGGCGTCTTCCGCGACGATCTGCCGGCCGCCTGGCTGTCCAACGCGCTCCATCACGTACTGAAGGGCGCTGCGGCCGATGTGAACGGCGGCCGCCTCGATCCGGAACAGGCCCCGCAGTTCATCACCGGGATCGTCCTGGCGGCAGCCGCACCCCAGGCGCCAGCCGCGCCTCGGGCCGAGGCCACGCCCCAGGCCGAAGCCGCACCTCACGCCGAAGCCGCACCTCAGGCCAAAGCCACGCCTCAGGCCAAAGCCACGCCTCGGGCCGAAGCCGCACCTCAGGCCGAAGAGAGCAACGGGAGGACCTCGTGAACGACGGCACCTACGAGCTCCGCCCCGGCGCCCCTTCCGTGGACGACTACCGTCGGCTGCGCACCGCCGCCGGCCTCAGCGCCAAGTCGGCCGAGGCCGCGGCGATCGGTCTGGCGCACACCTGGTACGGGGTGACGGTGCTGCACGAGGGCGCCGCGATCGGCACCGGTCGGGTCATCGGCGACGGTGGCTGCCACTTCCAGATCGTCGACATCTGCGTCCTGCCCGAGCATCAGGGACGCGGCCTGGGCCGCCGCATCATGGAGGCCCTGGTCGGCGAACTCGAGCGCCGCGCCCCGGCCACCGCCTACGTCTCCCTCATCACCGACGGGGACGCCCAGCACCTGTACCGGAAGTTCGGCTTCACCGACACCGCGCCCGCTTCCATCGGCATGGCCCGCTCCATCGGCTGACGGGGCGGGCCCGGGGAGCCCCGGCGCGAGCCGGGGTCCCTCGGACCCTCACGCCCTCGGCCCGCGCGTCATCCCAGATGCGTGGCCGCGAACAGCCTGACCACCGTCGGCAGCACCACGACCGAAGGCCCGGGCTGCGCAAGGGACTTGGCCAGGTCCTCCTCCAGCGAAGCCGGCGAGGTCCGGACCGCCGGCACCCCGAACGACTCCGCCAGGGCCACGAAGTCGGGCCTCGCCAACTCCGTGCCCGTGGCCTCGCCGAAGGCGTCCGTCATGTACTCGCGCAGGATGCCGTAACCGCCGTCGTCGACGATCAGCCACGTCACGGGGAGGCCGTACTGCTTCGCCGTCGCGAGCTCGGCGAGCGAGTACATCGCACCGCCGTCGCCGGAGACCGCGAGCACCGGCTTCGACGGGTCGGCCGCCGCCGCACCGAGCGCCGCCGGATAGGCGTAGCCCAGACCGCCCGCACCCTGGGCCGAGTGCATCGTGTTGGGGCGACGGGCGTCGAAGGCCGACCACGCCCAGTACGACAGGATCGTCATGTCCCAGAAGCTGGGCGATGCGTCGGGGAGCGCCGCACGGACCGAGGCGAGCAGCTGCTGCTCCGCGTCGAGATCCTGCGCGTCGATCCGCTCCCGTACGCGGTCGAGAACCTCCCTTACGCGCGAGGCCGCCGAGGCGTCCTCGCGCGGACCGTCCAGGGTTTCGAGCAGGGCGGTCAGGGCGATACGGGCGTCCGCGTGGATGCCGAGCGCCGGAAGGTTCGACTCCAGCTTGCCCGCGTCCGCCTCGATCTGGATGACCCGGCCGCGGGGCTTGAACGTGTGGTAGTTCGAGGAGAGTTCGCCCAGGCCCGAGCCGACCACGAGCAGGACGTCCGCGTCCTCGAGGAAGTCGGTGGTGTGCCGGTCCTCCAGCCAGGACTGCAGGGAGAGGGGGTGCTCCCAGGGGAAGGCGCCCTTGCCGCCGAAGGTGGTGACCACCGGGGCGTTCAGCTGCTCGGCGAGCGCGCGCAGCTTGCCCGAGGCGTCCGAGCGGACCACTCCGCCGCCCGCGATGATCGCGGGACGCGCCGCGTTCGCCAGCAAGTCGGCCGCGACCGCGGTCAGTTCGGGGCGGGGAAGCAGGTCGTGCGGGAACGCGTCGACCGGAGTGACCTGCGGCAGCGCGGTTTCGGCGAGCAGCACGTCCTGCGGGATCTCCACCCACACCGGACCGTGCGGGGCGGTGAGCGCCGACTCCCAGGCCGCGGCGATCGCCGAGGGGATCTGCGACTGCGTACGGACGGTGTGCACGGATTTCACGATGTCGCGGAACGAGGCCTGCTGGTCCCGCAGTTCATGCAGATAGCCGTGGCGCCCGCCGCCGAGTCCCGCCGTCGGGATCTGGCTGGAGATCGCGAGGACGGGCGCGGAGGCGGCGGCCGCCTCCTGGAGCGCGGCGAGCGCGGTCAGCGCGCCAGGTCCGGTGGAGAGCAGCAGCGGTGCCGCCTCGCCCGTGACCCGGCCGTAGGCGTCGGCCGCGAAGCCCGCGTTGTTCTCCACCCGCAGGCCCACATAGCGCAGGTCGGAGCGGCGCAGCGCGTCGAACATGCCGAGCGCGTGCTGGCCGGGCAGCCCGAACACGGTGGTCGCGCCGAGACCCTGCAGGGTCTCGATGACGAGGTCGCCGCCATTGCGCCCGGCCGGCGGGTTCAGCGCGGCCTCCGTCTGGGCCGGCGTCGGCCGCAGCTCGATGTCGTGGTCGTGGGTCACCGGGCACCCTCCGCGGCGCCCCGCGCCTCGGCGATCTGACGGCTCATGATCGTCGTCAGCTCGTACGCCGTGTGCGATGCGGCCACCGCGGTGATCTCGGCGTGGTCGTACGCGGGCGCCACCTCGACCACGTCCGCCGAGACCAGGTTGCAGGAGGACAGGCCGCGCAGGATCTCCAGGAGCTCGCGCGAGGTCATGCCGCCGGCCTCGGGCGTGCCCGTGCCGGGCGCGTGCGCCGGGTCGAGGCAGTCGATGTCGATCGAGATGTACAGCGGGCGGTCGCCGATGCGCTGGCGCAACTGGTCCGCGACCTCGTCCGCGCCGCGCCGGTAGACGTCCGCGGAGGTGACGATGCCGAAGCCCATCTTCTCGTCGTCGGTCAGGTCCTGCTTGCCGTACAGCGGGCCGCGGATGCCGACGTGGCTGAGCGCCGAGGTGTCGAGGATGCCCTCCTCGACCGCGCGCCGGAAGGGGGTGCCGTGCGTGTACTCCGCGCCGAAGTAGGTGTCCCAGGTGTCCAGGTGCGCGTCGAAGTGCAGCAGCGCGACCGGCCCGTGCTTCTTGGCGACGGAACGGAGCAGCGGCAGGGCGATGGTGTGGTCGCCGCCGAGCGTCATCAACCGGGCGCCCGTGCCGAGCAGTTCGTCGGCGGCGGCCTCGACGGTCTCCACCGCCTCGTTGATGTTGAACGGGTTGGCCGCTATGTCGCCCGCGTCCGCGACCTGCGCGAGCGCGAACGGCGATGCGTCCTGCGCCGGGTTGTAGGGGCGGAGCAGCCGCGAGGCCTCACGGATGGCATTGCCGCCGAAGCGGGCGCCCGGGCGGTAGGAGACCCCGCTGTCGAAGGGCACGCCGACGACGGCGACGTCGGTCGTGCCGACCTCGTCGAGGCGGGGCAGCCGGGCGAAGGTGGCCGGGCCCGCGTACCGCGGGATCCGGGAGGAATCCACGGGTCCGCGCGGGGTGGCGGACGGGCTGCCGGGGGTCTCGCTGCTGCTCATCGTCGAGCTCCTTCAAGGTGGTGCGGGTGGTACGGGTCTTGCGGGATCAGGCGGGTGGTACGGGTCTTGCGGGATCAGGCGGGTGGTACGGGCCTTGCGGGATCAGGCGGGTGGTGCAGGTCTTGCGGGATCAAGCGGCTGGTACGGGTCTCGCGGATCAGGCGGGTGGTGCAGGTCTCGCCGGATCAAGTGTCGCTCAGGTCGCCCGCGCGGGTTTCGGGCTGTGGATAACCGACGGGCTGTGGATAACTCCGCCACTCGACGGCGGTCAGGCCTTGGCCGCCAAAGGCTCAGCGGGCTCCTCGTCCCCACCCCGCCCCGCCAGCCGCTCCCGCCAGTTCGCGAGCACGGCCTCGTCGGTGGGCCGCGTGGCCAGGGAGACCACGACGTAAGCGGCAAGGGAGGCGAGGAGCCCGTAATAGACCGGCTCGTTCGCGAGGATCCCGTACTTCCACATCAGGAAGATCACGGTCGCTCCGCCGACACCGACCGCGGCCAGCGCCCCGTGCACCGTGCCGCGCTTCCACAGCAGGCCGCCGAGGATCGGTACGAGCAGCCCGCCGACCAGCAGGTCGTACGCGACGGTCAGGCCTTCCAGGACGCTGTCCAGCTGGATCGCGATCACGATCACGGCGACGCCCATGATGAGGATGAACACCCGGTTGCCCCGCACCTCGTCGCGCTCGCCCTGCTCAGCGCCGACCACGCCACGTATCCGCGACCAGATGTCGTTGTTCGCCACGGTCGCCGACGCGATGAGCGCCCCGGACGAGGTGGACATCACGGCCGCCAGGGCTGCGGCGAGCACCAATCCGCGCACACCGACCGGGAGTTCCTCCTTCACGATCGTCGCGAAGGCGTCGTCTGCCGAGCCCAGCTTCGGGAAGAGCACCTTGGCCGCCGTACCGATCAAAGCCCCGGCCACCGCGTACGCCAGGCAGTACGTACCGGCCACGGTCCCGCCCCACTTGGCCGTCGTGTCGCTGCGGGCGGTGAACACGCGCTGCCAGATGTCCTGCCCGATCAGCATGCCGAACGTATAGATCAGGACGTACGTGAAGATCGTCTCGCCGCCGATGCCGAGCGGGTCGAAGTACGAGGTCGGCAGGGAGTCCTTCATCTCGCCGAAGCCGCCCGCCTTCACGACGGCGATCGGCAGGAGCAGAAGCAGCACACCGATCGTCTTGACCACGAACTGCACCATGTCGGTGAGCGTGATCGACCACATGCCGCCGAGGGTCGAGTACACAACGACGATGGAGCCGCCGAGGATGATCGACATCGTGCGGTTCAGGTCGAAGAGGACGTCGAAGATCGTGGCGTAGGCGATCGTGGAAGTGACCGCGAGCATCAAGGTGTACGCCCACATCACCAGGCCCGAGATGATGCCGGCGCGGCCGCCGTACCGCAGATCGAGCATCTCGGAGACGGTGTAGACCTTCAGGCGCGCGATCCGCGCCGAGAAGAAGACGCTGAGCGCGAGCAGTCCGAGGCCGATGGTGAAGACCATCCAGGCGCCCGAGAGTCCGTACTGGTAGCCGAGCCCGACACCGCCGATCGTCGAGGCGCCGCCGAGGACGATCGCGGCCATGGTGCCGGAGTACATCCACGGTCCGAGCCGGCGTCCCGCGACCAGGAACTCGCTCTTCGACTTGGCCCTGCGCATCCCCCACCAGCCCATGGCGAGCATGCCGGCGAGATAGACGACGATCACCGCGTAATCGACAGCCATGCGTGGGCTCCTCCAAGCGCCTGGGGGGCAGGTTCGTGGGTTGACACTAGGTGGCCCGCACAGGGCCGTGAAGTGTACGTTTCATCCATCCGAAAGCCACCTGATGGATGGATCGTCCACAGTGCCGGACCTCGCCGCACCCACAGCTCCCCCCACCGCCCCACCCACTCCGCCCATCCCTCTCAGCGCCCTCCTCGCCCGCCCCGACCTCGGCCTGCGCCAGGTCGCCGGACCGGTCGACGCCGAGACCGCCGTCCACTGGGTGCACACCAGCGAGATGGCCGACCCCTATCCGTATCTCCTCGGCGGCGAGCTGCTCCTGTCCGCGGGCGTGCACTGCCCCGACCCTTCCGACGCGGCGCACTACGACACGTACGCCGCCCGTATCGTGCAGGCCGGCGGGGCGGCGCTCGGGTTCGGGGTCGCGCCGGTGCACGACCGGGTGCCGCAGCCGCTGATCGAGGCCTGTGACCGCTACGGGCTTCCGCTGCTCGAAGTCGCCCCCAAGACCCCGTTCACCACGGTCGCGCGGGCGGTCTGGCAGCTGATGGCGCAGGCCCGCCATGCCGAGCTGCGCCGGGTCGCCGAGGCCCAGCAGGCCCTCGCCGCCGCGGCCGCACGTTCCGACCCGGTGGCTTGCGTGCTGCGCCAACTGGCGCGCAGGCTGGGCGGATACGCGGTGCTCCTGGGCGCGGCCCCGGAACGCTCGGCCGGCCGCACCCCCCA
>NZ_JBEPEW010000024.1:15636-77799 GCF_040300965.1 Streptomyces mesophilus | reverse complement strand
GTCGCCGCCGAGCACGATCCGCTCGCGCGACGCCCGCGGGTCGGGCACGGGCGCCGCCGAGAGCAGCGCCTGGGTGTACGGGTGCTTGGGATCCGCGAACAGCTCGGCGGCCGGGGCCTGTTCGACGATCCGCCCGAGGTACATCACGGCGATCCGGTCCGCGAGGTACTCCACCGCGGCCAGGTCGTGCGTGATGAACAGACAGCCGAAGCCGCGCTCCTTCTGCAGATCGGCGAGCAGGTTGAGCACCGAGGCCTGCACGGAGACGTCAAGGGCCGAGGTCGGTTCGTCGGCCACGAGCAGCGCCGGCTCCACGGACAGGGCGCGCGCTATGGAGACGCGCTGACGCTGACCGCCGGAGAGCTGGTGCGGGTTGCGGTCGGCCAGTTCGGGGCGCAGGCCCACCTGCCGCAGGAGTTCGTCGACGCGTGCCGAGGCTTCGGCGCGGGTCGCGAGACCGTGCAGGCGCAGCGGTTCGGCGATGATCTGGCGGATGGTCATGCGCGGATTGAGCGACGAGGAAGGGTCCTGGAACACCAGGTGGACCTTCTTGCGCAGCGGCCGCATCTGCCGGGCGGACAGGGTCGTGACATCCGTCCCGTCGATGAGGACCTCGCCGCCGGTCGGGGTGTCGAGGCGGACCACGCAGCGGCCCACGGTCGACTTGCCGCTGCCCGACTCCCCCACCAGACCCACGACTTCACCGGGTCCGATGGTGAGCGAGACCCCGTCGACGGCGCGGACGCTGCCGGACGGGGCGGGGAAATGTCGCTGGAGGTCGCGGACGTCCAGGACCGGGGTGCGCACGTCCTGGGCCGGGGTACGGACGTCGCTTGCCGGGGTCGCGGTCATCGGGAGACCTCCTTTTCCGTCACGGGGTGGTGGCAGGCGATCCGGTGCGCTCCGGACAGGGTCCGCAGCGGCGGCCGTCCGCCGAGACAGTCGTCCTGCGCGAACGCGCAGCGCGGTGCGAACGAGCAGGCGTCGGGCTGCGCCCGCAGGTCGGGCACGAGGCCCGGGATCTCGTTGAGCCGTGCGCGTCCGTCCTTCGTACGGCTGCCGGGGCGCAGTACAGCGCCGAGGAGCCCCTTCGTATACGGGTGGGAGGGCGAGGCGAACAGCTCGTCCACCGGGGCCTGTTCGACCGGCCGGCCCGCGTACATGACGAGCACGCGGTCGGCGGTCTCGGCCACGACGCCGAGGTCGTGCGTGATGAGCACGATCGCGGTGCCGAGCCTTTCGCGCAGCGACTTGAGTACGTCGAGGATGCCGGCCTGCACCGTGACGTCGAGCGCGGTCGTCGGCTCGTCTGCGATCAGCACGGCCGGGTCGCAGGCGACCGCGATGGCGATCATCACGCGCTGGCGCATACCACCGGAGAGCTGATGCGGGTACTCGTCGACCCGCCGCGCGGGGGCCGGGATACCGACCAGGTCGAGCAGTTCGACGGCGCGCGCACGGGCCTCCTTCTTGCTCAATTTCTGGTGGCGTACGAGGACTTCGCCGATCTGCCGGCCGACGGTGAGGACCGGGTTGAGCGAGGTCATCGGCTCCTGGAAGATCATCGAGAGGCGGCGGCCGCGCAGGGAGCGCCACGTCCGTTCGCCCGCGCCGACGAGTTCCTGTCCGTCGAGCGTGATGGATCCGCCGATACGGGCGGTCGGCGGCAGCAGACCCATCACGGCCATCGACGTGACGGACTTGCCGCAGCCGGACTCGCCGACCACGGCGAGGACTTCACCGGGCGCGAGGTCGTAGGAGACACCGTCCACGGCGTGCACGGTGTCGTCCGGGCCCACGAAGTCGACCGTCAAGTCGCGGACACTGAGCACCGGTTGGCTCTTCACGTCCTGAGGCGCGGGTGCGGATGCGGGGGCGGTCATCGGGAGCCTCCACGGGGGTCGAGGATGTCGCGTACGCCGTCGCCGAGCAGGTTGAACGCCAGCGTGGCGAGCACGATGACCAGGCCGGGGAAGACCGCCATCCAGGGGGCGTTGGCGATGAACGGCTGGGCGCTGGAGAGCATCACGCCGAGCGACGGGGACGGGGGCTGCACACCGAGGCCGAGGAAGCTGAGCACCGCCTCGCCGATGATCGCCGAGGGGATGCCGACGGTTGCCTGCACGATCAGCGCCGAGGTGGCGTTGGGCAGGATGTGCCGGAACAGGATCGTGCCGTCACCGCCACCGTTCGCGACGGCCGCGCCCACGTAGTCGAGGTGCTTGAGGCGCAGGGTCTCGGCCCGGGTGATCCGGACGATCGCCGGGATCTGCGAGATTCCGATCGCGATCGTCGCGTTCTTCAGGGACGGTCCGAGCACCGCGGCGAGGCCGACGGCGAGGACCAGGAACGGGAAGGCCAGCATCGTGTCCGTCAGCCGCGACACGACGGTGTCCGCGAACTTGCCGTAATAGCCCGCGAGCAGACCCAGCGGTACCGCCACCACGAACGCGAGCGCCACCGCGAGCACGCCGACCTGCATCGACGCGGTCACGCCGACCAGGACACGGGAGACCTGGTCGCGGCCGAGGTCGTCGGTGCCCAGCCAGTGGTCCCAGCTGGGCGGCGCGAGCACGTTGTCGAAGTCGGGCTGCGCGGGATCGTACGGCGTGAGCAGCGAGGAGAACACGGCGACGAACACGAACAGCGCGCCGAGTATCGCGCCGGTCAGCGCGAGGCGGTTGCGGCGCAGCCTGCGCCAGGCGTCGGATGCGCGCCCCCGGGACTTGACCGCGGCGGTCACGACGGGAGCGGTGTCGACGGCGGCCGTCATCGGGAGCCTCCAAGACGGATACGCGGGTCCACGACCGAGTAGAGGAGGTCGACCAGGAGATTGATCAGGATGTACGCGGCCGAGGTGAAGAGCACGACGCCCTGCACCATGGCGTAGTCACGGGTGAAGACCGCGTCGATGGTGAGCTTGCCGAATCCCGGAAGGACGAAGACCTGCTCCGTCACCACGGCGCCGGAGATCAGCTGGCCGAGCTGCAGACCGAGCACCGTGATCACGGTGACCAGCGAGTTGCGCAGGGCGTGCGAGCCGATGACCGCGCGCCGGGACAGGCCCTTGGCCCGCGCGGTACGCACGTAGTCCGAGGAGAGGGCGTCGAGCATCGCGGCGCGGGTCTGCCGCATCACGACGGCCGCGAGTCCGGAGCCGAGGACGATCGCCGGCAGCACGAGCCGGCGCAGGTTCTCCAGCGGGTCCTGCCCGAACGGTACGAAGCCGGAGGCCGCGAACACCGGGACGGCGATGGCGAACGCGAGCACCAGGAGCATGCCGAGCCAGAAGGTCGGCACCGACATCCCGAGCAGCGCGATGCCGTTGGCCAGCCACTCTTCGGGCTTCCCGCGCCGGACGGCCGCGACGATACCGGCGCCGATGCCGAGGGTGATCGCCAACAGAAGGGCGAGCGCGGCGAGTTCGAGGGTGATGGGCAGGGCGTCGAGGATCGAGTCCAGGACCGGCAGTCCGCTGCGGGCCGACGTACCGAAGTCGCCGGTGACCGCGTGGCTGACGTAGTTCCAGTACTGGACCATGATGTTGTCGTTCAGTCCGTACTCCTCGCGGATCGCCGCGAGTACCGCCGGATCGGTCTGTTCGCCGGCCATGGCCTGCGCGGTGTCGCCGGGCATCGCCCGTACGCCCGCGAAGACGGTGATCGAGACCAGGACCATGGTGAGCAGGGCCTGGCCGATGCGGCGGCCCGGGTACGAGGTGAGCCACTTGCGGGCGGTGGTCATCCCTGAGCCCCCTTCACATAGCCGGCTTCCTTGACGCGGATGAGGCCGTCGCCGGAGAGCGCGATCCCGCTGATGTCCTGGGACGCGACGGCGTAGTTGATGTTGCGGTAGAGGTAGATGACCGAGTGCTGCTTGTTGATGGCCTCGGTCAACTGGCGGTAGATCTCACGGCGCTTGGACACATCGGCCGTGGAGCGCCCCGCGGCGATCAGGCGGTCGATCTCCGGGTCGGAGAGCTTGCCCTGGTTGTTGCTGCCGTGGGTGCCGACGAGGCTGTCGATGTTGCCGGCCGGATCGGGCTGACCGCCCCAACCGCCCGTCCGGGCCTGGAAATCACCGGCCAGGGTGCGGGTGAGCCCGGTGGCGAACTCGGTGGGCCGCAGCCGCACATCAAAGCCCGCCTCCTTGGCCATGGCCTGCACGACCTGTCCGAGCCGGTTGTCCTCCGGCGTCGTGTTGATCATGAGTTCCAGCGGCACCGGCGTCTTCACCCCGGCCTCCTTCAGGAGCTGCTTCGCCCTCTCGACATCGCGACCGGGACAGGTGATCGGCGTGCTGAGCGGGGTGCCCGGCGGTACGGGGCCGCACGCGGGCTCGTACATGTCCTGGAAGACGACCTTGTTGATCAGCTTCCGGTCGAGGGCGAGATCGAAGGCCTCCCGCACCCGCACATCGCGGGCGAAGGGGGTGTCGACCTTGCCGGGCGGCTTGTCGATGCCGTCGCTGTTGCCGACGTTCAACGTGAGCGCCATATAGCCGAGCGAGGGGGTGTTGAGCAGTTGCAGGTCCTTGTCGCCCATGGCGCTCTTGACCTCGACGGGGCCCATCTGGTCGCCCAGCTGCACATCGCCTGAGCGCAGATTGGCCAGGCGGATATTGCCGTCGGTGATGGTCTTGTACGTGACGCCGTCGAGGTGGACCTTGTCCGCGTCGTAGTACAGCGGATCCTTCTTGAGCTCGATCCGGTCGCCGATGACGCGCTTGTCGTACTTGAACGGGCCGACACAGGAAGGGTGCGCGGCGAAGTTCCTGCCGTACTTCTCGATCGCCTTGGGCGACATGACCAGGCCCGCGGTGTTGGCGAGCCGGCCGAGCAGCGGGGTGTCGGCGTGCTCGAGCGTGAGGCGCACGGTGTACGGGGCGATCGCCTCGACCTTCTCCACGGAGTCGATCTCCGAGGCGCGGCCCGAGCCCTTGAGGTGCAGATGCCGGTCGAGGGAGACCTTCACGGCGTGCGCGTCGAGCTTGGCGCCGTCGCTGAAGCGTGCGTCACGCCGTACGTCGAACGTGAAGGTCCTGCCGCCGTTGCTGATCTTCGGCAGGGAGGAGGCGAGTTGGGGCACGAACCGGTTGTTCTGGTCCACGTCGTAGAGCTGCTCGCACATGGAGGTGAACACGGTGCGGGCGACCAGGGTGCCGGTGAGGCTCGGATCGAGCATGTCGGGGTCCGACTTGAGGCCGATCACGGCCGTGCCACCGTCTCGTACGGGTCGGGAATCCTTGAGCCGGGGCTCCGCGGCGGTCTTCTGGCCGGGCGGAGCGAGCGAACCGCAGCCGGTGGCCAGCGTCAGCAATGCGGCCGCCGCGAGCACGGCAGGTAGGCGACGCACGGGACCACACCTCCTTACACGAGCAGGGGCGCAGGCCCGGTCGGGCCGCGCTGAAGGCCGTCACGGTATACCGCAGAGGTGTTTCAACTGATGGACACGGTGGTCGATTCGCTCATGAACGCCCCATATTTTCCGGGCGAATTGGAGCATTAGCCACTTCCACATCATGGATGATCGTTACTTGTTCGAGTCTTTGGTATCCCATTTAGAAGACCGGCGAATCCCCCTTGTCCGGAACCGCCCACACCTCTACGCTGTATTTTGTGCCGACAATGAACAAACTCACGTCCGGATCTGCCGACACCACCAAGCCATCGGACCTCACGCGCCTGCGCATCGTCCTGACCGTCTTCTTCGCCCTCGACGGATTCATCTTCGCGGGCTGGGTCGTACGCATCCCTGCGATCAAGGAGCAGACCGGCGCCTCGTCGAGCGCGCTCGGACTCGCGCTGCTCGGTGTGTCGGTCGGCGCCGTCATCACGATGGTGTTCACGGGCCGGCTCTGCCGCCGCTACGGCAGCCATCCGGTGACGGTCGTCTGCGCGGTGCTGCTCTCGCTGAGCGTCGCACTGCCGCCGCTGACGCACTCGGTGGCGGCGCTGGCCGCGGTGCTGCTGGTCTTCGGTGCGGCGTACGGAGGCATCAACGTCGCCTTCAACAGCGCGGCCGTCGACCTCGTGGCCGCCATGCGGCGCCCGATCATGCCCAGCTTCCACGCGGCGTTCAGCCTGGGCGGCATGGTCGGCGCCGGAGTCGGCGGGCTGATCGCCGGCTCCCTCTCCCCCACCCGCCACCTGCTCGGCCTCACCCTGATCGGCCTGCTCGTCACGGCCATCGCGGGGCCCGCCCTCCTGCGGCTGTCACCCCCGGCGGCCCCAACTGATCAACCGGACAAGGGCAACGCCCCGCGCCGCCTCGACGCCCGCACCCGCCGACTCGTCCTGATCTTCGGCTTCATCGCCCTGTGCACCGCATTCGGCGAAGGGGCACTCGCCGACTGGGGCGCCCTCCACCTCGAACAGGACCTCAACGCCCACCCCGGAATGGCAGCCGCCGGCTACTCCCTCTTCGCCGGCGCCATGACGCTCGGCCGCCTCAGCGGAACCACCCTCCTCGAACGCCTCGGCCAGACCCGGGTGATCGTCGTGGGCGGGGCCACCGCCGCCGCCGGCATGCTCCTGGGCGCCCTCGCCCCCACCACCTGGCTCGCCCTCATCGGCTTCGCCATCACCGGCATCGGCCTCGCCAACCTCTTCCCCGTCGCAGTCGAACGCGCCGGCGCAGCAGCCGGCCCCAACGGCGTCGCCACCGCCTCCACCCTCGGCTACGGCGGCATGCTCCTCGGACCGCCCGCCATCGGGTTCATGGCGGACTGGTTCACGCTGCCGATCGCGCTGACCAGCGTCGCCGCCCTTGCCGGCGTCGCCGCAGTCATCGGCTACACGACTCGGCGGTGATTGCACGGAAAGCAACAACGCTTGAGGTGTGTCCCGCAAATGGTCTACGAGTCACTAGTCGGGACGCTCCTCGTCCGCTCGACGCCCGCCATCCGATGCGGATCCCGTCGCCGTCCTGACACGGCGGCCCTGAAGTGGCAGTTCAGCCTTCCCAGGACCACTCGGTAATCTCCGGCAGGTCCACGCCATGCACACGGATCCACTCACGATGGCGCAGCCGGGCATCCTCCATCTTCTGCCGTACGGATGCCGCGCGCACCGCCAGTCCGGGGACGCGGTCGATGACGTCCATGACCAGGCGGAAGCGGTCGAGGTCGTTGCCGACGACCATGTCGAACGGTGTGGTCGTCGTCCCGATCTCCTTGTAGCCGCGCACATGGAGGTTCTTGTGACCCGAGCGCCGGTAGGCGAGGCGGTGGATGAGCCACGGGTAGCCGTGATAGGCGAAGATCACCGGCTTGTCCCCGGTGAACAGGCCGTCGTATTCGAAGTCGCTCATGCCGTGCGGATGTTCCTCGCTGGGCAGCAACCGGGCGATGTCGACCACGTTCACCACGCGGACGGCCAGGTCCGGCAAGTGGCGGCGTAGGAGCTGCGCCGCGGCGAGCACCTCCTGGGTGGGCACGTCACCGGCGCAGGCCAGCACGACATCCGGTTCGCGGCCGTTCTCCGTGCCGGCCCACTCCCAGATCCCCGCGCCACGCGCGCAATGCACCTTCGCCTGCTCCATCGGCAGCCAGTCGAAGCAGGGCTGCTTCCCGGCCACGATCACGTTCACGTAGTCCCTGCTGCGCAGTGCGTGATCGGCGACCGAGAGCAAGGTGTTGGCGTCCGGCGGCAGGTAGACCCGGACGGCCTCCGGGCTCTTGTTCATGATGTGGTCGATGAACCCGGGGTCCTGGTGGGAGAAGCCGTTGTGGTCCTGGCGCCATACATGTGAGGTGAGCAGGTAGTTGAGGGACGCGATCGGGGCGCGCCAGGGCAGGCGGCGCGTGACGCGAAGCCACTTGATGTGCTGGTTGACCATCGAGTCGACGATGTGCACGAACGCCTCGTAGCAGGAGAACAGCCCGTGCCGTCCGGTCAGCAGATAGCCCTCCAGCCAGCCCTGGCAGGTGTGTTCGGACAGGATCTCCATGACGCGGCCGTGCCGGTCCAGGTGCTCGTCCACCGGGAGGGTCTGTGCCTGCCATGCCTTGCCGCTGGCGCCGAAGACGGCCTGAAGCCGGTTGGAGGCCGTCTCGTCCGGTCCCACCAGACGGAAGTCGCGCCGCTCGCGCGTGGCGTGCATGACGTGCTCCAGCAGATCGCCGAGCACACGGGTCGGCTCGTGCAGCGTCGCACCGGGCTTGTCCACGGGCACGGCGAAGCGCTCCAGCGGAGGGAGCGGCAGTTCGCGGACCAGCAATCCGCCGTTGGCGTGCGGGGTGGCGCCCAAGCGGCGGGCACCGCCGGGGACGCAGGCCAGCACACGTTCGCGGGGCCTGCCGTCCTCGTCGAACAGTTCCTCGGGTTTGTACGAGCGCAGCCATGTCTCCAACTGCCTCAGGTGCTCTGGGTTGTCCCGCACGCCGGACAAGGGCACTTGGTGGGAGCGCCAGGTCCCCTCCACGGGCAGCCCGTCCACCTCTGCCGGTCCGGTCCAGCCCTTCGGGGTGCGGAGCACGATCATCGGCCAGGGTGCCCGCTCGGACACACCGTCCTCCCTCGCGCCGCGTTGCCGGGCGGCGATGAGATCCAGTGCTTCGTCCATCGCGGCGGCCATGGCCCGGTGCACCGTCAGGGGCTCGTCGCCGCTGACGTAGATCGGTTGGTGGCCGTATCCCTTGAGCAGGGCGTCGAGTTCGGCCTCGGGCAGGCGGGACAGGACCGTGGGGTTGGCGATCTTGTAGCCGTTGAGGTGCAGGATCGGCAGGACCGCGCCGTCGTGCACGGGGTCGAGGAACTTCGTGGAGTGCCACGAGGCGGCCAGCGGTCCGGTCTCCGCCTCGCCGTCGCCGATCACGCAGGCGACGAGGAGCTCCGGGTTGTCGAAGGCGGCTCCGTAGGCGTGGGACAGCGCGTAGCCCAGTTCGCCACCCTCGTGGATCGAGCCGGGGGTCTCGGGTGCCACGTGGCTGGGCACACCCCCGGGGAAGGAGAACTGGCAAAACAGCCTCTCCATGCCGGCGGCGTCCCGGGAGATGTCGGGATAGGTCTCGCTGTAGGTGCCCTCCAGCCAGGAGTTGGCAAGGACCGCGGGGCCGCCGTGGCCCGGTCCCCAGATGCACAGGGCGTCCTGGCGGCGTGCCTTGACGACGCGGTTGAGGTGCGTGTGGACCAGGTTGAGCCCGGGCGAAGTGCCCCAGTGGCCGAGCAGCCGCGGTTTGACGTGCTCGGCGCGCAGCGGCTCGGACAGCAGCGGGTTCGCCATGAGGTAGATCTGGCCGACGGCAAGGTAGTTCGCGGCGCGCCAGTGAGCGTCCAGCGTCCCCAGCTCTTCATCGGTGAGCGGCGCGGACGGCTGCGGAGTGTCGACGGACATCGGTGTTCCCTTCGGTCGGGTCGGTCCGAGGTGCATGCGGGTCCGTACGTACTTCCCACACTTCCCGACCCATCCGGCAGCCGACAGGGCCGACTGGGCCATCCGTAGGCCACGTCGGCCCGCCTTCATGTCGTCGGCACCAACACCACGGGGCAGTGTGCGTGTTGGAGCAGGGCGTGTCCGACGGAGCCGATCTGCGGACCGAGCCGACGGGAACGCCGCCGCATTCCGATGACCACAACATCGGCATCGCGACTGCCTGAGAGCAAGGCGTCGGCGGGGCGCGTGCGAACCGTCTGACAGTCCACCTCCACTCCGGGGAACTGCTCCCTCAGTTGAGCCGTACCGAACTGCGGCACAGCGGCCTCCGTCGGCTCCGTCCGCACCTGGCGCGCCTGTCCGGCACTGGTTGTGGCCAGCAGCGGTGGCAGTTCAGGCGTGGTGTGGCGGTGTATCGGCACGTGCAGGATGCGCAACCGGGCCCCGCGTCGTGCAGCCTCCTGGAAGGCAAACCTGGCCGCGGGCGCGTCAGCCTGGTCCTCGAGCCCGAGCAGGACGGAACCACCCTGGCCTTCCGGGTGTGCCCCACGGACAACCAGCAGAGGACCGCGCACGCTCGCGGTCAGGCGCCAACTCACCGATCCGGCGAGCAAACCGCTGACAGCACCGAACCCGCGGGTGCCCACCACGGTCAATACCGCGGTCCAGCTCTCGCGTGCCAGCACCTTGACGGCACCGCCTTCCACGCCCTTGAGCACCATCGGCAGACGGGGATGACGCGCGCGAACCCGGGAGGCGGCCGAAGCCAGCACCGGTTCCGCCTCGGCGAGATCGGCGACGGCACAGACGATTCGTAACTCTGCGCCTCGCCGCACCGCTTCCTCAGCGGCCCTGTCCAAGGCTCTTACAGCGACCAGTGAGCCGTCCACTCCGATCAGTACCTGATGGTGAGGCATCGTCTTCCTCTTCTCGTCCATGCACACGGGTTGCGCCTCGCAGGGGGGTCGCGCTGTAGGCGACTCGCTGACGTGACCGCTGGGCGCACCTTCAAGCGCGGCTCCATGGCAGATGCTCGTCGTCCTCGCGCGGCACGAGCAGGGGCCGACGGGACCTGTTGTCACGCCGAACGGCCCTACGCCATCGGGGCGTCCGGAGCCGGTCCAAGCGCGACGAGATGGAGCGGGACAGGCGGGCGGCGCAAAGCGCTCAGGCGCTGAGGCCCACCCCGTGCATGGGTCCCCCGCCCACCAGCTCCCGACCGCTGACCACTTCGGGCTCGATGCGTATGAAGACTTCCTGCGCACAGGGAACCCAAGAAACCGGCATGTTGCGGACCAGGCGCTCGTGCTCTTCTGGATCCCTCATGACAGCGGCAGTGCCCGTGACGACAACGCTCCAGCCGGCGTGCCGGACCGTATCGAACTGATCGGTCTCGAAGGCAACCACGGCCCCGTTGACCGCGCGCACAAGGTCCGAGCTCGCCGAGGTACGCAGCACCACCGCCCCGTCGGCATCCAGACCGAAATTGACCGGCAGCACAGCAGGCAGGGCATACCGCGTATAGACGATGCGACCAACCGGCACCGTGGCCATCAGCCGTAAGCACTCCCGCAGCCCTAGTTCGCGGAATCCATCATTGGCGTACATGGGCCGGCCCCTCCTTCGCCCGGTGCGGAGGGACAGCCGTCCCCCACCCTCACCTTGAGTCGGTCGATGACCGCGAATCAGGGGCCAAAGGGCCCCGGCGCATCGGAGAGCGGCCCCGCTCCCAGTCCACTCGGGCAAGGCTCGCCGTCGACTGCCGGCGGGGAAGCTTCACCCACCGAGTCCGGCCGAATGATCCGGCACATACGTCTGCAGGTCACGCGGCGGCCGCTCGTACCCCGTGGCGGCCGGCCGTCGCGGCAGCTCCGTCGCCGGGCGCGGGGTCACCTGGTACGGCACGCTCGCCAGCAGGTGGGCGATCATGTTGATCCGGGCCCGGCGCTTGTCGTCGCTCTCGACGACGTACCAAGGCGCCTCGGCGATGTCGGTGTGCACCAGCATCTCGTCCTTGGCCCGGGAGTACGCCTCCCACCGGGTGTACGACTCCAGGTCCATCGGAGACAGTTTCCAGCGCCGGGTGGGGTCCGTCATCCGCTTTCGGAAGCGTTCCTCCTGTACGGCGTCGCTCACCGAGAACCAGTACTTGCGCAGCAGGATCCCGTCCTCGATGAGCATCCGCTCGAAGATCGGACACTGATGCAGAAAGCGCTGGTGCTCCTCCTTGGTGCAGAAGCCCATGACGTGCTCGACGCCGGCCCGGTTGTACCAGCTGCGGTCGAACAGCACGATCTCGCCGGCGGCGGGCAGCTGCTCGACGTAGCGCTGGAAGTACCACTGCGTTCGCTCGCGTTCGGTGGGCTTCGACAGCGCGACGATCCGGGCGATGCGGGGGTTGAGGTGCTCGGCGACGCGCTTGATCGTGCCGCCCTTGCCCGCCGCGTCCCGGCCCTCGAAGACGACGACCAAGCGGATTCCCTCGGCCTGTACCCAATCCTGCAGGTCCACCAGTTGGATCTGCAGCCGCAGCAACTCCCGTTCGTACACGGCACGGGACAACGTCGAGACACCCGACGTCCGGACCTTCTTACCTGCCATCGCACGTCTCCCTGATGCGCGCGACTCCTCGCAGCGCCACGCCCAAGTACCGCACTACTAGCCCCATTTCGAAACACGGGTGCGCCCCGCACCGTCGACGCTACGGGACGCGAGTCACCGAGTCAGCGGGCTTCACCTACCGAGAGCGCGGTTCGCCTAGAGCCGCCCTGCCCGCTTCGAGCCGGGCCGCCGGGATCCGGAACGGCGAGCAGGAGACGTAGTCGAGGCCTGCCCGGTGGAAGAAGTGGATGGAGTCCGGGTCGCCACCGTGTTCGCCGCATACTCCGAGCGCCAGACGGGAGTTGGCCGCGCGGCCTTCCTCGACCGCCAGGGTGATCAGACGGCCGACACCCTCTTCGTCGAGTGACTCGAACGGCGAGATCGCGAAGATGCCCTTGTCCAGATAGGCAGGGAAGAACGAGGCTTCGGCGTCGTCGCGGGACAGGCCCCAGGTCGTCTGGGTGAGGTCGTTGGTGCCGAACGAGAAGAAGTCCGCGGCGCGGGCGATACGGCCCGCGGTCAGGGCTGCGCGCGGCAGTTCGATCATCGTGCCGATGGGGCACGTGACTTCGGTGCCGGTCCGAGCGAACACCTCGCTCAGGACGCTCTCCGCCTCTGTACGGACCAGGCGGAGTTCTTCCACGGTGCCGACGAGCGGGATCATGATCTCGGCACGGGGGTCGCCGCCGTCCCGGATACGGTCCGCGACGGCTTCCGCGATGGCGCGCACCTGCATGGCGACCAGGCCGGGTACGGCGAGGCCGAGCCGCACCCCGCGCAGTCCCAGCATGGGGTTGCGCTCGTGCAGACGCTCCACGGCAGCGAGCAGGTGGACGTCACGGGGGTCGGGGTCGGCCGATGTGGCGATACGGACGGCCAATCCGGTGCGGTCCGGCAGGAACTCGTGCAGCGGCGGGTCAAGGAGCCTGATGGTGACGGGCAGTCCGTCCATGGCGGCGAGGATCCCGGTGAAGTCCGCGCGCTGCAGCGGCAGCAGGGCGGCGAGCGCCTGCTCGCGTGCCGTGCCGTCGACCGCCAGGATCATGGCCTCGACCAGGTGTTTGCGCTCACCGAGGAACATGTGCTCCGTTCGGCACAGGCCGATTCCCTGGGCGCCGAACCGGCGGGCGCAGGCCGCGTCTTCGGGGGTGTCCGCGTTCGCCCGTACTTCGAGTCGGCGTACCGCGTCGGCATGCGACAGCGCCCGGTCCACGGCGACGCTCAAGGGGTCCGACTGTTCGCCGCTCTCCAGGGACTGCCGTACGGCGGAGTCGGTGAGCGGAAGCGCGCCGAGATGGACGGTGCCGCTGGTGCCGTCGACGGAGATGACGTCACCCTCGCGGACCACCACCCCCTCCGGCGTGGTGAGCCGGCGCGCGGTGGGGTCGACGGTGAGGGATTCGGCGCCGCAGACGCACACCTTGCCCATGCCGCGGGCGACGACCGCGGCATGGCTGGTCTTGCCGCCGCGGCTGGTGAGCACTGCCTCGGCGGCGATCATGCCGGGCAGATCGTCCGGGGTGGTTTCGCGGCGTACGAGCACGGTCCGCTCGCCGGCGGCCGCCCTGCGTACGGCTTCGGCGGAGTCGAAGACGACCGCGCCCACGGCGGCGCCGGGCGACGCGGCGATGCCGCGGGCCAGCGGGACGTCCGAGGGGCGGGTGGCGAAGCGGGGGAACATGAGCCGGGCCAGCTGATCGCCGTCGACCCGGGAGAGAGCCGCCCTGCGTCCGATGACACCTTCCTCGAGGAGGTCGGAGGCGATACGGAAGGCAGCCTCGGCGGTGCGCTTGCCGACACGGGTCTGCAGGATCCACAGCCGGCCGCGCTCGATGGTGAACTCCACGTCGCACAGGTCCTGGTAGTGCGCTTCCAGCGTGCGCAGGTGCTCGACCAGCGCGAGATACGAGTGCGGGTCGAGGCGCTCGAGCTCCTGCAGGGGCACGGCATTGCGGACGCCTGCCACCACATCCTCCCCCTGGGCGTACGGCAGGTAGTCGCCGTAGATGCCGCGGGCGCCGGTGGCCGGGTCGCGGGTGAACGCCACCCCGGTGCCGGAGTCCGGGCTGAGGTTGCCGAAGACCATGGCCTGGATGTTCACGGCGGTGCCCAGGTCGTCGGCTATGTGCTCGCGCCGGCGATAGACGTGGGCACGTTCGCCATGCCAAGAGGAGAAGACCGCGCGCAGGGCTCTGTGCAGCTGCTCCACCGGGTCCTGTGGGAACTCCTCGCCGGTGGTGCGGTGGATGATCTCCTTGAACTCCGCGGTGAGCAGGGCGAGATCCTGCGCGTCCAGGTCGCGGTCATCGGCGGCGCCGCGCAGGGTCCTGCGCTCTTCGAGCGCGCGCTCGAAGAGGCCGGCGTCCACACCGAGCACGGTGTGTCCGAACATCTGCACAAGGCGCCGGTAGGAGTCCCAGGCGAAGCGCTCCTGTCCGGAGATCTTCGCAAGTCCCTGGACGGAGGCGTCGCTCAGGCCGATGTCGAGAACCGTCTCCATCATCCCGGGCATGGAGTAGCGGCTCCCGGAGCGGACCGAGACGAGGAGCGGGTCGGCCGAGTCGCCGAGCGTGCGGCCTGCCGCGCGTTCCAGAGCGGCCAGCGCACGGGCCACCTCGAAACCCAGCTCGTCGGGTTCCGTGCCGGTCTCCAGAAACACCCGGCAGGCCTTGGTGGTCACGGTGAAGCCGGGTGGCACGGGCAGGCCGAGTCGGGTCATCTCGGCAAGGTTCGCGCCCTTGCCGCCGAGGAGGTCGGCCATCTCACGTCGGCCCTCGGCGAATCCGTACACGTACTGGGTCATCGCAATGCCTCTCCTGCAGTTTCCGGCTGTGGCGTCACGTCGGGCGCGGGGCACGGCACGCGGCAATTCGCGGGCCGCTTCCACCCTCGTGCCGTCGCGCGCCGTTGGCAGGGGGCCGGACGGCCCCATCGGGGTCCGCGCGGCCCCTGTCCGCCCGGCGGCCGGGTATCGACGATGGGACCGGGAGACAACGGCCCCTGGATCCGAGTGGAAAGAGGTGGTCCCGATGCGCCGTTCGGTCATCGCAGGAGTGGACGGCTCTGCCCGCGGCAACGCGGCAGCCGACTGGGCGGCCAGGGAGGCACTGCGACGAGGAGTGGTGCTGCGGGTCGTGTACGCGGCTTCACAGGCCGAGGACAGGGCGGAGGACTTCTGGCCCTACCGTCACGTGCCGATGCCCGAGCGCTCCGTGACAGAACTGACAGCCCGGCACCCGGAATTGGAGATCGAGAGCGTACGCCTGTCCGGCCCCGGGGCCCCCTCACTGCCGGAGTTCGCCGGCACCGCCGAACTGCTCGTGGTCGGCACCCGCGGCTCCGGCGGATTCGCCGGTCTCGCCCTCGGGTCCACAGCCCTGGCCGTCGCACAACAGGCGTCCACGCCCGTGGTCCTGGTCCCGAGCGGCCTCGCCTGTGGGCAGCAGAGGCCTCGTCCCGACAAGGTCAGCCTCGGTGTCGACGCCCGTGAACCGGACGACGCGGCCTGCGACTTCGCCTTCGACGAGGCGCAGCAGCGCGGCGTCCGGCTGCACGCGATCCATGCCTGGGCCCTGCCGTCGGCCGCCGCTCCCTGGATGCCGTACCCGCCGCCGTCGAGGGACCGGGCCGAATGGGAGAACCACGAGGTGCAACTGCTCGCCGACGCGCTGCGGCCCTGGCGGGACAAGTACCCCGCGGTGCCCGTCCTGCCGGATGTCGTCCTGCACACGCCCGCACAGGCGCTGGTCAGCGCCTCCCGCTGGGCGGAGCTGATCGTGGTGGGCCGCCGCGGCAACGCCCTCGGCCCCGCAGTGGACGCGCTGGTGCGGCACACCAAGTGCCCGGTGGCCGTGGTGCCTTCCTGAGCACGCGGCCACGTGCGCGAGGGCCGGTCGGTCCCGCATCTGGGCTGCTCGGACACCAGGAGGACCCACACGGACCAGGTGGCAAAGACCGCGTCGACGGCAGGCTCGTATCAAGGCATCGCGTTCACCCAAGGAGGCAGCCGTCATGACCACGCTCGTTCTGGTAGCCGCAGCCGTGCTCGGCGCCGTTCTCATCTTCGGGGCGACGGCGGCCGTCGTGGGCTGGGCCCTGCTGATCGCCGGGGTCTTCGGCCTCATGGCCTCCATCGACCGTCAGCGCCGCTACCACTGAGCCCGCCCTACGGAACGACCCACAGAGGAAGGGGTACGCCATGATCGGCGAAACCGTCGAGAACCCCCGTCTGGAACACGAGCCCGGCCACCCGGCCCGGCTCACCGCCACGCTCGATCACCCGCTGTCCCGGTGGCTGTGGCTGGTGAAGTGGCTGCTCGCGGTGCCGCACGTCGTCGTCCTGGCGTTCCTGTGGGTGGCGTTCGTCGCGCTGAGCGTGGTGGCGTTCTTCGCCGTGCTCTTCACCGGGCGCTATCCGCGTGTCCTGTTCGACTTCAACGTCGGTGTTCTGCGCTGGAGTTGGCGGGTCTCCTATTACGCCTACGGAGCCCTCGCCACCGATCGCTATCCGCCGTTCACCCTGGCTGACGTACCGGACTATCCGGCTCACTGGGAGCTGGAGTATCCCGAGCGCCTTTCGCGCGGAAACGTCCTGGTGAAGTGGTGGCTGCTCGCCGTCCCGCACTATCTGGTGCTCGGCTTCCTACTCGGCGGCGTCCGCGTCCCCTGGGCCGCTGGCGGGCTCATCGGCCTGCTCGTGCTGTTCGCCGGAGTCTCGCTCGCCTTCACCGGACGCTATCCGAACGGCCTGTTCGACCTCGTGACGGGCTTGAACCGATGGGTCCTTCGGGTGGCCGCCTACGCCGCGCTGCTCACGGACGTCTATCCGCCGTTCCGGCTCGTCCAGGGCGGATCCGAATCCGGCCGAGCCGACCTGGGGAAGGAGTTCACGTCATGATCACGGCCCTCTTCGCGGCCTTCCTCATCGCTCACGGCCTGATCCACCTGCCGGTGTGGGCCCCGCCCGGCCCCGCACACGAGGGCAGCAGGCCGCCGTTCGACGCGCGGCACTCCTGGGCGCTCGCGGTCGCGGGGCTGCCGCAGGCTCGGGCGGGACGGGTCTCCATCGGGCTGGCCTCGGTCGCCGCGATGCTGTACGTCATCGCCGGTGCGGCCGCGGCGTCCGGAGCGGCGGACTGGCCGACAGCGGCGGTCAGCGCCGCCGTAGTGGGGCTCGCGCTCAAGATCCTCTGGTTCCACCCCTGGTTGTCCCTGGGCGTACTTTTGGACGCTGGCGTACTGCTCGCGGTGTACGCGTACTGGCCCGCCTCCCTGTACTGAGGCACCTGGCGCCGGAGGGCGCCACACCGCCGAACGGACCGGCGGTACGTGCCATCCGGCCACCCAACGGGCACCACGCGGCACTTGGCCCGCGGGTCGCCTACGGCGTTTGCTTGAGGTGTCCCAGGAGGATGCCATGAGCACCGAGGCCCGCATCACGCCCGAACGCTTCCGCCGACTGCACCGGACGGCCTTCGCCACTCTGTTGTTGCTGCCGCTCGCCCTTACAGGCTGCGCCGGCGGGGGCGAGTCCGCGAACCCGTCGCAGGGAACTCCCGGTTCGGACACGGCCGCCGCAGGCGGCGCCACCGGAAGCACGGCTCCCGGTGCGAGCGCATCCCCGGGGGCGACAACCCCCGGCAACAGCGCTGCTCCTTCGGCACCGCCCTCGTCCGCGCCACCGTCCGCATCGCCGCAGGCCCCGGGCCGGCGCCTGGTCCGTACGGCCGTGTACTTCCTCCACGGCGAGCAGGTGTCGCCCGTGACGCGCACGGTGCGGGCCCCCGCGACCGCCGCCGAAGCGCTGCGGGCCCTCCTGGCCGGGCCCAGCCGGACGGAACGTGCGCAAGGACGTACGACGGCCATACCCTCCGGCACGGTGCTGCGCTCCGTCGCGGTCGAGGGCCGCGTCGCCACCGTGGATCTCTCCAGCCGGTACGACGACGGGGGCGGCAGTCTGTCCATGCGCGCCCGGGTCGCCCAGGTCGTCTTCACCGCCACCGTCCACAAAGTCCGCTTCGAGCTCGACGGCAAGCCGGTGACGACGCTCGGCGGTGAGGGGATCGTCCTCAACCGCCCCGTCTCGCGCGCCGACTTCGAAGATCTGGCGCCTGAGATCCTGGTCGAGTCGCCGATGACAGGTGACACCGTGCGAAGCCCGGTCCGGGTGTGGGGCAGTGCCAACACGTTCGAGGCCACGTTCCGGCTGAAGGTCACGGATGCCGCGGGGCGCAGGGCCGCCGACGTGCTCGTCACCGCGTCCTCGGGCAGCGGTGTGCGCGGAACGTTCGACGTGACCGTCCCGTTCAAGGCCACACGCTCGGGTCCTGGCGTCCTGACCGCGTACTACTACTCGCCCCAAAACGGCCGGGCGGTGGTCGTCGACACCGTGCCGCTGACCGTGCAGAAGTGAGACCGGTTCGCGACACGCATCCCCGGCGCACGGCGGTCGCGCCGGGGATGGTCCATGAGGACGGAGCTCAGTTCTGGCGGGTCAGCAGGAAGTTCGTGACGTCGGCGAGCGTCGTCAGCGCGGGATAGTCTTCCTCGTCGATCCGCACGCCGGTGCGCTCCGAGAGGAGCTCCACCAGGCCGACGAAGTCCAGCGAGTCGAGTTCCAGAGCGTCACGGAACTTGTCGTCCGGCCCGACGTCGGTGAAGTCGGCGTCCGGCACGATCTCGGTGATGGAGTCCTTGACCAGGACCATGGTTTCGGTGCGGTTCATCACAACTCCTCGGGGTGCTGCAGCAGTCGGTCGACGGCGGTCAGGAAGCGGGCTCCGATCGCGCCGTCGGTGGCGCGATGGTCGGCACAGAGGGTGGCCGTGACGACGGGACGCACGCCGAGCAAACCGTCCACGGCCCACGGGCGTTCGACGACGGCGCCGAAACCGACCAGCGCCACTTGCGGCGGATGGATCACGCCGTAGACGGACTCGGTTCCCCGGTCACCCAGGTTGGTCACGGTGAGCGTCGCCCCCGAAACCTCCGATGCCCTGAGCCGCCCCTTGCGGGCGCGCCGCACCAAGTCCTTGAGCCTGTCCATGAGTTCCCCGGGCGGGAGGGTGTCGGCGTTCTTGATCACGGGAGTGAGTAGACCGCCGCCCCGCAGCGATACGGCCACTGCGAGGTGCGCTCCTTCGCCGGGTGCGAAGGAGTCGTTCTGCCAGTACCCGTTGAGTTCCGGGACACGACGGGCCGCGAGGGCCGTGGCCTTGAGCAGCAGGGCCGCCGGGACGAGACGCCGGCTCGGGGAGAGGGCGCGGTTGCGGGTGTGCAGCCACTGCGTGGCCGCGGCCAGGTCGATGGTGGTGGCGAGGTAGTAGTGCGGAATCTCGCGCTTGGAGCGGGCCATGAGCTCGGCGATGGCACGACGCATGGCTGCGGACCGGCGGTCGGCGGACGTGTCGGCGGGCGGCTCTCGGGTCCGGGCCGGGCCAGGGTCGCGAATCCGGTCCGGTGCCGGTTCCTGTACGACGGACACGGGCACCGGAGCTGCGGTCCATGCCGCATGCGCGGCTTTGACGTCGTCGGCACGAACCGCTCCGCTCTCCCCGCTGCCCCGCAACCCGGCGAGATCCAGGTGCAGTTCATCAGCAAGGCGCCGGGCGTACGGAGTGGCCCGCACCCTGACGGCTTTGTCTTGAGGCGGCTGCTCGACCGGTTTGTCTTGAGGCGGCTGCTCGACCGGCCGGGCGTGCTCGATGTCGGCCCGGGTGACACGGCCGCCACGCCCTGTGCCGTGGACCGCCGCAAGGTCGATGCCCCGCTCGGTGGCGAGGTGCCGGACCAGCGGCCCGGCCTCGATGTGCAGCGGGCCTGCGCCCTCGGCGCCCGTGTGCGGCGCGGCCCTGGTTTCGGACGGTCCGGGTACGGGCTGCGGTTCGGCAGCGCTCTGCCACCCGGATACCGAGGCGTTGTGGGGCGACTCGATCTCCGGCATCACCTCGGCCGGAGCTTGCGGCGGCGCGGGATCCGGTGCCGCCGCCCTCACGACCGCCGCGTCACCTGCCCCGATGATCGCTAGGGGCGCACCGACCGGCAACACCGCGCCGGGTTCCGCCAACAACTCGACCACCGTGCCGGATTCGAAGCACTCGATCTCGATATCGGACTTGGCCGTCTCGATGACGGCGATCACCTGGCCCTTGGCCACCGTGTCGCCGGGCGCCACCAGCCACTCGGTGAGCGTTCCCTCGTCCATGTCGGCGCCGAGGGAGGGCATCGTGAACTCACCCATGGCGGCCCACCGCCTCCCGAGCCGCCGCCGCGATCCCGGCCGCCTGCGGCAGAGCCGCTTCCTCGAGTTGACGGGCGTACGGGATAGGCACTTCGGCACTGCACACCCGCCCCACGACCGCGTCGAGTTCGAAGAAGGCCTGCTCGGTGATGCGAGCCGAGATCTCGGCGGCCAGGCTGCCGGTGCGCCAGGCTTCGTCGATGACGACAGCCCGGTGGGTGCGGGCCACGGACGCCATGACGGTCGCGTCGTCCAGAGGCCGCAGCGAGCGCAGATCGATCACCTCGGCGCTGATGCCGTCCTGTTCGGCGAGCAGATCGGCGGCGGCGAGGGTCTTGGGCAGGCTGCCTCCGTACGTGATGAGGGTGACGTCGTCCCCCGAACGCCGGACCGCCGCGGTGGTCAGGTCCGCGGGGGCGCGAGGGGAGGCAAGCTCGCCCGAGAGGTTGTACAGCGAACCGTGCTCGAAGATCACCACGGGGTCGGGATCCGCAAGGGCCGCGGCGAGCATCCCGCGAGCGTCCTCAAGGGTTGCCGGTGCCAGGACACGAATGCCCGGGATGTGCGCGTACCAGCCCTCCAGGCTGTGCGAGTGCTGGGCGGCGAGCTGCCGGCCCGCACCTGTCGTCATACGGATCACGACGGGCACGGAGAGCTGTCCGCCGGTCATGTGGCGCAGGGTGGCGGCGTTGTTGAGGATCTGGTCAAGGGCGAGCAGACTGAAGTTGACCGTCATGATCTCGACGATCGGGCGAAGGCCGGCGATCGCCGCCCCGATGCCCATGCCGGTGAACGCGGACTCGGACAGCGGGGTGTCGCGTATCCGCTCGGGCCCGAACTCCTCGAGCAGACCGAGACTCACGCCGAAGGCGCCGCCGTACTTGCCGACGTCCTCGCCCATCAGGAAGACCCGTTCGTCGGCCGACAGGGCCTCGCGCATCGCCTCGCGCATCGCCTCGCGGTAGGTGGTCTTCTGCGTGGGGCCCGCCTTGGACTCGGTCCTCGGCTTCGTCTTCGCCTTCGTCTTCGTGGGGCTCATGACCGTGCCTCCGCCTTCGTCTTCGTGGGCCTCATGACCGTGCCTCCGCCGGGTCGGTGTGCACATGACGGAGCAGCTGCTCCACGGGCTCTGCGGGCGCGGTCTCGGCAGCCGTTTCCGCGTCGGCGACCTCGGCTTTCGCCTCGCGGTCGAGTGCCTCGAAGGCGGCGTCGTCCAACTCGCCGTCCGCCCGCATCCGTTCGGTGAGCGCCTCGATCGGGTCGTGGGCACGCCACTGGTCGATCTCGGTCCTGTCGCGGTAACGGTCCGGGTCGTACATGGAGTGGGCGCGGTAGCGGAACGTCTTCAGCTCCAGGAAGTGCGGGCCATGGCCTGCGCGGATGCCGTCCACGGCACGGCGGGCGGCCGACTCGACGGCCAGGACGTCCATGCCGTCCACGGCCCAGGCCGGCATCCCGTACGACGCCGCGCGCATCGCCAGATCGGTCTGGGCGTGCTCCACGGCGATCGGGGTCCCCATGGCGTACAGGTTGTTCTCACAGGCGAGCAGGAGCGGAAGGTCCCAGAGGGCGGCGAGGTTGGCGGTCTCGTGGAACTCGCCTTCGGCGAAGGCCCCGTCCCCGAAGTAGCAGCAGACCACGCCCGGTCCGCCGCGCATCTTCTCGGCCAGCGCGATCCCCGCGGCGAGCGGGATGCCGCCGCCGACGATCGCGTTGCCGCCGTAGAAGCGGCGGGCCACGTCGAAGAGGTGCATGGAACCGCCACGGCCACCGCTGCAGCCGGTGGACTTGCCGTACATCTCGGCCATCACCGCGGCGACGGGCACTCCTCGCGCGAGGGCGTGGCCGTGTTCGCGGTACGTCGAGACGACGGCGTCCTCGGAATCGAGCGCCGCCCCCACCCCGGTCGCGACGGCCTCCTCACCGATGTAGAGGTGGACGAACCCTCGGATCTTCGCGGCGCTGTAGAGCTCGACGCAGCGCTCCTCGAAGCGGCGTATCAGCAGCATGGTGGCGAGGAGGTCGCGGCGGTGCTTGGCGGCGGCGTCCACGCCCCCACGGGCCTGGGCACCGGGTACCGCGAGTCCTGCGGTGCTGTCGGCGAGCTGCTTCCTGCGGGCTGCGGTCATGACGTCTTCTCCGGTTCCTGAGGCGTCTCCAGCGTGGAGATGTCCCCTTCGGGGAGGCCCAGTTCACGGGCGCGCAGCAGGCGCCGCATGACCTTGCCACTGCGGGTGTGCGGCAGGTTCTGGTCGAACGCGAGCTCGCGGGGCGCCACAGCGGGTCCCAGGCGCCGGCGGGCGAAGGCCAGCAGCGTGCGGCGCACCTCGTCGCTCGGTTCGGTCCCGGGACTGAGGGAGACATAGGCCTTGACGATGGCGCCCGCGGTGTCGTCGGGGCGGCCTATCACTCCGGCCTCGGCGACCAGGGGGTGTTCGAGCAGGGCGCTCTCCACCTCGAAGGGGCTGATGAGATGGCCCGCGGATTTGATCACGTCGTCGGCACGGCCGACGAACCAGAAGTAGCCGTCGGCGTCGCGGCGCACCACATCACCGGTCAGGTACCAGCCGTCGGCGAAAGCGGCCGCGTAGCGGTCCTTGGCGTGCAGATAGCCGCGGAACATGGAGGGCCAGCCCGGCCGCAGCGCCAACTCGCCTTCCTCATCGGGCCCTTCGAGCACGCGCAAGGGATCACGGAGTGCGCGCCCGTCGGCCCCGCGAGCCAGTACGGCCACCTCGACTCCGGGCAAGGGGCGCCCCATGGAGCCGGGCTTCACCGGACAGGCCGCGAAGTTGGCGATCATGATGCAGCCCGTCTCGGTCTGCCACCAGTTGTCGTGGATGGGCAGACCGAGTACGTCCTGTCCCCAGACCACCGCCTCCGGGTTGAGCGGCTCCCCGACGGAAGCGATGAACCGCAGCGCCGAAAGGTCGTAGGAGCGCGGCAGGTCGTACGACCCCTCACGGGGCGTGGCGCGCATCAGCATGCGTACGGCCGTGGGGGCGGTGTACCAGACGGTGACCCGCTGCTCGGCGAGAATCCGGTACCAGCGCCTCGTGTCGAAGTCGCCCTCGTCCACGACCACGGTCACGCCGTGGGTGAGCGGAGCGATGATCCCGTACGACATGCCGGTGACCCAGCCGGGGTCGGCCGTGCACCAGTACACGTCCTCGGGGTGCAGATCGAGGGCGTAGGCAGCGGTGACGTGGTGGGCGACCACGGCATCGTGGACATGGACCGCGCCTTTGGGCACGTCGGTCGTACCGCTCGTGAAGTGCAGCAACGCCATCTCATCGGGGTCGGTGTGCAGCGGCGTGAACTTCTCGGACGCGTCGGCCATCAGTTCGTCGAAGGACTCCGTACCCGGCAGCGCGCCGCTCCGCTCTCCGACGATCAGTACGTGTTCCAGCTCGGGCAGGCGTTCACGGGCGGGCGCGACCTTGCGCCGGTACAGCGCCTCCGTGGTGACCAGGACCCGGGCGTTGCCGAGCCCCATCCGCTGGGCGACCGGGTCAGGGCCGAAGGCGGAGAACAGCGGGCACAGCACGCTCGTGTTCTTGAGCGTGCCGAGCACGGCCGTGAACAGTTCCGGGCAGCGGCCGAGCAGCGTGAAGACCCGGTCGCCGCACCCAACTCCGAGGGTGCGCAGCACCTGTGCGAACCGGTTCGTGAGCAAGGCGAGTTGGAGGTACGACACGGACTCGACCGAGCCGTCACGGCGCACGCAGCGCAGGGCGGTGTGACGGCCGCGCCCCTCGGTGACGTGGCGGTCGACGGCCTCGTACGCGATATTGAGCCCGCCGCCGGGCAGGCCCGACATGTGTGCGCGCGCACGATCCCAGGTGAACTCCGCGCGTGCCTGGGCGTAGTCGGTGAGCCGGGGAGTGACGCCCGTCCCTGTCGGCTTGGTGATGACCTCTCGAGCCATGGCGTTGCCCTCCTCGCACGGTATGCCTGTGCTCCCACCGTTCTGCGAAGAACCAATGCCGCTAAGGGGCCGAAGGTCCCTTGCTCGGACCGACCGGACCCGCGTCCTGCTCGCGCAGGGCCGCGGTGGCGCGGCGGTAGGCGGCCTCGTCGATCTCGCCCCGGGCGAACCGCTGAGCAAGGATCTCCAGCGGTGTCGGCGGCGCCGGGCTGTGCCCGGTCGTCCCTGCTGCGGGGTGCCCCGTCCATCGCAGGACGGCGACGACCACAGCGGCCACCAGGACGAGCAGCAACAGGCTGCTCAAGCCAGCGAACAGCCAGCCCCAACCGTTCATCGCATGGCCGGACGTTCCCGGCCCGTGCCCCCACCTTGTCGACCACACGGTGCTCGCCCCCAATTCTCGGCTGTGCCCGGCGCACTCTGTGCCGTCATCTCCACCGAACACCCCTCGCCCCGGCCCGGCCCCGGGCCGCACTTCCCTTGCCGGGAGCCGAACGGGCTCAATACGTCACCGTGTACGGCGCAAGGACACGTGGGCAGGGGCCGCGCGTCCTCGGCAAGGGCCCAGGCAGCCCCTGTCACCACCAGTCCGGCGGCGACACGATGTCATCGAAGACGAGCAGGAGACCCGTCTCGCGAGCGAGAGGGGAAAGCGACATGAAGTGCTACGACTGCGCACAGGCCGGCGAGGCCGTGGACGCGGTCATCGTGTGCCGACACTGCGGCTGCGCGGTGTGCACCGGCCACGCCCACGTCACGACCGAGGAGACCCATCGCGTCGTCGGCACCGGAGTGTCCTACGGGCCGCACAAGGCGCGCCACGCCACATGCACCGTGTGCCACCGGGGCGAGATGTTCGAGCCCTCGATGGCGGGGCGCCGGTCCGCCTGAACCAGAGTCGTTCACAGGTCACTTCGGACGCTTCGGTAAGAGACCGGTTCCCGGGTGGGACTCGCCCCCACCCGGGAACCGGTCTCTTACGTACGGTGGAACCCGCCACGCTCCGAGGCAGCGCCTGGGACTCTGGGCTCGCCGTCAGGTTTGATGCCCGGCGTGTACCGCCCGACGGTCGCGACGCGTATCCCCGGTTCCGTGGTGCCGACTCGGACTCGGCCGCGTTCCCTCGGGCCGTCCCTGCCGGCTCCTTCGCGGTCCGTGGCCACCGCCACCGCCACGGTGCTGGTGCACCCGGTCGTAAAGCCACTCGGCCGCCGCGGTGGCCACGAACACGACCACCATCGCGACAGCGAGCGACGTGAAGAACATCTGCCAGAAATCCGCGTCCAATGTTGTCCTCACGGCCCTCACCCGCTTCCTCGACTCGCCCGGTTCATCCTCTGCCTCCAGCCAACACCCGATGCACCGTCGGCACCCCGGGCCACCCAGCTCCCTCCACGAGCCGAACGGGCAGTCGGTCAGGGCCTCTTGGGCCATCGACCCGAACGGAGTGACAGTCACCCGGCCCCCGAGTGGGGCCCAACGGCCCCTGCCTCGTGGCGGTGTTCCTCGCCCATGCTGAAGCCCTGCCCGAACCAGGCGGCGCACGCCGGCCGCCGAGGTGAGAGGAGGGACCCATGCACCCCCTGGCCCTGGACGCCGCCACACTGACGGCCCTGGTGTCCGCCGCCACGGCGGCACCCTCCATGCACAACACCCAGCCCTGGCGCTTCCGTCTCGACCCCGGCACGGTCACGGTGGAGATCCATGCCGCCGCGGAGCGGAGCCTGCCGTTCGAGGATCCGCAGGGGCGGGCGCTGCATGTCGCCGCGGGAGCCGCCGTGTTCAATCTGCGCCTGGCCGTCGCCCACTTCGGCTGGGATCCCGTGGTGCGTCCGTTACCGGACCCCCGTCTCCCGAGCCTGCTGGCCACTGTGCGACTTGCGCCACGGGCGCGCGCCGAACAGGCGATTCGCAGTGATCTGTACGACGCGATCTGGCACCGGCACAGCAGCCGGCTTCCGTTCGGCGACCGTCCGGTCGAGCCCGGTCTTCGGCTCGAACTCTCCGAAGCCGCCCATGCGGAGGGTGGGGTACTCGACTGGCCCGAGCCCCACGAGAGCGCACGACTGCTGGCCGTCACCGCCGAGGCCGAGCAACGCAACCGTCTCGATCCGGATCGCGGCACCGAGAGCCGTCGTTGGCTCGATCGCGAAGGAGGCACGGGCATACCTCAGGCGGCACTGGGGCCGCAGGACGCCTTCGAACAGCTGCCGCTCAGGGACTTCTCCGCGCGACGCCACGTGGAACAGCTCCCGTCCCAGGCGTTCGAGCGCTTTCCCACTCTCGCCACCCTGATGACCGAGCACGACCGTCGCACCGACTGGCTGCGGACGGGGCAGGCGTTGCAGCACGTGCTCCTGGTCGCCACCGCGCACAAGCTGCGCGCGTCCCTGCTGCACCAGGCCATGGAATGGCAGGACCTGCGCAGCCGTCTGCGTACGCCACACGCACCCTCCGGCCATGTCCAGATGCTGATCCGTCTCGGCTATGGACCCGAGGGGCCAGCCACGCCCCGCCGTGCGCCGCAGGAATTCCTGGACACCGGTGATGACTCCGGTACGGAGGGCGCGTGAGCACCGCCGGAAGGACCGGCGCATCCGATGACGTGTCGATGCCGGCACTGCGCGGCATCCGTGCCGTGGTCTTCGACACCGACGGCGTGATCACCGATTCGGCCCGGGTGCATGCGGCAGCGTGGAAGGCCGCCTTCGACCTCTTCCTGCGCGAGCACCCGCCTCAGGATCCGGCCCAGCGGCGGCCGTTCGACGTGCGCGATGACTATCTGCGCCATGTCGACGGAAGGTCCCGGACCGACGGGGCCGCGGCGTTCCTGGCCTCTCGCGGAGTCGAACCCTCCCCGGAACTCGTCGATGCGGTCGCCGCGGACAAGGAGCGGCGCTATACCGAGCAGTTGCGCACACACGGAATCGACGCCTACCCGGGCACGGTTCGCCTGCTGCGCCCGCTGCACCGACTGGGTGTTCCACTGGCGGCGGCCTCCGCCTCCCGCCACGCCCGTGAACTCCTCACCGGCGCCGGCGTCTTGCACATGTTCGACACCCTGGTCGACGGCAGCGAGGCGGCACGCCTCGCACTGCACGGCAAGCCTGCGCCAGACCTGTTCCTGGAGGCCGTCGGCCGGCTCGGCGTGCCGGCCGGGCAGTCGGCCGTCGTCGAGGACGCCCTTGCCGGAGTCGAGGCCGGCCGGCGCGGCGGCTTCCGCCTCGTCATCGGCGTGGACCGCACCGGTGAACCGGGCACCCGGCAGGCGCTGTTGGACCACGGAGCCCACATCGTCGTACGCGACCTCGCCGAACTGCTCGAGGAAGGACCATCGGTGTGACGGACTGGACCTGGAGCTACGAGGGATACGACCCGGCGCAGGAGAGGCTCAGGGAATCTCTGTGCACGCTCGGCAACGGCTACTTCGCCACGCGCGGAGCCGCCCCGGAGTGCGCGCCCGACGCGGTGCACTACCCGGGCACGTACGCCGCGGGCTGTTACGACAGGCTCACGTCGCACATCGCCGGCCGCGAGGTGGAGAACGAGGACCTGGTGAATCTGCCGAACTGGCTGCCGCTGCGGTTCCGAGCACACGGTCCGTCCGACGGTGCGGAGCCCGGCCCCTGGCTCACCCCCGACTGCGAGGCCCTCACCGGCTACCGGCAGATCCTCCGGCTGAGCTCCGGCCTCCTCGAGCGCCAATTGTGGTACGCCACACCTGCCGGGGGCACCCTGCACGTGCGGCAGTTGCGCCTCGTCCACATGGGAGACCCCCATCTGGCAGCCCTGCGCACCGAATTCACGGTCGAGGGCGACACCTGCCTCGTCGAGGTCGAGGCAGCGCTCGACGGGTCCGTCTCCAACTGCGGCGTGCCGCGCTACCGCGAGCTCAACGGCAACCACCTCACTCACGTCCACACCGGTGACTGCGCTCCGGACACCGTGTGGCTGCGCTGCCGCACCACCACCTCCGACATCCGGATCGGCATGGCCTCCCGTATCGAGGCGAACGCGCCGCTGCACGCCGCACACGGCGACCGGCGCGCCACCCAGCGCATGTCCTTCACTCTGAACGCCGACGAGACCGTCACGGTGGACAAGACCGTCGCTCTGCACACCTCCCGGGATCCGGCCATCAGCGACCCCCTGCACGCGGCGATCGACCGGCTCGCCCGTGCGCCCGGATTCGACGACCTCCTCGAAGCGCACCTCACGGCCTGGGACCAGCTCTGGCGCAGGACCGACCTCGACGTACCGGGGCAGGCGGGGCGGATCCTGCGCCTGCACCTGTTCCATGTCCTGCAGACCCTGTCTCCGCACACCGCCGGACTCGACGTGGGCGTTCCGGCACGCGGGCTGCACGGCGAGGCGTATCGCGGTCA
The DNA here is from genome assembly GCF_040300965.1 of Streptomyces mesophilus. Lineage (GTDB taxonomy): Bacteria > Actinomycetota > Actinomycetes > Streptomycetales > Streptomycetaceae > Streptomyces > Streptomyces mesophilus_A. The sequence goes on along the minus strand of NZ_JBEPEW010000024.1, from coordinate 49,272 downwards.
TGTCTTCTGGGACGAGCTCTTCGTGCTGCCGTATCTGAACCTGCATCTGCCCGAGGTGTCCCGCGCCCTGCTCACCTACCGCCACCGGCGCCTGGAACGTGCCGTGTTCGCGGCCCGGGACATCGGGCGGGCCGGCGCCTGCTATCCGTGGCAGAGCGGCAGCGACGGCCGCGAGGAGACACAGCAGTTGCATCTCAACCCGCACTCAGGACGCTGGCTGCCCGACCACTCGCACCTGCAGCACCACGTCGGGTCGGCGGTGGCGTACAACGTATGGCAGTACTGCGAAGCCAGCGGCGACACGGAGTTCCTGCATACCAAGGGCGCGGAGATGCTGTTGCAGATCGCTCGGTTCTGGGCGGGCTCCGCGACGTACGACGAAGGGCTCGGCAGGCACCGGATCCGCGGTGTGGTCGGTCCCGACGAGTACCACGACGCCTATCCCGGCGCCGCCGAGCCAGGCCTGGACGACAACGCTTACACGAACGTGACGGCCGCATGGGTGCTGGCCCGCACGCTGGAAGTAGTACGCGGCTTACCGGAACCGCGTCGTCGGGAACTGTTCGAGCGGACCGGCCTCGACGGCGGTGAGCTCGAGCTGTGGGAGGACGTCTCGCGCACTCTGTACGTTCCGTTCCACTCCGGTGTCATCAGCCAGTTCGAGGGCTATGGGGAGCTCGAGGAGCTGGACTGGGCCGGCTACCGCGAGCGGTACGGCAGCATCCGGCGACTGGACCGGATCCTGGAGGCCGAGGGCGACACGGTCAACCGCTACCAGGCTTCCAAACAGGCCGACGCGCTGATGCTCGGATACCTCTTCTCCCCCGTCGAACTGCGCGCTCTCTTCGATCGGTTGGGCCACCGGCTCGACGACGAGACCTGGCGCCGCACTGTCGACTACTACCTGCGCCGCACCAGTCACGGCTCCACACTCAGCGGCTTGGTCCACGGGCTGGTGCTGGCCCGCGTGCGGCGCGCGGATGCGTGGACGTTCTGCCAGGAGGCCCTGGAGGGAGACATCGCCGACCTGCAGGGCGGCACGACCGGCGAGGGCATCCACCTCGGCGCCATGGCCGGCACGCTCGATCTCGTCCAGCGCGGCCTCACCGGAATCGAGGCGCGCGGCAACGCGCTCCGGTTCGACCCCGTGCCGCTGCCCGAACTCTCGTCATACGGTTTCCGCCTGCGCTATCGAGGCCACTGGGGTGTGGACGTGCGGCTGCGTCCGGGAGAGCTGGAAGTCACCGTCCCCGCCTCCGACCGGCTGCCGATCGACATCCAACTGCCTGACCGGAGCGTGTCCGTGAAGCCTGGGGAGTCCTGCCGGCTGTACCTGCGGTGACCACGCGCGAAGGCCGCCTGCGCGGCCGGTCTCCCCCACCGGTCGCACAGGCGGTGTGCGGTGCGAGCGCTTCGACGCGCTCAGCCGTGCCGCACGGGAATCGTCCGGGTCCCCGCCTTGACCTCGGGAACCGGGATCTTGACGGTCAGTACGCCGTCCTTGTAGTCCGCGGTGGCGTCGTCGCCGCGTGCGCCGGCGGGCAGCCGCACGGAGCGGGCGAAGGTTCCGTAGCGGAATTCGGTGTGGTGCTTCGCGGTGGTTTCCGTGGCGCGCTCGGCCCGCAGCGTCAGCATGCCTTCGGTGATGGTGAGTTCGACGTCCTTGGACGGGTCGATCCCGGGCAGCTCGGCGCGCAGCACATAGGTGTTGTCCGTCAGGGCTTCCTCGACGCGGATGCCGTGCAAGCCGGGGACTCCGTGCAGGCCCGGTACACCCGTCTCGATCCAGCCGAACAGATCGGGCAGTACCGGCGGCCAGCCTGGCAGCCTTTCGATCATGCCGCTCATCTCGCCCTCCCTCATATGCGGTTGTTCCTACTTCATGTGGGGTTGTTCTTCCTTCTCTTCCAGGTTCTCGCCGGTCGTGCCTCCGGGCGAGTGCCGACCGGCCCCTGTCCGGGGCCGGTCGGCCCCGGACAGAGAAGCCCCGGATGACCTCACGCCCGGGATGTCAGACGTGGGGTACGACGGCCACCGGACACCTCGCATGGTGAACAGCCGCGTGGGCGACCGGCCCGGTGTACGGCCCGATGCCCGGATGCGCGCGCAGTCGCCGTCCGACGACGAGCAGCTCGGCGGACTCGGCCGCCTGAAGTACCAGACCGGCCCGCCTGCCGTGGCCGACGCTCGGCACCACCGTCACCTCGGGGTACTTGTCGCGCCAGGGTCGCAGCACCGCGGCCAGGAAAGCGCTCCACTCGGCCTCCGTCTGCGGGGCTTTCCGGCGTGAGGTACCGCTGGGATCCAATGTCGTCCCCGACACCTCGTTCCAGGCATGTACCGCGCGCAGGCGGGCGGCCCGTGGCCGCGCCGCCTCGAAGGCGAACTCGATCACCTCGTCGCACGGAGCCGCGATGTCGAGCGCGACCACGACTTCGCGCGGAGCGGACTGCCCCTGTGCCGCACCGGCCGGGCCCTCAGCGGGCCCGTCCCCGGCATCCAGTTGGGGACGTACGAGCACCACCGGGCGCTCCGCATGGGCCACGGCGGCGAGAGCAACCGAGCCGGCGAAGAAGCCGGTCAGGCCGCTCAGCCCACGGGAACCGAGCACCAGGAACTCCGACGTGTCGGCCATCCTGACGAGCTCGGCCGAAGGGGCGCCCTCCAGTTGCACGTCTGTCATCGGCAGATGGGGACATACGGCATGGATCCGGTCTTCCGCCGCCCGTAGGATCGTCCGGCTCATGTGTCGCCCGGCCGCGCTTGCGGCCTCGGACGATGGCACGTACCGGCTCGGTTGCCGTACGTGGACGAGCCTCAGTGGCACGTGCCGCAACTCGGCTTCGCGCGCGGCCCATTCGGCTGCGGCGAGACTCTCGGTTGTTCCGTCCACCCCGACGACTATCGCTCGTTCCATGGTCAGCACCTCCTGAGGTCGCTGTCCGGACCAGGGTTCCGCCAGGCGACCTCAAGCGGCAGGGGCTGCATGGTCCACATCCGGTCCGAATGGCCCGGGACGCCTCCACTTGAGCGGAGCGTCAGGGCGAGTGCGGAACGACTGCCACGGGACACGCGGAGTGCTGGAGCAGAGCTTCTATGCGCCTGCCCAGACTGAGTTCCGTGCGGCCGTAGTGACGTTTCGCACCGATGACCAAGAGGTCCGCCGTGGTCGAGCGAGTGCGCAGCACCGTGTCGACCCGGCCCTCCACGGCAGCACGGCACACGACGGCCTTCGGGTGGTCCGCCGCCGGCCCGCGCAGAGCGTCCTCGAGAAGTTGCACGGCGCGATCACGTTGGTGCACGGGCGGGTCACCGACGATGAGCGGATGGGCCCGCAGCTCGTGGGCGGGTGCGCGCCAGGCGCGTACTGCTTCCAGAACCGCGTTCCTCACCTCTGCGGCACCGAACGCGAACTCGACGACAGGCCTGGCCACGGGAGCCGCGCCCAGCCCGAGGACTACGCGTCGATGCCGAGCGCTCAAGGCCGTTGCGTCACCGCGCACGACGATCAGCGGGCATGCCGCGCGGGCGGCCAGGGACCGGTTGATGCCGCGGCCCAGCCTCACGAAGGTGTCACGGCCCCGGCAGCCGGTGATCAGGGCGGCCGCGTGCCGTGCCTCGTCCAAGAGCGTTTCGACCGCGTCGCCGCCGACCGCCTCGGTGGATATCTTCGCCTCGGTCCCCGCGCCCTGCGCTCGTCGGGCTGCACGCTCCAGAATGCGTCGGGCAGCATCACGATCCGGCGGGGTCGCGCTCCCTAGCCCTGCGGCTCCCTTCCCGGGCCGCGCCCGGACATCGGCGTACACGATCCGCAGCGGCAGACCGCGAAGGCCGGCCTCCGACACGGCCCAGTCGACCGCACGCAGACCGGCGTCCGATCCATCCACCCCTACCACGATGGGAAGTTCCATCGGCAAGTCTCCTTCGTCTGTACGGGACACCCGTCGGCGTCAGGACGTCAGACCGGCTCGGACGTGGTGAGCTCCTGACCGATCCCGTCGGCCCAGGCCTCGATCTGCGGCCAGTCCCTCAGGTCGCCGTAACGCAGCCCCATCAGGCGGAACACCAACCGCCCGGTGAGCGGCAGGTGACCGGGCCGGATCACTCCGGACAGGAGGCGGTGATCACGGTGCGGAATGTGCTCGGGCAGACTGGCGAGGATGACCGGCTCCTCCGCGCGGGCCAAAGGCTTCCAGGGGCCGCGCAAGGCGTCCGGCATTCCCACGCTGAACAGCCATACCGGGCAGAAGCGCAGGAGATCGGCGTGAGCGCGCAGGAAGTCGCCGGCCTGCGGCAGCCATGCCTGCCCGTGCACGGCGCTGCCGAGAACGAAGGCGTCATAGGCGTCGGCGTCGTCGACCTCGCACATCGGCCGGGCCTCTGCCTTCAGCCCTGCCGTACAAAGGCGCTCGGCGATGCATCCGGCGATGTCCCGGGTCGATCCGTGTGCGGTGGCGTATCCCACCAGAACATTCATGGCCCACCTCCGTGGGGTCCTCGACGCGGGTCTGCCACGGCCGTGTGCAGGGCAGCTGTCGGTCGCGATCAGTCATGGGCGATGACGGCGACCGGGCACCGGACATGGCGGATGGCCAGGTGCGTAATGCGTCCGGTGTGAGTGCCGAGAGCGCTCCGGCGAACCCGCCGGCCCACGACCAGCAGTCCGGCCTCACGAGCAGCACTCAGCACGGCCTGGCCCGGGCGCGCATGATCGGTACAGCCCGCCACCCTCACCGTGGGGTACTTCTCCCGCCAGGGTTCGAGCGCCGAGTCCAATGCCCACACGGCTTCGCGCTGTGGCAACTCCGCTCGCCTGCGGCTTCCGTCACCGTGCCCGGGCGGAAGGTGCCAGGCGTACAGCGCGCGCAACAAGGCCCCCCTGGCACGGGCCGCCTCGAAGGCGAACTCGAGCAGCGGGTCGGGGGTGCCCCCGAGGTCGAGGGCGACCAGCACCTCCCGGTACGGGGTGCGCCGCGAGGCGCTGCCCGCGACATCCGGAACGTGCCCGTCCGTCTCTTCGGCGCCGGCACGCACCAGCACCACCGGCCGTCGCACCTGCGCCACGGACGCCAAGGCGACGGAGCCGGCGAGCATGCCGCCGACGCCGCCGAGGCCTTGGTTGCCCAAGGCCAGCAACTCGGCGGACATGGCTGCTTCCACCAGAGCGGGGACGGGCGGCTTCCGGAGCTGCTCGGCACTGATGTACAACTGCGGATACCGCTCGCCCAACCGGTCCTGCGCGCCGCGCAGGATTCTCCGCGCCCAGTACTGCGGCACCCTGAGCTCAGGAAGCGTCACGGGTTCGTCATCAGCGGGCAGGCCCTCCCAGGCGTGCACGAGACGCAACGGCAATCCTCGGCGCAGCGCTTCCCTGGCCGCCCAGTCCGCCGCGGCCATGCTTTCCGGCGAGCCGTCGAGACCCACGGTGATCGGCCTGGTCATCGTCCCCACCCCCTTCTGCGCACAGCGTCCTGCGCGGAGCGGAAGATTCGCAGGGGCCAACCGGTCCGAATGCGGGACCGGTTGGGGGGATCTCGGTCACGCCGGGGCACTGAGGGCGAGCCACGGCAGGTCGCTCGCTTTCGCGTCCTGAGGCAGCTCCGGCACGGTGATGACCGGGCACATCGCGTTCCGCTCGCAAGCGCGGGTGACCGCCGCGGAGGGAGCCACGGTCGCGTCCTGGCGGGTTCTTCTCCCCAGGGCTAGCAGCAAGGCGTGGCGGGCGTGATGCAGCAGTACGGCAGCGGGCGGCCCCTGGTCGAGAACGGACACGACCACCGCTGCGGGGTCGAGTTGATGGAGCTGGGCGACCGTTTCCTCGAGCGTGCGCAGTGCCCAGTGGCGGTCCTGCTCCACAGTGGGCGCGTCGGCCGCCGGCGCGTACGGCGCCCGGTACAGCCCGCTGGGCAGCCAGGCATGGACCGCGACCACTGGGGCATCGAACAGCCGCGCCTTGGCGGCGGACCAGCGCAGTGCAGCCAAGGCCGCCGCCGACCCGTCGACGCCGACGATCAGCGCTCCGTGAGAGGGCACCTCCATCACGTACCTCACCTCCTTCGGCCTGGTCTCACTTCAACTCGACGCTGACGGCGGGAGGTTCACGTAGCGAGTTGTGGACGGTGCAGTGACTCACAACGGCGCGCAGTCCTTCCCTCCGGGTCGCGTCCAGCACCCCGGGCGTCTGCACCTGCATCCGTATCGCAGCGACCCTCGCGGGCCGGTCCTCGGCCATCTCGAAGTGGGCGCGCACTCGCAGTTGGTCGTACGGAAGGTGATGGCGCTGCAGGAATCGGCCCGCGTAGTAGGCGACGCACGCGGCGAGTGAGGCGACGAACAGCTCCACCGGAGTGGGCCCGCCATCGTCCCCACCGCTCTCCGGTGGCTGGTCGACGATGAGTTCGTGGCCGCGTACGCGTACGGCGTACGACTGGCCCGCGACGTAGGTGACGGCTATCGCTCCGACCTCTCCCGACGGTGCGAAGGTCGAGCGCGTCGGCCGCACGGCGCGCGCGTCGTTCTTCCGGTTCATGGCCTCTCCTGTCCTGAACCTCAGGTTGTTCGTGACGTCCGGGGTCTGTTCACGGGTCAGCCGTGGCCCGTTGCCCTCAGCCAGGTGAGGTCCGGACGCTCTACCGCGCGCAGTTCCGTCTGCGGTCGGTGCCTTCCATCGTGCCGTCGGAACACCGGGCGAGACCGGGCCCAAGGGTCCATACCCGGGGACGACCGGCCCCTGGCCCGCGCTCGCGGGCGGGCGGACGCTGACAAGGACCTGGATTCACTCGAGGATCGGGGGCGCCATGACCACCTGTAGCGCCGTGCCGCGCCGTGCGGTGGACCATCTGCTCCGCGCCGCGGTCGCCGCGCCGTCCCTGCACAACTCCCAGCCCTGGCTGTTCACCTGCGCGGCCGACGACGTCGTGCTGTCCGCGGATGTCACCCGGCTTCTCCCCGTCACCGATCCCACAGGGCGCGAGGCCCTGATCAGTTGCGGCGCCGCCCTGTTCAATCTGCGGGCCGCCATGCGGCATCTCGGATTCCGCCCGGTCGTACGCTCGCACCCCGAACTCCACCGGCACCCACGGCTCGCCCAGGTGAGCTGGGGAGCCTACGCGCCCTCCACGCCCGACGAGGAACTGCTGCACCGGGCCATCCGGATACGGCACACCCACCGCGGTCCGTTCCAGTCGGACCAGGTGCCGCCGGAGCTGATCGCAGCGCTGCAGGAGCAGGCACGGATCGAAGGAGCCGAGCTCATCACCCTGCCCGACGCCCGCGAACAGCGGGACCTCGCCGAACTGATCAGGGAGGCCGAGGCCGCCCAGCGCTGCAGCCCGCCTCATCTCGCCGAACTTTCCCACTGGAGCCGGCCGTTCGGCAGCGGACGCGAGGACGGCATCCCCGCCGACTCATGTCCCTTCCACCCGGACTCGACACTCTTCGCAGGACGCGACTTCACCGGCCTGACCCGTGCACGTCCCACCGCCGGGCCCGGCATGTCCTGGCCGAGCCGTACCGGGCTCGTCGCTCTGCTCAGCACCCCGCGTGACACACCTCAGGACTGGCTGCGCGCCGGACAGGCGCTGCAACGTGTCCTGTTGTACGCCGCAAGCCGGCAGGTGATGGCCGGCTTCCACACCCAGCCGCTCGAAGTGCCCTACCTGCGCGCCGAAGTGCGCGCCTTGGTGCCCTCACGGCAGTTCCCGCAGATGATTCTGCGACTCGGCTACACCCGTTGGCGGCTCGCCACGTACCGGCGGCCGGTCGCGCAGGTGCTGAGGTCCCGCCCCCAGGCCGACCCCTCGCACAGGGCCACCCCCGACGACCGGGTGCAGGACGCTCGGTCCCGGAGCAAGGCCGAACGGCCCCTGCCCACCAGCCGCCACGGCGCATGAAGGTGGTCGGCATGACGGAGCGCACACGGATCGCGGCCATCGGCGTCGGCAACGAGTTCCGACGGGACGACGCGGTGGGCTGGGCGACGATCGCCCGGCTGCGGGAACGGGCCGAGTCCCGCCCTCTGCCGCCCGGCACCGTGCTCGCCACCTGCGACGGCGACCCGGTCCGGCTGATCAGCTTATGGGAAGGCGTGGACCTCGCCGTGATCGTCGACGCCGCGCACACCCACCCCGGGTCTCCCGGCCGCGTGCACCGCATCGCCATGGAGGCGGACCTCCTGGAGAAGCCGCGGGCGACGAGTTCGCATGGGCTCGGCCTCGGAGAAGCCGTCGAACTCGCTCGGGTCCTGGGCCGACTGCCCGGCCAGATCGTGGTGTACGCGATCGAGGGCGCCGATCATTCCCTGGGCACGGGCATGTCCCCCGCCGTCGAGGCCGCCGTCGAACCCGTGACGCGGTCCATCGAGGACGAGATCACCCGGCACCGCGACACCTCAGCGCGGGGATGAGCCCATGGACGACTCGCGCAGCCCTGCACTCCACCGCTTCTTGGTGTACGGCACAGTGCAAGGTGTCGGTTTCAGGCCCTTCGCCCACCGGCTTGCCACCCGCCTCGGGCTCACCGGGTGGGTGGCCAACAGGAACGGACACGTCGAAGGCGAAGTGGCGGGACCACCCGCCGCCGTGCGGGAGTTCGTGACGAGGCTGCGCTCCGACGCACCACCGCTGGCGACCGTGCGGGCCGTGGAACTCTCCCCCGCCCTCACGGGAAGCACAGCGCGGTTCCACGGCTTCACGGTCCGTTCGAGCACATCCGAGGCGTCGGCCGGCGCCCTGCCGCGCGAAGTACCGCCGGACGCGGCAATATGCGACGCCTGCCTGACCGAACTGTTCGACCCCGGCGACCGCCGCCACCGCTATCCGTTCATCAACTGCACCGACTGCGGACCGCGGGCCACGATCATCGAAGGGCTGCCCTACGACCGGGTGCGCACCACCATGCGCCGCTTTCCGCTGTGCGGGGACTGCGCCGTCGAGTACTCCGATCCGGGCGATCGTCGCTTCCATGCCGAACCGGTCGCCTGCCCCTCTTGCGGGCCACGTCTCGACTGGAACGGGCTGCGCGGAGAACGTGCCCTCAAGGCGGCCGTCGCGTGCGTCGACCGCGGCGGGATCGTGGCGCTGAAGGGACTCGGCGGCTACCAACTCGTCTGCGACGCGACCGATCCGGACGCGATCCGCGCTCTGCGCGCACGCAAGCGCCGGCCGGCCAAGCCGTTCGCCGTGATGGTCCGGGATCTGACCATGCTCAGCCGGATCGCCACCCCGAACACGACCGAGTCCCGACTGCTCACCTCCCCCGCGCGTCCCGTGGTGCTGCTCAAGACCCTCAGGCGCATCAGGACTTCATGGTCTGCGGGCCGGGTCGGCATCGCCCCAGGCGTGCATCCGGGAACCGACCGTATCGGCCTGTTCCTGCCGACCACGGGACTGCACCATCTCCTTCTGCGGGAACTCGGCCGCCCGCTCGTCGCCACCAGCGGCAACCTGGCCGACGAGCCGATCGCGAAGGACGATGACGAGGCCCGGCGCTCCCTGGCAGGCGTGGCCGACGGATTCCTCGGCCACGACCGCCCCGTCCATACCCGCTACGACGACTCCGTGGTCCAGGCAGTGGGGCGTGTACGCCTTACCGTTCGCCGGGCACGCGGTCTCGCCCCGGCGCCGCTGCCCCTGCCCGTCCCCGCCCCGGTCCCGCTCGTCGGCGCAGGCGCGCAGCTCAAGCACACCGTCGCGCTCGCCCACGGCGGGTCGGCCCATCTCGGGCCGCACACCGGCGACTTGGCGGACCCGGCGACGTATGACGCCTTCCTGGAGTCATACGCCAGGCTGCGCATCCTCACCGGCGTCGAACCTCAGGTGGTGGCGCACGACCTGCACCCTGGCTACCTCTCGACCCAGTGGGCGCTGTCCCAGCCCTTGCGGCACATCCCGGTCCAGCACCACCACGCGCACCTGGCCGCCTGCGCCGCCGAACACGGTCTGCGAGGCCCGTTCCTGGGCGTCGCCTATGACGGGCTCGGCCTCGGGGACGACGGCACGCTGTGGGGCGGCGAGGTCATGGTGGCCGACCTGGCCGGGTACCGGCGTGTGGGCCGCTTCGCCACCGCGCCGCTGCCGGGTGGGGAGGCCGCCGTCCTGCACCCGTACCGGATGGCCCTCGGCCACCTCTTCGGCGCCGAGGTGCTCGGCACCGCCCGCCCCTCGTCCGCGCTCATCGCAAAGTTCACCCGCCGGCTCGATCCGGGGACGGTCACAGCGGTGCGCGCCATGGTGGCCCGGGAACTGAACTGCCCGCGCGCCTCCAGCGCGGGCCGCCTCTTCGACACCGTGGCCGCGTTGCTCGGCCTGTGCTCCACGGTGAGTTACGAGGGCGAGGCGGCCGTCGCCCTGGAGACCGCCGCGGGCACCGAGCATGCTGCGCCGCTCGCCCACCGGCTGGTACGAGCGGACGGTCTGTGGGTGTACGACACGACCGTCACCCTCGTCGATCTGCTCGACCGGCTCTGCGCTCACGAGCCCGTGGCACAGCTCGCGGCCGCCTTCCACCTGACCGTGGCCGCCGCAACGGCCGAACTCGTCGCGAGAGCTGTCGACAGTGGCGCACCGCGCACCGTGTGCCTGGCAGGGGGCTGCTTCGTGAACCGGCGCCTGCTCGTCGAGACGCGGCGCCGACTGCGCGCCCAAGGGCTGCGCGTCCTCGTCGGAACCGAAGTACCGGTCGGGGACGGCGGCATCAGCTACGGCCAGAGCGCTGTGGCGGCGGCCCGTATCGCCAAGGAGAGGTGAGCGCCATGTGTCTCGGCATCCCCGGCAGAGTCCTGGAGATCCACGACGACGCAGGCCTGCGCATGGCCACCGTGGACTTCGGTGGCGTACGGCGCGAAGCCTGCCTCAACTACACACCCGAGGCCGGCGTCGGCGCGTACGTGATCATCCACGTCGGGTTCGCCATCAGCGTCGTCGACGAGGGCGAAGCGCAGCGCACCCTGGCTGTTCTGCGGGCCATGGCCGACGCGGTCGAGGGGGAGCTGGGCGAACCGCTGCCCTGAGGCCGCCAAGACAGGCGAAAAGGGCCGGTCGGCCCCGCGCTCCACCCCGGACGGCCTCTGCTCCAACCGTCCCTGGCGCCGGATGCTGACAGCGTCCCCGCACGCCTCGTGCATCCACGACGAGAGAGCAAGGTCCGTCATGACGCAGAGCACACCACCGCGAGGCGCGCCGCAGTCCGGCGTCCACGCCCTTCTGTCGGACGGCACGACGGTTCGGATCCGTGCGGTAGTTCCCGAGGATCGCGCCGAAGTGCTGCGCCTGTACGAGGAGATGTCGCTCGAGAACTTGAGGCTGCGGTTCTTCGGGGCGAGCCGGCACTCCGCGAGCCTGGCCGTGGACCGCATGTGCGGCCCCGATCAGCCGGGCGGTCGGCCACGGCCCGGCTACCGTGCCCTGCTCGCCGAGCACGGCACCCACGTCGTCGGTCTCGCCGAGTACGAACGCACCGATGAGCTGGGAACAGCCGAGATCGCGCTCGCGGTCGACGACCTCTGGCACCACCGCGGTGTGGGCACACTGCTCCTCGAGCACCTGGTCTCCACAGCCCGGGCCGACGGAATCACCGCGTTCGCGGCCGACGCCCTGTCCGAGAACCACGACATGCTCAAGGTATTCGCCGATCTCGGGCTGCACACCGCACGCCGCTTCGACGGCCCCGAGGTGCACTGCACCGTTCAACTGGCCGAAACCGAGGACTACCTGGCGTTCGTCGAGCAGCGCGGCCGGACCGCCGATGCGATGAGCCTGCGCCCCCTGCTCCAGCCGCGATCAGTGGTGGTCGTGGGGTCCGGACGCAAGCCCGGATCGGTGGGACGCGCGATCCTGTACAACCTGCGCACCACCCGCTTCACCGGCCGTCTGTACGCCGTGAACCCGCATGCCGACGCCATCATGGGAGTCCCCGCTCATCCGGCGGTCGGCGCGCTGCCCGTGGTGCCGGACCTGGCAGTCCTTGCCGTCCCCGCCGCGGAAATCCCCTCCGTCGCCGAGGAGTGCGGCAAATTCGGGGTGCGCGCTCTGCTAGTGGTCACCTCCGGGCTCGACGCCCAACAGGCCGAAGCGCTGCTCACCGCCTGCCGCACCCACGACATGCGCCTGGTCGGCCCCAATTGCCTGGGCCTCGCCAACACCGAGCCGGAACTGCGGCTGAACGCCACGTTCGCCGCCGCCCACCCTCGGACCGGGACCGCCGGAGTTGCCGTCCAGTCCGGTGGCGTCGGCATCGCCCTGCTCTCCGGCCTCGACCGGCTCGGCATCGGCGTCTCCAGCTTCGTCTCACTCGGCGACAAGTACGACGTGAGCGGGAACGACCTGCTGCAGTGGTGGGAGGGTGACGGACGCACCGAACTGGCGCTCCTCCACCTGGAGTCGTTCGGCAACCCGCGTGCCTTCTCGCGCACCGCCCGCCGTGTCACCCGACGGCTGCCGATCCTGACGGTGGACGCGGGCCGCACCGAGACCGGTCGGCGCGCGGCCGCCTCACACACTGCCGCGGCGGCCACCTCGACGATGACCCGGCAGGCTCTGTTCACCCAGGCCGGCATCACCGCCACCCGCTCCGTACCGGAACTCCTGGCCACAGCAGCGCTGTTGACCAGTCAGCCCTTGCCCGCGGGCAGCCGGATCGCGGTGCTCACCAACGCGGGAGGCGCCGGAGTCCTTGCCGCCGACGCCTGCGCGGAGGCCGGCCTGACTCTGCCGCAGCTCGGCCCCGAGCTGATCGAAGATCTGCTCGCCGTTCTACCCGCGGGCGCCAAAGCGACGAATCCGGTCGACACCACGGCCGCCGTGTCCGAGGAACAATTGGGCGCCTGCATCGACCGGTTGACGCAGAGCCCGAGCGTGGACGCGGTCCTGGTGGCCTTGGTGCCCACCGCGGTCGCTTCGGCGACCGGCGACGACCTGCCCCGCGCCTTGACCCGCCCGGCGAAGTCGGGCCGTACCGGGACCGTCGTCGCCGTCCTCCTCGACCAGGAGCGGCCGATACGGCTGCTCCCCGCCGGCGACGCCTTCGTCCCGGCGTACGCGGATCCGCAGACGGCAGCCGGCGCTCTCGCCCACGCGGTGACGCGCTCTCGCTGGCTGGCCCGACCGTTGGGCACGGTCCCGGATCTGGAGGGCGTGGACACATCGCGAGCACATGCCCTCACCCGGTCCTACCTGGAGGACCATCCGGAGGGCGGCTGGCTCGACCCGCAGGGCACCGCCGAGCTCCTCGACTGCTACGGCATCGAGCAGTTGCCGTGGGCATGGGCCCGGACCGAGGACGAGGCCGTGCTCGCCGCGGACCGCCTCAAGGGCCCAGACGGCCTGACCGTTCTCAAGGCCCACTGGCCCGGCCTGATGCACAAGATGCAAGAGGGTGCCATCCACCTCGATCTGCGAGGAGACACCCAAGTGCGTGCTGCTTACCGGGACTTCGAGACACGCTTCGACGGGCTGCTGACCGGAGTCGTCGTCCAGCCCCTCGCAGCCCGCGGCATCGAACTGTTCGCCGGAGTGGCGCAGGACGAGATCTTCGGCCCGCTGGTCCTGTTCGGCCTCGGCGGCACCTCCACGGACGTCCTCGCCGATCACGCGGCCCGGCTGGCTCCGCTCACCGACCACGACGTACACGACCTGATCACCGCCCCGCGCTGCGCGCCCCTGCTCTTCGGGCAGGGCGGCGCCGGTCCCGTGGACCTGGAAGGCCTCGAGCAACTGCTGCTGCGCCTCTCCCGGATGGCGAGCGACCTGCCGCAACTCGCGGAAGCCGATCTCAATCCCGTCCTTGCGCTGCCCGGCGGGATCACCGCACTCGACGTGCGGATCAGGCTCCTTCCACGCAAGGCACACGACCCCTACCTGCGTCGGCTCCGCTGAGCCGGCACCCCGAGGAGGCGCACGATCATGAAGCACAGCAAAGTCGGTTCGGTCATGACCGCCGAAGTCGTACGAGTCGGGTACGGGACGCCGTTTAAGGAGGTCGCCGGCCTGCTCCACCAGCACCGCATCAGCGGACTGCCGGTGGTGGACACCGATGAGAAGGTCGTCGGCGTCATCTCGGAGACGGACCTGCTGGCCCGCCAGGCCGAGGCCGAGGACCCCTACGCACCGCCGCGCCGCTTCCATCTGCCGCGTGTGCAGGCCTCCGCGCGCAGGCGTCAGGCCAAGGCCAAGGCCCGTACCGCGGGCCAGTTGATGTCGCGGCCGGCGATCACTGTGCACGCCGACGCCACCATCGCCCAGGCCGCCCGCACCATGGCCGTGCACGGCGTCGAGCGGCTGCCGGTCGTGGACGACGAGGCCCGGCTCGTCGGCATCGTCACCCGCCGCGACCTGCTGCAGATCTTCCTGCGCTCCGATCGGGAGATTCACCGGGAGGTCGTCGAGGAGGTCTTGGTCCGAGCCCTGTGGCTGTCCCCGCGCGCCGTGGATGTATCCGTCCACGACGGTGTCGTGACCTTGGCCGGGCGGTTGGAGCGCCGTAGTGAGCTGCCGGTTGCCGTGCACATGGCCCAGCAGGTCGACGGTGTCGTGGCGGTCGTCGACAAGCTCGACTTCCGCTTCGACGACTCCCGACTGGAGCACGGCGGCGACCATGCGATGCACGGCGTCGCCGACGACTGGCTGCGCAAGCTGTGAGGAGCCCGTGATGTCCGGATCCATTCTGGTCGCGTACGGATCGAAGTACGGGTCGACCGCTGAGATCGCCGAGACCATCGGCGAGGTACTGCGCAAGCACGGCCACTCGGTGGAGGTGCGGACGGCAGGTGACGTCAGGGACGTCAGCAGTTTCGACGCCGTCGTGCTCGGTGGTGCGCTGTACGCGGGCCGCTGGCACCGCGGGGCGCGGCGCTTCGCACGCCGCCACCGCAAAGCGCTGGCCGTGCGGCCCCTGTGGCTGTTCAGCAGCGGTCCGCTCGACACCTCGGCCACCGAGCGCGAGGTACCTGTCGCCCCCGGAGTCCAGCGGGTCACCCGCAAGCTCGACGCCCGTGAGCACGTCACCTTCGGCGGCCGTCTCGACGAGAACGCCGACGGCCGCATGGCGCGCATGATCGTCAAGTCCGGCAAGGGGGGCGACTTCCGCGACTTCGGCGTGATCAGCGCATGGGCCGAGAAGATCGCCCGCGATCCCGTACTGGGCAGCCGGCCGTGAAAGGTGTACTGGGCTGGTGGCGCCGGCGGCAGAATCCGCTTTGCCGGGGCTCCGACCGGCTCGAGGCATGGGCGGCTCTGCTCCTGGCGGCCGTACTGCTCCTCGGAGTCCCGACGGTGGGCATCGCCGCCGGACTGGCCTCTTGGGAGGATGGACGTGCCCGGGCCGAAGCCCGGGCACGCACCCTCCACCAAGTCCCCGCCGAAACTCTGCGCGACGCACCACCGGCCGTGCGCGGCAGCGACGTGAGCACACCGACCCACAGGATCCCGGTGCGCTGGACGGATCCCGACGGCACACGGCACACGGACCGGGCCAAGGTGCCGGCCGGCACAGAGCAGGGCACCTCGGTGTCCGTCTGGCTCGATCACAACGGCGAGGTCGCCAAAGCACCGCCGACCACCGATGCGGTCACGCTCGACGCCGTCTCCACAGGCACAGGAGCCGCGCTCGGAGCCGCTGTATCCGCCCTCGCCCTGTGGTGGGCACACCGTCGGGTCTCCCTACGCCGCCGGCTGGCCGAATGGGAGCGCGCCTGGGAGCAGGTCGGCCCCGAGTGGGGCAGCCAGAAGAGCTGACCGGGCCGGATGACGGACCGAACGGCCCCTGCAACTCAGCCCGTTGGCGCGGGACGCTGAGCGCGACACGGACAGTCAGGAGGATCCCGACATGACCGGTACCCCCGCCGCCGCGATCATCGACCGCGCCGGACTGGACGCCTTGATCCGGACGCTGACGGAGCAAGGCCGCACCGTCATCGGCCCCACGGTCCGCGACGGCGCGGTCGTCCTCGCCGAACTGTCCGGCGGAGATGAACTCCCGTACGGCTGGGGCGCCGAACTCGAAGCCGGGCGCTATCGACTGGTGCCCCGCGCCGACGGCGCGGCGTTCGCGCACACGGCGGGACCGCACTCCTGGAAGGCGTACCTCCACCCGGAGCGCGAGAAGGTGTGGCAGGCGGACCGGACCTCGGATGGCGAGATTCGCTACGAGACGTCCCGCACCGAGCAGCCGTCGTACGCCTTCTTGGGTGTGCGCCCCTGCGATCTGCGGGCCATCGCCCTCCAGGGCCGTGTGCTGACCGGCGGCCGGTTCCAGGACGCCGGCTATCAGGAGCGCCGGAGGGGTGCGCTCCTGATAGCCGCTGAGTGCACCGAGCCCGGCGCCACCTGCTTCTGTGTCTCCACGGGCGGCGGGCCCGCCGCCGACGCCGGATTCGATCTCGCGCTGACCGAGGTCGTCTCGGATGAGGGACACCGCTTCTTCGTGCGCGTCGGCACCGAGGAGGGCGCAAGGTTGCTCGCCTCCATCCCGCACGGTCCGGCCGATGCCGCCACGGAGAAGACGGCCCACGGCGCCGTAGAGGCGGCACGCGACCGGATGGGCCGGGCCATTCCACCGGTCGACTTGCGGGCACTGATGGGCGCAAGCGTCGACTCCACGCACTGGGACGACATCGCATCCCGCTGCCTGGGCTGCGCCAACTGCACCTTGGTGTGCCCCACGTGCTTCTGCACGACCACCGAGGAGGTCACCGACCTCACGGGGGACCACACCGAGCGGTGGCAACGCTGGGACTCCTGCTTCGACCTGGACTTCTCCTACGTGCACGGCGGCCCGGTGCGCTCCTCCACCAAGAGCCGTTACCGGCAGTGGCTCACCCACAAACTCTCCACCTGGCACGAACAGTTCGACAGCGGTGGCTGCGTCGGCTGCGGACGGTGCGTCGCCTGGTGCCCGGCCGGCATCGACATCACCGAGGAAGTCGCCGCGTTCGCCACGCAGCAGACGGCAACCACCGCACATACCGATCAGGAGGCAGCGCGATGAACATCACCCGTACCCCGACTCTGGCACAGGCGTTGTCCGCCGAGCACCGCGACCGGCTGATGCATATCGGGCGCGAGGTCAACATCCCGGCGGGAACGCGTCTGTTCAAGGAGGGCGGGCACGCCGACCGCTTCTGGATCGTCCGGTCCGGCACCGTCGCCTTGGATATCTACGTCCCGGGCCGCAAGGCCCCGGTGATCGAGCGGCTCGGCTTTGGCGAGCTGGTCGGCTGGTCCTGGCTGTTCCCGCCGTATGTGTGGCAGCTGGGTGCCGAGGCGGCGTCTCCGGTGCGCGCCTATGAGTTCGACGCCCTCACGGTACGGCTGATGTGCGAGGACGACCCCGAGCTCGGCCGGATGGTGGCGCTCTGGGTCAGCCGCGTACTGGCGCATCGGTTGCAGTCCGCCCGGATCCGGCTGCTCGACCTGTACGCCCCGCACGGAAGCGGGAGCACTCTGTGAATGCCCCCGCCGAGGCGCCGGACGTCCGGATGTCGCCGAACGGCCACCTGCTACCCGTGCCCTACCGCGTGGTCGACCGTCGGCTCGAAGCCCCCGGCACAGTCACTCTCGACCTTGAACCCGTACGCAAGGCACTGCCCCTCTTCGAGCCGGGCCAGTTCGCCATGGTGCACTCATTCGGCCGAGGTGAGATCCCCGTGTCGGTGAGCGACATCGGCACGTCCGGGCGCCTCTCCCACACCATCCGTAGCGTGGGAGCGGTCTCGGACGGTCTCTGCGAGGCCGAATCAGGTCAAGTCCTGGGCCTGCGAGGCCCGTTCGGGACCGGCTGGCAACTGCCGAAGGCGCGAGGTCACGACCTGGTGATCGTCGCCGGCGGTATCGGGCTCGCCCCGCTCAGCCCGCTGATCCGCGCCGCGGTCGCCGAACCGGAGACGTACGGACACGTCAGCGTACTGATCGGCACCCGGACTCCCGCCGACTTGATCGCCAAGCAGGAGATTCCGCGATGGCCCACCGCGTACACCGGGGTCACCGTCGACCGCGGCGACGACGACTGGCACGGCGAGATGGGCCTGGTGACCCATCTCCTCGACCGGGCGTCCTTCGAGCCGGACCGTACGACGGCATTCGTGTGCGGCCCCGAGCCGATGATCCGCGCCACCGCCCGTGACCTCGTCGAACGCGGTGTACCCGCCGGGCGTGTGCGGGTCTCCTTGGAGCGGAACATGCGCTGCGCCACGGGCCATTGCGGACACTGCCAGCTGGGTGGGCTGCTGCTGTGCCGGGACGGCCCGGTCGTCCGCTGGGACCAGGCGGAACCCCTCTTGTCCATCCGCGAGTTGTGAGGAGGAAGGACCATGACCGCTCCGACGCTCGCCGTGTTCAAGTTGGCGTCCTGCGACGGCTGTCAGCTGACGCTCCTGGACTGTGAGGACGAGCTCCTGGGTCTCGCCGGGCAGGTGGAGATCGCGCACTTCCTGGAGGCGTCCAGTGCGGTGCGCCCCGGACCGTATGACCTGGCGCTCGTCGAAGGCTCGGTGACGACGACACGGGACGCCGAGCGCGTGCGGGAGATCCGGTCCGCGTCCAAGCACCTGGTGACCATCGGAGCCTGCGCGACCGCGGGCGGCATCCAGGCCCTGCGCAACTTCGCCGACGTCGCGGAATACCGGCGCACGGTCTACGCCCGGCCCGACTACATCGAGACGCTCGCGAGCTCCACCCCCGTATCGGCGCATGTGAGCGTCGACTTCGAGCTGCGCGGGTGCCCCATCGACAAGGGCCAGCTCCTCGAAGTCCTCACCGCGTTCCTGAGCGGCCGCAAGCCCGACATTCCCGACCAGAGCGTGTGCTTCGCCTGCAAGCGGCGCGGCCTGGTCTGCGTGACCGTGGCCCGTGGCACGCCCTGCCTCGGTCCGGTCACCCATGCGGGCTGCGGGGCGCTCTGCCCCGCTTTCGGACGGGGCTGCTACGGCTGCTTCGGACCCAAACAGGACGCGGCCCTGCCGGTACTCGTGCCGCTGCTGCGGCGTGACGGTCTCGACGAGCGGGCGACCACCCGCTTGCTGCGCACCTTCAACGCCGCCGCCTTCGACAAGGCCTACCCCGCCGGCTCCGACCAGGAGGGCGCGCCATGACCCATCAGGGTTCCCGCGTGCTGTACGTCGGCGCGCTCTCCAGGGTCGAAGGCGAAGGCGCCCTGCACCTGCGCGTCCACGACGGCACCGTCACCGAAGCAACCCTCGACATCTACGAACCCCCGCGCTTCTTCGAGGCGTTCCTGCGGGGACGCGCCCACACCGAGCCGCCCGACATCACAGCGCGGGTCTGCGGCATCTGCCCCGTCGCCTATCAGCTGAGCGCCTGCGCCGCGATCGAGGACGCCTGCGGAGCCCATGTCGACCGCTCCATACGTGAGTTGCGCAGGCTCCTGTACTGCGGAGAGTGGATCGAGAGCCATGCGCTGCACATCCACCTGCTGCACGCCCCCGATTTCCTCGGGTGCTCCGGCGCCATCGACCTGGCCCGCACCCACCGCGCCGAAGTGGAACGCGGGCTGCGTCTGAAGCAGGCCGGGAACGCCCTGCTCGAACTCCTCGGCGGCCGGGCCATCCACCCCGTGAACGTACGTCTCGGCGGCTTCCATCGCGCCCCCACCCGCGCCGAACTGCGCCCGCTGGCCGAGCAGTTGCGCCGCGCACAGGACGACGCCTGGGCCACTGTGCTCTGGGCGGCGGGCTTCGACTTCCCCGAAGCGCACACAGACGCCGACTTTCTCGCGCTGGCCGCCCCGGGCACGTACGCCATCGAGAGCGGCGCCCCGGCGGTGCTCACCTCGGCCGGCTCGCTCACCGGCTTTCCGGTGGACGACTTCACGCAGCGCGTCCGCGAGGAGCAGGTCCCGCACTCGACGGCGCTGCACTCTCGGCTCGACGGCCGTCGTCATCTCACCGGCCCCCTCGCCCGGTTCGCGATCAGCGGCCGGTGGCTTTCGCGCACGGCCGCACAGGCGGCCCGCGAGGCCGGACTCGGGAACCCTTACGAAGGCGCGGTGTGCCGCAATCCGTTCCGCTCCGTCCTGGTACGGGCCGTCGAGATGCTGTACGCGATCGAGGAGGCGCTGCGCATCATCGACACCTACGAGCCGCCGTCACGCCCGTACACGGAGGTGCCGCCCGCCGCGGGTACCGGACACGGCGCGACCGAGGCACCCCGCGGCCTGCTCTACCACCGCTACAGCCTGGACGCCGAGGGCACGGTCACCGATGCCCTCCTGGTGCCGCCCACCGCGCAGAACCAGGGTGCCATCGAGGACGACCTGCGCCGCACCGCCCAGGCCGCCTTGCGGCGGCGGGACATCGGTGACGCCGAGCTGACGGATCTGTGCGAGCGCGTGATCCGCAACCACGACCCCTGTATCTCCTGCTCGGCCCACTTCCTCGACCTCACCGTCGTCCGTACCGGCGCACACGCCGACCGCACCTCCGGAGGCCACGATGCCTGATTCCCCGTACAAGGTCAGCGACGTGATGACGCACACCGTCGTCGCCATCGGCCGCGACGCCCCCTTCAAAGAGGTCGTCGAACTGATGCAGCAGTGGAAGGTCAGCTCCCTGCCCGTACTCGAAGGCGAGGGCCGGGTTGTCGGGGTGGTCTCCGAGGCGGATCTGCTGCCGAAGGAGGAGTTCCGCGACGACGACCCCACCAGGTACGACGTGCTGCGCCGCCTGTCCGACCTCGCCAAGGCCGGTGCTGTCAGCGCC
This sequence comes from Streptomyces mesophilus, assembly GCF_040300965.1. GTDB lineage: Bacteria > Actinomycetota > Actinomycetes > Streptomycetales > Streptomycetaceae > Streptomyces > Streptomyces mesophilus_A. Next base: position 28,565 of record NZ_JBEPEW010000024.1, on the reverse strand, counting down.
GGCGAGATGATGAGCACCCCCGCCGTCACGGTGCACCCTGACGCAACCGTCGCGGAAGCCGCCCGGATCATGGCGCAGCGGCGCATCAAGCACCTGCCGGTCGTGGACCGCTCCGACCTGCTGCAGGGGATCGTCAGCCGTAGCGATCTGCTGAAGGTGTTCCTGCGGGCGGACGAGGAGATCGCCGACGAGATCCGGCGTACGGTCCTGGCCCCGCTCTCCGTTGCCGCCGCGCTGTCCTCGGACGTGACCGGCGGTGTCGTGACCTTGCGCGGGCCGCTGCGCGACACAGCTCTGGTCCCTGTCCTCGCACGGGCCGTCCGGGCGGTCGAGGGCGTCATCGACATCCGGATCGACATCAACTCCGCGCAGGAGTCCGGTACATCAGCATGAAGGCGCCGTCATGAAGTACCTGGACGAATACCGCGACCCCGCCCTCGCCCGCCGGCTCCTCGACGAGCTCGAGCGGACCGCGACCCGGCCCTGGCGGATCATGGAGGTGTGCGGCGGCCAGACGCACACCCTGGTCCGCCAGGGCATCGACGAGCTGCTGCCCGCCGGCATCCGCATGATCCACGGCCCCGGCTGCCCGGTCTGCGTCACTCCGCTGGAGACCCTCGACCGTGCACTGTCCATCGCCGCCCAGCCGGGTGTGCTGTTCGCCAGCTTCGGCGACATGCTGCGCGTGCCGGGCAGTTCCGGGGATCTCCTGTCACTGCGGGCCCGCGGGGCGGATGTACGGGTGGTGTATGCGCCCACCGATGCCGTGCGCCTGGCAGTCGATCACCCCGACCGGCAAGTGGTGTTCCTCGCCGTCGGATTCGAGACCACCGCACCCGCCAACGCGATGGCCGTACTGCACGCAGCACGCCTCGGACTCGCCAATTTCTCGATGCTGGTCAGCCACGTCCTCGTACCGCCCGCAATGGTCACCCTGCTCGAGTCGCCCGACTGCGAGGTCGAGGCGTTCCTCGCTGCGGGCCACGTGTGTGCGGTGATGGGCTGGCAGGAGTACGAGCCGATCGCCGCCCGCTACCACGTGCCGGTCGTGGTCACCGGCTTCGAGCCGCTCGATCTCCTCGAAGGCATCCTCATGGCGGTTCGCCAACTGGAAGCGGACCGGGCCGACGTCGAGAACCAGTACGTGCGCGCCGTACGCCATACGGGCAACACCGAGGCACAGGCGGTCCTGCGCCGTGTGTTCCGGGTGACCGACCGGGCGTGGCGAGGGATCGGAACGCTGCCGTCGAGCGGCCTCGAACTCGCCGAGGAGTTCGGCGCGTTCGATGCCTCGCGTCGCTTCGGAGTCACCGACGTGCATGCGGTGGAGGACCCCGACTGCATCGCGGGCTCGATCCTCACCGGCGCCAGGCTGCCTACCGAATGCTCCGCGTACGGGGTCCGCTGTACGCCACGTACACCTCTGGGGGCACCCATGGTGTCGACGGAGGGCACGTGCGCGGCGTACTACTCGGCCGGCAGAAGCGCGGCGACAGGCAGCGGCGCGACCTCCACCCCACCCACGAGGAGGCCGACGTGACCGACATGACACCGCGATGCCCGCTCCCCCACGACGAGGGAGAGCGCCTGCTGCTCGGACACGGAGCAGGCGGGCGGCTCACGGGCGAACTGCTCGACCAGCTCGTGCTGCCCGCACTCGGCGGCGCCCCTGACGGCCCGCTCGAGGACGCGGCACTAGTCCCCTCGCTGCCCGAACTCGTCGTCTCCACCGACTCGTTCGTGGTCAGCCCTCGCTTCTTCCCCGGTGGGGACATCGGCTCTCTCGCCGTCCACGGGACGGTCAACGATCTGGCCATGCGGGGCGCCATGCCGCTGGCCCTGTCGCTCGCGGTGATCGCGGAAGAGGGGCTGCCCTTGGAGGAGTTGCGTACCTTGCTGTCCTCAGCAGGCAAGGCCGCACTCGATGTTCCCGTACCGGTGGTCACCGGGGACACAAAGGTCGTCGACCGGGGTGCCGCGGACGGACTCTTCCTGACGACCACGGGCATCGGACGCCGCATGACAGGCCTCACCCCTTCCGCCGCCCGCGCCCTTCCCGGTGATGCCGTCCTGCTCTCGGGCCCCATCGGTCTGCACGGAATGGCGGTCCTTTCCACGCGCGAGAACCTGGGCTTCGCGTCGGAGATCGTGTCGGACAGCCGGTGCCTGCACCGCCTCGTCGCGGCTCTGTCACCCCTCGGGCCGGCCCTGCACACGCTGCGCGACCCCACTCGGGGCGGGCTCGCGGCCGCCCTCAACGAGATCGCTCGCGACGCCCGCGTGGCGATCGAGATCGAGGAGCGAACCCTGCCCGTACCCGAACCGGTCGCCGCGGCCTGCGACCTGCTCGGCCTCGACCCCCTCACCGTCGCCAACGAGGGTTGCCTGGTGGCCTTCGTCCCCGCCGACCGGACGGATGAGGCACTGTCCGCCCTGCGGAGCCTGCCGGAGGGAGCTGCGGCGCTGCGCATCGGAACCGTCCGCGAGGGCCCCGCCGCACGGGTATCGCTGCGCACCCTCGTGGGCGCGAAGCGCATCGTCGACATGCCCCTGGGGGAACAGCTCCCGCGCATCTGCTGACACCAACTGAGCGGCTCGCCAAGCCATATGGGCCGTTCGGCCCCTTACCAACAGGCGTCACAAGCACCGACGATCGAGAGGCCACAGAGCAACACCGACGGGCTGCCGCTCTAGACCCTGCCTCCAGACCCTGCCAGGAGTCACCATGACCACACCTACAGCACGGACGCCCATCAGGGTTCTCCTCCTCGACGACCACGAGGTCGTCCGCCGCGGCCTGAGCGACTTGCTCGGCGGCGAGGAGGACATCGAAGTCGTCGGCGAGGCCGCCACCGCGGAACAGGCCCTGGTCCGCGGTCCCGCGCTGCGCCCCGATGTGGCAGTCCTCGATGTCCGGCTGCCCGACGGTGACGGCATCACGGTCTGCCGCGAACTGCGCTCCCACATGCCGGACTTGGCGTGCCTGATGCTCACGTCGTTCGACGACGAGGACGCCCTGCTCGACGCCATCATGGCGGGCGCGGCCGGCTACGTGCTCAAGCAGATCAAGGGCTCCGACCTCATCAGCGCCGTACGTACGGTCGCCTCCGGACAGTCACTCCTCGACCCGGCGACCACGGCGCGGCTGATGCGCAGCCTGCGCGGCCCCGACACCCCCGAGCCGGCCGAGGACGCCCGGCTGGCCGGTCTCACCGAGCGTGAACGCGCCATCCTGGCGCTGATCGGGCAAGGCATGACCAATCGGCAGATCGGCAAGGAGCTCTATCTCTCCGAGAAGACGGTCAAGAATCAGATATCCCGGCTGCTTGCCAAACTGGGCGTGGAACGCCGCATCCAGGCAGCGGTTATCGCCGCACAAAAGTCACCAGAAGAGCATTTACCGGCCAAGTCTTGAGCCACCCGGCTTGCCCCCTCCTCGACGGCACTCCCCTCGGCGACCCACCCCGACTACGTTGGGCTCGCATGCCTGGGCCATATTCGCTCTGGGGAGGCGCTGATGGGTGAGGACCGCGCACAGGAACCACAACAGCTGACACGCTTACGACTCGACGATCTGCTCGAAGAGCTGCAGGTCCGCATCGGCGCGGTGCGCGGCACCCGCGACCGACTGCACAGCCTGTTGGAGGCAGTGCTCTCGGTGGGCCGTGAGCTGGAACTGGCACAGGTGCTGCGCCGGGTCGTCGAGACCGCGGTGGCGCTGGTCGATGCCGAGTACGGGGCGCTCGGAGTGATCGGGCGGGGCCAGCTGCTCGACGAGTTCCTACCGGTGGGGATCAGCGATGAACTCCGTGCAGAGATCGGCAACTTGCCGACGGGCCACGGCCTGCTCGGCGAACTGATCCGCAACCCGGAACCACTGCGCCTGGCCCAACTCTCCGAACACCCCGCATCGTCCGGGTTTCCACCGCACCATCCGCCGATGAACTCCTTTCTGGGGGTGCCGATTCGGGTCCGGGACAGAGTGTTCGGCAACCTGTACCTGACGGAGAAGCGCGGCGGGGGCCAGTTCGATGCCGAGGACCAGGCAGTCCTCTCGACTCTCGCGGTCGCAGCGGGGGTCGCCATCGAGAACGCGCGGCTCTATGCAGAGGCGCGGCTGCGGCAGCGATGGCTGGAGGCCAGCGCCGAAGTCACCAGTGAGCTGCTGTCCGGGGCACCCGAGTCCCGCGTGCTGGAGCTGATGGTGGAACGAGCCCGTCAGTTGACCTCGGCCGAACTGGGCATCGTTCAACTCGTCCAGCCGACCGGTGACTTGAAACCCGTGCTGGCCCTGGGCCAAGACGCCAAGGTCCATGGGGGCGTGGTGCCGAGACAGGGAACGATCGCGGGTGCGGCGCTGGATACAGGAGCGCTCGTGACAACCGCAGAAGTGGACAAGGACCCCCGGGTGACCTTCCGGCCCGAGCGCTGGGCCGGGATAGGCCCGGTCGTGGCGGTGCCGATGAGTACAGGGGATGCCGTACGAGGTGTTCTGCTGCTGGGCCGCACGGTCGGGCGCCCGCCGTTCGGCCCGGTCGAAACAGCACCGCTGACCGGTTTCGCCGGCCAGGCAGCGCTGGCGCTGGAGCTTGCCGACCGGCGGCGCGACGCCGAACAGGTCAGCCTCCTTGCCGACCGCGACCGCATCGCCCGCGACCTGCACGATCTGGCGATCCAGCGACTGTTCGCCACGGGGATGACGCTGCAGAGCGCACAACGGTTCGTGGAGCATCCCGAAGCGGTCGAACGTGTGCAGCGTGCCGTCGACGACCTGGACACCACCATCAAGATCATCCGTTCGACCATCTTCGGCCTGCGCGAACACGAAGCTCCGGGCACTGCCCCCGGCCTGAGGGTTCGCGTGGTGCGCGCCGTCGAGGAGGCCGTACCTGTCCTCGGATTCACACCGGCGCTGCGGATGGAAGGGCTGCTCGAGACGGACGTGCCGCGTACGGTGGCCGACGATGTGGTGGCCGTGGTGGTGGAGGCCCTGTCCAACATCACCCGGCACGCCCGCGCCTCACGGACCGAGGTCTCTGTCGCCGTACGCAAGGGGCAGCTCGTACTGACGGTCGAGGACGACGGGGTGGGCACTCAGCCCGGCACAGACCGGCGCAGCGGGCTCCGCAACCTCGCCGAGCGAGCGGAGAAGCTCTCGGGCGAACTCATCGTCGGCAGCGGGGCGGAGGGTGGCACCCGGTTGGAGTGGCGGGTGCCACTGTCGGGAACGGACTCGCCATAGGCCCGCTCCCCCGTTCACCCGCCGCCCTCGGGACTCTGCACGGTGACGCTCGCCCCGGGTCCGGCTTCCCTCTGCGAATAGGGCCGTTCGGCCCTCGGCCCGGACCCGCTCCGCCCCTGCCGGTCGCTCACCTGCGGTGCCAGCGTGCGTAGCGGAGCACAGCCACTTCCGGCAGTGCCCGAAGGGAGCTGAAGACAATGGAGCGCGCACTGGTAGTGGGAGTGGACGGGTCGGACTCCAGTCTCCGTGCGTTGGACTGGGCCGTGGACGAGGCGCTGCGGCGCGGCTGCGAGCTGCGCATCGTGCATGGGTCGAGCTGGGAGTGGTACGAGGGGCACGAGCCGTCCTTCGCGATCAACCGCACGTCGGTTCGGACGTACGCGGACCACATCGCGGCCCAGGCGGTGGAGCGGGCCCAGAACCGCACGTCCGCAGTGAAGGTAGTGGGTCAGGTCCTGCCGGCCGATCCGGCAGCCGCGCTGATCCACGAGAGCCGCGAGGCCAGTGCGGTGATCGTCGGCAATCGAGGACGAAGCGAACTGACCGGACTCCTCCTCGGCTCGGTGAGCCTGGTGGTAGCCGCACAGGCAGAGTGCCCCGTGATCGTAGTACGGGGAGAAGAGCGGAACCTGACCGACGGCTTCAGGCGCGTAGCAGTCGCAGTCGACACCGCCAAAGATGCCGCGCCCGCCCTGGAGTTCGCCTTCCGCGCCGCCCAGCGCCGTGACGCCGCGGTCCATGCCGTGCACGCCTGGCGCTGCCCGGCGCACGACCTCCCCGACTACCCGCGCGCAGAAGACGCCACAGACATGCATCGCGACCTGGCCGAGGCCGAGTTGGCCCAAGCACTGCGGGGGCAGCTACGGGTGCACAGTGACCTCACCGTGCACCGCGAGGTCGTCGAGGGTCGGCCGCGCACCGCACTCCTCGATGCCGCGAAGAGTGCCGACCTGCTCGTGGTCGGCGCCCGCCGCCGCAAGGGGCACGTGGGCATGCAGCTCGGCCCGGTGAACCATGCCGTGCTGCACCACGCGGCCTGCCCGGTCGCCGTCGTACCGCACAGCTGAACGGCGTCGCCGCGGGTGGACGGTCCGGTCGTGGTGACCGTCCACCCTCGGCGACGCATCTCGTCGTTGAGCTCCTCGGGCGGACGCCGACCGGAGCGCCAGGGCACCCGACGGGCCCTCGGCCCAACTTTCCTTCGAAGTTGGGCCGTTCGGCCCCATGGGCGTGCCCCATCGGCATCCGGCGCCGCTCCCGCAAGCCGACCAGAGTGAGTGGTGTCAGAGACCGCCGGAACATCCCTGAAGGGATCACCATCATGGCCGTGCACGAGCACCCGCACCGTCGCCCGGGCTTCCACCTGCCCTCGCTGCGCAGGACCCGGACCGCCACCACATCCGAGTCCGCCGTGTCGGCCGACACCGACACGCACACCGCTCGGGCCTACGCCTTCGCTAGCCTGCGCCTGATCACCGGGTTCACCTTCCTGTGGGCGTTCCTCGACAAGACCTTCGGGTTCGGTTACGCCACTCCGTCCGGCAAGGGCTGGATCGACGGCGGCTCGCCCACCCTGGGCTTCCTCAGCGGCGTGTCCGCCGGACCGATGGAGTCCACCTTCCACGACTGGGCCGGCGCCGGCTGGGCGAACTGGCTGTTCATGCTCGGTCTGCTCGGCATCGGCGTCGCGCTGATCGCCGGGGTGGCGCTGCGGTTCGCCGCGCTCGCCGGGACCGTGCTGATGGCGCTGATGTGGATCGCCGAATGGCCGCCCGCCAAGCACCTGTCCGACGGCTCCCCGAGCATGTCCACCAACCCGCTCGTCGAGTACCACGTCATCTACGCCGTCGTCCTGATCGCCCTGGCCGCCGCATCCGCCGGCCACACCTGGGGCCTCGGCAAGACCTGGGCCAAGCTCCCGTTCGTCAGCCGAAACGGCTGGCTGCGCTGACCGCGGGAGGGGTGGCGGGACCCGGAAGGGCTCCGCCACCCCATGCCGTCCGCAGAAATCCCGTGCGCCGGGACCGATCGGCCCCGCGCCTCGCACCCCGTCAAATCGAAGCTGGAATCGGGTCACCCGATCTTGGAGGTGGAGTTCATGAACCGCACCATCACCGTGGGCCTCGACGGCTCACCCGAGAGCCAGGCCGCAGCCGAATGGGCCGCGCGAGAGGCCGCACTCCGTCAACTGCCCTTGAAGGTGGTGCATGTCTGGGAGCCGGTGCCCGCTCCCATTGCGCAGGCCCCGCTGCTCGGCCGCGAGACGCAGCAGCACTGGAGCGAACGCATCCCTCGCGAAGCAGCCGAAGGGCTGCGTCTGCGCCACCCCGGAATCGAGGTGACCACACAGCAGGTCTCGGGCCGTCCCAGCGAGATCCTGCTGGGGCTGCCGGAGCGGGACACCGAGCTCCTCGTTCTGGGTTCCCGTGGCCTGAGCGGAATCGGCGGCTACCTGGTCGGCTCCGTCGGCTCGGCCGTCGTGGCCCGCACCACGCTGCCCGTGGTCCTGGTCCGCGCCGGCGAACAGGCCACCGATGAACACGAGATGGACCCCGTTGGCATTCCGTCCGCCGCCGGCCCGTTCAAGCCCGTCGTTCTCGGCCTGGACACGGAGCACCCCGACGATTCGGTCATCGCGTTCGCCTTCGAAGCGGCCCTGCGCCGACAGACCTCACTGCGCGTCCTGCACGGCTGGAACCCACCCTCCTACTACGCCTACGGCCTCACCGCAGACCTGGAGTTCCACGCCGAACTCGCCCGCCACCACGCTGCCGCCATGGCGGATGTCCTCAGGCCGTGGCGCAAGAAGTTCCCCACCATCGAGGTCGTCGAGGAATCCCGATTCGGCCAGGCGGCCATCCCTCTCGTCGACGCCTCCCGAAAGGCATCCCTCGTGGTCGTGGGCCGCCGCATCCGCCGCAACCCGCTCGGCGCCCATATCGGCCCCGTCACCCATGCCGTGCTGCACCACGCGACCGCGCCCGTCGCCGTCATAGCCCACGCATAGACACGCATAGACACGCACATCCCTTCACAGAAAGGCGAGTTGCTCATGTCACTCCGCATAGGCATCAACGGCTTCGGCCGGATCGGCCGCGTCTATCTGCGCGCAGCCCTCGAACGCGGCCTCGGAACTCAGGTCGTGGCCGTCAACGACATGGTCCCGCCGGCGACCCTTGCGCATCTCCTCGCGTACGACTCGACATACGGCCGGCTCAGGCGCGAGGTGACGCACGACGACTCCTCGCTCACGGTCGACGGACACCGCATCGCTGTGATCTGCGAGCGCGATCCGGCGGCGCTGGACTGGGCGGGCCACCAAGTCGACCTGGTCATCGAGTCCACCGGCCGCTTCCGCGACCGGGACGCCGCCGCGCTGCACATCAAGGCCGGAGCGCGCAAGGTACTGCTCTCCTCACCCGGCAAGGGTGTGGACGCGACCGTGGTCATGGGCGTCAACGAGGACACGTACGACGCCGGTCGACACCACGTCATCTCGGCAGCTTCCTGCACGACCAACTGCGTGGTGCCCATGGTGAAGGTGCTGCACGAGCGCTTCGGCATCGAGCGCGGTCTGATGACCACCATCCACGGCTACACCAACGACCAGGCCCTGCTCGACGGCCCGCACAAGGACCTGCGCCGGGCCCGCGCGGCAGCACTCAGCATCATCCCGACCAGCACCGGCGCGGCACGCGCCGTCGGCCTTGTCATGCCCGAACTCGACGGCGTGCTCGACGGATCGGCCGTGAGGGTGCCGGTGGAGGACGGGTCCCTGACCGACCTGACCGTGGTCCTCAACAGGGAAGTGACCGCTCGGGAAATCAACGCCGCATTCCACGAGGCTGCCGGAGGCCGTCTCGACGGCATCCTGAGCATCGCCAAGGCACCGATCGTCTCCCGCGACGTCATCGGCGACGCGTCCTCCTGCGTCTTCGACCCAGCTCTCACGCAGGCGCACGGGAACCTGGCCAAGGTGTTCGGCTGGTACGACAACGAATGGGGCTACGCAAACCGACTCCTGGATCTGACCGGGTACGTCGCCGCCCAGATGTAGCCGTGTATGGGCGCTCCCATGTCTCTGCGTGGGCCGAGCTCGCCACACGCCCAGAGGCCCCGCATTCCACATCGGCAGCGCAGCCCCCTTGTCCGGGCACGCCGCCCGACAGGGCCACTCGGCCCTCAGCACTGCCCTATCGGCCCCTCGCGGGCTTACCCCAGGCGCAAGACCTTGGAACGTACGAGATGCCGGGCGCGACTCCCGCTGCGCCCACCTCGTACACCGCCTGTGCGGCCGCCCGGGGAGCCGGCCGCACAGGCAGCCCGCACCGATCTCCCGCGACTTGCTTGAAGTGAGGCCCTCATGAAGGCGCTCGTCTACCACGGCCCCGGCAAACGCTCCTGGGACGAGGTCCCCGACCCCAAGATCCAGGACCCCGGCGACGCGGTCATCCGCGTCGACGCCGTCACCATCTGCGGCACCGACCTCCACATCCTCAAAGGCGACGTGCCCACCGTCGAACCCGGCCGCATCCTCGGCCACGAAGCCGTCGGCACGGTCCAGGAAACCGGCCCGTCCGTCACCACCGTCCGCCCCGGCGACCGCGTCCTGATCTCCTGCATCACGGCCTGCGGACGCTGCCGCTTCTGCCGCGAGGCCGCCTACGGCCAGTGCCTGGGAGGCGGCGGCTGGATACTCGGCCACCGCATCGACGGCGTCCAGGCCGAATACGTCCGCGTCCCGTTCGCCGACACCTCCACGCACCTCCTGCCCGACCAGGTGACCAACGAGCAGGCACTGATGCTCGCCGACATCCTGCCCACCTCCTACGAGGTCGGGATCCTCAACAGCCGTGTCACGCCAGGTGACGTCGTGGCAGTCATCGGCGCAGGCCCCATCGGCCTCGCCGCGATCCTCACCGCCCGCCTCTTCAGTCCCAGCCGGATCATCGCCATCGACCCGGCACCGGCCCGCCGCGAAGCCGCCCTGCAGCACGGCGCCCACCTGGCACTGGACCCCGGCGAGGACATCACGGCCCGCATCACCGAACTCACCGACGGCCTCGGCGCGGACGTCGCGATCGAGGCGGTCGGCATTCCCGCCACCTTCGAAATGTGCACGCGCATAGTCCGACCCGGCGGCCGCGTCGCCAACGTCGGCGTCCACGGCAGCCCCGCCACGCTGCACCTCGAAGAGCTCTGGATCAAGAACATCACCATCACCACGGGCCTGGTCGACACCCACTCCACACCGACCCTGCTGCGCATGCTCGCAGCCGGCCAACTCGACGTGAGCAGCTTTGCCACGCACCGCTTCGAACTGCAGGACATGCAGAAGGCGTACGACGTCTTCGAACGGCCGTCGGAGACCGGAGCACTCAAGGTCGCACTCTCAGCGGACTGATTCCTAACCTGCCGCACAATCCAGGCTCACTCCCTGGCCCTGCTGCCGACGATCGCTGCGACCGCCCGGCGACGGCGGACCTCGGGCGCCATGCCACCCTCGCGCTGAACTTCACTGATCAGCGCGGGTGTTCGGGCAGGGTCAGACCGTCAGCCTGTGATGTCGGGCCGGGCCGCTGCGATGACGCCGTGCACCACGCGTGTGACGCGCTCGGCTGCCTGCTGCGGATCGGGCTGTCCGGCGTCCAGCCAGCCGATGACAGCTTCGGTGGTGACCGCGGGAATCACATGGGCCGCCCAGTCCAGCCATGGTCCCGGAGGCAGTTGCTGAGCGAGGTTGCGCTGGGCGACTTCCTTGGACGCGGTCGTCAACGTGTCGACCAGATCACGGAATTCCGGCTCACGGGCGGCGTGCCGGAACAGCAGGCGGAAGCCGTCCGGATCCGCGGAGGCCGCGCGCACCAGGGCGGGGATGGCGTCCTCGCCGAAGTGGTCGGTGCCCACCTGCTCGGCGACGCGGGTGCACGCGCGGTCCAGGATGGCCCGGTACAGGTCGGCCTTCGACTCGAAGTGCCGGTACAGCAGCACCTTGGTGATGCCGGCTGCCTCGGCGACATCGTCCAGTGCGGTGCCTGCGAAGCCCGAGCCCGAGAACGCCCCCGTGGCCGCGTCCAGGATCTGCTCGCGTCGGTCGGCCCGGCGCATCCTGCGGACGGGTTCGGGATCCGCCCCTTGTGCTGCCCGCTTGCTCGCCACTCGGCTTCCCCTCTCCGACCACCGTTGTTTATCTCTCAGTATACATGTAGCGTTGTTTATGCTGGAGTTAACAATGCGGGATCCGGGAGGCGTCATGCCCGTGCAACTGCCGTTCGAGCAATCTCATCCCCTTCAAGTGCCGCCGCTGCAGCAGCGTTTGCAGCGCGAAGGGCCTGTGCACCGGGTCCGTACTGCGACCGGTGACCCAGCGTGGCTCGTCACCGGCTACGACGATGTACGCAGCCTGCTGGGCGACGACCGTCTCGGCCGCGCCCACCCGAACCCCGACCTCGCGGCCCGCACCAATCGCTCCGCCCTGTTCGGCGGCCCCATGGGCAACTTGGCCACCGAGCGCGCCGACCACAGCCGCATGCGCAGCCTGCTGCAACCACACTTCACCCCCGCCCGCATGCGCGCCTTCCGCCCCCGCATCGAGAACCTGACGGCCCAGCTCCTGGACGACCTCGCCCGCCAGGGCCCGCCCTCCGACCTGCACACGACCCTCGCGCTGCCACTCCCCATCCTCGTCATCTGCGAACTGCTCGGCGTGCCCTACGAGGACCGCGACCGGTTCCGCAGCTGGACCCAGGCCGCCGCCGACATCCACGACCAGGAGCGCAGCGAGCAGGGACTGGGTGAACTCTTCGTCTACGGCTTGGAGTTGGTGGCCGCCAAACGACGCGCACCCGGCGACGACGTCATCAGCCGGCTCTGCCGGACCGAGGGCGTCGGGGACGAAGAAGCCGCCATGCTCGCCATGGCCCTGCTCTTCGCCGGCCACGAGACCACCGTGGTCCAGCTCGGCCTGGGCGCCCTGCTCCTGCTCACCGAACCCGACCGATGGGCAAGGCTGCACAAGAACCCGGACCTGTTGCCCGGCGCCGTGGAGGAAATGCTGCGCCTGCCCGGCAAAGCCACCGGCGGCATACCCCGCTACGCCCGCACCCGCTTCGTACTGCACGACGTCACCATCGAGGCCGGCGACCTGGTCCTCCTGGACAGCGCAGCCGCCAACCACGACCCCGTCGCCTTCCCCCATCCCGAGCGCTTCGACCCCCAGCGCCGCAACGTGAGCCACCTCACCTTCGGCCACGGGATCCGCTACTGCATCGGCGCACCCCTGGCACGGCTGGAACTGCAGACCGCATTCGCTCAACTCACCGACCGTTTCCCCGCCATGGCACTCGCCGTCCCCCTCGAAGGACTCCGCCTGCGGACCGATGTCCTCACCGGCGGCCTGACCGAACTACCCGTGAGGTGGTGACCCGATGACCCGCCCCATCTTCGCCCGCTACTACCCCCGCATCGCAGGCCCTGCCATGGACAAGGCAGGCGTCAGCACCCACCGCCGACGTCTTGTCCGCGGTGCGCTCCGCTTGGTGCTCCAGTGCGGCCGCGGGCCATGATGCGGTTAGCAGAGGTTGAGCGGGATCAACGTCGCCTTCAACAGCGCGGCCGTCGACCTCGTGGCCGCCATGCGGCGCCCGATCATGCCCAGCTTCCACGCGGCGTTCAGCCTGGGCGGCAT
>NZ_JBEPEW010000024.1:0-15539 GCF_040300965.1 Streptomyces mesophilus | reverse complement strand
CATGGTCGGCGCCGGAGCTGGCGGGCTGATCGCCGGCTCCCTCTCCCCCACCCGCCACCTGCTCGGCCTCACCCTGATCGGCCTGCTCGTCACCGCCGTTGCGGGGCGCGCCCTGCTGCGCCTGTCGCCCCCGGCCGCTCCCGCCGACCGGTCCGACACGGAGAAGACCCCGCGCCGCCTCGACTCCCGTACCCGCCGACTCGTCCTGATCTTCGGCTTCATCGCCCTGTGCACCGCGTTCGGCGCAGGAGCACTCGCCGACCGGGTGCCCTGCACCTCGGACAGGACCTGAACGCACACAGGGCATGGCAGCCGCCGGCTACTCCTGCTTCGCCCTCGCCATGACGCTCGGCCGCCTCAGCGGACCGACTCTGCTGGAGCGCCTCGGCCAGACCCCGATCCTCGTCGCCGCCGAACGCGCCGGCGCCCTCGCAGGACCCAACGGCGTCGCCACCGCCTCCACCCTCGGCCACGGCGGCATGCTCCTCGGGCACTGATCGGCTACACGACGCGGCACCGAGGACCCCGGCAGCGTCAACTCCGCTGCCTGCGACCTGCAGCGGGGCAAGCCTCAGGCCGCATCCTGGCGCAGCAACCGAGGTCACACGTTCAGTGGCGGGCGCCGCCGGTGGGCGGCCAGTCGGCGGCGGGGTCCGCGGGGAGCAGCGGACGCAGGGCGCCCACCGCGGCCCCGATGCACGCGTCGCGCATCTCCGTACGGGTGCAGGTCTCGTGTGCGAGCCAGTCCACGCACAGCACCTGTACGAACACCAGCCATGCCTTCAGTGCCGCGGAGACGGCGTCGCGCATGCGCTCGTCGGCGAGCGGGAGCACGCCGAGCAGGCGTGAGCGCAGAGCGTCGAGTTCGTCCGTCATGATCGTCTGGATGACCGGGTCGCCCGCGAGGACCCGGTTCGCGGCCAGTACCGCGTGGCGGTTCGCGATGAAGTAGTCGAAGTGGGCGTCCAGGCCCTGGGTGAGCTGTTCGACGAGCGAGGCTTCCGGATCGAACCGGGTCGCGGCGAGCAGCCGGTCGGTCGCCTGTTGGTAGACCGCCGCGAAGAGGGCGTGCTTGCTGGGGAAATGCTGGTAAAGCAGCGCGCGGGACACCCCGGCCTCTTTGGCCACGTCCTCCATCAGCACCTCGTCGTACGGGACGGCAGCAAAGAGACGCGCGCCGACGGCGAGCAGTTCGGCGCGGCGGTCGGCGGGATTCAGGCGTCTGCGGGGCGGCACATATCCAGCTTACTTGACATGCGTCTACTAGTGACGCCTAGGCTGTCCCTTAATGGACGCGTGTCTACTAAGCGAGGGGCGAGGGGGAGTCATGAGCAGAGCACTTCGGATGTTCGCCTGGGTGATGGGTGTCGCCTGCGTGGCGATCGGTCTGTTCCATGTGATCGGCGGCAATGCCGCGATTCCCAGCGAGGCCGATGCGGGCGCGACGCTCGACAGCCTGGGCCGGTTCTTCGGCGCGATCTTCGCCGGGTACGGGCTTGTCTGGCTGTGGGCGGCCCGGCAGGATCCCGTCCCGGCACGCGTGGTGCGGTGGCTCGCGGCGGTGTTCCTGCTCGGTGGCGTCGGGCGGCTGCTCTCCCTGGCCGTGCACGGATGGCCGCACTCGTTCCAGGTGGTGCTGACCGTGATCGAACTGGCCTTCCCGCCGGTCTGGTTCTGGCTGGCGGACGCCGACGAGCGCGCCGCACGGGAGCGAGGCCAGGGCGTGTCGCTCGGGGCCGGCGCCCCCTCACGTTCGATGGACCGATGAGCATCGCCCTGCTGGCCGCGCCCGGCCAGGTCGGCCCGCCGTCGACCGACTACATGATCCCTTCGTTGTTCTTCGGGTTCTTCTTCACCTTCGTCCCCGCCCTGCTCGCCCGGCGGCTGCTCAATCTACGGTCCGGTGTGCTCAGGATCGCGTTCTGCACCCTTGCCGCCATTGCGATCAGCGGCTCCACGGTGGGTCGTTCCATGGGACAGGACAACGAATGGTCGCTGGTCACCGTCTTCTGGGGCGTCACGCTCGCCCTCACGATGCTGATGCTGCTGGCCTTCGAGGCGTTCGTCCCCAGCGGCCTCGGCCCGGTCGGGCTGGCCAAGGAGCTCCACCGCCGCCTCCTGCGCACCCGGCGCTACGCCCAGGTCAGCGCCATCTCCACCCGCTCAGGACTGCCCCGCTTCGCCGCCGACCGCCCCAGCCGCAACTCCCCCGAACGCAACGCCGCTTTCGCCCTCGCCCTGCGCCGCACCCTGGAGGACAGCGGAGTCACCTTCGTCAAGCTCGGCCAGCTGCTCTCCACCCGCCGCGACCTGCTGCCCCCGGAGTTCATCGACGAGCTGAGCAAGTTGCAGAACGCGGTCCCACCCGCCCCCTGGGAGCAGGTGCGCGAGCAACTGCACGCGGAACTCGGCGCCGCCCCCGACGAGTTCTTCAAGGAGTTCAACCCCGCCCCGCTCGCCGCCGCCTCGATCGCCCAGGTGCACCGCGCGACGCTGCCCGACGGCCGCCCGGTGGTGGTGAAGGTCCAGCGCCCCAAAATAGTCCCCGTCGTCGACCGCGACCTCGACATCGTCCGGCGGATGGCCGGCTCCCTGCAGCGCCGCTTCACCTGGGCCCGCGGCATCGGCGCGGTCGACCTGGCCGAGGGCTTCGCCGACTCGCTCCGAGAGGAGCTCGACTTCCGTATCGAGGCCCGCAACCTCGCCACGGTCGCCGCTGCCGGCGACGACCGTTCTCCCGTACGACTCCCGCAGGTGCACCAGGAGTTGACGACGGCGCGCGTCCTGGTCATGGAGGCCATCGACGGCATCCCTATGGGCAGCGCGGACACGATCCTGGCCGCACGCGGTACGAACCGCGACGCGCTGGCCCGTACGCTCCTCGAAGCCCTGCTGCGCCAGATCATGGTCGACGGCGTCTTCCACGCCGACCCGCACCCCGGCAACATCCTCCTGCTGCCCGACGACTCCCTCGCCCTGATCGACTTCGGCTCGGTCGGCCGCCTGGACACCCAGCTCCAGGGCTCGTTGCAGCGCCTCCTGGTCGGTATCGACCAGCGCGACCCCGCGGGCCTGCGCGATGCCTTCATCGAGATCATGGACCGCTCGGACGCGGTGGACGGCGAGTCCCTCGAGCGCTCCCTCGGCCGCTTCATGGCCCGCCATCTGGGCCCGGGCCTGACCCCCGACGTGGAGATGTTCACGGACCTCTTCCGCATCGTCTCCGCCCACGGCGTCGCCGTACCCGCGGAGGTGGCGGCGGTCTTCCGCGCGCTGGCCACGCTGGAGGGCACGCTCGCCCATCTCGCCCCCGGCTTCAACATCGTCAACGAGTCCCGCGCCTTCGCCGACCGCGAGATCACCGCACAGTTGCGCCCGGAGTCCCTGCGCCAGGTGGCACGCGACGAGTTGGTGTCACTGCTTCCGCTCCTGCGCCGCATCCCTCGCCGGGTGGACCGGATCACGGCGGAGCTCGAGCGCGGCACGTTCACGGTCAACACGCGGATGTTCGCCCACCCCACGGACCAACGCGTCCTGGCCGGCCTCCTCCAGCAGGCCCTGATCGCCGTACTGGCGGCGACCACCGGCCTCATGTCGGTGGTCCTCCTTGCCAGCAACGGCGGCCCCCGGATCTCGGACGAGCTCCGCCTCTACGAGGTCTTCGGCTACAACCTCCTGGTACTCAGCGTGATCATGATGCTGCGAGTGCTGGTCGGCGGCTTCCACAGGAGCGAGAGCCAGAGCCCCTGACGGCCGCTCCCCGACGTCACTGTTCGCGCAGCTCCTCGGAGGCTTCTTGGTACGCCTCGGCGGCACGGGCGAAGTAGTCGAAGTGGACGTCGCGTTGGTCCGGCGCGTACCCGCCGAGAATCTGTCCGATCTGCTGGCGTGCGGGGGCCATGACGCGGTCCAGGTCCGCGGGTTCGCCGACCGGCTGGACCGTCACCTTGCGCCGGTCGCCGGGGGCGGGCACGCGGCGTACGTAGCCCGCCTGTTCCATGCGGTCGATCAGGCGGGTGGTCGGCCCGGTGGTCAGGCCGGTGCGCGCAGTCAGTTCGCCCGGCGTCATCGCACCCGTCAGCTGCAGGATGTTCAGCGCGTACAGATCGGTGGCGCCGAGCCCGCAGGCCCGCGCGCTCGCGTGACTGTGGAGCAGCACCGCACTGAGGTACTCGCGGAAGATCTGGCCCGCATCGGGGCGCATCGACGGCGTTGACAAGAGCTTCCCCATTCCCTGACTGCGTGACGTGCACGCCACCCGCGCAGGCAGTGACCCCGAGAGGGCTTCCCGAGGCCACTGTGCGTTCCCTCCCCCAGCGGGCCTGAGTTCCTCTACGCCGTCTGCCTCTTCAGGGTCTTGGAGGTGACCGCGATTCCGGCGAGCACCGCCGCCGCCAGGGTGCCGATGACGGCGACGACGATGGCACCGGAGTTCAGGTGCAGGCCCACATCGGACGAGGTGGCCTCGGACAGGCCGGCCGCCATGCCGGCCAGCGGGGGCAGCGTGACCAGGACCCCGAGGGCGGCGCCGATGACGATGACCAGGGTGGTCTCGCCGGCCGAGGTGAACAGGAGCTGGCGTACGGTACCGCCGGCCGACTTCATCACTGCGAAGTCGCGGCGCCTGCCGTGGGCGGCCATGGCCATGCTGTTGGCGACGGCGATCACGCTGTAGCCGACGGCGATGACGATCAGCATCATGGCGAGGGACTCGGTGAGCTTGGCGTCGGTGTTGTAGTCGGCCAGGGCGTACTCGGCGGCGTCGTGCAGCGCGACGCCGGGCACCGCGTCCGAGGCTTTAGCGTCGCCCGGCACGAAGATGTCGTCGGTGAGCGCGGCCGGGTCGTGGGCGCGGACCAGGTCACGGGCGACCACGAAGTCACCGCGGGCCGGGTCGTCGGGCAGGACCTGTGCGACAGTCAGGGAGACGGTGGCGCCGTCCGCGAACCGGACCGGAACCTGCTGGCCCCGCTTCAGGCCCAGGTCGCCGGCCATCTTCTCGCCGAGGACAGCCTCGCCCTGCTTGTTCCAGTTCGGGTCCCGGCTGCCCAGGACGTCCAGGACGGTGAAGGCGCCGGGGTTCTCGTCGCTCGCGGCCTTCTTCGTGTCGACGAACGCCCGGGTCGGCAGGGCGGCCTTGCCCACCGGGTTGGCGGCGACCACCTCGTCGGTGTTGCCCGGGGTGCCGTCCGGCGTGACGATCGTCTGGCCCGCGACCTTCAGTGCCTCACCGGCCGGGTAGGCGACCCGCATGGTCTCCACCATGCCGCTGAGCAGCACCGCGAAGCCGACCGCGGCGATCACCGGGGCCACCAGGGATGCGGCGCGGCGGGGGTTGGCGACCAGTTCGGCGCGGATCAGGACCGGGGCGGCCTTGCCGCCGCGCTGGAACGGGGCGGTCAGAAGCCGGCCGGCGGGTCCGACGATCACGGGAGCCAGCAGGGCGGCCGCGACGATCAGCGTCATGGTGGCGAAGATCGCCATGTTGATGCGGTTGTCGGCGCTGGAGGCGGCGGTGCCGACGGCGAGCAGGACACCCAGGCCGAGGACGGACAGACCGGCGATCAGGCGGCCGCGCCCCATCCCCTCGTTGGCCGAACGGCTGTCGAGCAGCGCCTCGATGGGGGCGACCTCGGCGGCCTTGCGGCCCGCGGTCCAGGCGCCGATCACACTGACGCCGATGCCGATCACGGAGGCCACGAGCAGGGGCCAGGAGGCGACGGTGATCTCCATGCCGGGCGGGGTGACGTCCAGGCCTTCGAGGATCGAGAGCAGCAGCGGCGTCGCGGCCACTCCGACGACACAGCCGACGAGCGAGCCGGCCAGGCCGACCACGGCCGCCTCGCCGAGGATCATCCGGCGGATCTGCTGCGGCGCGGCGCCGATGGTGCGAAGGAGACCGATCTCGCGGCGGCGCATCCCGGTGGCCAGGACCAGCATGGACGCAACCACGAACACCGTGGTGAACAGGCCGAGCAGGGCCATGGCGCTGATCAACTGGACGCCCAGGAAACGCTTGTGCTCTATGTGCGCGGGCTGCAGCTCGGACCGGCCGTCACCGGCGACTACGCTGCCGTTGTCGTCGATGACCTTCTTCGCGGCGGCGACGACCGCACCCGTGTCGGCGCCCTTCTCGGGAATCAGGGCGATGGCGGAGACACCGGGCTGCTGCTGTGCGGCGAACTCCTCGCTGAAGTAGTAGCCGGGACCGTCGACAGTGCCGACGACCTTGAACCGCTCACGGCCCTGGGTGATATTGACGGTGAGCTCGCTGCCCACCGCCGCACCGAGCGCACGGTCGACGACGACCTCGTCCGCGGCCGCCGGGGCTTGGCCGGAGACCAGCTTGTACGGAGCCATCCGTGCGCTGCCGAAGCCGTGTCCGGACTCCAGGGCGCCCTCGTCGGTGACGGGCTTGGCGCCCTTGATCGCCTGGGCGTAGAAGGAGCGGTCGACGACGGCGTCGGCGACACCCGGGACCTTCTTCAGGCCCGAGAGGAGCGGCTGGGCCTCGGATCTACTCCAGGGCATCCGGTCCTCGGGGCTGCCGTCGGCTTCGACGGCCTGCTTCGGCAAGGCGAGGGCCGCGGTGCCCTCGTATCGCGGCTGGACCTTGGCCTTGGCGGAGTCGTAGATGACCAGAGTGGTGGTGATCAGGGCCACGCCGACCAGGACGGCGACGAAGGCGCCGAGGAAGCCGGACCAGCGTTCACGGACGTTCGCGAGGATCAGCATGTCGGTCAGGCCTCCAGTCGGGCCATGTGGGTGGCGATCGCCGCGGCGTTGTTCACGCCGGCCTGGCGGTCGAGCGTGATGCGGTCGGCGATGCGGCCGTCCTTGAGGAAGACGACGACGTCGGCCTGGGCCGCGGCCACCGGGTCGTGGGTGACCATCAGGGTGGTCTGGCCCTCCTGGTCGACCAGCATCCGCATCATCCGCAGCACCTCCCGGGAGGTGGCGGTGTCCAGGGCGCCGGTCGGCTCGTCCGCGAAGAGGACGTCGGGCCGGGTGACGAGAGCGCGGGCGAGGGCGACGCGTTGCTGCTGACCGCCGGAGAGCTCACTGGGGCGGTGTCCCGCGCGCTCGGCAAGGCCGACGGAGGCGAGCGCCCGCTCGACCTGCTCTCGGCTGACCTTGGTGCCGGCGAACCGGGACGGAAGCTCCACGTTCTGCGCGGCGGTCAGGGACTCGACCAGGTTGAAGGCCTGGAACACGAAGCCGATGTGCTTGCGGCGCAGCTCGGTGCGCTGCCTCTCGTTCTGCTGTCCGATGTCCGCGCCCGCGAGGATGATCTTGCCGGCGGACGGCTGCTCGAGACCGGCCGCGCACTGCAGCAGGGTCGACTTGCCGGAACCGGAGGGGCCCATGATGGCGGTGAAGGTGCCGCGGGGGAAGCTGAGGGAGACATCGTCGAGTGCGGTGACCTGGCGTCCGCCGGTGCCGTGCACCTTGCGGAGCCCGTGGAGTGCAACCGCGTCTCGTACCGGAGTGGGGCTCGTTGTCGTCATGCCTTGATTCCACTGCTCAGGAGGGGTGCGGAGCACTGACCCGGGCTCTACTTCCGAGGTAGAGCCAGCTCTACCGCGCCGCCGCAACACCCTGGCTACGGTGGCCCCATGCGTCCCACCACCGCCTGGCAGGCCATGGCCCAGCACCCCGTGAGTTTTCTGACCTCGAGCTGGCCTTGGCGGTCGCTGGCCTATCTCAGCGGGGGCGTCGTGGTCGGCGCCGCGGCCGTCCTGGTCTTCGGCCTGGGGCTTGCCGCCGGACTCGCCCTCCTCGTCGTCCTGTTGGGGGTGGCCCCGCTGGTCGGTCTGGTTCTCGCCGCCACCGTCGTGGCCACGGTCGAACGCCGCCGGCTGCGCCTGGTCGACCTCGACCACCTGCCCGACCCGCACCGGGCCCCGGACGCACCCGGTCTGCGCGCCTGGGTGGCCACCCGGCTCAAGGAACAAGTGACCTGGCGGGAGCTGACGTTCACCCTTCTGTCGGCGGCGGCTCTGTGGTGGCTCGACCTGCTGGTCCTCGGCTTCTCCTTCGCAGTCCCCGCGGTACTGATCGCCTCGGTGGACGGCGAGACCTGGCCCTGGGCCGTGTTCGGGGCGATCGTGCTGCTCGCCTCGCCGTACACGGTGACCTCGTGGGCGGGTGCACGGGCCGCCATGGCCCGCACCTTCCTCGCCCCACGCAACCGGGAACTCGGGGAGGAACTGCGCGAAGTACGCGCCTCGCAGTCCCGGCTGCTCGACTCCTTCGACGCCGAGCGGGTACGCATCGAGCGCGATCTGCACGACGGAGCACAACAGCGCCTCGTCTCCCTCGGGATGACCCTGGGCCTCCTGCGCCTCGAAACCCCAGCAGGCTCCCCGCAAGCGGAACTGCTCACCCAGGCGGAGAGCCAACTCGCCACCGTCCACAAGGAGTTGCGGGCCCTGATCCGGGGGCTCAACCCGCCGGTCCTCGCCGACCACGGCCTGGTCGCGGCGATCGAGGACTACGCCGGCCGGTTCCCGATCCCCGTCACCGTGGACCTGAAGCTGCCCGAGCGGCTGCCCAGGAAGCTGGAGACGACCATGTACTACCTGCTCAACGAGGCTATGACGAATATCGCCAAACACAGCGGGGCCACGACCGCCGAAGTACGGGGCCGCTACCATTCCGACCTGTTGATCTTCGACATCACCGATGACGGCCACGGCGGGGTGGATCCGGCAGCGGGCACCGGCGTAACCGGACTCGCGGACCGGGTCGCGGCGTTGGATGGCCGGATGCGGGTGTCGAGCCCGGCCGGTGGTCCCACCCTGTTGCACGTGGAGGTTCCGTGTCGCTTCGCCTGATCGTGGCCGAGGACGCCGTTCTGCTGCGCGAGGGTCTGGTCGGACTCCTCGAACGCGTCGGCCACGAAGTGATCGCGGCGGTCGGAGACGCCGACACCCTGGTCGAGGCGGTACGCGCGGACCGCCCCGACCTGATCGTCACCGATGTCCGCATGCCCCCCTCGCTCGGCGACGACGGGTTGCGGTCCGCGGTGCAGCTGCGTGAGGAGTTCCCCGGGCTGCCGGTGCTCGTCCTCAGTCAGTACGTGGAGCGCTCCTACGCACTGCGCCTGCTGGACTCGGGCGGCGGGGCCGGGGTGGGCTACCTGCTCAAGGAACGCGTCAGCGCGGTGACCGACTTCATGGCCGCGATCGGCCAAGTCGCCGCCGGTGGCACGGTGGTGGACCCCGAAGTGATCCACCAGCTGGTCCGGCTGCGGCATGACCCGCTGGAGCGGCTCAGCCCCCGCGAGCGTGAAGTCCTCGCCCTGATCGCCGAGGGCCGCACCAACGCCAACCTCGCGGCCCACCTGTTCATCAGCGAAGCGGCCGTGAACAAGCACATCGGCAACATCTTCACCAAGCTGGACCTGCCGGTGGCCACTGAGGGACACCGCAGGGTCCTCGCGGTCCTCGCCTATCTGCGGTCCTGACCCGAAACGCCGGTCGGTCTGCGCTCCCCGGCTCTGACCAGCCCGGTCTCGTACGCGATGACCACTGGCTGCGCCCGGTCCCGCGCCCCAAGCTTGACCATGGCCCGGCTGGCATGGCCCAGACCCTGGACACCCAGCGGGCCGCGGACAGCGACCTGAAGACGGTCATCCCGATCGTGCTGCTGGTCGTCATCGCCGTACTGATCCGGCTGCTCAGGTCCCTGGTCGCACCGGTCCTGCTGCCTCGGCCACACCCGAGACGTCCTGGAGCGCCTGACCAGCATGGGCGGTGTCATCACCTCGGCCGACGTGGTGCTCGCGGCGACGTTCGCGGTGTTCGCCGGGCTGCCGCTGGTGACCATGACGCAAATGGGCGTGATCGTCGGCATCGGCGTCCTGCTCGACACCTTCCTCGTACGCACGGTCCTGGTCCCGGCGCCGGCGATGGACCTCGGCCGGTGGTTCTGGTGGCCGGGGATGCTCTTCCACGCCCTCGGCAGCCGCGCGTCCGCGGTACCTGCGTCACGGGAGCCGGTACGCGAGACGGAACACGCCTGATCCCAGCGCGCCCGGTCACAGTGGGGTGCCTCCCTGAACAGGGAGGCACCCCACTGGCCTTGCCCCGGTAGCAAGGCATGCCGCCGATGCCGCCGACCTCACATCGGCAACACAGGCAGCCGTCGACGCGACTGCCGCACTGCCCGAAGACGCCGGGCGACAAGCCGCCCTCATTCCGCGCTACGATGAATGAGCATTCATGAATGCTCATTCATCAGCATGGGATTCACGAGGAGGGCGGGATGGCAGATATCGAAGTGCGCGGGCTCACCAAGACCTTCGGATCGGTGCACGCGGTGGAGGATGTGACCTTCACGGCGGCATCCGGGCAGGTCACGGGGTTTCTCGGGCCCAACGGGGCAGGCAAGACGACGACGCTGAGGGTGCTGCTCGGACTGGAGCGGGCGACGAGCGGTGAGGCAAGGATCGCGGGGCAGCGCTACGAGGATCTCGTCCAGCCGCGCCGCACCGTCGGGGCCGTACTCGAGGCGTCCGGCATCCACCCCGGACGACGCGGCCGAACCCATCTGAGTCTGCTGGCGCGGGCCGCCGGGCTGCCGCAACAGAGGGTCGACCAGGTTCTGGAAGTCGTACAGCTGGGCGCGGCGGCCGATCGCCGGGCCGGTGACTACTCCCTGGGCATGCGACAGCGCCTCGCCATCGCGGGCGCGCTGCTCGGCGAACCCGAAGTACTGATCCTGGACGAGCCGACCAACGGCCTCGACCCGGCGGGCGTGCGCTGGTTGCGCGACCTGCTGCGGGAGTTGGCCGGGCGAGGGCGGACCGTCCTCGTCTCCAGCCACCTGCTCTCCGAGGTGACGCAGTACGCGGACCGCGTCGTGATCATCGCGGGCGGGCGGCTGCGGTACACGGGTCCGGTCGAGGAGCTGGCGGGCGACGGGCAGAGCTTCGAGGACGCCTTCCTCCGACTCGTGGACGACGACAAGCAGCAGGAGGTGCGTCGCTGATGCGCGCGCTCATCGTTACGGAACTGCGCAAGCTCACCTCCGTACGCAGCACGTGGCTGCTGCTCGGTGCGACCGCCCTGTTCGCCGGGCTGCACGCGGCCGGT
Source organism: Streptomyces mesophilus (assembly GCF_040300965.1). Lineage (GTDB taxonomy): Bacteria > Actinomycetota > Actinomycetes > Streptomycetales > Streptomycetaceae > Streptomyces > Streptomyces mesophilus_A. The sequence continues at coordinate 4,440 of NZ_JBEPEW010000024.1, read as the reverse complement.
CTGCTCATCGGCGACCCGACCGGCGACGTCGGCACAGCGAGCGGCAACCAGCAGGTGCTGTTCAGCGCGGGCATGGGATCCATGCTGGCGATCACCCTCGGGGTCCTGATCAGCGCCGGGGAGTTCCGGCACGGCACCATCACCGACACCTTCCTCACCACGCCCCGGCGCGGGCGCGTGTTCGGCGCAAAGCTCGCGGCCGGACTGATCACCGGCGCGGTGGCGGGCATCGCCTCGGCGGTCACCACCTTCGCCGTGGCCGCCGCGTGGCTGTCGGCGGACGGGAATCCGCTGCCACTCGACCAGTCGTATGTGTGGCTGACCCTGCTCGGCGGATTCCTGTGGTGCACCGCGTACGCCGTGATCGGTGTCGCGGTCGGCATGCTGACCCGTAACCCGGTGCTCGGCATCGTCGGGGCGCTGGCCTGGCTGTTCGTCATCGAGGGCATCGTCGTCAACGCCTTCGCCGAGGTCGGCAAATGGTTGCCGTCGGGCGCCGCATCGGCCGTCGGCAACGCCGTCAAAGACGGGCTGCTCCCACAAGGTGGCGGCCTCGCCATGCTCGCGGCGTACGCGGTGGTGATCGCCGGCGCTGCCGGGCTCACTACACTTCGCCGTGATGTCACCTAGAAAACCCGCGATTCTGCGCGACGGCGCCGGCGACCAGACCCTGCGCGAGCACCTCATCGCCGCCGCCGTCCGACTGATCGCCGAGCGCGGCAGTCCTGCCATGACCGTGAAGGACATCGCCCGTGAGGCGAAGGTCGCCGACGGCGTGCTCTACAACCACTTCGCGGACAAGGAAGAGCTCATCGCGCTCGCCCTGCGTGAGCATGTGCACGGCGTGCTGGCGATGGCCGGTGACGCGCCTCGAGCCGGGGAAGGAACCGTCGAGGGCAACCTCCATGCCTATGTCACCCGTGGCCTGAAGGTGCTCACGCAGATGCTGCCGGTCTTCGCCGGCATGGTGTCCCAGCACAAGATCCTTGGCCGGTTCGCGCACGCCGGCGGACCCGGAGGGCTGGGCACCGAGGAGGGCGGTTTGCGCACGGTGCTGAGCAACTACCTGAGCGCCGAGCAGGAGTTGGGGCGCCTGTCTCCCGACGCCAAGCCCGAGGCCGCCGCCACCATGATCATGGGCGCCTGCCACGAGCTGATCCTGCCGCGCCTGTTCCACCCCGGGCCCGGCGGAATGCCGCAGGTCGACCTCCCGGACGGCTTCGTCGACGACCTCGTCACCACCGTGCTGAAGGGCATCGCGCCCGGACGTTGACCGGCCTCAGTCGTGCGGCGCGCGAGCCGGAGTTTGGCGAGGTGCGGACTGACTGCCGTGCGCGAAGCGCACTCCGCGTACGCCGGTGCCTGGCACGTTCAAGACATCGCGGACGCCGCTCTCTTGGTACTGCTGCTCACCGCAACCTGCCGTCCATCCTCGGCCCGGCCCAGGAACGCCGTACCCAGACACGCTCCTGCCTGTCGGTTGCAGTACCCGACGAGCAGGAGCGTGACCACACGCGGGACGCTGATCTGACCGCACTGAGCGGCTGTCGGCCGGCCGAGGTCTCCTGCCGAACCTGGAAGGGTTCGGGTGGAACACCACCGCAACGGTCATCGTCAGGCGACGTGCGTCTCAGGCCGCCAGACGTGCGTCTCAAGCCGACAAGAGTGCGTTCAGCGACGACTATCTCGCAGTAACTGCCGCGCCGGGCATGGGCGCCAGCTTGTCCGCTTCGCCCACGGCGGCGCTCCAACTGAACTCGTTGTTGTCGCTGAAGTAGTAGTAGGTGGCGCCGTTCGGCATCATCGCGACGGTGATTCCGCCGTATCCCGACATGAACGGTACGTGGAAGGGGCTGGTGTAGGCGGGGTTGTCGGCGGAGGTGAACTCCTTGCCCCAGAAGCCGTTCTGGTACTTCATGGGCTGCGTGCCGGTGGTGGTCATGCCCCGGGCCCCCGGTGTGCGTTGCATGGTGGCCGCGAGCAGCGTCGGGTCGAGGATCTGGGTGCCGTTGACGGCGCCGTGGTCATTGTTGAGGAATTTCGCGAACCGGGCGACGGAGTCCTGCGTCCAGAACATGCCGTAGCCGCCGAAGGGTGCTCCGCCGGTGCTGTTGTCGGTGCGGGAGGAGACGAGGGAGTCGGGCCCGACGCCGATGGGTTCCAGGACGTCGTCGCGGAGCATGTCGAAGATGTCGGCGTCCGAACCGGCCTTGTCCCGCAGGTAGTTGTTCATCGCGCGGGTGGCGAGGAAGGTGTCCGAGGTGTGGTAGACCCACTTGCTGCCGGGGCCGGCCTTACGCGGGAAGGACAGGGCGAGACGCATCTTGTCGGCGTATGGCTCCGCTGCGAAGAAGTTCGCCATGGTGCGGCCCGCCTCGTCCGTCTCGTAGCCGGGCCGGCTGTAGTTTCCGGTGGCCATGTCGAGGGTGTGGTCGAGGGTGACTCCGTTCCAGGCGCCGTTGCCGGCGGTCTCGGGGATCCGGGCGGAGAGCTTCTCCTGGACCACGGCCGGGCCGTACCGCTGTGCCAGACGCAGCATGGCCGTGCCCGCGAACGCCGACTTCGCCGTCGAATACGAGGGCAGGAGCATCTGGCCGCAGAACGGGTACTCCCCTTGCCGGGTACGGCAGTTGCCCACGTAGTGGACTCCGTCGAAGTAGAAGCCGAAGGTGCTCAGCGCGGACGGCGTGACACCGGCGCCGAACTTCGTCACGTCCACCCCACTTCCAGGATGGTCGGTGGCCAGCGCCGAGATGGGCTTGGTCGGGAGCCGGTCGGCGACCTCAGAGGTGTACGCGGCGCGCAGGTTCTCGGCGCCGTCGACGGGTCCGGGCCGGTAGTCGGTCGCTGCTTGGCCCCACATGTCGAACTGGAAGTACTCGCAGGTCTCCGTGGTGATCTGGTAGCGGACTTCGGAGACCGATGTGGCGTCGAAGAGGTAGGTGAGGACGCCGTTGTGCACGCAGTTGGCGTTGCGCTCGACGAGTGCGAACGGCAGCGAGGCACGGGTGCGTCGGCCGTCGCCGTCCTCGTTCCACGCGCGGCCGGGTCCCAGGGCCAGGTTCCACGCTTGGTTCCCCGTGTACTGCAACCCGCGTTTCGCCGGGACGAGGTGGCTGCCGTGCTGCACGAGCGCGATATCGATGGGCGGCAGGTGTCGGGTCGCTGCCGCGTCCCCGTATCCGTGCGGATCCTTCAGTGCGCGGAAGCCGCCGGCGGTGGAGAGGCCGCGGAGGGTGAGGGTGCCTTCGAAGTTGTGGGCGGGCGGCGCCGCTTGCGCCGGAAGGGCGAAGGCACTGTCTGGCACGGTGTCCTCGGCGCTGCCCCCGGCGAGCTCGGCGGCGGTGAGTTGGGTCCGGTTCACCGCACCGCTTCCGGTGAGCGGATCACCCGGTACGGGAGCGGTTGTGGCGGGCGCCGCCATCGTCGGTGGCGGGACGGTGAACAGCGCCGCGAGCACGGCGGCGACGGCAGCGGCACGGCGCAGCAGTCGGGCAGGGAACGGTCTTGGCATGGTCCGAGGCCTCTCGGGCTGGTGGCTGATGCGGAACATCGCCGCATCGTGGGGCGCACCGGGGCCGCCGTCCAATGCCTGCCCGGTCTGGTCGGGCTGCCTGCCGGGCATACCTCCAGCTCTCCTTGGCCTGCCGCCCGCCGGGCCGGAGTGAGGTCACGCATCGCGTGGTGGTGAGGGCCGTGGTCTGCGGCCGTCGCCGCAGTTCACAGGCGGGCGGCGACCTGTGGCCCGTACCGCTCGACACAGAAGCGTGACAACCCCGCCGCGAATGCCTCGATGCTGCGCGGGGCGTAGTGCCCGGCGTCCCAGGCGGCGTGCAGGTGGATCTGCAGCGGTTCACCCGTGCTGTCGAGGATCAGCAGCGGGTGCAGGTCGAAGCGGGGATCGTCGGAGACCACCGCGACACCATGGCCCGAAGCCGCCATGGCCTGGGCAACGTGCGGGGTGTCGCATTCGAGCACGATGTCGTACGAGGCGTCCGCGTCCTGTACGGCATGGTCCAGGATGCGGCGCGTGCCGTGCGTCGGGGTGAGGACGATGAGGGGTTCCGCGGCAAGTTCCCTGATGGTGACGCTGTCCTGGTCCGCCCAGGCGTGGTCGGCACGGACGTAGGCCCACAGCGGCAGGCGGGCCACCGGGAGCCCGGCGAAACGACGCCTCGGAGGCGCCGAGGAGATGGCTACATCGGCACCCCTCGCAAGGGCCTGGTAGGCACGTGCCGGGCTCTCCGCCTGCACGGTGACGAGCGGATCCTCCGGCCCCCAGGTGGCCAGGAACGGCGCGATCACGTCGGTGATCGTGGTGGGCGGTGCCGCCACGGTGATCCGCATGGCACGACCGGCGGCCAGCGCACCGACCGCGGCCTCGGGCACGGCAGGAACCTCCACGTGTAGCGGTCTGCCCGCCGGACAGCGTCGGCGGTG
>NZ_JBEPEW010000023.1:0-81915 GCF_040300965.1 Streptomyces mesophilus | reverse complement strand
GCCCACGGCTGCCAGGTGCTCGCGGAAGCGCAGGCGCTGGGCCGGCGTCCAGCGGTGGTTGTTGCGGCACGACAAGGGCAGCCGGTCGATCCGCCCACCCCACCCACCACGCTCCAACGCCCCGCTCAACAGGTCGTACATCCCGTCGAGCGACCGCCCGAAGAAGCACAGATCCGCGCCGCCCGAGCGGGCGAGCACCTTCGCGGTGCAGTCGGTCAGCGCGCGGAGATAGTGTTCGCCGAAGGTCCCGTCCCCCGCATGGGCCGGAGGCCGGGGCAGCTCGCCGGTGAGGTCCGGCCGTCCGCCACCGTACGAGGACAGCACCCAGCGGTAGGGGCGGGGCGGCGCGGACTGCGCGGGCGGCAGCGGGGCAGACGCGGACATGAGGTCAAGGACAGCAGGTGCGGCTCACCCGTGGCATCCGGTTTTCTCGCCCGCACGGAGCGGTTCCTCGCGCCTGCCGCACCTGAAGGCCGAGGTAAATACGGCGCATTCCCGGCGCATCCCCCCGAGAGACCGATCACGTCCCGCCCACGCACTGGACTACATACCGACTGGTCGGCATCATTCTTTCCAGTCCATCACGAGGAGCGACGCATGAGCTCAGACCAGCTGCCAGGTCTCGATCTGGACCGGCTGCGTGACCATCTCGACCAAGAGGTACCCGGTCTCGTACAAGGTTCACTCCGAGGTCGGCATATCCAGGGCGGCCGGTCGAACCTCACGTATGACATCACGGACGGCACCTCGCGCTGGGTGGTGCGGCGGCCTCCGCTCGGACATGTGCTGGCCACCGCGCACGACATGAAGCGCGAGCACCGGGTGATCAAGGCGCTGTACCCGACCAGTGTGCCCGTGCCGAAGACGGTGCTGCTGTGCGAGGACGAGGAGGTGATCGGGGCTCCGTTCTATGTCATGGAGTTCGTGGCCGGCACCCCGTACCGCACCGACGAGGAGCTCGCGCCGCTCGGTCCCGAGCGGACCCGGGCAGCGGTCTTCTCCCTGGTGGACACCCTGGTCGACCTGCACGCCGTCGATCCCGAGTCCGTCGGGCTCGCGGACTTCGGCCGGCCCGAGGGCTTCCTCGACCGGCAACTTCGGCGCTGGGGCAAGCAGTTGGACGCCTCGCGCAACCGCGACCTCGCCGGGATCGACGAGCTGCACGCGGCGCTCGGACGCTCCCTGCCCACCTCCCCCACGGCGACCGTCATCCACGGCGACTACCGCCTGGACAACGTCCTGCTCGGCGAGGACGACCAGATCAAGGCCGTCCTTGACTGGGAGATGTCCACCCTCGGTGATCCGCTCACCGACCTCGGGCTGCTCGTGATGTACAGCGTGCCGCTCGCCCTCGACGACTCCCCCATCAGCACCACCGCCACGGCCGCCGGGCACCCCACGCCGCAGGAGCTGATCGAGCGGTACGCCGAGCGCTCGGGCCGCGATGTGTCGGCGGTGTCGTGGTACACCGCGTTCGCCTGGTTCAAGCTCGCGGTGATCCTCGAGGGCATCCACTACCGCTACACCCTCGGCCAGACCGTCGGCTCCGGCTTCGACCGGATCGGCGAACTCGTCCCCGTCTTCATCGAGCACGGCCTGACCACCCTCCAGGAAGGCTGATCCACCATGGACTTCGCATTCGACGCACGTACCGAGGAACTCCGCGCCAAGCTCCTCGCCTTCATGGACGAGCACGTGTATCCGGCCCAGAAGGTGATGCACGAGCAGGCCGCCGGCCTCTCCTCGCCGTGGGAGGTGCCGCCGGTCGTCGAGGAGGTCAAGGCCGAGGCCAAGCGGCAGGGGCTGTGGAACCTCTTCCTGCCGGATGCCGAGTACGGCGCGGGCCTGACCAACCTCCAGTACGCCCCGCTCGCCGAAATCACCGGCCGCGCACCGCACTTGGCGCCGACCGCCCTGAACTGCGCGGCGCCCGACACGGGCAACATGGAGGTGCTCTACCAGTTCGGCAGCGAGGAGCAGAAGAAGCAGTGGCTGGAGCCGCTGCTCGCCGGTGAGATCCGCTCGGCGTTCGCGATGACGGAGCCCGAGGTGGCCTCGTCGGACGCGACGAACATCGAGACCCGGATCGGGCGCGATGGCGACGAGTACGTCATCAACGGCCGCAAGTGGTACATCTCCGGGGCGATGAACCCCGCCTGCCAGATCTTCATCGTGATGGGCAAGACCGACCCGGACGGCGAGGACATCCGCCGCCAGCAGTCCATGATCCTGGTGCCGCGCGACACCCCGGGTCTCGAAGTCCGCCGCGCCATGCAGGTGTTCGGCTACGAGGACCACTGGCACGGCGGGCACGCCGAGGTCGTCTTCGACAACGTCCGCGTCCCGGCGGGGAATCTGATCGGCGAGGAGGGCGGCGGTTTCGCCATCGCCCAGGCACGGCTCGGCCCCGGCCGTATCCACCACTGCATGCGCCTGATCGGCATGGCGGAGGCCGCCATCGAGCTGATGTGCAAGCGCGCGGTCTCCCGTACGGCCTTCGGCAAGCCGCTCGCCCAGCAGGGCGTCATCCACGAGTGGATCGCGGACGCCCGGGTCGCCGTCGAGCAGCTGCGTCTGCTCGTCCTGAAGACCGCATGGCTGATGGACACCGTCGGGAACAAGGGCGCGCACACCGAGATCCAGTCCATCAAGATCGCGACGCCGCGTACGGTCGTCGGCATCCTCGACCGCGCGATCCAGCTGTACGGCGCGGGCGGCGTCAGCCAGGACTTCCCGCTCGCCGAGCTGTACGCGGGGGCGCGGACGCTGATGATCGCGGACGGCCCGGACGAGGTGCACCAGCGTTCGCTGGCTCGGCGGGAGCTCAAGAAGTACCTCTGAGCATCCGCGACTGCGGGACTTTCGCCCCGCCTCCCCGGGTCTCAAGCCCGGGGAGGCGGGGTCCTTCGCGTGCGGGATGCGATCTGCGGCGCACGTAGCGTTGGAAGGTCGTCGAGTGAAAGTGTCCCCACCGCCATGTCCAGCGCCCTTCTTGATGCGCCCACCGCCTCCGCCGAAGCGCCTTCCGTCCACGCGACGGTCCCTGCCGCAGCGCCCGCCGCGGCACCCGTGCCCGCCGCGCCGAAGCTCGCCAACCCCGGCCCGCGCGGCCTCGCGGCCTTCGCCCTGACCACGTTCGTGCTCAGCATGTTCAACTCGGGGCTGATCTCGAACGCCGCCCTGAGCGCCGTGGTCCTGCCGCTCGCACTGTTCTACGGCGGTCTCGCGCAGTTCGTCGCCGGACTCTTCGAGTTCCGCCGCGGCAACACCTTCGCCACCACCGCGTTCCTCTCGTACGGCGCGTTCTGGATGTCCTTCGCGGCGTACGTGAAGTTCGTCGTGCCGGGTCTGCCGGCCGCGGACGCGCACCTGGCGACGGGGCTCTACCTGATCGCGTGGTTCGTCTTCACGCTGTACATGACCGTGGCCGCGATGAAGCTCGACCTCGCGCACAAGGTCGTCTTCGTCTCGCTCAGCCTGACGTTCCTGTTCCTGGCGCTCGGCGACCTCACCGAGTCCACCGGCCTCGCGCACACCGGCGGCTTCCTCGGCCTGCTGTGCGCGGCGGCCGCCTGGTACACCTCGTTCGGCGTGCTGACGAACGAGACCTGGGGCCGCAAGGTCATCCCGCTGGGCTGACCCTCCGGCCCCGGCACCTCACGGACGCAGGGCCCGCAGCAGGAGGTCGGCCAGATGGTCGGCGACCTGCTGCGGGGTCAGCGGTCCGTTCGGCCGGTACCAGGTCGACAGGTGGTGCACGGACCCGAAGTGGTAGTCGACCACCAGGTCCGCGGGCGTCGCCGAGGAGAACACACCGGCGGCCTGCCCCTCCTCGACCAGCGCACGGAAACGCTCGTGGTAGCGCCGGCGTTCGGCCCGTACCTGCTTGTTCTTCTCCGGGCTCAGGTGGTGCATGGAGCGGAAGAAGATCTGGCCGTCGTCGAGGTTCTCGATCGAGGTGACCACGACGTCGGCCGCCGCGTCCCGCAGCCTCTTCTCCACCGGCTCGTCCGCCTCCGCGTGCGCGTCGAGCCGCTCCTGCTGGAGCCGCAGCACGCGGGCGTAGATCTCGTGCAGCAGATCGTCCTTGGACCCGAAGTAGTGGTACAGCGCGCCCTTGGTGACGCCCGCCGCCTCCACGATCTCCTGCACCGAGGTGCGGTCGTACCCCTGCTCGGCGAAGAGCCGGGTGGCGGCGGCGAGCAGCCGCTGCGGGACGGGTGTGGTGGTCTGCTCCGTGGTCTTTGGCACTGTCGCCACCTGCCTTCCGCTCCTTCTCCCGTCGCGCGCCGCGCCCTTGCCCGGCTCGTCCGCCTCGGTCTCACTGCGCACGGTCGCGCAGTTCCCTCCGCAGGATCTTCCCACTGGTCGTCTTGGGCAGCTCCGGCAGGATCTCCACGCTGCGCGGATACTTGTACGCGGCCAGTCTCTCCTTGCTGTACGCGACGATCTCGGCGGGGTCGGTCCCGGCGCCGGGCCGAAGACTCACGTACGCCTTGACGCTCTCGCCCCGGTAGCTGTCGGGCACTCCGACGACGGCCGCCTCGCGGACGGCGGGGTGGGTGTAGAGCACGTCCTCCACCTCACGCGGCCAGACCTTGAACCCGGACGCGTTGATCATGTCCTTCTTGCGGTCGACGACGTAGAGCCAGCCGTCCGCGTCCATGAACCCGATGTCGCCGGTGCGCAGCTCCCCGTCCGGGAAGGCCTCTTCGGTGGCGTCCGGGCGGCCCCAGTAACCGGGCACGACCTGCGGTCCGCGCACCACGATCTCGCCCTGTTCGCCGAACGGCACCTCCTGGCCGGCCTCGTCCAGGATCCGTACGACGGTGTCGGGCCCGGGGACGCCGACGGACAGGGTGCCGGACTCGGGATCGACGGGCGCCTCGTGCTGCGGCGGTACCGCCGCGCACGGGGCGGTGCATTCGGTGAGGCCGTATCCGTTACGGATATAAGGACCGAATTCCGTACGGAACTTCTCGACGAGCGCGGGCGGCACGGGCGCACCGCCCGAGGAGATCACCTGGAACGAGTCGAAGTGCTCGCGCGTGACACCAGGAGTGGCGGCGAGCGCCATGAACGCCGTGGACGGGCCGACCGTGTACGCGGGCTTGTGCTCGGCGAACGCGTCGAGCACGACGCCCGGGTGGAAGCGGTAGGCGAGCACGAGGGTGCCGGCGTTGGCGATGCAGGCGGAGAGCTGGCAGACCATACCGGTGATGTGGAACAGCGGGGCGAGCGCGAAGTAGACGGAGCCCTCGGCGAGGGGATGCCCGGAGCGCTGCCGCTCGGCGTTGTACGTGATGTTGCCGTGCAGGTTCATGGCGCCCTTGGGCTGCCCGCTGGTGCCGGAGGTGTAGCTGATCAACGCCAGGTCGTCGGCGGCACGTCGGGGTACGTGCGGGGCCTTGGCGCCGCTGCGGGCGACGGTGATCAGGTCCTCCGCGTCGTCGGCCCGCGGGACCCGCTCGAAGTTCAGCACCCGCTCGTCGTCGCGCGACTGGAGATCCAGCTCGCAGGCGGTGAGGACGACCCGTACCGGGGAATCGGCGGCCGCCTCGCGCAGATACCCCTCCCAGGCGCGGTCCGAGCAGATCAGCGCGCCGACCTGCGCGTCGTGCAGGACATGACGCACCTCGCCCGACTTGTACATGGGGTTCACCGGCACGACGGCCGCGCCGGCCTTCCAGGCGCCGAGCAGGGCGAGCACGAAGTGCGGGGAGTTCTGCAGCATCAGCGCGACGCGGTCACCGTCGGCGACTCCGCGCTCGGCGAGATGGCCGGCCACCGCGTCGGAGAGCGCGTCGACCTCCGCGTAGCTGAGGCGGCCGTCGAAGTAGGCGAGGGCGGTGCGGTCGGGGGCCTTCGCCGCGGCGGCGCGGAAGGCGTGCACGACGGAGGGCGGTGGCGTGAGCGGGGCACGCTGGGCGTCGCTGAGACGGGCGAGCCAGGGCTTGTCGGCGTACGTCAGGTGGACCTTCTCGTTCGGCTGGTTCTGCCCGCTCTGCTGGCCCTTGGTCACTTGGCGCCGCCCTCCCACTTCTGCTGCAGATGGTTCATGCCGGCCAGCCAGCGGTCCGGCTCGGCGGCCCGCACACGGTAGTACTCGGCGACCTCGGGATGCGGAAGGATCAAGAAACGGTCCTCGTCCATCCCCTGGATCAGCGCCTCGGGGACGGCCTCGGGCTCGATCGCGGTGGGCGCGAGCACCAGGTCACCGGCGGATCCGGCCGCGGTGAGCATGTCGGTGCGCACACCCTGGGGGCAGATCGCGTGCACCTTGATCCCCCGGTGCCGGTACGTGAGCGAGAGCCACTCCGCGAAGGCGTACGCGCCGTGCTTGGTCACGCTGTACGGGGCGGCGCCGACCATGGTGAGCAGACCGGCGGCGGAGACGGTGGAGACGAACCGGCCCTCGCCGCGCTCCAGCCATGCGGGCAGCAGGGTGTGGGCGGCGCGGACGTGGGCCATGACGTTGACGTCCCAGGCGCGGGCCCAGACCTGCTCGTCGGCGGCCTCGGTGCCGCCGCTGGCGAGGCCCGCGTTGGCGCAGTAGATGTCGACGGTGCCGTCCAGGGCGTCGCGGGCTTCCTCGACGATCGCCGAGGCGTCGCCGGGTACCGCGATGCCGCCGATCTCGTCGGCGATCGTCTTCGCCTTGCCGGCGTCGATGTCGTTGACGACCACTTTCGCGCCCTCGGCGGCGAAGCGTCGGGCGAGGGCGGCGCCTATGCCGCCACCGGCTCCGGTGACTACAACTGCCTTGTTCTGCACGGTGCTCACGGTGTGGGTCTCCGTCCGGGTGCGGCGCCTCTGCTGTGGGCAGACTAACCAGTCGGTATGCCGGGCGGGAAGAGTCAGCCCCTCCGGCGTTTGAGGAGATCCGACCGGAGGTCGGATGCGGGGTCCGGGGCGGAGCCCCGGTTTCGGGAAGGGGCGGGGCGGGGGAAAAGACGGGGGCTTGCAGCCTTGCGGGGCGAGGTGTCCCGGGGTTTCCTGGGGCTCCTATTCGTCGCCCCAGGCGCACCCGCACCCACGGAGGCACCATGACGCACCTGTCCAGACGGGCGCTGCTCGCCGCAGCCACCACCACGACCGCGGCCACCGCCCTCACCGGCTCCGCCGCGGCCGCCGCAGCCGCCGAACCGGCCCATGGCAGAAAGCTCCGCACCGGATTCGAGCGCCTCGCCGCAAGCGGCTACGCCCAGCTCGACGGCGAGCGCGTCGGCATCGTCACCAACCCCACCGGCATCACCCGCGACGTACGGCACATCGTCGACGTGATGCACGCCGACGACCGCGTCGACCTCGTCGCCGTCTTCGGCCCCGAGCACGGATTCCGGGGCACCGCGCAGGCCGGCGGTTCCGAGGGGTACTACGAGGACCCCGCGACCGGGCTGCCCGTGTACGACACGTACCAGAAGAGCGGTCAGCCGCTGGCCGACATCTTCACGCAGTCGGCCGTGGACACGGTCGTCTTCGACATCCAGGACGTCGGCGCCCGGTTCTACACGTACATCTGGACGCTCTTCGACTGCATGCAGGCCGCCGCCCTCGCGGGCAAGCGCTTCGTGGTGCTCGACCGCCCGAACCCCGTCACCGGGCGGGCCGCTCTCGGGCCCATCCTGCACAAGGAGTTCGCGACGTTCGTCGGACGCGAGCCGATCTCGCAGGCGCACGGGATGACCGTGGCCGAGCTGGCCCGGCTGTTCAACGGCGAGTACCTGAGCACGCCCGTTCCGCTGGAGACCGTGCTCATGTCCGGGTGGCGGCGCGATGAGTTCTACGACGCGTCCGGGCTGCCGTGGGTGCCGCCGAGCCCGAACATGCCCACGCCCGAGACGGCCCTTGTGTACTCCGGGACCTGTCTGTTCGAGGGCACCAATCTGTCCGAGGGCCGCGGCACGACCCGTCCGTTCGAGCTGCTCGGTGCCGAGGGGATCGGCCGCCAGTGGGCCGCGGCGGCCAACGAACTCGGCCTGGCCGGCGTGCACTTCCGCGAGGCGTACTTCGCGCCCACCTTCTCCAAGTTCCAGGGGAAGACCGTCGGTGGCGTCCAGGTCCATGTGCACGATCGCGAGGAGTTCGATCCGGTCCGTACCGGCATCGGACTCCTGATCACCGCCAAGCGGACCTGGAGCGGCTTCGCCTGGCGGCCGGACAACTGGATCGACAAGCTCACCGGGTCCACCCAGGTCCGCACCATGATCGACGCCGGGGCCGGGGTGGACGAGGTCGTCGGCGGCTGGCAGGACGAGCTGAACGCCTTCCGAGCCGTACGGCGCAAGTACCTCGCGTATCGCTGATACGGCGGCAGAAGGCTGGCCGTGCACGGACCCCGGCGCGATGCTGGGCGCACCCCTTGTGCCAGGGTCCGTGAACGGAGGCCGGTCATGCCGGAGTTCAGCGTCGCACCGTACCGGGAACTCACCTTCGACGCGGACGGGGACGTCCAGGCCCAGCAGCTGGCGGCGGTGCGTGCGCTGCGCGTGCGGGATCTGGTGGTGTTCGCGCACGGGTGGAACAACGACCGTTCGATCGCGACCAAGTTCTACGACCGGTTCTTCGCACCGTTCGCCCAGCTCGCGCCCCCGGGGACGACGGGGTACGTGGGGGTGCTGTGGCCGGCGATGCGGTTCACCGACGAGCCGATTCCCGACTTCGACCCACGGGGCGTCGCCGGGCCCGTGGATGCGGCCGGTCCTGTGCTGCGGCCCGAGCTCGACGAGGCGACCCGGCAGGCGCTGCGCACGGCGTTCCCGGACCGTGCGGACGTGGTGGACCGGCTGGCCCGGATGCTTGCCGAACAGCCCACCAACCATGCGGCGTTCGATGAGTTCGGGCTGTTCGTACGGAAGTTGGTGGAGGTTACGGGACGCGGCGCGCCGGCCTCCTTCGCCGGGGACGTCGAGACCGAGGACGCTGCGCCGCCGAGCGATCCGGCGATGCTCTCCGACGACACCGCCACCGTCTGCCGGGCGTTCACCGAGGCCCTCGAGGAGCTGGGCGCCGTGCCGTCGGGTTCGCGTGAGGGTGCGTTCGGCATCGGCCTCGACCGGCTGTGGAACGGCGGCAAGGAGCTGCTGCGGCAGGCCACGTACTACGCGATGAAGCGCCGCGCGGGCACGGTCGGGCAGCTGGGGCTCGGGCCCGCGCTCGGGGAACTGGCCGAGCGCAACCCGGACTTGAGGATCCATCTCGTCGGGCACAGTTTCGGTGCGCGCCTTGTCTCCTTCGCGCTGCGCGGTCTGCCGAAGAGCGTGACGGGCGTGAAGTCGGTGACCCTGCTGCAGGGCGCCTTCTCGCACCACGCCTTCGCCCCGCGACTGCCCCATCAGGCGGGCGGCGGTGTGCTGAGCGGGCAGGAGCGGCGGATCGACGGGCCGCTGGTGTGCTGCCACTCGGAGCACGACGCGGCGCTGAAGGTGTTCTATCCGCTGGCCTCCCGGCTCGCCGGCGACTCGACGGGTCTGCTCGGCGACGACGCCAAGTGGGGCGCGCTCGGCTACGGCGGGATCAAGGGCGTCGACGGCACCAAGCGCCTCACGCTCGCCCAGGCTCTCGCCGGCGGGCTGCCGAAGGACGGCTGTGTGAACGTCGACGCGGCCGCCAAGGTGCGCCGCGGCGGACCCCCGTCGGGGGCCCACAGCGACATCCTGCACAAGGAGTTGGCGCAGGTGGTGCTGGCGGCGGGCCGCATCCACGCATAGCGGCGGCCCGCCGCCTGAGGAAGCTCACCTGTGCGAGGGGAACTCCACCACCTGCTGGTACGTGGGCCGGTTCTGCCACTGGATCGGCTGGTGGGTGATCCCGCCGACCGCGCGGTGGACGATCGCGTCCGCGCACCACTGGTCGCCGGCCTTGCAGTGCTCGTCGCCGGGGTACACCTCGGTGGCCGGCTTGGCAGCCGCTCGGACGAGGGTGGCGAGCAACGCGTCCCGGCAGGCGGCGAGTTCGCCGCCACCGCAGTACGTACGGGCGAGCGGGCCCTTGACCTCCTGGCCGAGTACCGTCCGCAGATCCTTGTCGACGTAGCCCCACCAGCCGCGCTGGAAGGCCGAACCGGCATGCGCGCCGGTCGGTCCGTGCGCCGCCGACGGTGCTTCGTCGACACCGAGCTGCCCGGTCAGCGCCGTGTACAGCTCGTCGCCGAGGCCCGGCTTGAACGCGGCCTCCACCAGGAGCGGCCACCACGCGTCCATGATCCGGACGGCGTCGGCGTGGGCGTAGGTCTTGGAGCCCGGCGCGGTCTGGTTGCGCAGGGTGCCGGCCTTCTGCCACGCCTCCAACTGCTGTACGGCCGTGGCGAGTTGCGGATCGGTGACCGGCCGGGACCTGATCACCTTCAGGAGCTCCGGCAGCACCTGCTCACCCCGCAGATCCGCCACCGCCGCCTCGGCCATGGCCTGCGTCAGGGAGGCGCGCGTGACCTTGCCGTCCCCGATGAGCTCCTTGACGCGGTCGTCGAGGAGGTCACCGCGGTGCACGGCGCCGAAGCTGAAGTCGGCGGCGCTGTAGGCGTCGGCCTGTTTGTTGTTCCAGGAGATGTAGTAGTCCTGGTTCACCGACTGCGGATGCTCGTTCATCGGGGTGTACGCGGCGGTGTTGCCCGCGGGCTCGAACTCCTTCCAGGCGTACGCCTCCTCGGCACGGACCGGGAAGGAGGCGTCCACGCCCTCGGAGCGCACCGGGTTGGAGCCGCTGTTGTAGTACGCGATGTCCCGGGAGTCGGCGTAGAACCAGTTGAAGGCGTAGCCGATGTGGTCGGCGGCCTGCTGGAAGGACTTGGCGTCCTTCACGTATCCCGGATCGTTGAACATCTGGAAGCCGATGATGGAGTCGGCCTCGTGACGGTAGGTGGAGCGCAGCGAGGTGTAGGCGATCGGTTTGCCCTCGCTCAGCGCGCGATGGGTGACGATGCCGTAGTTCGTACGGAAGATCTGCATGCGGTACGAACCGGCGGCCGTGGAGTCGGCGAGGCTCGGCTTCCAGGCGTTGTGCTTCTCCAGCCTCTCCATCGGGACGCACGCGCCCTTGTAGCGGTAGTGCGTGGACTGCTTGGTCGGCGCGGCGCCGCTCGGCTCGCAGAGTTCGACCGCGTATGTGTCGGTGATGTCCTGGCCCGCCGAGGTGGCCGACCAGGAGTAGTCCACGCCGCGGCCCAGCTGGATGTACATGCCGACGCCGGCGAAGGAGACCCCGCGGGCCTTGATGCCGGGGCCGTCCAGCTCCTGCATCATCAGCAGCTGCGGCGCGAAGTAACCGGTCTGCGGACCGAACACGGCCACCGGGTTTCCGCTCGCGGTGTGCTTGCCGGAGACGAGCAGCGCGTTGGACATGCCCTTCTTGGCGCTGAACAGGTCCTCGGGCAGAACCCCGTCGTCGTGCATCCCTTGCAGCTTGCGCAGGTTGGCGGGCGCCTCGACCGGGTCCTTCGCCGGGGTCTTCTGCGCGGCCGCGCCCGTACGGTCGAAGATCAGCGGCTCGCGCTCCACCGTGCCCGCGTCGGGCATCGCCATCCCGCGCGGTTTCGCGGGCTTCTCGGCGTACGGGAAGCTGCTGCCGTCGTGGATCGTCCGGACGGTCTCGGGGTCGTTGCGCTGGCGGAAGGACTCCCAGACCTTGGTCCCTTCCTCGACGCCGTACTTCTTCTGCGCGGCGAGCAGCGACAGCGCCTGCTCCACCTCTCCCCCGCCGCCTCCGCCGAAGAGGCCGCCGACCACGGAGGCGAGCGCGATGAGGTCGGTCACCTTGAACGGCTGGATCTCACCGATGTTGGTGATCGCGTCGACCTTGCCGGTGAGCACGTACTCACCGGGGAAGTACCGGCCCTTCTTGGCTTGAACCCGATAGGCGTTGAGGCCGTCGATGTAGGCCTGCGCGTCGTCCATGGCCTGCTTGCCGCGCTCGCCCTGCTTGTTGAGGATGTAGTCGACCTGCGCTTGGAGGTCCTCCTCGGTGTACGGGGCCTGCGGCCAGAAGCTCTGTTCCAGGCCCTGGTTGGCGGGTGCGCCGCCCGCGAACGGGGTGAGCTCGCCGCGGCCGATATGGCGGAACAGGTCGATCAGCCAGAGCCGGTCCTGACCGGCGGCGTACCCCGCGCCGAACTCGGTGCCGTAGCGCGTGGTTCCCTTGATGTGCGGGACGCCGTTCTTCTTGTCGCGTGTGATCGTCACGTCCCCGCGCGGGCGCGTGACGGAGGCGACCTGGTCGGCGGGGACGCCGAAGGACGCGTCCCGGAAGTAGCTGTTTAGGCCGGCGTCGGTCAGGGACCCGTAGCCCGAGGACAGGGCGTCATAGGGGGCCAGCTGGTCGTCGCTGTGCGCCGGTTTCGTACCGAAGAGGCGGTGGCCGAGGATCTCCACGAGCGTCGCGGAACCGTTCGCACCAGGCGGCAGGATGTCGCCGCACTGGTCGGCGCAGTGGTCGGCCGGCGGCTCGGCGGCTGCGGCAGCGGGCGGCTCGGCGGCCGCCGCGGCCTGCGGGAGCGGCATCAGGAGCCCTGTGGCGAGGGCGGCCGCCGCGGCGAGGATGCCTCCGGCGCGGGCGGGCTTGGAGGTTCTGCTGCGGACTCTGAACCGGGGGATGCGCTGTCGCATACCTGCTCCTCCTGGCTGGAAGTGAAGCACCCCGCGAGTGCGGTCATCGGAGGTTACCGACGGTAGGAGCCCGGCAGAAGGTGAACATGCGTCACCTTTTCCAACTCACCACACCCGCAGGCCCCCGCTGCCCCGCATGCAGCAGTGATGGGGCCCATCGGAAATCAGATGGAGCTGGAGGGAGCCGAATCACGACCCGTTACGTCCAACCCGCAACGTCCGAGTACCAGCGACGGAGGTGCATGGCGATGGCCGGATTCCGTAGCCTCGCGAGACAGGTGCGTGACCCCCACAACGACCTGGCGCTGCGCCGCTATTCACTGCGCAAGTGCCTCGAACGGTTCGCCCCCTACGGCCATCGGGCGACCTGGGACCATCTGTGCACCCGGGCCGGCTTCGGCCCGGAGGACCGGTCTCCTGATCCGGCGCGGCTCGAGGCCGCGCTCGATGAACTCGAAGAAGCCCGCGACGTGTGGCTCGCCTATGAGCGCGACTTCGCCGCCCGGCGCAAGCAGGAGAAGCACGACGGGCTGCGCCGGCCCGGAGTGATCGACGACTGGCACCGGCTGACCTGGGGCGGCCACGGCATAGCGTGGTGCGACGACCCTTCGGTCCATCCCTCCGCGCCGCTGGACGCGGTGCTGCGGCGGCTGATCGCCGCCCTCGAGCGCGACCCCGGCGATCTCTGCCCGGTGTGCGATTCCACGGACATCGCCTGGGAACAGGAACTCACCCACGAGCCCTTCTCGGGCCCACTCTGCGAGCACTGCGGCATCGTGGTGCCGCGTCCGGTGCTCACGGCCGAGGCGTTGATGCGGATACGGGCCCGCGGCAGGCAGCCGGCGTTGCTGGCGGCCGCGGGGATGACGGCGGCATCGGCCCTGTCGGCCTGAGGGGTCGCGGGACAACCGGGTGACGGGGGTGCGCCGATGAAGCCGCGCCCCCGGGAGAGTTCTCAGCCCTGTCAGTGACGGCTGGCACCATCGACGGCATGGTGTGGATCCAGGTCTGTCTCAACGGCGCGCGTGGCACGGCCGACGGCGCGGCCGTCCCGATGTCCCCCGAGGACATGGCCCGTTCGGCGGCGCGCGCGGTCGCCGCGGGGGCCATGGACGTGCATGTCCATCCCAAGACCCCTTGCGGCCAGGACACCCTCTCGCCGCGCGCGGTCGCGGCGACGATCCAGGCCGTACGGTCGCTCGTGGGCGTCCCGGTCGGCGTGACGACGGGCGCCTGGGCCGAACCGGACCCGGCCGTGCGCGTGGAGCAGATCCGGTCGTGGACGGTCCTGCCGGACCACGCCTCGGTCAACTGGCATGAGCCAGGGGCGGAGGAGGTCGCCGCGGTGCTGCTCGAGCGCGGCGTGGCAGTGGAGGCGGGGCTGTGGTCGGGCACGGACGGTCCGCGCCGCTTCGTCGAATCCCCGTTGGCGTCCCGGGTGTTGCGCGTCCTCGCCGAGGTGACGGACACCTCGGCCGGTACGGCCGCCGTGACGGCGGCCGCACTCCTCGACGAGATCGGCACGGCACACGGCCGCCCGGTGCTCCTGCACGGCGAGGAGGGCGGGACCTGGCCGGTGCTGCGGCTGGCGCTGGAGCGGGGGTTGGCGACGCGGATCGGCTTGGAGGACACGTTGGTGCTGCCGGATGGGCGGCGGGCCCGGGACAACGCCGAATTGGTGGCTCAGGTGAGGAACCTGGCCTCGTAGGCCGCCCACCGCTCCTCGCCGACGGGCAGCCGCAGGAGGTCGAGCTTCTCCTGGAGGTCAGGGGCCGCCCCCTGGGCTCGGATCCGCTCGCCTGCGTGCTCCCGGACCCAGGTGATGATCTCCGGCAGGGGCTTCGGGCGGTCGTGGTCCATCCACCACGAGATGATGTGCTCGTCCTCGTTGACGAGGTCGAGGTGGTGGTGGTCCAAGAACTCGTGCAGATGGGCTTCCGCGGGTCCGCCGGGCTCCTGCTCTGCCCACGCCGCCAGATACGGGGTGACGGTACGGGTCGCGGTCACGCAGGTCTGGAACACGTCGTCGACCGGATGGAGCGGCTCTGTGGAGCGCAAGGTGTCCAGCCACCACGCCCGGAAGAAGCCGAGCACCGCCGCACTCTCATGGGCCGGCTGCGCGGGCCAGTCGACCCGGCCGAGCGCCCGGATCCCGAAGCCGCTCGCGGCCCGGCTGCCACCGGCGGCCAACTGCCGCACCAGATCGGGCAGGAGACGCCGCATGCTCGCGGCGAAATCGTCGAAGTGGTCGTCCACTTCCTGCGCATACATCTCGACCGCTTCCGCGGGGATCGGCGCGTCCGGCGTCCGCAACAGCGCGGTCCACTCGCGTGGATGGCACATCGAGCAGCCCACTTCGAACGGGCTCGAAGCCCCCGCGAATACGGCCCGCACCTGGTCAACAGCCGCATCCAGCGCAGCAGAAGGCATGGCAGCCCCCGTCAGGACTCCGCAACCGGTCGCGCCGGGCGAAGAGCGTGACGCTACCAGGGGGAAATCCGCTCGCTCCACAGGATTGGCCCGCGGACAGTAGGAGGCGATGAAACCGAGCTGAGCGCACCAGGAGCCCCGCCATGTCGACGCTGCGCGTCACCGCAGAAGAGCTGACCGTTCACGAGCACCCCGGGGCCGACGCCCTCGAACTGGCCCAGGTGGGCCTGTACCGGGCCGTCGTCGCCAAGGGCGCGTACCGCAGTGGTGAGCACGCCGTCTACATCCCCGAACAGGCCGTCCTGCCCGAGCAGTTGATCGGGGAGCTGGGACTCACCGGCCGGCTCGCGGGCTCGAAGGCGAACCGCGTCAAGGCGATCCGGCTGCGCGGCGAGCTGTCGCAGGGACTGGTCTGCCGGCCCGCCGCGCTGGCGGACGTCGACCTGGCACAGGCCGCAGCGGACGGGACGGACTTCGCGGAGAGGCTCGGCATCACCAAGTGGGTTCCCGAGGTGCCCACCACGATGAACGGCGAGATCGAGGCCGCACCCGAGCTGCTCCCCTGGGTCGACATCGAGAACCTCCAGCGCTATCCGGGGATCTTCGAGCCCGGCGAGCAGGTGGTCCTCACCGAGAAGCTGCACGGAACCGCCTGCCTGGTCACGTACTTCGCCGACAGCGGCCAGGTGCAGGTCACCTCCAAGGGCTTCGGCGGCAAGTACCTGGCCCTCAAGGAGGACCCGCGCAATCTGTACTGGCGGGCGGTGCGCGCCTTCGACGTCCCGTCGGTCGCCGCGTTCCTCGCCAAGCGCCTCGACGCCCGCAGGGTCGGGCTGTTCGGCGAGGTGTACGGGGCCGGCGTACAGGATCTGACGTACGGCGCGGACGGGCGGCGCGAGTCGCTCGGGTACGCGGTGTTCGACGTGTCCGTGGAGGTCGGCGGGCAGGTGCGGTGGCTGGAGCCGGCGGAGCTCGCCGAGCTGCTCGCGGAGCGGCTGCCGCTGGTGCCCACGCTCTATGAGGGGCCGTACGACGAGGAGTTGGTCTTCGCGTACGCCTCCGGGCGTGAGACCGTCTCGGGTCGTGAGCTGCATCTGCGGGAGGGCGTCGTGGTCCGGCCCGCGGTGGAGCGGCGCAGTGATGTGCTCGGCTCGCGGGCCATCGCGAAGGCCGTGAGCCCCGCCTATCTGACCCGCAAGGGCGGCACCGAGTACGAGTGAGGCGGCTCAGGGGGCGCACCATGTCAGGCGCGCCCCTCCATCCCGTATGACGAGGTCTTCCTCTCGGCTTACGAGGATTTCCTCTCGGCTTACGAGGTCTTCTTCTCGGCTTACGAGGTCTTCTTCTCGGCCAGCAGGCGCGAGCCCGTGAGACGCTCGCCGAAGACGTCGTCGGGGTTGGACAGGACGCAGGTCTCCAGGGAGAGACAGCCGCAGCCGATGCAGTCGGTCAGATGGTCGCGCAGCCGGCCGAGCTGCTTGATGCGCTCGTCCAGCTCCTTGCGCCAGGCCTGCGAGAGGCGGGTCCAGTCCTCGCGGTTCGGGGTGCGCTCCTCGGGAAGCTCGGCGAGCGCGTCGCGGATGGTGGCGAGCGGGATGCCGACGCGCTGCGCCGCGCGGACGAAGGCGACCCGGCGCAGGGCGTCGCGGCTGTACCGGCGCTGATTGCCGGAGGTGCGGCGGCTGCTGATCAGGCCTTTGGACTCGTAGAAGTGCAGGGCCGACACGGCCGCGCCGCTGCGCGCGGACAGCTGGCCGACGGTGAGTTCATGGATCTTCTCGGGAATCTGCGGCACGTCCAGGACCCTACGTGCCGCGCCGCATCCGCTCCGCGCCGGGCATGACGCCTGTCGGTCCGTTGACATGGGCGCAGCCGGACGACCATGCTGAGCAAGCGCTTAGACAACGAGTGGAGGCAGAGGACATGGCAGAGCCCAGGATCTTCAGGTCGGCCGAGGAGCTGCGTGCGGCGATCGGCGAGGAGCTCGGCGGAGGCGAGTGGCTCGAGGTCGACCAGAAGCGGATCGATCTCTTCGCCGAGGCCACCGGAGACCACCAGTGGATCCACGTGGACCCCGAGAAGGCGGCCGCGGGACCGTTCGGCACGACCATCGCGCACGGCTATCTGACGCTGTCGCTGCTCCCCACGCTCGTTCCGCAGATCATGCGCGTCGAGAACGTGAAGATGGGCATCAACTACGGCACCAACAAGGTGCGCTTCCCCTCCCCCGTCCCGGTCGGCTCGCGCGTGCGCGCGACCGCGGTGATCAAGGAGGTCACCGACACCCCCGACGGCGGTGTGCAGTTGACGACGGCGGTGACCGTCGAGCGCGAGGACGGCGGGAAGCCGGCCTGTGTGGCCGAGTCCGTCTCCCGCTTCTACTTCTAGAGACGCCCAGGTACTTCTAGAGACAGCCAGGCGCTTCTGGAGACACCCAGGATTCGAGAGACACCCAGGAGCGCTTACGAGCGGGGCCGCGCCCCCACCATCCGCAGCACGAGGTCGGCGTAGGACGCGCCGACCTCGTCGGGTGTCCGGCGCCCCTGGACGTTGAACCAGCGGGCCACGTCGATGCAGAGCGAGAGCACCGCGAGCGTGGCGCCAGGGATGTCCGGGACCTCGAACTCGCCGGACTTCACGCCGTCGTCGAGGATCCGCCGTACGGCCGCGTCGCACTGCCGGCGCAGCTGCACGACCTCGGCGCGGTGCTCCGCGTCGAGCGCGTCGAGCTCGTACTGGACGACGCGGGCGGTGGTGTGGTGGCCGGCGTGCCAGATCACGAAGGAGCGCACCGCCTGCGCGAGGCGGTCGGCGGCCGTGCCGTCCGCCTCGGCGGCGGTGGTGAGGATGTTCACGGCCTTGGTGTGACCGAGGGTGCTGATCTTGTGGAGCAGCTCTTCCTTGGTCTTGTAGTGGATGTAGAGCGCGGCAGGGCTCATGCCCGCGCGTCCCGCGATGTCCCGAGTGGTCGTCGCGTGGTACCCGCGCTCGGCGAAGGCCTCGACCGCCGCGACCATCAGCCGCCGGGCGGCATCCGGGGTGACGTCACCCCAGGGCACGTCCTGGGTCTCCTCGGTCGCGGTCATCACTCGCCCCTTCCGGTCATCGGGCGAACACCATACCCCGACCGGTGAGCAAGCGCTTAGTGGCTGTCACGCGGCATAACACTCAAGGGGTACGGAAGGGGTCGTGCTCCGCGAGGATCTTCTCCATCCGGGCCTGGTCCACCCGGCTGACGATCTGCTCGACCTCCTGCCGGTCGCGTACGACCTTGGAGAGCGTGATCGCGGAGGTCGTCAGATACAGGACCGCGATCGCCATGAAGGCCCGGATCCAGACATCGACGTCCATATAGAGGAGTGCGATGCCCACGGAGCCGAGGGCGATCACGAAGGAGGCGATGGCCATCCCGTAGAAGCCGGTGGTGGTCTGCTGCTTGATGGGCGCGTCAGTCATACGCCACAGGGTGAGGCGTCGTGAGCCAGGCCACATCCGTACGGATACTCACGTGCTACTCAGAACGCCGAAACTCCCGTCAGCGCACGCCCGATGAGCAACTTCTGTATCTGCGAGGTGCCCTCGTAGAGCGTCATCACACGGGCGTCCCGCAGCAGCTTTCCGGCGGGGTATTCATCGATATAGCCATAACCGCCGAACACCTGGAGGCAGTTGTTGGCCGCGCGCACCGCCGCCTCCGAGGCGAACAGCTTGGCCTTGGACGACTCGGTCGCGAACGGCAGCCCCCGGTCGATGAGATCGGCGACCCGCCAGGTCAGCAGCCGGGCCGCGTCCACGTCGACGGCGATATCGCTGATCAGCTCCTGGACCAGCTGATGCCGGGCGATCGGACCGCCGAACTGCTCCCGCTCCCCCGCGTACTTGACGGCCGCGTCCAGCGCCGCCTGGGCGATCCCGACACAGCCGGCCGCGACCGACATCCGGCCCTTGGCGAGGGCGGACATCGCGACGGAGAACCCCTTGCCCTCGGGGCCGAGCATCGCGGCGGCGGGTACGCGGACGTCCTCGAGGACGAGTTCCGCGGTCGCCTGGCCGCGCAGACCGAGCTTGCCGTGGATCTCGCGGCGGGTCAGACCCGGGGTGTCGGTGGGGATCAGGAACGCGGAGACGCCCTTGTGGCCGGGCTCGTCGTTGGTGCGCGCGAAGAGCAGTACGACATCGGCCCAGGTGCCGTTGGTGATGAACATCTTGGTGCCGTTGACGACATACGTGTCGCCGTCGCGTACGGCCTTGGTGGTGAGGTTGCCCGCGTCGGAGCCGGTACCCGGTTCGGTGAGGCCGAAGCAGCCGACGTACGCACCCGAGGTGAGGCCGGGCAGCCACTGCTGCTTCTGCTCCTCGTTCCCCCAGGCGGCGATGGTCTTGGCGACGAGCCCGAGCGAGACGGAGACGATGCCGCGCACGGAGGAGTCGCCGCGGCCGAGCTCCTCGGTGACCAGGCAGTACGCGAGGTGGTCGCCGCCGCTGCCGCCGTACTGCTCGTCGATGGTGAGTCCGAGGAAGCCGACCTCGCCGAGCTTCTTCACGATCGCCCGGTCGACCTGTTCGGCGCGGTCCCACTCGGTGACGTGCGGGGCGATCTCGCGGACCGTGAAGTCACGGGCGAGTTCGCGTACGGCCGTCTGCTCGTCGCTCAGTTCCAGGTTCATCGGCGCCCACCCCACTACGTTTAATTACCACTGCTAGTTTTTGGCTTCAGGGCCCTACTATGTGCCGCATGGCCCGACCGCGCAAGCCCCTCCTGAGCACCGACCGCATCGTCGAGACCGCGCGTGCGCTGGTCGACGCCGAAGGGCTCGCGGCCGTCTCCACGCGGCGGCTCGCCGCGGAGCTCGGGGTGAGCGGGCCGTCGCTCTACAACCACTTCCGTACGAAGGACCAGATCCTCGAGGCGGTCGCGGACTCGGTGAGCGCGCAGGTCGATCTGTCGATGTTCGAGGACGGGCGGCCGTGGCGGGACGCGCTGCACGAGTGGGCCGTGTCGTACCGGGCGGCGCTGCGCGACCATCCGCACATCGTCCCGGTGCTGGCCCGCGGTCCCGGGCGCAGACCGTCGGGTCTCAAGGTCGCCGACGCGGTGTTCGGCGCGATGACCGCGGCGGGCTGGCCGCCCGCGCAGGCGACCTCGATCGGGGCGCTGATGCGGTACTTCATCATGGGCTCGGCGCTCGGCTCGTTCGCGGGCGGCTTCGTGGACGACGAGACCGCCTACGACCCCGCCGACTATCCGCATCTCGGGCAGGCGCACCTGCTCGCGGACCGGCAGGAGAAGGTGGACGAGCGGGCCTTCGAGACCGGGCTCACGGCGCTGCTCGACGGGTTGGAGCAGCAGTTCAGGGCGCTGTGAAGCAGCAGTTCAGGGCGCTGTGGAGCCACAGCTCAGGGCCTTGTGAAGCCACAGCTCAGAGCCCTGCGCGCCGCCCGATTGACGCCGGGCGTCAATTCGGTGGGCGCCGAAGCGTCGGACACGTAGGGTCCGCTGCATGACGACCTCTCCACCCGTTTCCCGCCGCTCCGAACTGCTCGCGCTCGGCGCTGCGAGCATCACGGTCGTGCTGTGGGCCTCCGCCTTCGTCTCCATCCGCAGCGCGGGCGAGGCCTACTCACCGGGCGCGCTCGCGCTCGGCCGGCTGCTCGCGGGTGCGGTGACGCTCGGCGCGTTCCTGCTGATACGCCGCGAGGGGCTGCCACCCAAGGCCGCCTGGCCCGGGATCGCGATCTCCGGACTGCTCTGGTTCGGCCTGTACATGGTGGTGCTCAACTGGGGTGAGCAGAAGGTCGACGCGGGGACGGCCGCTCTGGTCGTGAACGTCGGGCCCCTGGTCATGGCGCTGCTGGCCGGCTGGCTGCTCAAGGAGGGGCTGCCGAAGCGGCTGCTCGCGGGGATGGCGGTGTCGTTCCTCGGCGCCGCGGTGGTCGGGCTGTCGATGTCCGGCGAGGGCAACGCGTCCCTGCTCGGCGTGCTGCTCTGTCTGCTCGCCGCCGTCTCGTACGCGGGCGGCGTCGTCGCGCAGAAGCCCTCCCTGAAGCACGCCAGCCCGCTTCAGGTCACGACCTTCGGGTGCCTGATCGGTGCGGTGGCCTGTCTGCCGTTCAGCGGGGTGCTGCTCTCCGAACTGGGCGACGCACCGGTGTCCGGGACTCTCAACATGGTCTACCTGGGCATCTTCCCGACCGCGCTCGCCTTCACGACCTGGGCCTACGCCCTGGCCCGTACGACCGCGGGGAAGATGGGCGCCACCACGTACGCCGTGCCCGCGATCGTGGTGCTCATGTCGTGGCTGGCACTCGACGAGGTGCCGGGCTGGCTGACGCTCCTCGGCGGCGCCATCTGCCTTGCGGGTGTGGGGGTTTCGCGCTCGAAGGGACGCTCGCGCGTGGTGGCGACCGCGCAGGAGCCGGGCCCTGTGGTGGACCCGGCCGATTCCGCGAAGTCCCGCTGAGACACGACTACGGGAAGACGACTGCCGGAAGTGGGCTGCCGGAGTCGACTGCCGGCAGTCGACAGCCGGAAGACGACCGCCGGAAGACGACTCAAGGAGTCGACTGCTAGAAGACGACCAGCGCCCGGCCGCCCTTGCCCGCGATCATGTTCTCGAAGGCTGCCGGGATGCCGTCGAGTCCGATGTGTTCGGTGACCAGTGCCGACAGGTCGAGGCGGCCCGCGCGGATGTGCTCGGCGAGGACCGGCAGGTCGGCGACCGGGTCGCAGTTGCCGTAGACACAGCCTGCCAGGGTGCGGCCCCAGTGGAACAACTCCAGGGCGTTGAACGTCACTTGCTGGTCCTTGCCGCCGATGCCGACGACCGTGGTGCGGCCGCCGCGACGGGTGGACTCCCAGGCCGTACGGATGGTGGCGGCGCGTCCGACGCACTCGACGGCGACGTCCGCGCCCCGGCCCTCGGTCAGCTTGCGGATGTCCTTGGCGGTGGTGTCGGAGGCGAGCACGAACTCGGTGGCGCCGGCCGCGCGGGCCAGCTCCTCCTTCGCCGGGGAGACATCGACCGCGACGATCGTCCCGGCGCCGGCGATCCGGGCCGACTGGAGTGTGGCGAGACCGACGCCGCCGACGCCGTAGACGGCGACGGACTCCCCTTCCCGTACACGTGCCGAGTGGTGGATCGCGCCGTATCCGGTGAGCACGGCGCAGCCGAGCAGCGCGGCGTCGGTGAGCGGGACGCCGTCCGGGACCGGCAGCACACAGTTGGCGGCGACCACCGTCTCCTCGGCGAACGCGGCGACGTTCAGGCCGGGGTGGAGGTCCTGGCCGTCGGCGGTACGGGCGTAGACGTTCGCCGCCCCGGCCAGCGCGCTCACGCAGAGCCAGACCTCGCCGATGGTGCAGTGGTGGCAGCTGCCGCAGGACGGCGCCCAGTTGAGCACCACCGCATCGCCGACGGCGATATGGGACACGCCCTCGCCGACCGCGAGCACCGTACCCGCACCTTCGTGGCCGAGGACGCAGGGCGTGGGCACCTTCATGGTGCCGTTGGACAGGGACAGGTCCGAGTGGCAGACCCCGGCGGCGGCGAGCTTCACCCGCACCTGCCCGGGGCCCGGCTCGGGCAGATCGATCTCGACGAGCTCCAGCGGGGAGCCCACGGCGGGCAGAACGGCGGCGCGGACCACGGTGCGTACTCCTGACATCTGTCGTGCAAAGGGAGCAGCGGCTCGCGAGGGAGAGGCATTTCACGAGCCGCCTGCCGGAGGGAAGGGCTCAGAACTGCAGCGACTTCGTCTGCAGATACTCGGTCAGACCGTGCGGCCCGAGCTCGCGGCCGACCCCGGACTGCTTGTAACCGCCGAACGGGGCAAGGGGGTTGAACTTCCCGCCGTTGATGTCGACCTGCCCGGTGTCCATCTTGCGCGCGAAGGCCACGGCCTCATCCTTGTCACCGGCCCAGACGGCGCCCGCGAGCCCGTACACCGTGCCGTTGGCGATACGGAGCGCGTCCGCCTCGTCCTCGTACCGGATCATCGAGATCACCGGGCCGAAGATCTCCTCCTGCGCGATGGTCATCTCCGGGCGGACGTCGGCGAAGATCGTGGGGTTGACGTAGTAGCCGGTGGGGTGCGGGGCCTCGGGGCCGCCCGCGACGATCCGGGCGCCCTCCTCGATGCCGCGCGTGATGTAACCGCGCACGCGGGCGTGCTGCTTGGCGTTGACGACCGGGCCGAGACGGCTCGCCTCGTCGTGCGGGTCGCCCGCCACGTACTTGGCGGCGGCCGCGGCGGCCAGCTGGACGGCCTCGTCGTACTGGTCGGTGTGGACCAGCATCCGGGTCCAGGCGCTGCAGGTCTGGCCGGAGTTGGACATCACGTTGGCGACGCCGACGTTGACCGCCTTGCCCAGATCGGCGCTCGGCAGGATCACGTTGGCGGACTTGCCGCCCAGCTCCAGGGCGACGCGCTTGATCGCGGAGCCCGCGGTGGCGCCGATCTGCTTGCCGACGGCGGTGGAGCCGGTGAAGGAGACCAGGTCGACACCGGGGTGCTCGGCGAGCGCCTGGCCCGCGACCGGACCGAGGCCCGTCACCAGGTTGAACACACCGGCGGGCACGCCCGCTTCGTGCACGGCGTCGGCGAAGAGCTGCGCGACGAGCGGGGTGTCCTCGGCGGGCTTGAGGACGACGGTGCAGCCGGCGGCGAGCGCGGGGGCGACCTTGGCGACGATCTGGTGCAGCGGGTAGTTCCAGGGCGTGATCGCGCCCACGACACCGACCGGCTCGTGAAGGACGGTCGAGTTCCCGAGCTTCTCCTCGAAGGCGTACGTGGCGGCCAGCTCGGCATACGTACCGGCCACCGCGATCGGCAGGCCCGCGTGCACGGCCTTGGCGAAGCCGAGCGGGGCGCCCAGCTCGGCGGTGACGGTCTCGGCGATCTCCTCGTGGCGTGCGGCGAGCGCGTCCCGCAGGGCGGTGAGCTTCGCGGCGCGCTCGGCGGGCGGTGTCGCGGCCCAGTCCGGCAGCGCGGCGCGGGCGGCACGTACCGCCGCGTCGACGTCCTCGCGGCCGGCCGCGGCGACATGGCCGATCACCTGCTCGTCGGCCGGGTTGACCACCTCGATGGTCTCCGTGGATGCCCCGGGCGTCCACGCGCCGTTGATGTAGAGCCCCTCGTGCGGCTTCATGCCTCGACCTCCCTGACGTCACCGGCGTACGCACCCCGCGTACGGGTCGCGTCCGAACCCCTCGTACGAACTCGCCGTACGAGAGCCGCGCAGGCAGAAGTGCTGCGCGGAGCCACCAAACTAGCGCTGTTAGTTTTCGCGCGCCAGGGGGGTCCGAACGTCCCGGTCGGTGACGGTAGTTGATGCGGCCCCCGAAGGGGATGGCGGCGACGAAGGGGATGGCCCCGGACGACGCAGCCCAAGTGCCGCCGCACCTACCAGAAGCGCACCAAGCATGACGAAAGGTGCGCCGATCCCGGCCGCGCCCGCGATCAGCCCGGCCGAGGCGGGGGTCGCGACCTGACCGAGGCGGTTACCGGTCAGGCGCAGCGCGAGGGCGGTGGAGCGGGCCTCGGCGGGGGCGGCCTGCACGACGGTGGTCATCGACAGCGGCTGGCCGACGCCGAGGCAGAAGCCCAGGACGGCGAGCATGGCGGCAAGGGCCCAGACCGGGACGGGCAGGGCGATTCCCGCGCAGAGCAGACCGGCGAGCAGACAGGTCGACACCAGGAGTGTGGTGCGGCCGATCAGCCGGATCATCGGGGTCATCACGAGACGGCAGGCGATGGTGGCGGCCGCGCGCAGGCTGAGCAGCAGTCCGATCACGGACGGTGCGATGCCGCGGTGTTCGCCGATCACCGGCAGGTACGCGGTGAGGATGTCGGTGGCCGAGAGCACGGCCAGGCTGATCAGGATGCCGGCGGGCACGCCGCGCGTCCGCAGGATGCGGTGGACCGGTACCTTCGCGTCCTTGGCCGGCTTCTTCGACGGTGCGTGGTGCTCGATGCGCCACAGGGACACGAACGAGACCACGGCCACTCCCGCCGAGACGAGCAGGGCCAGTGCGCTCGTACGGGCCATGGCATCGCCGTGCGAACCGCCCGTGACAAGCGCGCCCGCGGCGATCGGGCCGATCAGCTGGCCGAGCGAGGCACCGATGGTGAAGTGGCCGAAATTGCGGTCCTGTTCGGCCGGTGCGGACTGGCGGGCCACGATCGACTGGGCGCCGATGACGAAGGCGAGATGGCCGAGGCCCATCACGCCGCTCCAAGCCGCCATCGCCGCCAGGGAGTTCGCCGTGCCGCTCAGCGCGCAGCCGCCCGCGATGAGGACGACACCGGCCGGCAGCAGGGGCGCGCACCGGCCGTGGTCGGTGCGGCGGCCCAGCGGTACGGCGGCGAACAGCGGGAGCAGTGCGTAGACACCGGCGATCACACCGATCGCGCGTTCGTCGGCGCCCAGACCGAGGGCCCGGTAGGAGACGGCCGGTCGCGCCATCGACACCGCCGCCTGCGCGAAACCGAAGGCGATGACGAGACGGAGCAGCCAGCCCCTGCCGGGCCGTATGGAGTCGGCCATCGGGTCAGATGATCCCGAAGAGAATCCCGGAGAACAGCACCACCAGCGAGGTGAGCGCCGCCCACTTCACGGTGAAGCGGGTGTGGTCGCCGAACTCCACCTTCGCCATGCCGACGAGCACGTACACCGCGGGCACCAGCGGGCTGGACATGTGCAGGGCCTGGCCGGCGAGCGAGGCTCGGGCGATCTCCAGCGGCGAGACGCCGTGGGCGGCACCGGCCTCGGCGAGTACGGGCAGGACGCCGAAGTAGAAGCCGTCGTTGGACATGAAGTACGTCAGCGGGAGGCTGAGCAGTCCGGTGACCAGGCCCATGTGCGGGCCCATGCCGGCCGGGATGGTGTCGACCAGCCAGCGCGCCATGCTGTCGACCATGCCCGTGCCCTGGAGGACACCGGTGAAGACGGCGGCGGCGAAGACCATGCCGGAGACGTTGAGGACGTTGTCCGCGTGGGCGGCGATCCGGGCCTTCTGGTCGGGCATGTGCGGGAAGTTGACCGTGAGGGCCAGGGCCGCGCCGAGCAGGAACAGGACCGGGATCGGCAGCAGTTCCATGATCATGGCGGCGAGCAGCGCGACGGTGAGGCCCGCGTTGAACCAGTACAGCTTGGGGCGCAGGGTGTCGCGGTTGGGGTCGAGGCCCTGGAAGTCGTCCTCCTCGGAGGCGGAACCGGCATCGTCCGTACCCGAACCCGCGCCGCCGGTGGGCTTGTTGGAAGCGACCTTGCCGCCCGTCTTGCCGTCGCCCTTGCCGCCCGCGCCGACGAGCACGGTCTCCGGCTCCGGCTCCTTCTCCAGGACCTCGTCCAGGGTCAGCACACCGAGGCGCTTGCGCTCGCGCAGGCCGAGCACGTACGAGAGGAGGAAGACGGCGAGCAGACCGACCGCGAGCGCCGGGATCATCGGCACGAAGATGTCGGACGCGTCCAGTTTCAGCGCGGTCGCGGCGCGGGCGGTCGGGCCGCCCCAGGGCAGCGTGTTCATCACGCCGTTGGCGGTGGCGGCCACACCGGTCATCACGACCAGGCTCATGCCCAGGCGCTTGTACAGCGGGTACATGGCCGAGACCGTGATCATGAACGTGGTCGAACCGTCGCCGTCGAGCGAGACGATCGCGGCGAGCACCGCCGTACCGACGACGATCCGCATCGGGTCGGCCTTGCAGAAGCGCAGGATGCCCCGGACGATCGGGTCGAAGAGGCCGACGTCGATCATCACGCCGAAGTAGACGATCGCGAACATCAGCATCGCCGCGGTGGGCGCGAGGCTGGTGACGCCTTCGAGGACGTAGTCCCCGAGATGGGCTCCCTTCCCGACGAACACGCAGAAGAGCGCGGGGATGAGGACCAGCGCCGCGATCGGCGACATCTTCTTCAGCATGATCAGGACCAGGAAGGTCGCGATCATGGCGAAGCCGAGGATGGTCAGCATATGGACACCTAACGTTCGCCCTTGAACTTCCACCAGAGGCGGCGGTCCGGACGACGTTAGGTGTCGCGAACTTGCGTTAACAAGATGTTGACGCGTGAGCAATAAGCGCAAAACTCCAGGTCACAGCGGTGGGTCAGGCGGTTGTGCCCACGGGCGCGACCTGGACCGGCACACCGTTCTGCACCGCCGTACCGGAGAGCACGTCGAGCCGGGTGCCGTCGAGCAGCTGGTTGTAGTTGGCGCCCGGGCTTGCGTGTGCGACGGACATCCGGGTGCCGGGCCGGTCGTGGCCCCAGCCGTGCGGCAGGCTCACCACTCCCGTCCGTACGGTGTCGGTGATCTCCACCGGCACCTCGATCTCGCCGCCGTCGCCCTTCACCCGTGCCTGCTCGCCGTCGGTGAGGCCGAGGCGGCGGGCGTCGTCGGGGTGCATCTGGAGCGTGCAGCGGTTGGAGCCGCCGGCGAGGGTGCGGACGTTGTGCATCCAGCTGTTGTTGGAGCGCAGATGGCGGCGCCCGATGAGGACGAGGCCGTCGTGCGTCCGGTCCATGGCCGCCGCGAGCCGCGGAAGGTGCTCGGCGATCGGCCCGGGCAGCAGCTCGACCTTTCCGCTGCGGGTCTTCAGGAGCTGCGGGATCCGCGGCTGCAGCGGGCCGAGGTCGATGCCATGCGGGTGGGCGAGCAGCCTGGCGAGCGTGAGACCTTCGGGGTGGGCTCCGAAGCCGTCGCCGTACGGGCCCAGGCGCAGCATCATGTCGAGCCGCTGCTCCACGGTGCCGTCGCCCGTGAGCTCCTCCGCGAGTTCCTTCGGGTCACGTCCGTGGACCTGCTGGTGGGGGTCGGTCACGGCCTTGCCGAGGGTGCTCTCGATGACCATCCGGTCGACGGTTTCCGCGGGCATGCCGTGCATCCCGGTCGCGGCGAGGATGAGGCGGGCGAGGATCTCGCTCTCCTGGAGCAGGCCCTCTTCCAGGGGTACGGCGGCGCGGGTGTAGCGCACCTGGTTGCGCACGGCGAGCGCGTTGAACGCGAAGTCGAAGTGCGCGCTCTGCGCGGGCGGCGGCGGGGGCAGCACGACATCCGCGTGGCGCGAGGTCTCGTTGAGATACGGATCGACGCTGACCATGAAGTCGAGGCTCTCGAGCGCCTGGTCGAGCCGGTTGCCGTCCGGCGCGGACAGGACCGGGTTGGCGGCGATGGTGAGCACGGCGCGGATCCGGTCCTCACCCGGGGTGTCGATCTCCTCGGCGAGCGCGGCGGCCGGCAACTCGCCCTTGGCCTCCGGATGTCCGGAGACCCTGCTCTTCCAGCGGCCGAGCGCGAAGCCCTTGCCGGGCTCCGCGGGACGGGGTGCCTTGTCGGTGGCGGAGAGCGGGAAGAGCGCGCCGCCGGGGCGGTCGAGGTTGCCGGTCAGCACGTTGAGCACATCGACGAGCCAGCTGGTGAGGGTGCCGAACTCGACGGTGCTGGCGCCGATCCGGCCGTAGACGGCGGCGGTCCGGGCGCCGGCGAGTTCACGGGCGACGGTACGGATCTCCTCGGCCGGGATGTCGCAGGCGTCCGCCACGGCCTCGGGGGTGAACTGCCGGAGCGCCTCGCGGACTTGGTCCGCCCCTTCCACGTACGCGCCGAGGTCGCCGAGGTCGGTGATGCCCTCCTCGAACAGGGTGTACGCGAGGGCCCCGAGCAGCAGTCCGTCACTGCCCGGGCGTACGGCGAGGTGCCGGGTGGCCATGCGGGCGGTGCGGGTGCGGCGGGGGTCGACGACGGTCAGGGTGCCGCCGCGCTTCTTGAGGTCCTTGAGCTTGCCGGGGAAGTCGGCGGCGGTGCACAGACTGCCGTTGGACTCCAGGGGGTTGGCGCCGATCAGCAGGAGATGGTCGGTGTGGTCGAGGTCGGGCACCGGGATCGCGAAGGGGTCACCGAAGAGCAGCCCGCTGGAGACGTGCTTGGGCATCTGGTCGAGGGTGCTGGCGCTGAACACCTTGCGGATCTTGAGCGGGGAGATCAGCAGCCGCGGATACAGGGCGCCGGCCATGGTGTGCACATTGGGGTTGCCGAGCATGATGCCGAGCGCGTCCGGTCCGTGGGCCTCGACGATCGGGCGCAGACGCTCGGCGATGACGTCGAACGCCTCGTCCCAGCCTGCCTCTTGGAGCCGGCCGTCCTTGCGGACGAGCGGGGTGCGCAGCCGGTCGGGGTCGGCGTCGAGCTCGCCGAAGGAGGCACCCTTGGGGCAGATGAACCCCTTGCTGAACACATCGTCCTGATCGCCGCGGGCGCCGGTGACGCGGGTGCCTTCGATCGTGAGGGTCAGGCCGCAGGTGGCCTCGCAGAGCGGACAAATACGCAGAGCGGTACGGGTCTTGTCCGTGGCGGACTGTGCGGCGCGGGCGTCACTGGTGGCGGACTCGGGCCCTCCCGGGGCGGCGGTCGTCGTGCGCGGGCTGCGCGGTGGTCGCGCGTACGCGGCGAGCATACCGACCGGTATGCACGGTGGGGAGGGGGTGCGCCGGATCCGGGCATGCGGAGGGGTGGGTGAGGGGGCTTCGGGTGGGCGGCTCGGGTGGGCGCGGGCGGCGGTTCGGGTGGGCGCGGGCGGCGGTTCGGGTGGGCGCGGGCGGCGGCTCGGGTGGCGCGGGCGGCGGCCCGGGCGGTTGTGGGCGGCGGGCGGTGGCTCAGTCGAAGGTCGGCGCCAGGTAGCGGTGCAGGAGCTTGCGGGTTTCCGCGATCAGGTCCTCGTCTCCCGACGGCTCGGCGCGGAAGGCGAGTTGGAGCAGGGCGTCGGCGGCCTCGACGGCGACGAGCAGCGCGCGCCGTACGTCATCGTCGAGCGGTTTGCCGAGGTGACCTGCGAGGACCCCTCCGAGTCGGCCGGCGACCTGGTGATTGGCGTCCGCGCCGCCCGACGGGACACCGAAGTCGACCAGGGCGAAGCCCGCGACGGTGCGCTTCATCGCCAGGTACTCGTCCAGTGCGGCATTCACGGCGGCCGGCCAGTCGGGCGCCGTGAGCGCGGCGAGCCGGGCCGCGGTGCGGTCGGCGTACAGGTCGAGGTTGCGCAGGGCGAGGGCGTCGGCCAGGGCCCGCTTGTTGCCGAAGAAGCGGTACACCGAGCCGATCGGCACCCCTGCGCGGTCCGCCACGGCGCGCGTCGTCAGTCCGTCGTAGCCGACCTCGTCGAGCAGCGCGGCGCACGCGTCGAGTATCCGGCCGAGCCGTTCGGCACTGCGCTCCTGCACGGGCACGCGGCGCAGGGCGCCGGCCGACTGATCCGTAAGCGAAGGCGTCGTGGTCACGGGATCCATGATGCAGGTGCGGCCCTTCTCTACCGGTACCCGGCCCGGATCCGGCGTCCAGCCGCCGGTCGGGAGCTCAGGCTATGAGCAGTCCGAGACCGCCCAAGGTGTACGCGATCATCAGCGCGAACAGGGGCAGTTGGCCCGCGATCGCCTTCTCGGGCGGCAGCAGCCGGACGGCGCGGTCGTGGGCGGCCACGACGCCGAGGACATGTCCCGCGATGATCGCGATGACCTGGAGCGCGGCGGTTCCGCCCGGATCCAGGAGCGGTTCGGGCGGGACGGGATTGTCAGTGCCGGATGCCACGATGACTGTGCGTGGTCCTTCCGTCACGAAGAGGGTGAAGTAGTGGGCGATGAGATAGCCGAGGGCGATCGGGATCAGTGAGTGGGCGAAGGCGGCCCGGGGGTGCGGGGGTGTGGTGACGGGAGTTCTGCGGGGGGTGCCGGCGGGGGCGTCGAGGTTGGTGGGGGCGGGGGCAGCCGGGGCGGGCGCCTTCGGGGTGGGGGTCTGCGGGGCGGCGATCTTCGGGGCGGTGATCTTCGGGGCGGTGGGGATGGTCTTGGCGGTAGAGGGTCTCGGGTCGGGCTCGGCAGTGGGTCTCGGGTCGGGCCGGGCAGTCGTCTTCGCGGCGGCCGGGCGGCGGGCGAAGGCGCGGGTGGCGCCGGCGCACAGGGAGTAGAGAGCGGCGACCAGGGCGACGGCGCCGAGCAGTCCGAGCGTGGCCGTGGCGGTGCGGCCGAGGGAGGAGGTCTGGAGGGTGGTGATCCAGGACGGGGAGTCCGAGTAGCCGTCGTAGGCGGTGGAGCCGAGCATGACGCACACGGTGGCGACGAGCCCCGGGACCGGCGGGGTCGCGTCGAGGCCGTGGAAGGGGTTGCGGAGCACGAGGCGTCCGTCGCGGCGGCGCCCGACGGGGGAGAGCCGGGCGAACAGGGTCGAGTACGCCTCGAAGGCGTCCCCCTGCGTGAACCAGCGCGCGCCGAACCAGGTGGCCGCCGCGAGGTGGACGGCCGCGTAGGTGAGGAGGAAGACGAGCAGGGCGGTACGGGAGGCCGGGTCCGGGGAGGCGAGTTCGAGCCAGGTGTACGCGAAGAGGCCGGCCGCGGCGGGCCACATGCCGAGCCACGGCGGGAGCGGGCGGCCTGCCTCCGGGTCGCGCCGCAAGGCGCGGCAGCCCGCGGCGTGCAGGGTGCGCAGCGGGTTCAGGAGGCGCCAGACGGGACCGAAGAGGAGGGATGCGGGGACGAGTCCGACCCAGAACAGGACGTGTACGGCGCCGGGTGCCGGGTTGCGTTCGGGGTCGTCAGGGCCGAAGAGGAGATGAACGAGGACGAACAGGGCGGCCGCGAGGCCGAGTACGCGCAGCACGCGGCGGGTCGTACGCGCGTCGGCCAAGCGCTGCACCGGGCGGGGCAGCGCGAGTCCGGAGCGGTCGCCGCGGAATCGGGAGGTGGACCACAGCAGGCCGAGCGCGAGGAAGGAGACCAACAGGGCGGTGAAGGCACCGGCGTAGGCGTAGAAGGGGGAGATCGGCAGGTCGTGCTGGGAGCCGATGCCGTGGGCGAGTTGGGTCAGGGCGGAGGGGCCCGGGGTGGGGGTGTCCGTCGGTGCGAGGACGGCGTGCAGGGCCGGTGCCCCGGCCTCAGGGACGGGCAGCGCGTGCAGGTCGTGCACGGTGGGCAGGTCGTGAACGGTCGGCAGTTCGTGCACGGTGAGCAGGTCGCGCACGGCTGGCAGGTCGTGCACGGCCGACAGGTCGCGCACGGTGGGCAGGTCCCGCATCGCAGGCAGATCCCCCACCGAGCGCAGGGCGTTCAGGGTCAACACCCCTTTCACCGCACCACGAGTTGCGTCAGGACGAGACCCGAGCCGTGGGTCTCGACCTCGAAGAGGCCGGTGCGGTCCAGGGTGAGCGTCAGCGTGCCCGCGCGGCCCGCCGGAAGGTCGGCCTCCTTGTCGTAGCCGTGGACGTGGAGGGTGTCGGCGCGGTCGCTCGTCACCGAGAGGCGGATGCGCTGGCCCTTCTTCAACTCGACGCGTCCGGGCGGGGGTTCGACGTTCTTGCCGTCGACGGCAATAGTCACGGTGCGGTCGACGCTGCCCTCGTCCGCCGCGTCGGTGCCGTCCCCGTCCGGCGCGTCCGTGCCGCCCTTGCCGTCCGGTCCGGCCGAGGAGTCTTCTCCCGAGCCGCCCTCGTCATGGCTGTGCCCGCTCCCCCGTGCGGCCTGCGACAGCTCGGCCGTCGACTCGACCGGCTTTCCGCCGACCGCCCAGACGGTGTGGTCGTCCGCGTACAGGCGGGCGGTCAGCGTGTGAGCACCCTTGGGGACGGCGGATGCGGGCAGGTGGTACCACTCGCCGTACACCCGGGCGATCTTGCGGTCGTCCAGATACAGATGGGCGTGACCACGGCCCGGCAGCGCTCCCCCGCCCACGCTGTCGGGCGTGAACCGGAAGGCACGGACGGAGAGCCGGACGTTCCAGCCGTCCACGGAGTCCGGGCGCACCGCCAGCTCCACGGACGGCGCGTCCGCGGCGTCGACCTGCCGGTAGCGATGCCCCGATTCGTCCTCGCGGTCGAGCAGCCGGCCGGTCGAACCGCTCGCCTCCTCATGGCTGGTGCCGGGCTTGTGGTGCGTGGTGGGGCGGTCGCTGCAGCCCGCCGTGACACCGGCGAGCAGCAGCACCACGGCGACCACGCCCGCACCTCGGCGGACACGCCGCACCCCGGCACGCCTCACCTCGAGCCCCCTCGGGCCGGCACTACTCACGCCGGCACCGCTCGGACCGATCTCCTCCCTCACGCCGGCACCCCTCACACCGGCCTCCCTCACCCCAGCACCCCTCGGACCGACCCCCCTCACGCCGGCACCTCCGTCTCGGCCACCGTCGGCGGCGGCTGCTCCTCGTCCGCCTCCGCCACGACGGGGGCCTCCCCCGCGCGCGAAGCCGCCACGACCACGGCCCAGATCACCCACACCACACCGAGCAGCCCACGGATCCAGGCCGGACCCAGCGGGATCCACGGCAGCATCACCACCGCCTTGTCGAAGGCGTCGAGCAGCGTGAGCACCCCGAGGGCCACCGTCACCCAGCCGAACCACGGCCGCTCCCCGCGCAGCACCACACCGGCGCCGACCCACCAGGCGCCGGTCAACAGCAGTGCCACAGCGGGCAGATAGCCGGCCTGCAGGCCCTTGGTGGCCCCGGCCACATCCAGCGCGAGTCCGACAAGACCCGCCGCGCAGGCCGCCGTCGCCCACCGATGGGTGCGCAGCCTGCGCCACCACAGCACGCCCCCGACGAGGGTCAGTACAACCGCGATCCCCAACGCGACCTGGACCTCGATCCGTTCGATGCCCGTCGCCCCGTACCAGTCGCAGCCCGCCGGCAGCCGCGCCGCCCGTGCGTCGTAGTCGGCGCACACCAACAGCGCCGCCAGCTTGGTCGGTTCGCCCGCGAGCCGGTCCGCACCGCCGGACACGTCCCCGCGCGAGGACCCGCACTCCGGCAGTGCCCGAGGTGTGGACGCGCCCGCCGAGCCCTGCCAGCAGTTGCCCTCGCCCTGCCCGTCCCACCACACGTCGGTGGCGTTGGGCCGCGCCTTGCCCTGCTTGTCGACCCCGAGCTTGTTGCCCGCGTACCGGTTGTGGTGCGAGGTGTCCGCCTGCTTCGACCAGGCCGACTCCCCGCGGATGAACGCGGGCACGGCGCTCAGGAAGAAGGCGGCACGGTCATGCCCGTACACCCAGTTGTTCTCGTACAGGTTCCAGTTGCCGCCGGCGGTGATGATGCCGGTGCCGGGTGGCATGGAGATCTGCGGGCAGACCACGCCGTCCTCGTAGCCGCGGTCCACGGGAGCCTTCGCGCAGGTGCCGTCGGCGATGTACTTGTAGTAGTCCGCGTTGTTGTCGTGGATGTCGTTGCGCTCGAACCGGGCGTGGTTCTGCGGCAGTCCGGGGTGTCCCGGGAAGGCGGAGTCCATGGATGCGCCGCCCATGTTGTGGTCGAACTCGTTGTCGTGCACATAGACCGAGTCGCCCGCGGTGCCGCTGTAGCCGACCATGTTGTGGTGGCTGCGGCAGCCGGTGATCTCGATGGAGTAGCGCGGAACGTCGTAGCCGCGCTCGTTGTTGATGTCGGAGGCGCTGCCCGGGTAGATGCCGGAGTCGCCGTTCCCGTACGACTCGCAGTTCTTGTAGAGCCCGTGGTCGCTGGCGAAGGTGAGGAAGCCGTACTCGTCGTTCCATCGGGTCAGCACGTCGTCGATCACGAAGCCGTCACCGGCCAGGACGTACAGGGAGTTGAAGGTGGTGCGCTGGGCGGTGAAGTTCCGGAAGTAGATCCCGTCGCTCTCGTCCGCGCGGATCGCGTTGAGCTTGGAGTACTTGGCGTCGATCACCACGTCGAGCCGTGAGGCGCCCGTGCCCTCGATCTGCAGATCCTTCTTGCCGAGGATCGCGACGAGGTTCTGGTTGTGCGGGCACTGCTTCTGCTGCGCGAACGACAGGATCTGGTAGCCCAGCGCGGAGTCCTTGGCCTTGAGCTCGGTGCACGCGCCCGTGGGCTTGGGCTGCGAGGGCTCCTCCTCGTACAGGCCGGGCAGGATCGCGATGTTCATGCCGGGCTCGTCGACGGCGTCCACCGCCTCCTGCAGATGCCGGAAGCCGCTCTTTTGGCACTTCGCGAAGAGGTCGAGGTTCTCCTTGCGCAGTTCGGCGGGGAAGCCGGAGATCCGGCGCTCGAAGTCCGCCCGGTCCTCCTTGCAGACCAGCAGGTCCGGCGGCCCGTCGCGATACGTGGGCACACTGCCCGAACCGTCCGGGAACGTCACCGGCCGCTCCTCGTGCGCCTGGGCGACGGGGGCTATGACAAGCGCTGCGCAGAGCGCTACAAGGACGGCAAGGAGCCTTCGGGTCCATGGCATGCGCGTGAGAGTAGAGGATTGTTCATCTTTTGGGAGCCCCTCCGGCGGTAACTTTCTGCGGCACTCCTTGCGGGGCCCCGTTGACGCGCCCCCGCGGGAATCCTACGGTGGACCATAGGATTCCTTAACGCACCGGGAGCGCCACCATGAACGGCATCGAGCAGGCGAGGAAGACGGCCCAGGAGCTCACGTATCTCACCGGCTTCGGCAACGAGCACAGCTCCGAGGCGGTGCCGGGTGCGCTGCCCGTCGGCCGCAACTCACCGCAGCGCGCACCACTCGGTCTGTACGCGGAGCAGCTCAGCGGCAGCGCGTTCACCGAGCCGCGGGCCCACAACCGCCGCTCCTGGCTGTACCGCATCCACCCTTCGGCCGCGCACCCCGCCTTCACGCGTACCGACAACGGCCATATCCGCACGGCGCCCTTCACGGAAACGACGCCCGACCCCAACCGGCTGCGCTGGAACCCGCTGCCGGACCCGGCTCCCGGCACCGACTTCGTCGCCGGCCTGTGGACCCTCGGCGGCAACGGTGACGCCACCCAGCGCACGGGCATGGCGGTGCATCTCTACCACGCCAACTCCCCTATGCGGCGCAGGGTGTTCAGCAGTGCCGACGGCGAGCTCCTGATCGTGCCCGAGCGGGGCGGTCTGCTGATCCGTACCGAGTTCGGGCTGCTGCACGCCGAGCCCGGCCATGTGGCGCTGATCCCGCGCGGGGTCCGCTTCCGCGTGGAACCGCTCGCCGACTCCGTACGCGGATACGTCTGCGAGAACTACGGCGCCCCGTTCCAGCTCCCCGACCTGGGCCCGATCGGCGCCAACGGTCTCGCCAACGCCCGTGACTTCCAGGCGCCGACGGCCGCGTACGAGGATGTCGAAGGCCCGGTAGAGGTGGTCAACAAGTACTGCGGCAACCTCTGGACGGCCACCTACGACCACTCGCCGCTCGATGTCGTCGCCTGGCACGGCAACCACGTCCCGTACGTCTACGACCTGCGCCGTTTCAACGTCATGGGCACGATCTCCTACGATCACCCCGACCCGTCGATCTTCACGGTGCTCACCTCCCCCACCGACACCCCCGGACTCGCGGGCGTCGACTTTGTGGTCTTCGCGCCGCGCTGGCTGGTGGGCGAGGACACCTTCCGGCCGCCGTACTTCCACCGCAATGTGATGAGCGAGTACATGGGCCTCATCGAGGGTGCGTACGACGCGAAGGCCGAAGGGTTCGTGCCGGGCGGCGGCTCGCTGCACAACATGATGTCCGCGCACGGGCCCGACCGCGAGACCTTCGAGAAGGCCTCGGCGGCGGAGCTGAAGCCGCAGAAGATCGACGACGGGCTCGCGTTCATGTTCGAGACACGCTGGCCGGTGACGCTCACCGGGCAGGCCCAAGGCGCCGACCATCTGCAGACGTCCTACGACGATGTGTGGCAGGGTCTCGAACGGCACTTCAGGCCGTAAGAGCGCCGTGAGAGCGCTACGTCTTCTTGTCGGCATTGACGCAGCCGCGACCGGATCGGAGTTGCCAGTGACCGCTTTCGCCCCGGACTCGATCGTCCTGAACCGCAAGCTGCCGCTCTGGTATCAGGTCTCGCAGTCCCTGCGGGCCTCGATACTGGGCCGCTCCCCGGAGGCGCCGCTGCGGCTGCCGACCGAGGAACAGCTCGCGCTGCACTACGGCGTGAGCGTGCTGACGATGCGGCAGGCGCTCAAGGAGCTCGAGGACGAGGGCCTGATCAGCCGGCACCGGCGGCGCGGCACGTTCATCGAGCCGAGCGCGACGCGCAGTGCGCCGGTGCGGCTGCTCGGCTCGGTGGACGCGATCGTGGCGCAGCAGTCGGGGATGATCACCCGGCTGCTCGACCACGGCAAGGCGCCCGTGGACAGCGAACTCGCCGAGTACTTCCCGGACTTCACCGAGGTCGCCACGTATCACCGGCTGCGCTGCGACGAGGCGACAGGTGAACCGACCAACCACGCCCGCAATTTCGTGCGCCCCGATCTGGCCGAGCGCATCGATCCGGACGATCTGCTGCGCTGGCCGATGACCAAGGTGCTGCGCGACGGCGTGGGCGTCCAGATCAGCCGGATCACCGACACGGTGGAGGCCCGCCTGGCCGATCCGGAGACGGCCCGCCTCCTCGAAGTCCCGCTGCTCAGCCCGATCCTGCATTACACGGGCGTGACCTTCGACGAGGAGGGATGCGCGCTGGATGTGGCGAGGATTCTGTACCGGGGCGACCGGTTCTCCTTCACGGTGACCTTGGACGCTCACTAGGACGCCGGGCTCGGCGGATCGCCCCTGAGTACCATGCTGACCGTGACGCAAGAAGAAGCGCCGCTGCTCAAGGACCTCATGCCCTGGTCCGTCGCGCCCCTGCGCATCGGGCGCGGCTGGCCGCTGGCGCCGGATTCGCCGTCCCTGAAAGCGCGTTGGGACACGTTCGTACGAGCAGAAGGCGTCTCGCGCGAGGCGCTGCTCAAGCCGAGCCGGTCACGCACCCTGCGCACCACCGTCGCCCAGCTTCCCGGCCATCCCGCGGGCACCGGGCCGCTCGCCTCCGCGTCCGGTCCCTGTCCGGCGCCCGTACAGATCCTGCACGGACCGTTCGACGAGCAGTGGCTGATAGCCGACCACCGGCTGATCGACGTGGCGCGGCCCGAGCTGTGGCGCGTGGCCGGTCCCGAGCAGCTCTTCCTCGTCGAGCAGGGTTACGTTCCCGACGGCAGCGGGCCCGCGCTGCTCGCGACCGCCCTGATACCGGACGGCCGTTCACCGGCCGGACGCCCGGGCCGCATCCTGCCCCTCTACCGCAGGCCCGGCGGCACGGAGCCGAATCTCGCACCCGGCCTGCGCGAGTTCCTTGCGGGGCAGTACGGCCGCGAGATCCTCCCCGAACACCTGCTGACCTGGGCCCTGGCCACCGGCCGCAACGGCTCCGACGGCGTCCGCGTGCCGCTGCCCTCGGACCCGGACATCTGGGCCCACGGCGTCGAGCTCGGCCACCGCATCCTCTGGCTCCATCTGCGCACCGGTGAGCGCCCCAAGCTGCCGGGCGGCCGCCGCCCCTACGTACGCGCCGCGCTTCCGCCGAACCCCACCGAGCTGCTCTACGACCGCGACGAGGAGGCCCTGCACATCGGGGACGGCCGGATCTCCCCCGTACCGGCGGAGGCCTGGGATTTCCATGTCAGCGGTGTCCGGGTGCTCGAGCTGTGGTTCGCGCGCCGCACGCAGACGGCCGAGCCCGGGGAGCTCGAGGCGATCGGGCCGCGCGTGTGGCCGCAGGAGCGCACCTCGGAGCTGCTCGAACTGATCACGGTCCTGGCCCTGCTCGCGGAACTGCGGCCCCGGCAGGACGAGTTGACGGCAGCGGCCGGTGCCGACCCGCTCGGCACGAAGGCCCTGCACAAGGCCGGCGTGCTGCCGGTCCCCGAGGCGGCCCGTCGTCCGGCTTCCGTCCTGGATCACCACGAGGAGGGGCCGGGCGGGCAGTTCGCCCTGCTCTGAGGGGCCTCGGGCCGGTGGGGCAGAGTGGGGGCATGACGACGTACGAGACGATGCCGTACCGCTTGGAGACCGAGCGGCTGATACTGCGGCCGTGGGATGAGTCGGACGCCGAGGAGCTCCGCGACCTCGTCGGCGAGCGCGACAACGGCAGGACACTCACCGTGGAGTCCGTCCGGGACGACATCGCGGAGATGCTCACCGCGACGAAGACCACGGGGATCGCCCTGCTGGCCATCCAGCGCCGCAGTGAGGGCGACTTCATCGGCTACTGCGGTTTGATCATCGGCCGCTCCAGCCTGGAGGAGCCCGAGATCGCCTATGAGTTGTTCCGGCGCGTGCACAACAGCGGCTACGCCACCGAAGCGGCCCGCGCGGTGCTCGCTGCCGCTGCCGCGACCGGGCGGAAGCGGCTCTGGTCGACCATCGGCACGTGGAACACCCCCTCGCTCCGCGTCATCGAGAAGCTCGGCTTCGAGCGGGATCGCGTGGTCACGGAGGAAAAGGCGGGTGAAATCGCCTGGTTCGTCCGCTCGTTGCCGTAGCGCCGAGGGACTACGGCACGCCCCGGTGCAGCCTCCCCCGCGCCACCAGTTCGAGCGCCACCGCCACCGCCACAACCTGTACGGCGAGCAGCGCGACCAGGACGAACAGCTGCACCGCACCCGCCTGGACCGGTGACGCACCTCCCAGGAGCATGCCGACGAACGCGCCGGGCAGGGTGACCAGTCCGACGGTGCGGGTCTGGTCGAG
Organism: Streptomyces mesophilus; assembly: GCF_040300965.1. Taxonomy (GTDB): domain Bacteria; phylum Actinomycetota; class Actinomycetes; order Streptomycetales; family Streptomycetaceae; genus Streptomyces; species Streptomyces mesophilus_A. The sequence continues at coordinate 42,415 of NZ_JBEPEW010000023.1, read as the reverse complement.
TCCGGGCAGCAGGGCGTCGGAGGCGGCCGGGCGGGCGATCTCGAGACGGGCTTCGGCATCGAGCATGCCCAGGGCCATCGCGGCCTCGACCTCACCGCGACGCGTGTGGAGTTCGTCAAGGGCACGGCGGCCGCCGAGCACCGTGGCGGTGAGCGCACCGCCGATGAGGATGCCCGTGATGGGGATCAGCGCGATGCCCTTGAGCGGGACGAGTCCGGTGAGCAGCAGAGCCACGACGACCGGCACGACACCGGCCGCGATCGGGGCGGCCGCCCACCACCACGTGGAGTTGCCGGTGATACGGCGCCCCGCGGTGCGTACCGCCACCGAGAACATCAGCAGCACGAAGGCGAGCAGCAGCGGAACCGACCGCACCACCCAGCCGATCAGCAGCGAGACGGCGGCCAGTTGGACCGTCGCCCGCACCCCGGCCACGGCGATCTCCCGTGCGCGGCCGCCGCTGTCGTCCGGGGAGAGCCGTGCGTACGCGGCGACCGCGACGGCCACCACGAGCAGGACGGCGAGCACGACGCCGAGCGTGGCGTCGACGGGCAGGAGCACGGAGGCGGCGGACTCGGACACGAGGGTCACCCTAGGCCGCCGAGGGGTGCACCGACCGGGGCGGGGCGCACCGCACGCTCCCGCCCCGACCCGCTACTTCTGCGGCGCCGGCTCCGGACCCAGCGACGCGAACTTCTCCTGCGAGACCACCCTCTTCGGCGGCCAGGTGATGTTCGACGGCGGCCACTTCTGGCCGGTGCGCTTGAGGAACCAGGACGGCGGCTCGTACATGGGCGGCTCATAGCCGTCCGGCAGCGCCGTCTTCCAGTCGACGCCCTTGGTGCGCTCGGCGAACTCGTCCTTGACCGCCTTCAGGCGCTCCGGCTGCGTGACCAGATCGACCGCGGTCGCCGCGAGGTACTTGGCCGCGGCGACGACCGCCGCCTGCCCGGGCGCCGCGGCCGCGCAGGACGCCGTGGACCAGGTGTGCATCTTCGTGCCGATCGGGGCGAGGGCGGCGCCCATCGACACGGTCGGCACGTTCCAGCTGATGTCGGCGACATCGGTGGAGCCGCCGCCCATGAACACCGGGTTGGGCGGGGTGAGTTCGGCGATCTCGGCATGCATGCCCTTGGCCGGCAGACCGAGCGACTCCTGGAGCTCCTTGGCCAGCTTGTGCGCGTCCGCGCCGAACTCGGGTGCGCCGATCTGCTTCATGTTCTCGTGCAGCAGCTCCGCGAACGCCTTGTTGGGCAGCTGGTTCCAGCATGCCGAGGTGATCTTGTGCTGGACCTTGGTCTGCGAGGCCTTCGCGGCCGCCTCGGCCACCGCGATCACCTTGTCGAGCAGCACCTGCACCCGCGCGGGACTTCCTTCGCGTACGTAGTAGGAGATCTCGGCGATCTCCGGGGTGACGTTGGGGATGTCGCCGCCGTTGTTGATCACCCAGTGCAGCCGGCCGCTGGGCGCCAGGTTCTCCTCGCGCAGGAACTCGGACATCGTTGCCATCATCACGGCCGCGTCGAGCGCGGACTTGTTGCCGAGCGGGGTGCCGCCGTGGCCCGCGACACCGAGGAAGGTGAAGGTGACCGCGGTCATCGCCGTGGTGGTGCCCCAGCCCGTGGCGTTGGCTGTGGAGGGGTGCCAGTCGAGGAAGGCGTCGAGACCCTCGTACACACCCTTGCTGACCGCGTACGTCTTGCCGATCAGCGTCTCCTCGGCGGTCGAGCCGAAGAACTTCACCGTGACGGGCGCCTTCTGCTCCCGCGCTGCCCGCGCGACCGCCGCCGCGGCCGCTGCCGCCGCCGTGCCGAGGGCGCTGTGCCCGCAGCCGTGGCCGGGACCGTAGCTGGGCGCGAACGGGTCGTGGATGTACTCCAGGGGGTCGTGGTGGCCGACGCCCTTCTTCTGCGAGAGCCCGGGCAGCGCGTCGTACTCGCCGCTGAAGCCGAGCACCGGACCGCCCTTGCCCTGCCGGAAGGTCGCGGTGAACGCCGTGGGGAACCCGGCCGTGCCGAACTCGACCTCGAATCCGGCGCGTTCGAGGAACTCGGCCTGCGCGAGCGAGGACTTCCATTCGCGCAGGGAGAGCTCGGCGTTCTCCCAGATCTCGGAGTTGAGTCCGGTGACACGGGAGGCGTTGGCGTCGATCCAGGCGAGCGCCGCCTGCTTGGCGGGGCTGTCCTCGGCCAGGCCTTCGGGTGCGGTGTACGCGGCGGCTTCGGCCGGAGCGCTGTCGGCCGCGGCCATCGCCGGGTCCGCCTCGGCGGTCATGGCGGCGGCGGTGACGCCCGCGGCGCCGAGCAGCTGCATGATCCGGCGTCGGCTGAGGACCGGCTGTCCGTGCTCGGCAAGGGTCTGGTGTTCATGCTGGTCGTGCAGGTCACACACGCGTACCTCCGGGGGACGAGGATGGGTGTAACAGGCAAGTGATCAGCTAGGACCATGGACCCGAAAAGTTGCCTCGTCAACATCCATGGATGACAAAGGTGTTACGCGGGGTTCAGGATCACTCTCATGTTCACCGCACCCCCGCCCCTCGCCGGGGCCTCGCCCCTCCCCCTGGACGGCATCACGGTCGTCGCCGTCGAGCAGGCCGTGGCCGCCCCCTTCGCCACCCGTCAGCTCGCCGATCTGGGCGCCCGCGTGATCAAGGTCGAGCGGCCCGACGGCGGCGATTTCGCCCGCGGTTACGACACGGCGGCGCGCGGTCTCGCCTCGCATTTCGTCTGGGCGAACCGGGGCAAGGAATCCCTCGCGGTGAACCTGAAGGACCCGCGCGGCCTCGCCGTCGTACGCCAACTCGTCGCCGGGGCCGATGTGTTCGTGCAGAACCTCGCCCAGGGCGCGGCGGCCCGGCTCGGCCTCGACGCGGCCGCGCTCTGCGCCGGGCACCCCCGCCTGATCGCGGTGGACATCTCGGGATACGGCGCCGGCGGCCCGTACGCGGACAAGCGCGCGTACGACATGCTCGTCCAGTGCGAGGCCGGTCTCGTCTCGGTCACCGGCACTCCCGGGCAGCCCGTCAAGTCGGGGATTCCGGCGGCCGATATCGCGGCCGGCATGTACGCGTTCTCGGGCGTTCTTGCCGCCTTGGTGCGGCGCGGCACCACGGGGCGTGGAGGGCCGGTCGAGATCTCGATGCTGGAGGCGCTCGCGGAGTGGATGGGGCATCCGCTGCATCACACGATGCACGGCGGCACACCCCCGGCGCGCACGGGCCTCGCGCACGCCGTCATCGCTCCGTACGACGCCTATCCGACGGCCGACGGCGCCCGCGTGCTGCTCTCGGTGCAGAACGACCGGGAGTGGCGGCGTCTTGCCGAACAGGTCCTACGCCAGCCGGAGTTGGGCACCGACCCGGCGTACGCGACGAACGCGGAGCGGACCGCGCGTCGCGGCGCGACGGACGCACTGGTGGGCGAGGCGCTGGGGAAGCTGACCGCGGACGAGGCGATCGCGCGGCTCGAGGCGGCCGGTATCGCCTGCGCGCGGCTGCGGGATGTCGCCGAGGTGGCGGAGCATCCGCAACTCGCGGCACGTGACCGCTGGCGGGAGGTGGGTTCACCGGTGGGACCGTTGCGGACCCTGCTGCCGCCCATCAATCTGCCGGGTTCACAGGCCGCGCTGGGCGCTGTGCCCGCGCTCGGGGAGCACACCGAGGCGCTGCTGCGTGCCGTGGGGAAGTCGGACGCCGAGATCGCAGCGCTGCGCCGGGAGGGTGTGATCGCCTGAGCGCGGGCCGGTGCACGGACCCGGGGCCCGTGCGGAGTTCACGGACCTGGGGCCCGTGCCGAAGGTGGACTACTGCCCGCGCGGACGCGGGCAGTGGGCATCCCCCGCTCGAAGAGCCGGGGACGGATCACGCCGGACGCCCGCCGGCTCAATGGCCGCCGAAGAGCGAGCGGGTCAGCCTGCGCAGCGGCGCGAACAGCGAGAGCCGACGCACCCGGGCGCCCCTGCTCGTGCGGTCGCGCGGCACCTCACGCGAGGTGAGCTCGCGCATCAGCGACGTCGCCTCGGCCACCTCACGCTGCGGGACGGCGGGACCGCCCAGCACGGCGAGATGGCGGTCGAGGCGCGAGCTGGTCGCGCTGCTCCCACACGTGATGGCAGGGACTCGCGCCCTGCTGCGCACTGTTATCTGTTCCATGTCACTCCCCACCCATACGAGGGCACCCGGCCCGGGCAGGTTAACCCTATCGCCCCCTCATGACACTCGTGTATCCCGGTCGCATGATTCACCTGCACGATAAGGAGGTTGACGATTACTCCCCGAATACGGCTGATTCCAGGGCGAGTTGGACGAGCGGCCGGCCGGTCGGCGCGGGGGATCCGCCGTCGGGTTCGGTGGTGACCGCGAGTACGGTGGCACGGCCTCGGAAGTCCCTTGCGACCAGGGGTTCGTCACCGTCGAGCAGGCCCAGTGACCGGGGGTTTCCCGCCCCCGTCAGCCACAGTTGGTGATCTTTGCCACGCGGCGGTGCGCCGAGTCCGCTGACGGTCACCACCGCCCGGCCGAGCTCCGGTGAGGACACCACCGCGACCGCGCTGCCGTCCGGAAATCGTTCACCCGTCGTACGGGCATCCGGCGCCGCAAGTACCTGTGCGATCGCACGGGCCTGCGCCTGTTCGCGGTCGAGGCGCTCCTGTGTGCGAGCGAGCTGGACCCCGAGCAGGGCGGCGGCGATCAGGGCGAGCGTCGCGGCCGCGGCGGCGACGGGCGCCAGGCGCGGGGTGAACCGCGGTGCGGGCCGCCGCGGGGAAAGTTCCTGTTCCATGGTGCGTACGGCGGTCAGGACCCGGTCCCGCATCCCTTCCGGTGCCGTGCCCGAGGTGGCCCGGGCGAGCCGGAGCGTGTCCGTCTGCAGGGCGCGCACCTGTTCCCGGCAGGGGGCGCAGCGGTCCAGATGGCGCTCGAACCGGCGCAGTTCGCGCCCGTCCAGCGCGTCCAGGGCGTAGGGGCCGGCCAGCGAATGCGGCCCGGAGAACGAGGCGCGCATCACGCCGCTCCCCCGCCCAGACACTCCCGCAGCCGCATCAGTCCGTCCCGCATGCGGGTCTTCACCGTGCCCAGTGGCACCGACAGACGGTGGGCGACCTCCCGGTACGTATAGCCCTCGTAGTACGCGAGCGTCACCGACTGGCGCTGCAGTGCGGTGAGCCGGTCGAGGCAGCGGCGCACCCACTCGCGTTCGAGACCGGCCTCGACTTCCTCGGCGACGTGGTCGAACGCGGGGGTCTGCGCACGGCGGGCCACCCGTTCCTCGCGGTCGCTCGCGGCACGAGCGGCACGGACCCGGTCGACGGCGCGGCGATGGGCGAGGGTGAGGATCCAGGCCAGGGCGCTGCCCCGTTCGGGATCGAACCGCCCGGCGCTGCGCCACAGTTCGAGCAGCACCTCCTGAGCCACCTCCTCGGACTGGGCCGGGTCGCGCAGCACCCGCCGCACGAGGCCGTAGACCTGCCCCGACACCAGGCCGTACAGGTCCTCGAAGGCGCCCTGGTCACCACTTGCCACCTTCGGCAGCAGCTCGTCCGCCCCCCTGCGGTCCCTGCCTCGCGTGCTCGTCACCATGCGCTCCCCCAGGCCTCGTCCGGCGTCGTCCCGTCCCGCTGATTCGTCACTGGGCGCGGAACGGATGGCTCTTCCCCGCACGGGACTCCCGCCTTCTCCCTCAGGCGCCGCCCGGCTTTGTCACGGATGTGTCCCGGACCGAACGAATGCGTCCCGGGCCCAATCCGCCGCGCCCCGGGCCCCGAATGGCCTCCGACGGAACGCCCCGCACCACTCGGCGCGGGGCCCGACCAAGAGGACGGACGCGATGACAGCACTCACCGGGAGCAAGCCGGGACCCAGGTCCCTGGCCGCTCTGCTCTGTGGTGCGTTGGCGGCCGGGGGACTCGCGGCCGCCGGTGTGAGCCTGCTCGAACCGGGGCAGGCACGGGCCTCCAGCCACCGTGAGGCGCCGCTGATCTCGGGGCAGCCCGAGTACGACAACACGGACGTGTACGCGTTCGTGAGCCCCGACAAGCCGGACACCACCACGCTCGTGGCGAACTGGGTGCCGTTCGAGGAGCCCGCGGGCGGCCCGAACTTCTACCCGTTCCCCGAGGACGGCCGCTACGACATCCACATAGACAGCGACGGCGACGCCCAGGGCGATCTGCTGTACCGCTGGACCTTCGACACCAAGCTCAGGAACGGCAACACCTTCCTGTACAACACAGGCCCGGTGACCTCGCTCGACGATCCCGACCTGAACGTGAACCAGACGTACGACATCGACGTACTGAAGCTGGACAAGCAGCGGATCGTGTCCACGACGAAGATCGCGGACGATCTGCCGATCGCGCCGTCGAACGTCGGCAAGGCGTCGATGCCGAACTACAAGAAGCTGCGCGACCAGGCGACCCGGCAGCTCGGCGACGGATCCACCTCGTACGTGGGACAGGCGGACGACCCCTTCTTCCTGGACCTGAGGGTCTTCGACCTCCTGTACGGCGGTGATCTCTCGGAGGTCGGCCGGGACACGCTCAAGGGCTACAACGTCAACACGGTCGCCCTGCAGGTGCCGACCGCGAAGCTCGTGCAGTCCAAGAAGCAGCCGGTGGTCTCGGTCTGGTCGACGACCAGCCGCAAGAACGCGAGCGGCAAGTGGACCCAGGTGTCCCGGCTCGGGATGCCGCTGGTCAACGAGGTCGTCGTGCCGATGAAGGACAAGGACAAGTTCAACGCGTCCTCGCCCTGGAACGACGCGGACTTCCTGCCGTACGTCACCAAGCCCGAACTGCCGAAGCTGATCGAGTCGATCTACAAGATCAAGGCTCCGGCCGAGCCCCGCAACGACCTGGTGTCGGTCTTCCTCACCGGCGTCAAGGGCCTCAACATGCCGCCCAATGTCCGTCCCGCCGAGGCCTTGCGCCTCAACACCTCGATCCCGCCGTCCGCCGATCCCAAGCGGCTCGGGGTGCTCGACGGTGACAACGCGGGCTACCCCAACGGACGCCGGCTCGCCGACGACGTGGTGGACATCTCGCTGCAGGTCGTCGAGGGCGAACTGGTCGGCCAGAAGAACGATCTGGGCGACGCGGTCGACGCCAACGACATGAAGTTCGGCGACACCTTCCCGTACGTGGCGCTGCCCACGTCGGGCTCGCGTGGCGACACGGCCGACAAGGGCGCCGGCTCCTCGCCGCGCACCGCTCTCAACGGCGGTACGACCCCTGCCGGTTCGGCCTCCGGGGACGACTCGGCGGTGCTCATCGCCTCGGCCGCCGCGGCCGGTGCGGGTGTGCTGCTCATCGGTCTCGGACTCACCTGGTGGCGGATGCGCCGCCGCGTGATCTGAACCTCCTCGACCGGCGTGGCCCGCTCGTGCTCCCCCCGAGCGGGCCACGCCCACCACTGTCTTCCTGAAGGGACGGGGCCATGGCTCCCAGCAAGCTCGGCAAGTCGGTGGGCGCGGTGGTCGTGCTCGCCTGCGCCCTCACGGTCGGCTCGCTGACCATCGACTCCTCACAGTCGCCCGCGCCGCCCGCACGGATCGCGGTGGCGGATCCGGCGCGGCTCGGCGGGGACGACCTCGACCGGTCCGTGACCGCGCTCGAGGCCCAACTGGCCACGCAGCCCAAGGACTTCACCGCCTGGGCCGCGCTCGGCACGGGTTACGTGGAACAGGCCCGCGTCAAGGGCGACCCGACCCGCTACCCGCTCGCCCAGCGGGCCCTGGCCCGCTCGCTCGAACTGCGGCCCGGCTACGACGCGGCCCTCGCGGGCCGGGCCGCCCTCGCGGCCGCACGCCATGACTTCACGGGCGCCCTGCGTCTCGTACGGGAGACGCTGGCCGCCAACCCGTACAACGAACGGGCGCTGGCCCTGCACATCGACGCACTCGTCGAACTCGGGCGCTACCCGGCGGCCTGGAAGGCGGCGCAGGAGGCCGACTCCCGCAAGCCCGGCATCCCTGTCTTCACGCGCTACGCGTACGTCCTCGAACTGCGCGGCGAGACCGGCCGGGCACGCCAGGTCCTCACCCGGGCGCTCGCCACGGCGACCTCACCGGCGGACCGCGCGTACGTGGCGACGGAACTCGGCCAACTCTCCCGCCACCAGGGCGACTACCGCACCGCCCTGCGTCATTACGCCACCGCCCTCACGGCCGCCCCCGGCCACCCGCCGGCCCTGGAGGGGCGGGCACGGGCGAAGGCGGCACTCGGTCAACTCGACGCCGCGATACGGGATCTGCGCGAGCTCGTACGGAAGACGCCGCTGACCGGTGCGGTGGAGCTGCTCGGGGAACTGTACGAGGTGACCGGGCGCAAGGAGGCGGCGCGCGAGCAGTACACCCTGGCAGCGGAGCAGGTCGCGCAGGAGCGCGTGCGCGGGGTGAACATGGACCTCGAAACGGCGCACATGGCCGCCGCCCGCGGCGAAGGGAAAGCGGCTGTGTCCGCGGCGCTCGCCGAGTGGCAGCGCCGCCGCACCGTGCACACCGCAGACGCCCTCGCGTGGGCGCTGCATGCCGACGGCCGCTCGGACGAAGCGCTCGCCTACGCACGCCGGGCCACGGCGACGGGGCTGCCCGACGCGGAGCTGCGCTACCACCGCGGGGTGATCGAGGCCGCGCTCGGCAAGGACACCGAGGCCCGGCGCTCCCTGTCGGCGGCCCTGGACCTGGATCCCGGGTTCTCCCCGGTCGGCGCGCGGCACGCGCGTGCGGTGCTCGACCGGCTCGGCGGCGCGTGAGCGTGGGCAGGAGCGTCCGCCGGTCTTCGTCCTCATGTGTGGATTGATGCTCAAGGGGGCGGCAACTGCGCTTGGTTGAGCTAGTTTGGGGTGGATTGGCTCGGCTGCGGATGGGGGGTCACCCATGAGTGATGTGCCGGGCGCTACTGCAGGCGGCGCAGGGGAACAGCCGCTGATCGCCGGTCGCTACCGGCTGCTCGGCCCGCTCGGCGAAGGCGGCATGGGCACGGTGTGGCGGGCGCGCGACGAAGTGCTGCACCGCGAGGTGGCCGTCAAGGAGGTCCGTGCACCCGCCGGACTGCCCACGCGGGACGTCGAGCGGATGTACGCGCGGCTCGAGCGCGAGGCCTGGGCCGCGGCTCGGATCTCGCACCGCGGCGTCGTCACCGTCTATGACGTGGCGATGCAGGACCACCGCCCCTGGATCGTGATGGAACTGGTCCGGGGGCTCTCGCTCTCCGATGTGCTGGACGCCGAGGGCCCGATGCCGCCGCAGCGTGCCGCGCACATCGGCGCCGACATCCTCGGCGCGCTGCGCGCCGCGCACGAGGCAGGGGTCCTGCACCGCGATGTGAAGCCCGGCAATGTGCTGCTCTCCAACGACGGCCGGGTGGTCCTCACCGACTTCGGTATCGCGATGGTCGAGGGCAGTTCCGCGCTCACCATCACCGGCGAGGTGATCGGCTCGCCCGAATTCCTCGCGCCCGAGCGGGCGTTGGGCCGCACACCGGGACCGGAGTCGGACCTCTGGTCGCTGGGCGTGCTCCTGTACGCGGCCGTCGAGGGCCACTCGCCGTTCCGCCAGGACACCCCGCTGTCGACGCTGCGCGCCGTGGTCGACGAGGAGCTGCCGCCGCCACGGCGGGCCGGAGCGCTCGCCCCGGTCATCCAGGGGCTGCTGCGCAAGGATCCGGCCGAGCGGCTCTCCGCCGCCGACGCGGAACGCGATCTGCGGATCGTCGGCGCCGGCGGTCAGCCCACCACGGGTTCCCAGATCCCCTACATGCCGACGGTCGCGGCGCCCACTCCCCCGCCGCCGTTGCGGGAGCCGACCACCCCCTACGCCTCCGTCCCGCTGGCCTCTTCGGCCGCCACGACGAGCGCCGGCATGACCACGGCGGGGTCCGGCGACCGTCCGCGCCGCGCGGCCCTTGTGCTGGTCGCCGGGATCGCCGCACTGCTGCTCGCGCTCGGCGGACTCGCGTACGCCCTGCTGAACCGGGACAACGGCGGGGGTTCGAGCGGAGGTTCGCAAGGCGGCACCTCGCAGGGGGGCAACGGGGGCTCCACCGACAACACGGGCGGCGACGACCCCGGCACCGCCGATCCGTCGACCGAGGACTCCAACGGGGACGGCGAGGGCGACAACGGAAGCGGAAGCGGCGGCGAGGAGACGACCACCCCGCCCGTCGAACACTCCGTGACAGTCACCCTGGAGCGCGCCAACGAGGACTACACCGGCACCTGTCCGCCGGCCGACGCCGACTACCCGCGCTTCACGGCGACGTTCACCGTGGGCCGCGTGCCCGTGACCGTCGAATACCGGTGGGTGGCCGAACCCGCCGGCACCACGGACGCCGGCTGGAAGAGCCTCGACTTCTCCGACACCAAGACACAGGAGATCAACCACGTCGAGGTGGCCCACCCCGCCGAGGGCGCCTACGAGGGGACGCTCAAGGTCGAAGTCCGCAAACCCGTGACCGCGCAGTCGGACACGGTCTCGTACACCATCACATGCGAGGACGTGCCCCCGACCGACGGCGGCGGGGGCACGTACACACCCAACGCTCAGCAGCAGTCGGGGCTTACGCGACGGCCCTGAACGTGGGGAGATAGCCGCCCGACTGCCCGGAGGCGGTCGGGTGGTAGGACTCGCCGATGTTGGTCCACTTCACGCTGTGCAGCCAGGGACTGCCGGAGCAGATCTCATGGCCGGTGAAGGCGGGCACCACACTGGCCCAGGTGAAGCCGCTGTTGAGGGCGCGCTTCTCGATCGCGGCGTTCAGATGGTCGGCACCGCTGTTGATGGCGGCCCGCTCGTTCTCCGTGAGACCGGCGAGGCAGGAGCCGCCCAGTTTGTAGAAGCGGGGGTAGCCGAGCACCACGACATGGGCGCCCGGCGCACGGGAGCGGATCGCGCTGTACGTGTTGTCGAGGCGGCCGGGCAGGGTCGTGTCGACGTAGGTCTTGGCCTGGTTGACGCGGTTGATGCAGGAGCTCTCCGACTGCAGGACGCAGGTGGTCATCACATCGGCGAAGCCCGCGTCGTTGCCGCCGATCGAGATCGAGACGAGGCTGGTCGTCGAACTCAGGTGGCCGAGTTGCGAGTTGAGGACATTGTCCGTGGTGGCGCCCGAACAAGCGTCGAAGTGGAAGGAGGCCGGGGCGTTCTCGTTCGCCCACAGCTGCGGATAGGCACGGGTGCTGCGCTTGCAGTTGCCGCTCGCGCTGTCGTAACTGCCGGCCCCGACACCCGAGGAGTACGAGTCGCCGAGGGCCACATAGTGCTCTGCCGCCGCCTGTGCGCCGGCCGCGGGACCCGCACCGGTGAGGGCGAGTCCGAGAGCGAGGAGGAGTGACGTGACATAGGCCGTGATACGGGCTGGTCTCATGGAACCTCCCTTAGCAGGATCTCTGCCACAACTGTCGTACCAGCCCTCATATGTCACGGGGAGTGTGCATGCCATGAATATTCCGCGCAGAGAGGTTCACACACAGACAGATCACAACCTCCCGCGCTGTCTTGACGGGCCGTCGGGACGCGGGCCAGAGTGAAGCCCGGCATCCGGCGCGCTGGGGGGCAAAGTCGCCAATGCAGACGATCGGTAACGACAGCGACAACTCATCAGGGGACGGCAGAGCGGCCCAGGAACGCCCGCGTTCGGGCGACTTGGCCCTGCTGTTCGCCGGCGCGGCCACCGCGGTGGTGGTGCTCGGCGCGATTCTCGCCTTCGGCGATCTGGACTCTCCGTTACGCGGACCACTCACCCTCGCCCTGCTGCTCGGCGCCCCATCCGGAGCCATCGCCCTCGCTTTGAACGGGCTGCAACCGTGGGGGCGCATCGTGGCGTCCTTTATGGGTGGAGCAGCACTCAACCTCCTTGTGGCACAAGCGATGCTGGCCATGCACATGTGGTCGGTGCGTGGCGGCATGGTCGCGGTGTGCGGGCTGTCCCTGGTGATCGGGGCACTCGCACTGCTCACGCGGAAGCACCCCGTACATCTGCGGCGTACGACGAAGAGCTCCGAGTAGTAGGGCGGATCCACAGAAATGGACATCAGCGTGTACCGCCCCGGCGAACTGACCAGCGCCGACCGGGCGGCATGGACCGCGATGCAGTCCAAGGCGCATCTGCACGGCCTGCCGGGCCTGGGCAATCCGTTCCTGTCCCCCGAGTTCGCGCTCTCGGTGGGCCGTTCCCGACGCGGGGTGCGCATCGCCGTGACCCGCGAGGCCGGTGAACCCGTCGCCTTCTTCCCGTACGAGAGGACGACCGCAGGCGTGGGCCGCGCAGTGGGTCTCGGACTCTCCGACTGCCAGGGCGTCGTGCACGCACCCGGATTCACCTGGGACGCCCAGGAGTTGCTGAAGGCCTGCTCACTGTCGGTCTGGGAGTACGACCACCTGGTGGAGCGGCAGCCCGCGTTCGAAGCGACCCGCACGGGGTACTTCGCCTCACCAGTGATGGACATCGACCAGGGATACGAGACATATCTGGCCGAACTCCGGGCACGCTCGCCGAAGTTCACCGGCCGGACCCTTGCCAAGGGCCGCAAGCTCGACCGCGACCATCCCACCGTGCGTTATGTGCACGACGAGCGCGATCCCGCCGCGCTGCGCACGCTCAAGGCGTGGAAGTCGGCGCAGTACCGCAGGACCGGTCGCAGCGACCGCTTCGCCAAGCCATGGATCAACGACCTCGTCGAGCGGCTCTTCCACACCCGCTCCGCCGCCTTCGCCGCTCAGCTCTCCGTGCTGTACGCGGCCGGCCGGCCCGTCGCCGCGCACTTCGGACTGCGCTCCGAGCGTGTGCTCGCGTGCTGGTTCCCCGCGTACGACCCGGACTTCGCGAAGTACTCCCCCGGCCTTCTGCTGCATTTGCGGATGGCCGAGGCCGCGGCCGCCGAAGGGATCGCGTATCTCGACCTCGGGCGGGGCCAGAAGGAATACAAGGACTCCCTCAAGACACGGGAACTCACCGTGTCCGAGGGCTGGGTGACGCGTCGTCACCCGGTGGCGTACGGACATCGGGCGCGCCGCGCCCCCGTCCGCGCGCTGCGCAACACCGTGCACAGCCGGCCGGAATGGTTCGAGTCGGCCGACAAATTGCTCAAAAGAGCCGGACGATTCCGATCGCAGCTCACACAGGGGCGGAGCGGAAAACTCCGGCATTAGCGGAAAAAATGTAGGACCACGTTCCAGGTCTTGCCATACAGTCCCAAACATCAATACCGTCGTACATCCACCCGCATCGGACCATCACGCACTACGGCACCAGGGGAGGGCCAGGGGCCGCGATGGGTACCGGTACGGGGCGCGGTAGGGGGGTGCCGTGCTCGGTGAACGCAACACTGCCGAATCACGCGCCGCGCGGCAGCACAAGCCAGCTCATCCGGTGTGCCGGGAGCTCGATCCGTCATGCCTCACGATGAGAACAACCCCCCTTTCGAACCGGAAACTCATCCGGACTGCCCGGGGGCGGGCCGTCCACCGGACGAGAGGGACCTGACTCATGAGTGCATTTCTGCGCCCGGCAGTACCGGGTGACGATCCATTAATCGCGCCGTCCGAGAACGGCCACTCGACAAGGGCCGGACGAATACCCGACCAGTACCGTCCGGTCTCCACTCACCTTGCGATAGCACCGCCGGTGAGTGTGGTGATCCCCGCCATGAACGAGGCGGAGAATCTCCCGTACGTCTTCGAAACGCTGCCCGACTGGATCCATGAAGTGGTTCTGGTCGACGGCAATTCCACGGATGACACCGTCGCCGTCGCCAGGAAGCTGTGGCCGGACGTCAAGGTGGTGACGCAGACCGGCAAGGGCAAGGGGGATGCCCTCATCACCGGCTTCGCGGCCTGCACCGGCGACATCATCGTGATGGTCGACGCGGACGGCTCGGCCGACGGCCACGAGATCCTGTCCTATGTCTCCGCGCTCGTCTCCGGAGCCGACTTCGCCAAGGGCTCGCGCTTCGCCAACGGCGGCGGCACCGACGACATGACGCCGATCCGCAAGCTCGGCAACTGGGCGCTGTGCGCGGTGGTCAACCGCAAGTTCGGCGCCCGCTACACCGATCTCTGCTACGGCTACAACGCCTTCTGGCGCTACTGCCTCGACAAGATCGAACTCGACTGCACCGGCTTCGAGGTCGAGACCCTGATGAACATCCGGGTCGTCAAGGCGGGCCTGAAGGTCCAGGAGATCCCCAGCCACGAGTACGTACGGATCCACGGCGCGAGCAATCTGCGCGCCGTCCGTGACGGCATCAGGGTGCTCAAGGTGATCCTCAAGGAGCGCGCGGACCGCCAACAGCGGCGCAGGCGGGCCCAGTTCGTCGGGCTCAACGAGGTCCGCGTGCACGGCGGTGACCGCTCCGAGAAGGGCGAACGGCCTTGAGCGAACCACGCATCTCCGTGGTGATCTGCGTGTACACCGAGGACCGCTGGGAGGACATCCTCGCGGCGGTCGCCTCGGTGCGCGCGCAGTCCAGGCCCGCCCTGGAGACGCTTCTCGTGGTGGATCACAACGAGGCGCTCCTCGACCGGCTCACCAAGGAGTACAAGGAGTCCCCCGAGGGCGCTGCGAAGGTGCGGGTGCTCGCGAACGCGGGCCCCCGCGGCCTGTCCGCGGGCCGCAACACCGGCATCGCCGCGTCGCACGGCGAGGTGATCGCCTTCCTCGACGACGACGCGGTGGCCGAGCGCGAGTGGCTGCTTCACTTCGCCGAGGCGTACGACGATCCGGACGTGATGGCGGTCGGCGGGCGCACCATGCCCATCTGGGCCTCGGGGCGCAGGCCCGACTGGTTTCCGGCCGAGTTCGACTGGGTCGTGGGCTGTACGTACAAGGGACTGCCCGAGGGTCTGGTGCGGGTGCGCAACGTCCTGGGCGGCAACGCCTCGTTCCGGCGTGAGGCCTTCTCGGTCGCGGGCGGCTTCGCGACCGGCATCGGCCGCGACGGCGACAAACGGCCGCTCGGCTGCGAGGAGACGGAGCTGTGCATCCGCCTCACGCGGGCGATGCCCGAGGCCGTGCTGCTCATCGACGACCGCGCGGTGATCCACCACCGGGTTCCCGAAGTCCGCGAGCGCTTTGGCTACTTCCGCACCCGTACGTACGCGGAGGGCTTGTCGAAAGCTCTGGTGGCGCGAAGTGTGGGCAGCGACAAGGGACTCGAGTCCGAACGCCGCTACACCACCCGCGTCCTGCCCGCGGGCGTCGCGCGCGGGCTGCGCGACGCGGTGCTCGGCCGGCGCGGGGGCGCCGGGCGGGCGGGGGCGATTGTGGCCGGAGTGGCCGCGGCCGCCGGTGGGTACGTACTCGGGAGCGTTCGGGTCCGCAGGGGAGGCGGGTCCTTCCGCGTCGCCGAGATCTCCATGCCCACGCCGCGTGACGCGGACGGGGAGGGGGCCGCGGCATGAGACGTGGGGACGCGGACGGTCAGGGGGCCGCGGGATGAGCAGCCAGGCTGTACCGATACTGATGTACCACGCGGTCGCGCACGCACCCGCGCCCGCGACCCGTGATCTGTCCGTCGCACCGGAGGCGTTCGCGGAGCAGATGGACGTCCTGGCGGCGGGCGGTTTCACGCCCGTCACCACGGCGCGCCTGGCCGCCGCCTGGCGCGACGGGAAACCGCTGCCGCCCAAGCCCGTCCTCATCACCTTCGACGACGGCTACGAGGGCGTGCACGGGCATGCGTTGCCCGTCCTGGCCCGGCATGACTTCACGGCCACGGTGTTCGTCACGACCGGCTGGCTGCGCGGCGCGTACGACACCGGCGGCGCGCTCGACACCATGCTGGACTGGCAGCAGGTCAGGGCCCTCGCACAGGCGGGCATCGAGATCGGCGGGCACAGCCACACCCATCCCCAGCTCGATCAACTGGCCGAGGACGCCCTGTGGTTCGAGCTGCTTCGCTGCCGCGAGATCGTCGGCGACGAGACCGGCAGCAGGCCGGACTCCTTCGCGTATCCCTACGGCTACTCGGACGCCTCGGTACGCCGGCTCGTGCGTGCCAGTGGTTACGGGCAGGCGCTCGCGGTCGGCAACCGGCTCGCGCGCCGGCCGCAGGGCCCGTACGCGCTCCAGCGGCTCACCGTGCGCCGCGGCACCACGGCCGAGGAATTCGCGCGTTCCGTGGAGGGCCGGGGTGTGGCCCGAACCTTCGCGAAGGACCGTGCGTTGACCAAGGGGTACTCCCTCGTCCGAAGAACCCGCAAGCTCCGCCGAAAGGCCGGCCTCACCCGTGTCTGACACGTCCACCGCCCAGGCGGCCTCCGAGGTGAACCGGGCGCCCGGGCGACCTCGGCAGCCCGACGGGCGCAGACTCAAGCTGCCCTCGGGCGGCGGCAGTCCGCTGTTCCGCAACGCCTACGCGCTGATGCTGAACACCGGGATCTCCGCCGTGCTCGGCCTGGGCTTCTGGCTGGCCGCCGCCCGCTACTACTCGGACGCGGCGGTCGGCCAGGGCTCGGCGGCGATCGCGGCGATGAAGCTGATCGCCGGTCTCGCGGCGCTCACCCTCACCGGCGCGATGGCCCGGTTCATCCCGGTCGCGGGCCGTACGACGGGCAAGCTCATCCTCCGTACGTACGCGGGCAGTTCGCTCGCGGTGGCGTTCGCCGCGGGGATCTTCCTGCTCACGCTCGATCTGTGGGGGCCCTCGTTCGCCTTCCTGGACGGGCCGTTGCCAGGTCTGGGGTTCCTGGTCGCCGTCGTCGCATGGTCGCTGCTGACGCTGCAGGACGGAGTGCTCACAGGGCTGCGCAGTGCGCTGTGGGTGCCGGTGGGCAACACCGTGTTCTCCATCGTCAAGCTGGTGCTCCTGGTCGCGTTCGCGGCGGCGATCCCGACGGCCGGGGTGTTCGTCTCCTGGGTCGCGGCCATCGCGGTGTCGGTGCTGCCGCTCGGCTGGCTGGTGTTCCGGCGCCTCGTGCCGAGGCACACGGAAGCCACCAAGGACACCGTGCAGCCGCCGTCGCTGCGCGAGATGGGGCGCTTCCTGGCCGGCGACTACACCGGCTCGCTGTTCTCGCTGGCCGTCGTCTATCTGATCCCGGTGATCGTCGCGGCGCAGGTCGGCTCGGCGGACAACGCGTACTTCTACATCGCCACGACGATAGGCGGCACGGTCAATCTGCTCGCCATCAACATGGGCGCCTCGCTGACCGTCGAGGGCGCCCATGATCCGAGCCAGCTGGCCGCCAACTGCCGGGCCGCGCTGAAGCGGATGGCGCGGATCATGCTGCCGGTCTGCGCGATCCTGTTCTTCGGAGCGCCCTACATCCTCGCCGTCTTCGGCAGCGGATACGCGGACGCGGCCACTCCTTTACTGCGCTGGTTCGCGGTCGGTGCGCTGCTCCGCGTGATCATCGAGACCTACTTCGCGGTCCTGCGCGCCCAGAGCCGCACCTCACCGCTCGCCTATCTGCAGGGCGCGTTGTGCGTCCTCGTGCTCGGTCTCACGCTGGTGCTCCTTCCGCGTATGGGGCTCACCGGCGCCGGTGTCGCGGAGGTCTGCAGCCTCGCGGTGATCGGTTCGATCTCCGCCGTCAGGCTGTACGGGGTCGTACGCGGCGCCCCGCCCGCGCGGGCGCCCGAGCCGGTGACGGCCGACGGCGACCTCTCCGACGTCGGAGCGCCGTCCGGCGAGACCACGATGGCCCTGGGTCCGCTGGTGCGACGGCCCACCTGGGCGCTGCGCGCGGCGCTCGACGCGGAGACGCTCCAGCTCGGACTCCCGCTGGACTTCGACCACTTGGACCGCCGCCCGGACGTCCGTCCCGGCCCGGGGACGCCCGCCGGAGGTCTGCCGATCGTCGTGCCCGAGGCGCCGCGCGCCCCGCATCAGCGCATCCGGCCCACGCCCGTGGACACGGGCGTCGGCCCGTCGTGGGCGGTGAAGGCGGTGTCCGGCGACGGGGGCGGTGCGCAGAAGCCGCCGGCCGGGGCGGATCGGACGGAGGACGAGGAGATGGCCGAGGACGCAGTGGTGGACGCTCCGGTCGTACGGGGCGGGGATGCGCCGACCGTACGGGGTGAGGACGTTCCGGCCGTACGGAGCGGGGCCGTTCCGGCCGTACAGGATGGGGATGCCGTCACCGTACGAGCCGACGTGTCCACGGGTGCGGAGCCCTCGAAGGAGACGGCCACGAAGGCAGCGGGCTCGCAGGAGGCAGCCACGAAGGCAGCCGCCTCGCAGGAAGCGGCCACGAAGGCAGCCGCCCCGCAGGACGAGCCCGCGGACGAACGGCCCCGGGACAAGCGGCCCGCCGACCCCCGGACCGCCTTCGAGCGACCTGCCGACGAGCCGCCCTCCGCCACGTCGCCTGCCGACGAGCCGTCTTCCGCCAAGTCGCCGGCCGACGAGCCGTCTTCCGCCAAGTCGCCGGCCGACGAGCCGTCTTCCGCCAAATCGCCTGCCGACGAGGCGTCCCCCGACACGTCGCCTGCCGACGAACCGCCGTCCGGCACCTCACCCGTGGACAAGCCGCCTGCCGACGCCCCGCCCGCCGACGAGCCGGCCGAACCCCGCGACGAAGCGGACGACGAGCCCGTCGACACACCGCGCGACGGCGGCACCCCGCCCGCTCCCCCGTCCGACCCCGGCGACCACCGCCCCACCTGGGCCCTGCGGCTCCCGTCGGCGCTCCCCCCGCGCCCGTCCACACCACCGCCCATACCCCCGTCCGCGGCCTCCGCCGCCGCGTCCGAGCCTTCGCGGGAGGCGAGCGAGGAACCGGGCGCCGAGCGGACACCGGTGGCACGGGAGCAGCGGTCCAAGTTCCCGTCGGTGGTGGCGAGTTCATCGGCCGTACCGCGGGCGCGGGCATTCACGCCGTCGAGTCCTGCCCCCGAGCCGCCCGAGCCGCCTCGCAGCGCCGTGGCCGCGCCGACACCCGTCTCCCGCTCGTACGGGCTCGGGCTGCTCCTGATCGTCGCGCTCGGCCTGTACTGGGTGCCGGTGCTCGGCATGGACGACGCGGATCTCGACGCGATGAACGGGCTCGGACTGATCTCCGTGCTGCCGCCCGCGACCCTCCTTGGCGCGGCGCTGCTCGTGGTCACCTTCGCGTCGCTGCTCTGGCATGAGCGGCCCCATCGGCTGCTGCTCACCCTCGCCTTGCTGGGCACGCTCGTCTCGCTGCACGCACTGCCCGCCGTGATCGAGGCGGAGCCGCGTTTCGCGACGGCGTGGCAGCACCTGGGCTTCATGGAGTACATCGACCGCACCGGCTCCGCCGTCCCCGACCTGGACGCACGCTGGAGCTGGCCGGGCTTCTTCGCGGCCGCCACGTTCATCGCCGAGGCCTGTGGCGTGAGCGATATGCGCGAGGTCATCCGCTGGTGGCCGATGTGCGTCCAACTCGCCTATCTTGCCCCGATGTTCCTGCTCATCCGCTCCATGCGGGCGAGCTGGCGGGCCAAGTGGGCGGGCGTGTGGATCTTCGTGCTCAGCGGCTGGGTGGGCCAGGACTACTTCTCGCCGCAGGGCTTCACGTATCTGCTCTACATCGCCTTCGTGGCGATCCTGCTTGTCTGGTTCCGCGCGCCGAGAGTGCTCTGGGCCAAGCGGCGCCCGGGCGAGGCCGAGGTCCTCGAGACCACGCGCGGACAGCGCGCGACGCTGGTCCTCGTCCTGATAGCGCTGTTCGCGGCGACGGTGCCGGCGCATCAGCTCACCCCGTTCGTGATGCTCGGGGTGATCGCCGCCCTTGTCGTCTTCGGCCGCTCCGAACTGCGCGGCCTGCCGATCCTCTTCGGCATCCTGGTCGTGGTCTGGATCGGCTTCCTCGCCGAGCCCTACTGGTCGGGGCACTTCGAGGAACTGTTCGGCGGCGTCGGCGGCGTCGGGGGCAATGTCACCTCGTCCGTCGGCGGACGGATCGAGGGCGGCAGCTCGATCCACCAGCTGGTCCTCTACTCGCGGGTGGGCCTGGCCGGCCTGGTCATGGCGCTCGCCGTGTGGGGCTGGTGGCGCAGGCGCGGCTACCAGTACGCGGAACGTTCGCTGGTCATCCTGACCTTCGTGCCGTTCCTCGGGTTCGGCATGCAGTCGTACGGCGGCGAGATGGCGCTGCGCGTGTTCATGTTCGCGCTGCCGGGTGCGGCGCTGCTCGCCGGTCTCGCCCTGTTCCCGCGCACCGGGATCACCGCGCAGGAACGCGACCGCGACCGGGTCTCGCTCGCGCCGCTCGCGGCCCTGATGGCGGGCCTGCTCCTGGTCGGCGGGTTCCTGATCGCCCGCTGGGGCAATGAGCCCTTCGAGCGGGTCAGGCCGGGCGAGGTCGCGGCGATGGAGTACGTGTACGACCACTCGGATCCGACGGTGCGGCTGCTCTGGCTCACCGACGATGAGGTCAACAACGTGACGCCCGCGGCTCCTTGGGGCAAGCAGGACATGGAGAAGGTCGAGTACAAGCCCACCCTTGCGCCGCTCGACCCGGTCCTCGTGGGCTCGCTGATCAAATCGCTCAGGGACGCCGGGCCCAACTCGTATCTGATGGTGAACCGCGGCCAGACCACCACGCTCAACCTGGACGGCGGCTATCCCCGCAACTGGGACAAGCGCCTGATGAACAACCTCGACGACCGGCCCGAGCTGAAACGCGCGTACAGCAACGCGGACGCCACGCTGTACACGCTGCGCCAGCAGCCGGACGACGAGGTCAAGAAGGCGGATCCGGGTCCGATCGGACCCCAGGTCACCTGGACGCCCTGGTCGGTTGTGGGTGCGCTCGCGGCGATCGCGCTGATCGCGCTGCTCGCCGTGCGCGAGGTCGTACGGGTGGCGGCGCCGCCGAGCGTACGGCAGTTGCAGTGGCTCCAGTCCACGTACTGGTTCTCGCTGCCGCTGCTCGCGGTACTGCTCGCCTCACTGGTGCAGCGGTTCCTGACGCTGGCCTAGCTGTGGCCCCAGCTGTGCGGGGCGGGCCTCAACGGCCCGCCCACCGCACCTCGTACGGCTTGAGCGTGAGGCGTTTGCCGTCGACCGTCACCTGCGTGGTGCGGTCGACGGTGTTCACCACGAGGAGGGCCTTGTCGTCGGCGAGGACACGGACCGATGCGTCCTCGGGCGAGACGGTGACGTCCTCGTACGACGTGCCGGGCGGGAACTCCTTGTGGAAGCGCTCGAGCAGGCCGAGCATCGGCAACCCGGCGCCGCCGTCGTCCAGTTCGGTGGAGGTCCACAGACAGCCGGCGCAGTCCTTGCCGCGCTTTTGCGGGTTCCAGTAGAACGCCGTGGTCGTGCCGCCCCGCGCCATCGCGATCAGGCCGGCGGCCTGCACGGCGACCCGGTGCGGTTCGGCCCAGTCGTCGCGGTTGTCGTTGTGGTCGCCCGGCTCCACGTAGTACTCGGCCCACCACAGCGGCAGCCCCTCGGAACGCTGCCGCACCCACTCGCTCACATCGGTGAACTTCTCGGTGGCGGCGAACTCGTCGGGGATCAGCTCGTCGTCGGCGGTGTAGCTGGAGCCGTCCACGACCACGAAGTCGGCACCGGCCTTGTGCTCGTTCCAGTAGTCGAAGGCGTCGAGCACCCGCTGGTCCGCGCTGCCCCAGTCGCCCTTGAGCTCGTCGGAGGCGTTCTCGCTCTGGCGCGGGTTGAGGCTGTCCATCACCAGATACGGGCCGCCGACGAGGATGTCCTTGTTGACCTTCTTCAGTTCGCGGTACACCAGGTTGTAGAGCTGCGTGTAGCCCTCGTAGTCCCAGCGTTCCTCGGCGTCGTTCCAGAACCCCTTGAACTCGTTCCAGACGATGAAGTGCCGCACGTCCGGATAGCGCTTGGCCACGGTCGCGGCGAGCTTGGCGAAGTCCTTGAAGTGCCGGGGGTCGGGCGGGGTCTCGAGCCGGTCCCAGTCGGTGTTGTCGACACCGCCCTTGCCACCCTTCATCCAGTCCGGGGCGCAGCACAGGGTCACCACGGGGGTGCTGCCGGTGGCGCGGATGAAGTCCATGCGCGCGTCCATCTCACCGAACCGGTAACGGCCCGGCGAGGGTTCGGGGTTGTCCGAGCCCCAGCCCATGATGTGCTGCAGCTGCGGCAGACGCGGTCCGGTGAGGGTCTTCTCGGCGCGCTCGACCGCACCGTCCTCCCCCTCGTCCGCGCTGTGCTCGGTGTGCGTGAAACCCCAGCCGAGTTCGGCCTCGGGCCGTTCGGTGGGGATCGTGGGAGAACCCCACACCTTGTCGCCGTCGGTCGTCGTACCAGCGGTCGAACCATTGCCGTCGGGCAGGTTGCTGAGCGTCAGGACCAGCGCCAGTGCGGCCAGGCCCACGCCGAGCAACGCGGTGAGCCGCCACCGCCGTGCCCCCGATTTCCACCCATGACGTCCCATCAACGGGCAAGGGTAATCGGGCCGGTTGACGGAATGACAGGCTCCGTTGCCACGGGTGTGTAACACACCCGTTCAGAGCACCGGGTGCGCGGGACGGCACCCGAAATGCCGTGCGCTGGGGCCCTTCGTGACGGATCATGTACCGCATGCCCGAAAAGGACCCGCGGCAGGCCCTGCCGATCAGGCTGAACATGGACGACAACGACTCACCGTCGGATGTCGTGGACGCGCTGTTCCTCGCCCGGTTCGCCGTGGGCGAGCAGCCGTACTCGCACGGTGTGTCCATCGAGCGCGTCAAGGCAGGCCTGGATCTGGTGCCGTCCGGCGCGAAGGTGCTGCGCGCGGTCCGTGACGACGACCGCTCGGCGACCCTCGCGGAGGGCGAGGGCTGGACGCTGCTCATCTCGCGTTGGAGCCGCGGCGCCGACGTGACGGTGATCGCCACCTCGGCCGAACTCGCCGAACGTGTGGTCAAACAGGTCACCGAGGACGCGGCCGACGAGCCCGAACCGCAGCCGGACAACGTCACGATGGGCTTCTGGTACGTATCGCCGCGCCGCGGCCCGTACCGCACGACGCGGCAGATCTCCGCCGGTACATGGGACGAGGTGCGGCCCAACTACACGGCCTCGGTGTCCGATGCGATGGACCGGCTGATGAAGACCACGCCCGAGGACATCGCGGGCCGGCTGCTTCTGCTGCACGGTCCGCCCGGTACGGGCAAGACCTCGGCGCTGCGCACGCTCGCCCGCTCGTGGCGGGACTGGTGCCAGGTGGACTGTGTGCTGGACCCCGAGCGTCTCTTCAACGATGTCGGCTACCTGATGGACATCGCGATCGGCGAGGAGGACGGCGCGGGCAAGGGCCGCTGGCGGCTGCTGCTGCTCGAGGACTGCGACGAGCTGATCCGCGGGGAGGCCAAGCACACCGCGGGCCAGGCCCTGTCCCGGCTGCTCAACCTCACGGACGGACTGCTCGGCCAGGGCCGCAATGTCCTCGTCGGCGTCACCACCAACGAGGACCTGGAGCGGCTGCACCCGGCGGTCGTCCGGCCCGGCCGCTGTCTCGCCCGGATCGAGGTGGGCGCGCTCACCCGGCGCGAGTCCCTGGACTGGCTGGGTGCGGACTTCCCGGACGCCGCATCGGCCGTCGGCCGCGAGGGCGCGACGCTCGCCGAGCTGTACGCGCTGCGGCGCGGGGTGTCACCGACCTCGGTGCCCGAGCCGCGGGGCGGGGCGGATGCGGGGCTGTACTTGTAAGGGTTCCGGCCCTCAGGAGTACGCCGCCCGCACCGCGTCCTGGACCGCCGCGAGCGCCGCCGCACGGTCGAGGCCGAGCCGTCGGGCCTGGGCCGCGTAGGCGGCGGCCGCCTCGGCGGCCTTCTGCTCGGCCGCTCCGCCGGCGGCCGCGACGAAGGTGCCGTTGCGTCCCCGGGTCTCGATCACGCCGTCGGCTTCGAGGGCCTTGTACGCCTTGGCGACCGTGTTCGCGGCGAGGGAGAGCGTCTCGGCGAGACCGCGTACGGTCGGCAGCTTGTAGCCCACCGGCAGCGCTCCCGAGCGTGCCTGCTCGGAGATCTGGGCGCGCACTTGCTCATACGGCGCCTCGGCTGCGCCCTGGTCGATACGGAGCTTCAAAGTCACGGGCCCGATTGTGGCAGCAGGACGCGCCGCCGCACGGGACAGCGCCCGTTACGGGCGGTACGCGTTCCGCATACCTAGGGCGAAGTCCCGTATACCTACCGCGCCGAAATTGGGAGGCACGCCTGACGCGCGCCACGTAACGTCCGTGACCATGACCGTCATCGTCCGTGCTTTCCGCCCCGAGGACGCCTCGGCATCCGCCGAAGTGCTCCGTGCCGCCCTGCCGTTCATGGTGATCACGCCCGAGGCGACCCTGTGGGACACCTCGCATGCCGCGCCCGCGAGTCACTATCAGCTCTTCGTCGCCGAACGGGGCGGTGAGATCGTGGCGCGCGCCGAAGCGGGGATCGCGCACGAGGCCAGCACTCCCGGGCAGGCCTTCGCGAATGTCTACGTACATCCGGAGCACCGCGGCCACGGGGTGGGCGCCCTCGTGCTGCGTACGGCGGAGGAGCATGTCGCGGGCGCCGGGGGCGACACGGTCTATTCCTGGGTGCTCGACGAGGTGACGAACCGTTCCTTCGCCGAGCGCCGCGGTTATCGCGCCAGCCGCTCGGCGCACTTTCTGCGCCTGGACCTGGCGAACGGCACGCTGCCGCCGCCGCCCGAGATCCCGGCGGATGTCGAGCTCGTACCGGTGTCGGCCTGGGCGGACGACCCGCGGCCGATGTTCGAGCTCGACGCGGAGTGCACGGCGGACGAGCCCGGCGATCTCGACGCCGAGCTCGACGACTTCGAGGAGTGGCTCGACTCGACCTGGCGCCATCCGCTGCTCGACCACGAGTTGAGCACGGTCGCCGTGGTCGACGGGACACCGGCCGCGTTCACGGCGGCCCGTACGGACGGGCGCACCCGCTACGGATCCGGGATGACGGGCACCGCAAGGGCGTTCCGCGGCCGTGGCCTGGCGAAGCTCGCGAAGGCCGACTCGCTGCGGCGGGCCCGTGCGGCCGGCTACACCGAGGCGTTCACCGGCAACGACTCGGACAACGGCCCGATGCTGGCGATCAACAAATGGTTCGGTTACGAAATCTGCGCGACGGAGGTGCGCTATGTCCGCGACCTCGGATGATCCCTTCAAGGACGACATGCTCAAGGTCCATCTCACCAAGGCGGGCCGTACGAAGATCCGCTACCCCGCCCTCCTGCTCGCGGACGACGGCACGCAGGTGACGGTCCGTGCGCCGTGGGCGAGCGACGGGGTGCGGGACTTCGGCTTCGTACGCTTCGAGCCGGGCGATGTCTTCACCGAGCACTACTGGCGCAACCGCTGGTACTCGGTCAAGGAGGTGCGTACGGCGCAGGGCTGGCTGAAGGGCTGGTACTGCGACGTGACCCGCCCGGCGGTCCTGGACTCCGGCGAACTCGTCGTCGAGGACCTCGACTTGGACCTGTGGGTCTCGGCGGACGGCTCGACGGTGCTGCGCCTGGACGAGGACGAGTTCGAGGAGAGCGGCCTCACGGACCGCGATCCGGTGGCGGCGGCGGAGGCAGTGCGCGCCCTGGACGAGCTCGAAGTGGTCGCGCAGGTCTCCGGGTTGGCGACGCTGCTCGACTGAGGCCGTGGCGTCGGCGGGTGCGCGACACCGCCCGGTCGCCGACGCCGTCGCGTCAGCGGACTGTGTCGGGGCCGCCCGCGCCGTCCCGTGCCACCAGCTCGACCTCGTACCCGAGGCCGTCCTCCAGGTACGCGGCGCAGTGCTGCCTGCCGCCCGCGTACGGATGATCCTCGGCGTACAGCAGGGACCACCCGTGGGAGGCGGCGCGCGCCACCAGGGCGTCGAGGGCTGCCCGGTCCCGTACATGGAACGCCAGGTGGTTGAGGCCGGGCGCGGTGCGGTGATGACGGCTGCCGGACAGGTCCGCGGACTGCTCGACGACCACGTAGGTCTCCCCGAGACGCCAGCTGCGGCCCAACTCCCATGCCTGGTACGGGGAGTAGCCCAGCTCGCCGAGCAGCCAGCCCCAGGACGCGGAGGCCGCGGCCAGGTCCGGCACCCACAGCTCGATGTGGTGGACCTGTCCTGCGGTCGTGGCGGGCAGCGGCACCGACCGGTCGCGATCGCTCTCGTACGCGATCGCGTCGCCGTCCTCGTGCCAGTGCAGGACGAACCGCTCCCCCGCGCGGTGGGCCTCGACTCCCGCGCGGGCGTACGCGACCATGCCGTCCGGCAGGTCGGACAACGGGTACCAGGCGAGGGCGTCGCACTTGTCCGGTTCACGGTTGACCGGGGTGCCGCCGGCCGACGTCTCGAAGAACCAGCCGACGCGCGGCGCGCCGCCGGGGCCCCGGTGCTGCATCACCAACGCCATCTGGACGTCGGACGGCTCCAGCCGGAGGCCCACCTCCTCGTACGCCTCGCGCAGGACCGCGGCCCGGACGTCCTCACCGTCCTCGACGTGACCGGACGGCAGATTCCACAGGCCGTCCGCATAGCCGGTGCCGGCCCGCCGGGCGAGCAGCACCTCATCGCCCCGCCGCACCAGGAGATGGACGTCGACGACCTCCCGGTGACGCCGCGACTCCCGCCGCGCCACCACCGCATACCGCAGGTCGTCGACGGGCCGCCCCCACAGGCGCGTATCCGGCGACAGGTCCTCCGTGTGCACGCGGGTGACGAGCGGGGCGAGGGCCCCGGTGATCTCCTCGACGGGCAGCCCGCCCGCGCCGCGGGCCCCCACGCCCCCGGTCCCCGCGCCCCACACCCCCTCGACCAGGACCAGACGCCCACCGGGCCGCAGCAAGGAGCACCAGTGCGCCAGAACCGCCGACGGGTCCGGGAACGTCCACAGCACATGACGGGCAAGCACGACATCGAACGTCCTGGCACCGACCGGTGGCCGGGCCGCGTCGCCGAGCAGCACCTCGGCCCCCGCGCCGAGCTTCGTGCGGGCCAGCTCCACCATCCGGGGCGACAGGTCCACGCCCACCACCCGGTGGCCCTGCTCCCGCGCGAGCAGCGCCAGACTTCCCGTACCGCAGCCGAGGTCGAGCACGTCGGACGCCGTGGGCGGCAGCCAGGACGCGAGCCGCTCGGCCCAGGCGGCGCGGACCTCCGGGTCGTGCAGGCCGTGGTCGGGCTCCCGGTCGAAGGCCGCGGCCTCCGCGTCCCAGTCGACCGTGGCGGCCGGCGTCTGTTCGTCACTCATACGGAGATCGTCGCAGCCGCCACCGACAATTCCCCCTGGCCGGAAGGCCTCGCTCCAACGCCCTTGCCGCGCAAGGAATTCACGCGTCGTCCCACATGCTGAAACATGAGGGTCGAACCCTGGTCCAGGAGGGAAGAAACCCGTCAGGAGCGTGACAAGCACCACTGACAAACCGGGCGGCGATGAGAAAGGCTCCTCGCCCGGGTCTAACCGAGTGAATGAACGGTACTCAGCACCCGGGCGACTCGACGCTAGGAGGCCATCATGCGCCGCCAGACGATCCGCAAGCCGATCCCCAAGCCCGCGATCCGCCGTGAGCGTGAGCGCTCCGATGAAGCCCAGCGCAGGGTGGGCCCGCGTCCGGAAGTGCGCGAGGACATCCACAAGACCTGGTGGCCCGAGGCCTGAGCCCGGTGAGCGCCTCCAGACAGACGCCGACGGGGTGCCGAGCCTGAGCGGCCCGGCACCCCGTCACGTATCAGCACCGGTCAGACGGCGGCATCCTCGCGCTCCGGCGCGGCCCTGCGCCCCTTGCGGAGCACCAGCTTCTTCAGGAGCGGCCAGGCGAGCAGCAGCAGGATGATCACGTAGACCGTGACGGAGAACGGTGTGTCGACCAGGCCTGTCACGCTGCCGTCGCTGATCTGCAGCGCGCGCCGCAGCTGCTGCTCGGCGGCCGGGCCGAGGATCACACCGATGACCGCGGGCAGCACCGGCAGCCCGTAGCGGCGCATCCCGAACCCGAGCAGGCCGATGACCAGCAGGATCACCAGGTCGATCGCCTCACCGGCCACCGCGTACGCACCGACTCCCGCGAAGAAGAGGATCCCCGCGTAGAGGTACGGGCGCGGGATGCGAAGCAGCTTGGCCCACAGGGGTGCGAGCGGCAGGTTGAGGCAGAGCAGCAGCACCATGCCGACGAACAGCGAGGCGATCAGCCCCCACACCAGTTCCGGTTCGCGGTCGAAAAGGAGCGGGCCCGGCTGGATCCCGTACTGCTGGAAAGCGGCGAGCATCACGGCCGCGACAGCGGTGGTGGGCAGACCGAGGGTCAGCATCGAGACCAGCGTGCCCGCCGCCGAAGCGGACGCGGCCGACTCGGGGCCCGCGACGCCTTCGATGGCGCCCTTGCCGAACTCGTCCTTGTGCTTGGACAGCCGCTTCTCGGTGACGTACGACAGGAATGTCGGGATCTCCGCACCGCCCGCCGGGATCGCGCCGAACGGGAAGCCGATCACCGGTCCGCGCAGCCAGGACTTCCAGGACCGCTTGACGTCCGCCTTGCCGAGCCAGGGCCGGCCGACCGGAATCGCCTCGGCACCGCCGCGGCGCAGATGGGCGGCCACCCACAGGGCCTCGCCGATCGCGAACAGACCGACCGCGACGATCACCACGTCCACACCGTCGGCGAGTTGGAGCGAGCCGCCGGTCAGACGCTGCTGGCCGGTCATCTGGTCGAGGCCGACCAGGCCGATGGTGAGACCGATGAGCAGCGAGGCGAGTCCGCGGATACGGGAGGAGCCGAGCACACTCGTCACCGCGATGAACGCGAGCACCATGATGGCGAAGTAGTCGGGCGCGCCGATGTCCACCGCGAGGTCCGCGATCTTCGGTGCGAGGGCCACGAGCAGGATCGTGCCGACCATGCCGCCCGCGAAGTGCCCGATCGCCGCGGCCGCGAGCGCCTGCGCGCCCCGGCCGGACTTGGCCATCGGGTTGCCCTCGATGGCGGCGACCACCGCCGCACTCTCACCTGGGGTGTTGAGCAGGATCGAGGTGGTCGAACCGCCGAACATCGCCCCGTAGTAGATGCCCGCGAACATGATGAACGCGCCCGTCGGGTCGAGCCCGTACGTCACGGGGAGCAGCAGCGCCACCGCCATCGCGGGGCCGATGCCGGGCAGCACTCCGATCGCCGTGCCGAGCAGCACACCGATCGCGGCCCAGAGCAGATTGATGGGCGTCAGTGCCGTACCGAAGCCGTCCATCAGGGAGTTGAGAGCGTTCATGTCACAGCGCTCCGATCAGCGGGCCGCCGGGCAGCGGGACCCCGAGCAGGTTGTTGAAGACGGCGTACGTGACGACGGAGAGCACCGCCGCGATCAGCGGGTCGCGGTCGAGCCGTCGTGAGCCGAGCGCATAGGCGGCGCCCCAGAAGAGCAGTGCGCCCGCGATGGGGAAGCCGAGCGGGCCGATGAGCACCGCGAAGCCGAGGAAGACACCGCTGAGCAGCAGCACCGTGCGCATGTCGGCCGGTTCGGACAGGTCGATGTCCTCGCCGCCCTCGGCCTCGCCGCGGCCGCCGCGCAGCACGTCGATCGCGAGCAGCACGGCGATCACGAGCAGTCCGATGCCGACCACGATCGGCACGGTCTTCGGCCCGATCGGGCCGCGCTGCTCGATGTCCACCTCCATCGTCAGCGCGTCGGTGAGCACCAGGATGCCGAGCGCCAACAGCAGGACGCTGACGCCGAGTTCGGAATACTCCCGCAGCCAGGACTTGCTCTCGGGTGCCTTCTCAGGGGGTTCGATGGTGGCCGTCACAGACCCAGCTCCTTCAGTACGGACACCACGCGCTTGTCCTCGCTCTCCAGGAAGTCGCCGAACTTCTCCCCCGTCACGAAGGCGTCGGTCCAGCCGTTGACCTCGAGCGACTTCTTCCACTCGGGCGAGTCATGGAGCTCCTCGAAGAACTCGATGAGTTTGGTCCGCTCGTCCTCGTCGAGGCCGGGCGGGGCGACGATGCCGCGCCAGTTGGTGAAGTTCACGTCGTATCCGGACTCCATGAGCGTCGGGCCGTCCAGGCCCGGGACCCGCTCGGGTCCGGTCACGGCGAGCAGTCGCAGCTCGCCGGACTTGATCTGGTCCAGGTACTCGCCGACGCCCGAGACGCCGAAGGCGACCTTGTTGCCGAGGATCGAGGCGAGCAGTTCGCCGCCGCCGTCGAACGGGATGTAGTTGACGTCCTTGGGCGCGATCCCGGCGGCGCGCGCCATCAGCATCGGTGCGAGATGGTCGGGCCCGCCGGGCGACGAACCGCCGCCGACCGGGAGCTTGCCCGGGTTCTTCTTCCAGGCGCCGACGAGATCGTCGATGGTCTTGTACGGGGAGTCCTTGGCGACCACCACGACGTCCTGCTCCTCCGTGAGCCGGGCGATCGGGGTGGTGTCGGCGAGGGTCTTCGGGGAGTCGTTGGAGCGCGCGGCGCCGACCACGCCGAGGCCCATGGACATCGCGAGCCGTCCGTTGCCCTTGTCCTCTGCGATCCGGGCCAGGCCCACGGTGCCGCCGGCGCCGGGCATGTTGAACACCTCGATGCCGTGCGTGAGTCCGGCGTCCTCCGCGTCCTTGGCGGCGGTGCGTGCGGTGACGTCGTAGCCGCCGCCCGGGGTGTTGGGGACCATGAAGCGCAGCCTGGGGATCTTGGTGCCGTCGTCGGCACCGCTGCCCGC
Source organism: Streptomyces mesophilus (assembly GCF_040300965.1). GTDB lineage: Bacteria > Actinomycetota > Actinomycetes > Streptomycetales > Streptomycetaceae > Streptomyces > Streptomyces mesophilus_A. Next base: position 11,851 of record NZ_JBEPEW010000023.1, on the reverse strand, counting down.
CGAGAGCAGCGGCGGGGCCCCGAGGACGAGGAGCGCGGCCCCGAGCAGGGCGAGGGGAGTGCGCAGACGCACGTGTGCCACCACCTGTCGGTTTGTGTAAGGGGGTTTTGTATGCGGGTGTTTCGTAAGCGGGTTTTGTAAGCAGGCGTTAAGGCCTTGTGAGGTGGCCCACATGTTGCCTGCGCGTTAACAAGCTGTCTCTCTTCCGCAAGCAACGAACGTTGTGGTCCTTGTGGTCGCGTGCTTAACCTGCGCCGATGAGTGCGCAGACTCCCCCTACGACAGTCCTTGTGGTGGACGACGACTTCATGGTGGCCAAGCTGCACGGCCGCTATGTCGCCGCGATGGAGGGCTTCACCGTGGTGGGGGTCGCCCACAACGGCGCGGAGGCCCTGCGCGCGGCCGAGCGGCTGCGCCCCGATCTGGTGCTGCTCGATGTGTATTTGCCGGATATGGACGGCATTTCGGTCCTACGGGAGCTGCGCGCCGCGGAAGAGCAGGACCCCTCCCGTCCGCCGGTCGACGCCCTGTTCATCACGGCCGCGCGGGACGCCGAGGTGATCCGCTCCGCACTGCGCGCCGGCGCGCTGCACTACCTGATCAAGCCCTTCAACCAGGCCGCGCTTCAGGAGCAGTTGCGGCATGTGGCGGCCCTGCGCACCCGCCTCGACACCTTGGACGAGGCCCGCCAGGAGGACGTCGACCAGATCTTCGGCACCCGCCCGCCGGGCTCGCGCGAACTCCCCAAGGGCCTCGCGGCCCACACCGCGGAACTGGTCGAACGCGTCCTGCGCACCCACCCGTCGGGCCTCTCGGCCACGGAGTGCGCCCGGGCCGGCTCCCTGTCCCGGGTCAGCGCACGGCGCTACCTGGAGTACTTCGCGGATACGGGACGGGCGGAGGTGACCCTCAAGTACGGGGGGACGGGGCGGCCGGAGCGGCGGTATCGGTGGGTGGGGTGAGCTCGCTGCGCCCGGGCCCGCTCCCGGTGGGCTCACCCGCCCCTGCCTGACCCGGCCCAAAACCCCATCCGCCCCAGGCGTTTCAAGCCTCGGCGATTCGGCCACATCCCCGCGCCCGCGGACGCCCGCACCCCGGCGCACAGGCATCCCGCTCCTTGTCCGCCAAGGCCCCGAGGGCGTCCGGAATCGAGCGCGTTCGATTCTCCGCAAGCGTCGTTAGTCCCAGCACCGCCGAGCCACCCAGGTGCGGCACGACCTCCTTGGAGGGATGCAGGTGACGGTGACGAACGCCTCTACCGCGAGCGGTGAGGACTCGGGCGGGGCTCCTCCCCCACCACCCCCGGCCGCCATCACCTTCGAGGGCAAGGCGGGCAAGAACCCCCTGGCGGACGCCGGTTTCGGTGCCATGTGCCGACGGCTTCCCGCGGTCCTCGGACACACCGCGCGCCGGGCCTGGGCAGTCGACCGTACCGGCGTGGTGCTGCTCGTCGTCTGCCAGCTCCTGACCGGTGTCTCAGCCGCCGTGGTGCTCGCCTTCACGGCTCGCGCGATGGGCCACGTACTGGGAGCGGGCAGCGTGTCCGAACGTCTGCACGCCGCACTGCCCGCCCTCATCGCGGTGACCGCGGCCGCGGCGGCCGGCCGGATCAGCGGCGCCCTGGCCTCGTACGCCGACGGCCGGGTCACTCCGCTCCTGACGACCGAGGCCGATATCGCACTCGTCGAGGCGGTCTGCCGGGTGGAGTCCTCGGCGTACGCGCAGGACGGGTTCGCCGACCGGCAGGAGGCTGCCGAAGTCGGCGTCACCCGCACCCGGTTGATGGTGCAGGACACCCAGCGCTTCCTGTCCGCCCTGATCCGGATGCTCGCCGCGAGCGGGGTGATCACCGCGCTGCATCCGCTGATGCTGCCGCTGCTCCTGCTGGCCGTGGTGCCGGCAGGCGTGGGGGCCGTGCTGTCGGCGCGCGTCGACTACGAGACCCACTATCTGAACGTCGGCGACCGCAACGTCCGCTCCATGATGCGCTGGTGGGCCACGTACTCCCGGCACGGCGACGAGGTCCGCGCCAACGGCATGACCGGCTACCTCGTCCACTGGTACCGCGCCCTGTCCCGGCGGATCGACGAGCGCACCCTCGCCGCGGCGCCCCGGCTGCTGCGGATCGTCCTGGCCTCCAGTGCGCTCGGCGGCGTCTTCCTGCTCGGCACCTGGTCCACGCTCGCCTGGCTCGCCGCCACGGGACGGGTCGCGCTGCCGGTGGCCGCCACCGCGGTGATCGCCGTACAGACCACCCTCGCCGCGCTCTCGCAGTTCGTCATCCACGGCGCCGCGCTGTTCCACACCTCGCTCTACCTCGCGGACATGCGCTCCTTCCTCGACATGGCCGCCGAACTGGCGCCCAAGCGCGGCGAGTCGACCATCCCCGAGCAGGTCGACGAGATCCGTCTCGACGAGGTCGTCTACCAGTACCCGGGCAAGTCCGAGCCCGCTGTCGCCGGCGTCTCGCTCACACTGCGCCGCGGCGAGATCCTGGCGATCGTGGGCGAGAACGGGTCGGGCAAGTCGACCCTGGCCAAGCTGATCACCGGCATCCTGCTCGCCGACAAGGGCCGCGTCCTGTGGGACGGTACGGATCTGGCAGGGGCCGACCCCGACTCCGTATGGCGGCGCACCGCGCTCGTACCGCAGAACTTCGCCTGCTGGCCGCTGCGGGTCCGCGAGAACATCACGCTCGGCCAGCCGCGGACCTTCGACGACGAGCCGGTGTGGCAGGCGATCGACGCGGTGGGCATGCGCGAGGCCGTCGAGAGGCTTCCGCATCAGCTCGACACCCTCCTTGCCAGGGAGCTGTGGGGCGGCGCCGAGCTGTCGGGCGGTCAGTGGCAGCGGCTGGTGTGCGGGCGGATGCTGTACCGGCGCTCGCCCCTGCTGGTCCTCGACGAGCCAACCTCGCAGATGGACGCGCGCGGAGAGCACGCGATCTTCCTGGAGATCAAGCGGATCGCCGCCGAGCGCATGACGATCGTCGTCACCCACCAGCTGGAGAACGTACGCCTCGCGGACCGGATCCTGGTCATGGACAAGGGCCACGTCATCGAACAGGGCACCTACGAGGACCTGGCCCACGCGGGCGGCCTCTTCGCGGAGCTGGTGGCGCTGTCCCAGGACCGATGACCTCCGTTACGGGACGAGGCCGGCGCTTGCGGGGCCTGTTGCCGTAGCGCTTGCGGGGCCTGTTGCCGTAGCGACGAAAGGGACATCCGAGCGGTGTTGCGCGAGACGTCATGCGTGGCCATGAGATCAGCCTCGGACGACGACTCTGCGGCGATCTTGCCGCTCTTGATGCCCACTCGCAGAGACTCCGAGATCTGCAAGTACGTACCTCGCGGGCTGGCCTGCGGCACGGGATTCCCCTTCGCCAGTCCTCGGACTCGGCTCAATTGCGGCATGCGACACGCCGGATCTCGTCAGGCAAGCGTGACACAGGGCCTCTCGATCGAGCGTCGGCCGATCCACACCTTGTCTCGTAGAACCACCTTCAGCCTGAGCCGCACCGACAGCAGAGGGTGCCGAGTCGCAGTCGACGTCACAGGGTCCCTCAACTTCCTGATCTTTGAGGGCTGATGATGTAGCGGTAGTGGCCATGACGAACACTTCCCCAGCATTCACACTCCCTGACAGGCCTCACTGCGGCATCGGGCGGACGTCGCTAATGATCCGGTGGGGCGCCGAGGAGTAAAGGTTGCGGTAGACACCTCGCGCCTCGCCCATCTGGACGCCACGCAGAGACGAGCCCACCTGGCCACCTTGTCGACAGACATTGAAATCGATTACAGAACCCACGAATATGAGGCAGCCTGAGTCAGTCCTCAGGATTGAGATCGGCTCTCATCAGCTCGCGCAGCTTGGTCAGCGATTGGTCGTAAGCGACCTGAGCTGCTCGGAATTCTGCGGTGTTGCTTGCGGTGCCACTCGCCACGACGTCTCGGAAGTCACGCAAGCGGCGGAAACAGTTGTCAGACGCGGAGACCATGCCAACGGGTGCAGAGATCGTCATGTGGTAGCGGAGTGGGTAAGCATCGCCTCTCCGCCACGCCTCACTTGCCCGAGCCTTCATCTCGTTCCGATCAGGGACGCTCCCTAGCGCGTACAGCTCATCGGCCACGCGTGAAAGGGCAGCCAGGAAATCGGCATACAACTGCTGGCGCAAATCATGCCGGCGCTGGGACTCTTCCCGGGATGCACGCACTCGCTCGGCCAACAAGGTGGACCCTACGCCGATGAGAGCTCCTAAGCCTGTTGCGACAAGAGTGATCCACTCCATCGACCAAAACCTCTCTGCGCTGAGAAAGTTGATCCTTGGCACGCACGCCTACAAGTAGGAGGCAGCACAGCCTCAGACGCGCTCACGTCCCGGTGGTAGGCCAAGTCCCGTGAGTTTGTAGCGCTCCGCGACGAGATCCGTTTCGCAGCGGACCCGCTCACGCAGATCGCGCAGCGCCTGATTGAACGGGCCCTCCAGGCCAGCGGAATCTGCAGCCGTGAAGCGGCAACCATCGTGCCCACCAGCCTCAATGAAGTCGGTGAATGCCTGGCGGATGCCACGTACCCATGTACGCAGATCGCTGTTCGGTTTCTGGATCTGGTCGAGGTACTCCGACAGCTTCGTGCGGCACTCGGCCGCGGAATCCAAGCACGCGGCGGCCTCACTCCTGGGGCGGCCCCACCCGATCGTCAGGACTCGTTTGTCAGCAAGGAAGTCCATGACATGCTGCGCAACCTGCCGATCGGACTTGGTGAACTCCCAGTTCACGCTAACGCCGAGCACGCTGAAGGCAGTTGGTCGCAGGCTCATGCTTCCCCCGGTTGATGCGATGTCTCGCAAACTCATATCAGACGCTCGTTCAGGTGCGGCGCCTGGTCCCAGCTCATCCTGTACACGGGCGTCCCTCATGAGGCCGAGTCGGGATCCGGAAGATCACAGCCACCGTGGTGCGGCGTACCCCTTGGGGCTACCGCTACCTCAGGGGCGCCATGTAGCGGATAGTCATGCGCATCCGTTATGCCAGCAGCCCGCCTGGCTCCGTAGGCCCCGCGCCTGCGTCGACGGAGCGCCACGATCAGCTGCCTGTCTCAGACGCTCCCGGGCCTGCGTTGCCGCCACCTCGCACCGCCTGGGGAGCCAAACCGGGAGCCAATCTCAGCAACATCACCTGGAGTCCAGTGGACCCTGATGGAGGGCGCACCCGCTGAACAGGCTCGCCAAACCAGACATCACGGGCGCGCACTTAACCGCTTCTGAGTGCTTCCTTAAAGGGGCCATAAGGATCACCCTCAGGCGGCCTCAGCAGGCGAAATCGTGGATCTCAAGGGCTAACTTCGTGTCCGCCGGGGCGGGTTCGACCCGCCGGTGCAGCAGTTGTTCGGGGGGCCGCACCGACGGTACGTACCCGCCCCGTATCCCCCACGCACCCCCCAAGAAGTCGCTCAAGGAGATCCACACATGACCGCTCGCCGCAAAGTCGCCTACGCCGCAGCCGCCGGTGTCGCCCCGCTCGCGCTGACCGCGCTGGCGATATCCCCGGCCGCCGCGCACGGTTCGATGACGGACCCGGTGAGCCGCGTCGCCGCCTGCTACGCCGAGGGCCCGGAGTCGCCCGACTCGGCCGCGTGCAAGGCCGCCGTCGCCGCGTCCGGTGTCCAGGCCTTCTACGACTGGAACGGCGTCAACATCGCCAACGCCGCCGGCAAGTCGAAGGAGATCATCCCCGACGGCAAGCTGTGCAGCGCCGGCAACGACAAGTACAAGGGCCTCGACCTGGCCCGCGGCGACTGGCCGTCCTCGAAGCTCTCCTCGGGCAGCCACACCTTCCGCTACAAGGGCACGGCCCCGCACAAGGGCTCGTTCGAGCTGTACATCACCAAGGACGGCTACGACCCGTCGAAGCCGCTGAAGTGGTCGGACCTGGAGGCCAAGCCCTTCGCCGAGGTCACCGACCCGAAGATGGAGAACGGCGACTACGTCTTCTCCGGGAACATCCCGGAGAAGTCCGGCCGGCACCTGATCTACTCGATCTGGCAGCGCTCGGACTCCCCCGAGGCCTTCTACACCTGCTCCGACGTGGTCTTCGGCGCCGACAACGGCTCGGCGGGCAGCGGCAGTTCACCCTCGGACGAGAAGCCGGCGGCCGAGCCGTCCGCGCCGAGCGAGGAGCAGATCACCGACGGCCAGGAGCAGTCGACGGTCGAGCACCAGGGCCACGGCGACCAGGACGCGGAGACCGGCGCCAAGGAGACCGCCGCCGCGCCCGAGGCCAACGCCCCCGAGGCGGCCGGCTCCGCCGACCAGCCGGTGGCCGCCGACGAGAACCTCGCCGAGACCGGCGGCGACTCGACCACCCCGTACATCGCGATGGGCGGCGCGGGCGTGCTCGCCGTCGGTGCGGCCCTGCTCTTCGGCACGGTCCGCCGCCGCGTCTCCACGGGCCGCCACAGCCGCTGACCCACCGCGTCTCCAGGGTCCGCGCAGCCGCCGGCCCACCTCCACTCCGGCATCCAGAATCCGGGGGTCTTGGGACATGACCCCCGGAGCCGGCCCCGCCGCCACCGCTCCTCCCCCACCTCAGGGAGCGGTGGCGGCGGTGTTTCGCGTCCCGGACCCGGACCCCACGTCCTACGATCCCGCCGTGCCCGAATTCCGTATCGCCCACCGCACCCCGCTCCCCGTCGCCGAGGCCTGGCGGCGGGTGACGGACTGGGAGCGGCATGCCGCGCAGGTGCCGTTCACGTCCACGACGGTCCTCACCGACGGCCCCAACCGGGAGGGCACCCGCTTCGTCGCGCGCACGGGTCTCGGCCCGCTCGGCTTCGACGATCCGATGGAGATCACGCTCTGGCAGCCGCCGTCCCCCGAAGCCCGCTGCCGCCTGACGAAGACGGGGAAGGTCCTGACGGGCTGGGCCGAGATCGAGGTCCATCCGGCGGTCCGCGGCCCCGGCTCGTACGTCGTCTGGCGCGAGGACCTGCGCCTCACCAAGCTCCCGCGCTTCCTGGACGCGGCGACGGCGCGGTCCGGACGGGTGGTCTTCGGGTACGCGCTCAGGCGGCTCCTGAAGTAACGCGCCCAAGCGACGTCCGCAAGTAACGCGCTCAAGCGACGTCCGCAAGTAACGCGCTCAAGCGACGTCCGCAACCAACGCGCCCAAGCGGCTCCGCAAGTAACCGGCGCCAGTCGGGGAACTCGGACCTCGACCGCGAGCCGCGCCATCGGGGCGGGCTCGACGACATGAGGGGCTGCAATGCTCGGTATCGCTGCGGCAGTGCTGTTCTTCCTCGCGTTTCTCTTCAATGCGACGGACCTCGATGGAAACGACGTGTTCAGCTCGACAAACCTCATGCTGCTCGGCCTGATGCTGCTCGCCCTGCAGGTGGCGGGCATCGGCGCCGGCTGGTCGGGAGGACGCCGCCGAACCCGCAGGTGAACCAACTGCGACCAGACGCCCCGCATCCCTGCCTTTTCGGCGGAGGTGCGGGGCACTTTTACGGGCATCTGCACAGGCACCTTGACGGCACTTCCACGTCCCTGAGACCGCTCCTCAAGGGATCCTCGGGGCTGCCGGTCCCGGGACTCGCCACCCGCACCGCGCCACGATCAGGCGAATCGCAAAGATGTTCGATACAGTGGCCTGACCAGGCCACTGAGGCGGGCGTGGTCGACAGCAAGGGCAGGGGGCAGCAGTGGCGAGGTGGTACGGATGCGCGGCTTTACGCATCTGCACACCGTCTCCGGGTTCTCACTGCGCTACGGCGCATCGCACCCCGAGCGGCTCGCCGAGCGGGCGGCCGAGCGCGGGATGGATGCGATCGCGCTGACGGACCGGGACACCCTCGGCGGATCCGTGCGCTTCGCCAAGGCCGCGAGCCGCGCCGGGGTGCGGCCGCTGTTCGGAGTGGATCTCGCCGTCGCGGCACCCGAGGAAAGGGCACAGCGCACCGAACGCCGGCGCACCCCCGCACGAGGCGGCGCTTTTGTCGACGAGTCGGCCCAGCGCGTGGTGTTTCTCGCGCGGGACGGCGCCCGCGGCTGGGCCGAGCTGTGCCGCCTGGTCACCGCCGCGCACGCGGACGACCGGCGCCCGCTGCTGTCCTGGAACGCCGCCCTCGGCGAGCACCTCACCGTCCTGCTCGGCCCCGGCTCCGACGTCGGCCGCGCCCTGGCCGCGGGACGCCCCGACCGCGCGGCCCGGCTGCTCACGCCCTGGCGGGAGCGGTTCGGGGACGCGGCGCTGCGGATCGAGGTCGTCTCGCACGGGCTGAGCGGCACCGGCACGGGGTCGCTGCGGCACGCCGCCCGCTCCCTCGGCTTCGCCGTCGAGCAGCGCATCCTGCCGGTGCTCACCAACTCCGTGCGCTACGCCGACGAAGGCCAGGGCCTGGTCGCCGACGTCCTCGACTCCGCGCGCCGGCTCGTCCCCATCGACCGGCGCGGCACCCTCGACCCCGGCGAGCGCTGGCTCAAGCCGCCCGCTGACATGGCCCATATCGCCGAGCAGGTCGCCGAGGCCGCCGGATACCGGGCCAACACCGCCGAGCGCCTGCTCGAAGTGACCGCGGAGACCGCCGCCGCCTGCCTCGTCGATCCCGAGGACGATCTGGGCATCGGCCGCGTCCACTTCCCCGAGCCGGATCTCGTCGGCGCCTCCCGCCGCACCCCCGAGCGGGTGCTGCGCTCCAAGTGCGCGGCGGGCATGGTGCTGCGCCACTACGACCGCAAGCCTGCGTACTGGGAACGGCTCCAAGCGGAACTGGAGCTGATCGACCGGCTCGGCTTCGCCTCGTACTTCCTCACCGTCGCCCAAGTCGTCGAGGACACAAGGGACTTGGGCATACGGGTCGCCGCACGCGGCTCCGGCGCCGGCTCCCTGGTCAACCACCTGCTCGGCATCGCGACCGCCGATCCCGTCGAGCACGGCCTGCTCATGGAGCGCTTCCTGTCCGACAGGCGTGCCGAGCTGCCCGATATCGACATCGACGTGGAATCCGCCCGCCGCCTGGAGGTCTACCGCGCGATCCTGGAGCGCTTCGGCCCGGAGCGGGTCGCGACCGTATCCATGCCGGAGACGTACCGCGTCCGGCACGCCGTACGCGACACGGGCCTCGCCCTCGGCCTCGACCCGGCCGAGGTGGACCGGCTCGCGAAGTCCTTCCCGCACATCAGGGCGCGCGACGCCCGCGCCGCCCTGGCCGAGCTGCCGGAGCTGCGCGGCATCGACCCGGGGGCGTACGGGCCGCAGATGTGGGACCTCGTCGAGGCCCTCGACGCCCTCCCCCGCGGCATCGCCATGCACCCGTGCGGCGTCCTGCTCTCCGACGCGACACTGCTCGGGCGCACCCCGGTGATGCCGACCAGCACCGAGGGCTTCCCCATGTCCCAGTTCGACAAGGAGGACGTCGAGGACCTCGGGCTTCTCAAGCTCGATGTGCTCGGCGTGCGGATGCAGTCCGCGATCGCACACGCCGTCACGGAGATCGAGCGCGCCACGGGCCGCCACATCGACATGGAGGACCCCGAACAGGTCCCGCCCGCCGACCCCAGGACGTATCAACTCATCAAGTCCTCCCAGACCTTGGGCTGCTTCCAGACCGAGTCGCCCGGCCAGCGCGACCTCATCGCACGCCTTCAGCCCGAGACCTTCCACGACCTCGTGGTCGACATCTCGCTGTTCCGGCCGGGGCCCGTCGCGGCGAACATGGTCGACCCGTTCATCAAGGCCCGGCACGGCAAGAAGGCACCTGACTACCCGCACGAGGACCTCAAGGAAGCACTCGAGGACACGTACGGCGTGGTCGTCTTCCACGAGCAGATCATCAGGATCCTGAACGTGATGACCGGCTGCTCCCTCGCCTTCGGCGACTACACCCGGCGCGCCCTGTCCAACCCCGAGCTGATCGGGCGGGTGCGGGCGTGGTTCGCCCAGGAGGCGGGCAAGCGCGGCTACACGCATGAAGTGATCGAGCGGACCTGGGAGATCATCGAGGCCTTCGGCGCGTACGGCTTCTGCAAGGCGCACGCCGTCGCCTTCGCCGTCCCCTCGTACCAGTCGGCCTGGCTGAAGGCCCACCACCCGGCGGCCTTCTACGCGGGGCTGCTCACGCACGACCCGGGGATGTATCCGAAGCGGCTGCTGCTCGCGGACGCGCGCAGAAGAGGCGTGCCGATCCTGCCCCTTGACGTGAATGCCTCGGACTCCGCCTATCTAATCGAACTGGTGTCTGATCCGAGCGTTCCGAAGGACACTCATGGGGTACGGCTGGCGCTCAGCGACGTCCGCGGGATGAGCGAGGCCGAGGCGGCACGGATCGTCGCGGGCCGTCCGTACACCTCGCTCCAGGACTTCCTCTCGCGGGCCCGCCCCTCCCGCCCGGTGGCCGAACGGCTCGCGCAGGTCGGCGCGTTGGACGCGTTCGGCCGCAACCGGCGCGATCTGATGCTGCACATCGCCGAGCTGCAGAAGGGGCAGAAGGGCGCCGCCCAGGGCCAGTTGACGCTCGGCGAGAGCGACGACGCGCCGGCCGAGGTCGCGCCCGCCCATCTGCCCGACCTCGACGACGTCGAGCGGCTCGGTGCCGAGCTCGGCATCCTCGGCATGGACACCTCGCGCCATCTCCTGGGCGATCACCGGGAGTTGCTCGACGAACTGGGTGTGGCCACCGCCCAGCGTCTGAAGGACCTGCCGCACGGACAGGTGGTCCTGGTCGCCGGTGCGAAGGGCGCCGTGCAGACCCCGCCGATCCGCTCGGGCAAGCGTGTCATCTTCACCACGCTCGACGACACCTCGGGGCTTGTGGACTGCGCGTTCTTCGAGGACAGCCATGACGCCTGCGCGCACACCGTCTTCCACTCCTGGCTGCTTCTCGTACGAGGAGTGGTGCAGCGCCGCGGCGGCGGCAGCGGCAAGGCGCTCTCGGTGACCGGCTCGGCCGCCTGGGACCTGGCTGAACTGGCCGAACTCCGCCGTACGGGAGGGCTCTCGGCGGTCACCGAACGGCTCACCGCGGACCGGCCGAGCGCGGACCCCGCCGGGGACGGCCGCAGCATCCGTCTGGAGACCGGCTACGAGCTGCACCCGTGGGCGGATCTGCAGCCGCCCGGTGAATCGGTCAAGCAGAGCAGGAAGTTGTGGCACCAGAGCCCGGGGAGTGCGGGATGAGCGGCCACTTGAAGGAGGGATCAGGGGTGCAGATCATGTACATCCACTTCCACGACCTGGTGGACGAGCAGATCTACCACCATCTGCTGTCCCTGCTAGCCGAGTTCACCCCGCAGGTCCAGGCCCACCCCCCGGACGCCGCGCTCGCCGACGTCTCCGGCAGCCTGCGCTACTTCGGCACGGACGCCCCCGGCCTGGCCGAACGCATCCGGGTCCGTACGGGCGGCCTGTACGGCCTTCGCTCCACGGTCGGTATCGCCGCGAACCCGATGCTGGCCCGGATGATCGCGGCCGACGGTCCGCCCTCGGCCGTGCGCACCCTGCCCGACGACGTGGACGCGGTCGCCGATTTCCTCGCGGCCAAGCCCGCGGCCGCGCTGCACGGAGTGGGTCCCGCGACGACCCGGACCCTGTCCTCGTACGGACTCGACAGCATCGGCAAGATCGCCGCCGCACCCCTCGGCACCCTGCAGCGGATCCTCGGCGCCGCGGCGGGCCGCCGGCTGCACGACGCGGCCCGCGGACTCGATCCCACACCGGTCGTCCCCGCGGGCCCACCCCGCACACTGCGTGTCGAACACCGCTTCCCGCAGGACGAGTTGGACCGCGACCGCGCGGACGCGCTCGCGACCATCGCCCGCAAATCACAGATCCCGGTGATCGCGGACATCCACTTC
>NZ_JBEPEW010000022.1:0-83291 GCF_040300965.1 Streptomyces mesophilus | reverse complement strand
GGTCGAGTACGCCAAGCGCTCCACCGAGCACGCGAACGCCGCCACCGACGCCGCCACCAAGGCGCACGACGCCGTCAAGGAAGCCTCGGAGGTGGAACAGGCCGCCCGCACCGCGGAGACCGCCCACCTCGCCGAAGAGGTCGAACTCTGCGTCACCGAAGCGCGGTTGAGGGCGAAGGCCGAGGCCGATGCCGCCGTCGCCGCCGACCGGGAGCGCACCGAGGTCGACCGGACCTCCTCGGCGATCAAGGACCTGATCGCCTCCGCCGAGTCGGCCATGGCGTCCGGCGACACCGCGAAGGCCGTGACGGACGCACGCGTCGCCGCCGCCGAACTCCTCACCGTGACCGGCAGCTGGACCCGGGAGGCCGCCGAGTTCGCCCTCGCCGGCAACGACGAGGACGTCCTCAACTGGCTCGACGCCGACCGCGTCCTGGCGCAGAAGGCCGACGACCGGGAGACCGTGCTCGGGGTGGCGCGGATGTCCACGGCGGGCATCGCCGAGGCGGCGCACACCGCGCTCGCGAGCACCGACGACGAGGCGCCGACCCGGTTCCTGTCGAGCGGCTTCGTCGCGGCGGGTGCCGAGACGTACCGCGTCAGGGTCTTCCGGGTCCTGAACGAGAACCCGGGCCCTGCCGTCAAGGCCAAGGCACAGGCCGCCCTCGACGCGGGCACCGCCGTCGCCCTGCATCGCTTCCTCTCCCTTGAACTCGCCGAGGCGGTCAAGGAGGACGACAACGTCGAGATCCTGCGGCTGATCAACACGGGCGGCATGTACACGAAGGCGGCGGCGCAGATCGCCCTCGAGGGCTCCGCGAAGATGCGCCGCAGCTTCGTCACCTCCGGGCAGTTCGACGCCGCCCGCCTCGACCACGACCACGCCACACACGTGTCGGCGGTCCGCGCCTCGATCGCGCACGCGACGAAGATCGCCCTGAAGGCGCTCGAGGACGCCTCGTACGCGCAGAAGGCCGCGGCCGAGGCGCGTGACGCGGCGCAGGAGGCGACCGACTGGGCGACCAAGGCCGGTGAGTACGCCGAGGACGCCGAGCTCGCGAAGGACGAGGCGCGCAGGAACGCGGACGCCGCCGACGCCTCCGCCACCAAGGCCGCCGAGTCCGCCGCGACGGCCAGGAACGCTGCGCGGACGGCGCGGGCCGCGGCCGCCACCGCCAACTACGCGATGAGCCGCGCCCTCGAATCCGCCAGGGAGGCCGTGTCCTTCGCGAACGACGCGCAGGTCTCCGCCTCCCAGGCTCAGGCCTCCGCCCTGGCGGCAGGCAAGAGCAAGGCGGAGGCCGCGGCCGCCGCCAGCGCGGCCAAGAAGATCGTCGCCGACAAGCGCAGGGCCGAGGCCGAGGCCAAGGCGCAGACGATCGCGATGGAGACCGCGGCCCACGAGACCAACGGCACGAGCCCGGTCAGCGAGGGCAACACCGAGTACTGGGGCATGTGGCCCGCGGACGTCGGCCGGGAGAAGGACTGGCACAAGGCCGTCAGCCACTGGTCGACGGTGGCGGGTGTGGCCGCCGTGGGCATCGCCGCCTCCGCCTTCTTCTTCCCGCCGGCCGCCCCGGTGATCCTCGGCGTGGCCGGCACGGTGGGCCTGGTGTCCTGGGGTCTGAGCGGCGTCTCGGCCATCCTCGCCGGCACCTCCTACGGCTTCGGCTCCGAGCAGTTCAGCGAGGACATGGGCATGTTCATCGTCGGCGGTATCTTCGCCGGTGTGGGCACGGTCATCTCGAAGGCAGGTCTCAAGACCGAGCTCGGCGGGAAGATCTCCGGGGTCGTCAGCGGCGTGGTCGGCGGCGTGACCGACATCTTCGACTGGTAAGGACCCCGATGCTCACCGAGCACTTCACCACGGCCCACTGGTGGATCGCCGCCGTCGTCTCGGGCCTCGCGCTCGCGACAGCGGTGGCGACCCTGGCCACGACCCGCAGGGCCACACTGGCCGGGGCCGTGACGGTCACTGTGGTCACCGTCCTCTACGTGGCTCTGCGGGGCACGGGCGACGGAGCCGTGCAGGCGCTCCAGCTGTACGTCCTGGGCACGCTGACCCTGGCGATCCTGCGGCTCGTGTTCGCGGGGTGGCTGCGCCGCCAGCGCGAGCGCCACGAGGCGGGTGAGCCGCCGGAGCAGCCGACGGGCAAGCACATCGCCATCTTCATGGCCACGTTCGTCGCCATCGTGGTGGGGATCGCGGTCACGTTGTAAGGCGCCATACGGCACGCCATACGGCACGACATACGGAAGGTCCGTCATACGGAAGGTCCGTCCCGCCGGGGGAGCGGTGGGACGGACCTTCCGGTCTTCAAGGGGCGGCTACGGCAGGTTGTGCACGTGCGGCCCCACCGCGCCCGACCACGCATTGCCCGCGGTCGCATCCCAGTTGGTCGACCACGTCATCGCGCCCCGCAGCGACGGATACGTACGCGAGGGCTTGAACGCACCGCACGACGTGCCGCGCGTCAGACAGTCGAGCGCCGCGTTCACCACGGACGGTGCCACGTACCCGGAGCCCGCGCCCCGCGTCGACGCGGGCAGTCCGAGGCCCACCTGGGACGGGGCGAGCCCGCCTTCCAGCTGGATGCAGGCCAGGGCCGTCAGGAAGTCCACCGAGCCCTGCGAGTAGACCTTGCCGTCACAGCCCAGCATCGAACCGCTGTTGTAGTACTGCATGTTGACGACGGTCAGGATGTCCTTGATGTTCAGGGCCGTCTTGAAGTACTCGTTCGACGTCGACTGCATGTCGATCGTCTGCGGCGCCATCGTGATGACGAGCCCCGGCGCCTTCGCCGCGAGGGACCTGAGCGCCTGGGTCATGTACGTGGAGTTGAGCCCGTTCTCCAGGTCGATGTCGACCCCGTCGAATCCGTACTCCTGCATCAGCGCGTGCACGGAGTTCGCGAAGTTGGTCGCCGACGCGGCGCTGTTGACCGCGACGGTGCCCTTCTCGCCGCCGACCGAGATGATCACCGACTTGCCGGCCGCCTGCTTCGCCGCCACATCCGCCTTGAACTGGGCCTCCGTATAGCCCCCGAGCCCGGCCGAGTCGAGCGTGAAGTCCACGGCGCCGGGCGTCGAGGTGGCGTCCGCGAAGGCGACCGCGATGATGTCGTACTGCGCCTGCACGTCCGAGATGCGCTGCACGGCCGCGCCGTTGTTGAAGTTCTGCCAGTAGCCCGTGACGGCGTGCGCCGGCACGTCACCGCCGCCTCCGCCGCCGGTGGTGGCCGTCCGGCCGTTCACCGAGGTGGTACGCGGGGACTCGCCCGCCGCGTTCGTCGCGGTCACCTGGAAGGTGTACGAGGTGTCGGCGGCCAGACCCGTCACGGTCGCCGAACTCCCGTTCACCGACTGGACCTTCGTGCCGTCGCGGTACACGTTGTAGCCCGTCGCGTTCGCCACCGGGCTCCACGACAGCGACACGGACGACGAGGTCGTACCGGAGACCGCGAGGCCCGAGGGCGACACCGGGACCACCGGGTCCGGGTCCCCGCCACCGCCGCCGTCGGGTCCGAGGACCGACACGTCGTCGACGAGGTAGGGCTGCTGCCCGTACCAGCCGTGCGTGTAGACCGTCACGGAGGTCGTCGAGGAGCCGGTGGTGAAGGAGGTCTTCAGCTCCTTCCAGGAGGGCGAGTCGGGCGTCCACGTGGACACGTCCGTCGTCCCCGTACCGGAGGCACCGAGGTAGGCGTACCCGCCCTGCACCCAAGCGCTGAGCTGATACGTGGAGTCGGGCTTCACGGCCACCGTCTGGCTGCACCGTGCGTGGTCCTGCCCGGCGGGCGTCGCCTTCAGGGCGGACGCGCCGCCGTGTACGGGGGAGGAGACCGCAGACCCGGCGGTACAGGTCCAGTTGGCGAGGCCGCTCTCGAAGCCGGCGTTCTTCGCCACGTTCACATCGGCAGCCTGCGCACTGCCGGTGAGACCACCGACCGTGAGCGCACCACCGGCCAGAGCGACCAGAAGCATGCGTCTTACGGAGCCCACAACGTGCCTCCCATTGCGTGAGGGGGGTGAGGAAGACGGGACGGCGGCCACCGTTCGGTACTGCCGCGCAATCTGGTCCAGACCATTCAGGTTGTCAAGACCTCTGGAAGCTGCAACTCCCTTTGGGGAGAGCAGACTTGAGCACCCGAAGCGGACGCACGTGTCGATCTTCACTCAGCGTCGATCAAGATCTCACCAGGAGTTACGTCGATCCAGTGTTGAGCTGGGCATGACGTGGATATGGTGCTGATGCAGGAAGACCATGAGCGGCCGCAATTGGCCGTGAGTGACTGCAAGTGGTCGGAAGCGATCGGGGGGTCTTGATGTGCCGACTGTCATAGCCGTGACCGCTCCCGACCTGATCCTTCCGCCGCCCGACCAGCACACTCCGCCGGCCGCGGTGCTGCAGACGCCACAGGGCCGCACCACCCGCCCGCTCGAGGCCTCGCTCTCCGATATGCACGCCCTGCTCGAACAGCACGGGTATGTGATCGTCCTCTGCCCGGCCTCGCTTCCCTCCCAGGCCCTGCACCGCCTCCATACGGTCCGCGGGGTGCTCGAATCCGACCGGATCGCGCTGCTCGACCTGGACCTGCCGCCGCTCGGACTCGCCGTGCTCGCCCTGCAGTTGAGGCAGCTCTCGCTCTGCGACTTCAGCCCGGGCGTCCTCGCCTCGGCGGCCCGGCTGCTCTCCCACTACATCTACGCGGGCGCGGTCCTGAACTCGGTCACCAAACTCGACCGCGTCCCCGTCAGCCTCAGGCAGCACGCCAAGTCCTGGGTCCCAGGCTCCCAGTTCGCGGTCCTCGCCAACCCCAAGGCGCAGCTCATCCGCCTCGGCAGCGCGGGACAGGGCGCGAAGCTCGAAGGCCCCGGGTTCGGCACGCGGCTCATCGTGGCGAAAGGCCAGTTGCAGTCCGACTGGATCACGGGGTCGCTGGCCCGCTCCTGGCAGGTCCAGGGCGTCGCCGAAGCCCCGCTCCCCGCAGAATCCACCCGCTGGTGGGCCACCGGCAAACTGATCGAATTCGCCGCCGCGATCCCCGATATCTCCGTTCTCTACCAGCTGGTCTCCTCCGTGAAGCGCGAGGAATGCCACTGGTGCGGCCTTGAACTCATCGGCGACCGCTGCGGGTTCTGCTCCGCGCCTCTTCTGGATTCGCCGTCACCCTCCGCTCTGCCGTCTTCTTCGCAATCCGGGAACCACGAGAACCATTCGCGCCCCACAGGTGTCCTGACCTCAGGACAGCAACGCAAGGCCATCAGCCCCTAGCGACTCGACGTCGACCCCGACCCGACCTGATCGAGGTAGTCCGGCTCATGAATTCTCGCCAGCGCCGCGGTGTGATCCTGCTGCTCCTGTCGGTCCTGTGTGCCTTCGGCGCGTTCGCCGGGGTGCTCTCGGTGATCCGCGACGTCAACTCGAAGGTGGGGCCCGAGGTTTCCGCGTATCGCCTCAAGAGCGATGTCGCGCCGTACAAGACGCTGGACAAGGGGCAGTTCGAGAAGATCGAAATGCCCGAGCGCTGGCTCTCGCAGAACGCGGTCACCGACCTGAGAGAGATCGACGGAAAGATAGCCGTCACACAGCTCCGAAAAGGCTCCCTTCTCCAGTCGGACATGATCGTCAAGCGGCCCGAACTGGGTGACGGGGAACAGGAAATAGCCATCATGATCGACGCGGCGACCGGTGTCGCCGGAAAGATCACCCCGGGCTCGACGGTCAACATCTACGCGACCTTCAAAGCCGAGCTGGAAGGCGGCAAGGCCCAGTCCAAGGTCATCGTCCAGAACGCGCGGGTCCTCGACGTGGGCGAACTGACCCCGCTCGAGCCCCGTGAGGACGACCGCAGCGGCCGCCGGATCGAGGCGGTCCCGATCACCTTCGCCCTCAACACCCTGGATGCGCAGCGCGTCGCTTACGCCGAATCCTTCGCGGAACACGTCCGGCTCGCCCTGATCTCCCAGGGCGGCGACACCCCGGTCTCGCCGGGGGACAGGACCTACACCCTCGACGAGGACAAGTGAGGGCCCCCTTGTGACGATTCGCATCCTGCCGGCGGTGGGCGACGCGGACTCCGCCCGCTCGCTCTCCACCCTCCTGAGCCAACTGCCCGACGCGGAACCGGCGTTGCCGGTCACCGACTCCACCGCCCTGCTCGACACGCTGGCCCGCCTCGCCGGTGAATCCCTGGAGGAGCTCCCGGAAGTCGTCCTGGTCCACGAGCGAATAGGCCCCGTCCCGGCTCTCGAACTGATCCGGGAAGTGGCGATGCGCTTCCCGGTCGTCGGCGTCATCCTGATCACCCAGGACCCGAGCCCGGGACTCTTCTCCGCGTCCATGGACGCGGGCGCCCGCGGACTGATCGGACTGCCCCTCGGTTACGAGGAGTTGGCGGCCCGCGTGCAGACCGCGGCGTCCTGGTCGATGGGCGTACGGCCGCACCTCACCCAAGGCCCGGAGGCGTACACCGGACCTGGTGGCACGGTCGTCACCGTCACCGGCGCGAAGGGCGGCGTGGGCACGACGCTCACCTCGGTCCAACTCGCCCTGGCAGCCCGCGCGTCGGGCCGCACGGTGGCCCTCCTGGACCTCGACCTCCAGTCCGGCGATGTGGCCTCCTACCTGGACGTGCAGTTCCGGCGCTCCATCGTCGACCTGGCCGGGATCCCGGACATCAACCCCCGGGTCCTCCAGGACGCGGTCTTCACCCACCCGACCGGTCTCGGCCTGCTCCTCGCCCCCGGCGAGGGCGAGCGAGGCGAGGACGTGACCGACCGCGTGGCCCGCCAAGCGGTCAGCGCTCTGCGCAACCGCTACGAAGTCGTCGTCGTCGACTGCGGTACGCAGATGAGCAGCGCCAACGCCGCGGCCATCGAAATGGCGGACCAGGCAGTCCTGTTGGTCACCCCGGACGTGGTCGCGGTCCGCGCCGCGAAGCGCATGGTCCGTATGTGGGACCGCCTCCAGATCCGCAAGGCGGAGGAGACGGTGGTCGTGGTCAACCGCCACACCCGCAACACGGAGATCCAGCCCCCGCTGATCGAACGCATCACGGGCACACGGGTCGCCCGCACGGCGGTCCCCTCCAACTTCAAGGAACTCCAGTCGGCGGTCGACGCCGGCCGCATGCAGGACCTCGACAGCCGCAGCACGGTGAAGCAGGCGCTCTGGGGACTGGCCGGCGAACTCGGCCTGGTCCGGACCCAGCCCGCCAAGTCCTCCCGACTGACGGGCGACCGCGGCTCCTTGGGCCTGGGCCGCCGCAGGGGACGCGGCGGTGGCGACGAGGGCTCGGTCACGCTCGAGTTCGCGGGCATGGCCCCGGTCATCTTCGCGGTGATCGCGATCCTCTGGCAGTGCGTCCTGTACGGCTACACGTACTCCCTGGCCGGCAACGCGGCGGACGAGGGAGCCCGGGCGGGCGCGGTGGCAGCGGTCCGCGGCGAGGACCCAGTCGCCGCCTGCGACGCGGCGGCCCGCGAGAACCTGCCGGGGGCGTGGCAGGGGAGCTTCGACTCGGGCTGCACCTCGGAGGGCGGCATGTACACAGCCAACGTCTCGGTCGACGTCCCCCTGTTCTTCCCGGGGTTCGACGCGGGGTGGAGCGTCACGGGTGAGGGAGGGGCGGTGCAGGAGGGATGAAACTTGCCCAGCTCACCAGCGGGGTGCAGGGGGCGCAGCCCCCGCGGGGTGGCATTTCAGCCCCTGCGGCGTTTGAGCAGATCCGACCGAAGGTCGGATGCGGGGTCCGGGGCGGAGCCCCGGTTTCGGGAAGGGGCGGGTCGGGGAGAAAGCCCGCCGCAGGCGCCACCCACCCGCACACCACACCCACCCGCAAGCGCCACGCACCCGCACTCAAAAGCGACCGCGGCGCCGCCATCCTCGAGTTCACGGGCTTCCTGCCCACCCTCCTCCTCGTAGGACTCGCCTGCATCCAACTGGGCCTCGTCGGCTACTCCTTCAGCCAGGCCGGATCAGGAGCGAGAGCCGCCGCAAGAGCCGCATCCCTGGACGAGAGCGCCGACGTGGCGGGCCGCGCAGCCATGAGCACCTGGCTCGCGGACTCCGCAAGCATCACCGCCCCGCGCGGCGCCGACACCGTGACCGCCACGGTCACGGTCGACATCCCGGAACTGATCCCGTTCGTGGACATGGGCTGGCAGGCCACCCGGACAGTCACCATGCCCATGGACGACTGAGGAGCGACCACCCCACATGAGCCTCAGGTCCCGCATAGCCACTCCGGAGGAGAACGGCGCCGGCCGCGAAGACGACCACACCGTCGCCGTCTACCGCACCAAGCTCCTCGAAGAGATCGACCTCGCCGAAATGTCCAGCCTCGCCGCCGGCGAACGCAGGGCAAGACTCGAGCGCGTACTCGGCCACATCATCAGCCGAGAGGGCCCCGTCCTCTCCACGACCCAACGGGCCCAGCTCATCCGAAGGGTCGTCGACGAGGCCCTCGGCCTCGGCGTACTCGAACCGCTCCTCGAGGACGCCAGCATCACCGAGATCATGGTCAACGGCCCCGACGCGATCTTCGTCGAGCGAGCCGGCCGCGTGGAGCAACTGCCCCTCCGCTTCGCGAGCAACGAACAACTGATGCAGACCATCGAGCGCATCGTCTCCACCGTGAACCGGCGCGTGGACGAGAGCACCCCCATGGTCGACGCCCGCCTCCCGAGCGGCGAGCGCGTCAACGTGATCATCCCCCCGCTCAGCCTCACCGGCGCCACCCTCACCATCCGCCGCTTCCCCCGCGCGTACAAACTCAACGAGCTGATCCGCATGGGCAGCCTCGACGAACACATGCTGATGCTCCTCAGCAGCTTCGTACGCGCCCGCTTCAACGTGATCGTCTCCGGCGGTACGGGTACCGGAAAGACCACGCTCCTCAACGCGCTCTCCGCCCTGATCCCCGACCACGAACGCATCATCACCATCGAGGACTCGGCCGAGCTCCGCCTCCAGCAGGCCCACGTCATCAGCCTCGAATCCCGCCCGCCCAACGTCGAGGGCAAGGGCCAGATCACCATCCGCGACCTGGTGCGCAACAGCCTCCGTATGCGCCCCGACCGCATCATCGTCGGTGAGGTCCGCGGCGGCGAGACCCTCGACATGCTCCAGGCGATGTCCACCGGCCACGACGGCTCGCTCGCCACCGTGCACGCCAACAGCGCCGAGGACGCGCTGATGCGTCTGCAGACCCTGGGCTCCATGTCGAGCGTCGAGATCCCCTTCGAGGCGCTCAAGGACCAGATCAACTCGGCGGTCGACGTGCTCGTCCAGCTGACCCGTTTCGCCGACGGCTCCCGCAAGATCACCGAGATCGCGCTGCTCGTCTCGCACGGCCGCGACGAGTTCAAGATCACCACAGTGAGCCGGTTCGCCGCCCAGCCCATGAGCGCGGACCGCGTGGTCCACGGCGTGTACGAGCACCTCCCGCTGCCCCGCCGCGTCGCCGAACGCCTCTACCTGGCCAGCGAACCGATCCCCCCGGCCTTCGGCGTATCGGACGGCCTGAACGAGCTGACGACGAGAGAGGCCACCGGCTGATGCGCCACGAGATGAGGGGCCACCAGGTGAGGTGCCACCGGCCGATACGCCACCGGACAAGACGGGCCACCGGCTGATGCGCCCCCTGACGAGAGAGGCCACCGGCTGATGCGCCACCCGACACGAGAGGCCACCAGCCGATGAAGCGCCCGCTGCCGACCGGAGAGGAAACCGGCTCATGAACAGTCCCGTGCTCCTGGCCCTGGGCTCCACCCTCCTGTGCGGCGCCCTCGCCACGGCCGGCCTCCACACGTACGCCTCCGGCAAGGCCCAGCGCCAGGCCCTGGTCGACCGGCTCGCGCAGACCGGGCACCACACCGTCGGCCGCCAGCGCCGTTTCACCGGTGTGGACCAGCGCCTCAGGCGTACGCAACTGGGGCGCCGTATCCAGCTGAAGCTCTCCGCGACGGGTCTGGACGTGACGCCCGGCGAATTCTTCGTCTACATGATGGTCACCGTCGCCGCGCTCTGGCTGATCGCGACCTCGCTGCTCGCCCCGTTCTTCGGCCCGATCGCCGGCATCGTCGGCGCCTGGTCCGCGAACACCTTCCTCAACTGGCAGCGCCAGAAGCGCATCGAGGCCTTCATCAACCAACTCCCGGACCTCGCACGCCTCCTGGCCAACGGCACCAGCGCCGGACTCGCCCTGCGCACCTCCCTCGCCATGGCCGCCGACGAACTCGAGGCCCCCGCCGGCGAGGAACTCACCGTCGTATCGAATCAACTCGCCGTCGGCCGCAGCATCGACGACGCGCTCGGCGAACTCGCCGAACGCCTCCCGTCCCGCGAGCTGATCGTCCTTGTCACCACCCTGGTCCTCTCCAACCGCGCGGGCGGCACCATCGTCGGCTCGCTGCGGAACCTCACCGAGACCCTGGAGGAGCGCAAGGAGACCCGGCGCGAGGTCCGCACCATGCTCTCCGAGGTCAACGCCACCGCCTTCACCATCCCGTGCCTCGGCGTCGGCGCGATGCTGATGCTGAACGCCATGAACGACGGCGCCCTCGCCAAAGTCACCGGCTCACCCCTCGGCCAGGTCCTGATCCTGATCTCGCTCGGCCTGTACGCGGTCGGCTTCGTCGTCATCCGCCGCCTGGGCAAGATCGAAGTCTGAGGAGGCTGAACTCACGTGCTGGGACTCGGACTTGCCGCGCTCCTCGCCCTCTCCGTGGCGGGGATCTTCGCGGGCATACGGATGTACCGCGCCGACGCGAAACTGCCGGGCGACCTGGCGGTGGCCCTCGAATCGGGCTCGTCCCGTGTCTCGGCCGCGGACTCGGCGATCGACCGCCTGGGCATCCGGTTCGCGCCCACGGTCCTGCGCCTCATGGGCCCGAAGAAGGTGGACGCCAAGCGCCGGAAGATCGATATGGCGGGCAACCCCGGCGGCCTCACCATCGACCGCTATGCGGCCCGCCGCGCTGTCTACGGTCTCTTCGGCGCCGTCTGCGCCCTCTCCCTCTTCGCCAATGGCGTCCCGGTCTTCGGCCTCCTGGCGCTCGCCTTCGGCCTCTTCGCCGCGGACGCGCTGATCTGGCAGGCCATCCGCGAACGCAAGGAGCAGATCGAACGCACCCTGCCCGACTTCCTCGACGTCCTCGCGGTCGTCGTCTCGGCCGGCCTCGGCTTCCGCCAGGCCCTGGACCGCGTCGCGGAACGCTACGAGGGGCCCTGGTCCGACGAACTCCGCATCACGCTCCGCCAGATGGACATGGGCGTGAGCCGCCGCGACGCCTTCGAGCAGCTCCGCCGCCGCAACGCCTCGGAGCAGGTCTCCCAGTTCGTCACGGCCCTCCAGCAGGGCGAGGAGCTGGGCGCGCCGATCGCCGACACCCTGATCCAGATCGCCAACGACATGCGCCGCACCGACGCCCAGAACGCCCGCCGCCGCGCGGCCAAGACCATCCCGAAGACCACGATGGTCACCCTGGTCTTCATGGTCCCCGCGACCTTGATCCTCATCGTCTGCGGCATGTTCCTCGGCTCGGACACCGACTTCGGCTCGATTCTGGGGGGCTGACGTGCATCCAGCCTCTGCGGCAACCCCAGCCCCGCCGGCGCTTGAGGCGATCCGAACGAAGTTCGGATGCGGAGCCCGGGGCGGAGCCCCGGGAAACGGTGAAAGGGCGGGGCGGGGAGAAAAGAAGGGAGGCGAACCACCATGGACCGCCAGACGGTGAGCTTCCGCAGCCAGGCCCAACGCGCAGCCGCCCAAGCCCAGGCCAACGCAGACGGCACCCCCAAAGCCGGCGCCGCCCTGAGCGGCTTCCGCCCGACAAGGACCCGGCAACCAAGGCCGGCCCTGGTGCAGAGCGGCCCCCAACTCACCGGACCACCCCAGAGCGCCTTCGCCGAAGACGAGCCCGCCCCCAGCCTCCCCATCCAGCTGAACGCCCTCCAGGCCCTGTGCCGCCAGGTCTTCGGCTTCCGCCTCGCGATGATCACGCTGGGCGCCCCCTTCGCCCTGACAAGGGCAGAGGGCAACTTCGGCGAGATCCTCATCGGCTCCGCCGTCGTCTTCAGCCTCATGGGCTCGTACGCCATGCTCCGCGACTGGGAGACCCTCGGCCCCCTCGTCCTGAAGCACAAATGGCTCATGGCCATCGACATGATCTTCGGCGCCGTCCTCCTCCTCACCGCATCCCCGGACTCGCCCCTCGGCTACGCCACCGTCTGCACCCCCCTCCTCGGCGGCCTCCTCTACGGCTGGCGCGGCGCCGGCATCTACACCGCCGTCCAGATCCTGCTCCTCGCCGCCGCCTACACCGCCTGGGCCGAACGCATGGACAACCCGGCCAGCACCACCCTGATCAGCGGCTTCTGCGTGGCCGCCGGCATCATCGGCGTCACCCTGCGCAACCTCATGTTCCGCTTCGGCGCCGCCACCCAGGCCCTCAGCGAAGCCACCTCGCGCCTCGCCGTCACCGAAGCCGTAGAACAGGAACGCGCCCGCCTCGCCCGCGAGATGCACGACTCCGTCGCCAAGACCCTGCACGGCGTCGCGATGTCCGCCGACGCCCTCGCCGCCGGCGCCGACCGCATGGACCCGCTCACCGTCCGCCACCAGGCCGGCATCGTCGCCCGCAGCGCCCGCCGCGCCGCCGCCGAATCACGCGAGATCCTCTCCGACCTGCGCCGCAAGACCGACTTCGGCAGGACCGACGAGACCGGCAACGGCACCCCCGGCGTCGACACCGCCGACGAACTCCGCGCCCGCACCACGGACTTCACCACCCGCACCGGCGTCCACACCGACCTGGTCACCAAGGACGCCCCCGCCCCCCGCCTCCCGCACGCGGTCGCCCGCCAGCTGCTCACCATCGCGAGCGAGGCCCTGGAGAACGCCCACCGCCACGCCCACGCAAGCCACGTCACCGTCGAGTACGGCGTCATCGCCCACGAACTCCTGCGCCTGTCCGTCCAGGACAACGGCAAGGGCCTGCCCCCGGGCACCGACCTCGAAGAACTCCGCAAGGCCGGCCACTTCGGCCTCGTCGGCATGGTCGAACGCGCTGCCGCCATCGGCGCCCGCATCCGCATCGGCCGCGGAAAGGCCAGCGCCGGTACGGAGGTACGCCTCGACATCCCGCTCGGCGCACTCGCCCCACACGCGCCGCACCCCGCTCATCCCCAACCCCCACAGCTCGCCTGACCTGACCAGAGAGGAGGCCGCTCATGCCGGAAGCAGCGCCGTCCACCGGGCACACACCCCCGGGCACGCCGATTCCCCCCGCCCCGGCCCAGGGCACAGGCCCCCACAGCGGCTACGACCCCACGTCCGTCTCCCCGAACACGTCCTCGCACCACGTCTCCACCCACACGTCCTCGCACACCTCGGCCCCCCGCTCCGAGCACACCCCGCCGCAGGTGCCGCTGCCGCCCGAGGACCCCTTCGGCCCGGCGTCCCGTCCCGCCGCGGCCGCGCTGCGGGTCGTGGTCGCGGACGACAATCCCGTCGTACGGGCAGGACTCACGGCACTCCTCGGCGGCCGCGAAGACCTCCAGGTGGTCGCGGAAGCGGCCGACGGCCGCCAGGCCCTCGCCGTCGCACAGCAACACCGCCCGGACGTCGTCCTGTTGGACGTCCGCATGCCGGGGGTCGACGGCATCTCCGCCCTCCCCTTCCTGGTCAAGGTCGCCCCGGTCCTGATGCTCACGTACAGCCGTGAGTCCGCGATCGTCCAGGAAGCCCTGCGCCTGGGCGCGGGCGGCTATCTGGTGCACGGCGAGTTCACCGCCGACCAACTCGCCGACGCCGTACGGGACATCAAGGCCGGGCGCGCCCACTTCACGGCCTCCGCCCAGGACGCCCTCCTCGCCCATGTACGAGGACAGGCCCCCGATCCCCGTACGGCGGGCGGCGGCCTCCCCGACGGCCTGGGCCGGGTCTACGAGACGGGCGTCCCCTTCACCGGCACGAGCAAAGTTCCCGGGATACCTGTACAGGCATCGCGCCCGTACGGAGACCCTGACGTCCCGCATCCGGCGGATCCGGGACCACCTGTCTCGGAACCGCCCTTCGCACAGCAAAGTCTTTCGCAAATGCAATCACCCGTGCCACAGTCGAACCCGAACGGTTCGCAGGGCCCGCCCGGGTTCCACGCGGCCCACCAAGTCCGTGGCCAGCGGCCCGACTTCGGTCTGAGTTCGAGGGAGGTGGAGGTCATGGATCTCATCGCGTCCGGCATGAGCAACCAGCAGATAGCCGCCACCTGCTTCATCAGCGAGAAGACGGTGAAGAACCACATCAACCGCATCTTCGCAAAGCTGCACAGTACGAGCAGGAGCGAAGCGATCGCGGTCTGGCTGGGCACGGCACGCGGCAGGGGAGCGGGTGGGCTCTGATGGTCACCTCCCCTCTTTGGGCCCGGAGTTGGGCCCACGGGCCCTGCGATGGGGCCCCTGTTCCCCCGTACGTTTCCCATGTCGCCGAGAACGGCACCGGCCAGGAGGAAGCCGGTTCTGCTCTCGACGTGGACGAGAAGAGTGAGTCGGCCGGCACGCGGTCGGCCGAGACCGGAGGGGAACGCTATGTCGAAGGCGCTGCGGAACTGGAAGAACACCGTCGTTGCTCGCATGCAGGGCGAAGCCAAGGACGAGGGCGCAGGGTTCGTGGAGTATGCGGGCCTGCTGGTGCTTATCGCGGCGATTGTGGCTGCGGTGATGGGGCTGGGACTCGACGCGACCATCTCCGGTGCGATCGGCGACGCCGTCGAAGCGATCACCGGCGGCTGATGCTTACCTCTGCTCGCAGCGATAAAGGAGCGACCATCCCCCTGTTCGTGTGGGTAGTGGGGATGGTCCTCTTTGCTGCATTCGTCTTCTTCGTCTTCGCCAAAGGGGCGGTCGCCCGCAGCGGTGCACAATCCGCTGCGGATGCGGCCGCCCTCGCCGCTGCGCAGCAAGCCCGCGACGAGTTAAGGCTCCAGGTCATTGCTGGTCTCCCCACGGGTACGTGGGTCCTGCCACTTGAAGGCAAGGTGCCCTCACCGACAGCTGGGCGCCCAGCAGCCGACCAGCTTGCTGCGGACAACGACTCGACCGTACGGTTCGTGACCCCGACCTTCGTGCAAGGCGACCTTGCCTACGAGGCTGGGATCGAGACCAACTACACGGTCGGTGACTCCTTGGTCCCAAACACCGAGGACATGCATGCTCAGGCGGAAGCGACCGCCGTGATCGAGCCTCGCTGTCACATGGTGGCCAACGTCCCCGGACAGACCATCGAGTTCTTCTGCGACGGCAGTGGCCTGTGGGTTATAGATCCCAAGACGTTCAACGCCGGTGATCTCCCCACGGCCAAGCAACTTTACGAAGTCAACCTGGCGGAATGACGAGAGAAGGATGCGCACATGAAGGTCCGCAGGGCACTGACCGCAGTGGTGATCGCGAGTGGCTTGGTCCTCGGGGTGGCTGGGTGCGGTGGAGACGGGGGCGACGGCAAGGAGAACACCAGCTCCGAGTCCAGCCCTGCCAAGGACAAGGGCGACGGGAAGCAGAAGGAGGAGCCGGAGGCGCCGGCAGACGAGCAAGTGCTGGCCGAAATTCAGGCAGCCGATGACGTCACCGTGGTGATCAACTCTGCTGTTCGGGACGAAGGCGATTTCCTGACAGTGACTGGCAAGGTCACGAACAACGGCAATGGTCGCTGGGTTGCCCGGAACTGGGTGGGTGACGAGACCGAGCTGAGGGGTAACTCATCCTCACTGGCTGGCGCCACCCTGGTCGACAAGGTTGGAAAGAAGCGGTATTTCATTCTCCGGGACACCGAAGGGCGTTGCCTGTGCACGCGCTTCCCTGCGGGGGTCAAGGGAGGAGAGACCGCGACCTGGTATGCACAGTTCCCCGCGCCTCCTGAGTCCACCTCCAAGGTCACCTTCCAAATCGCTGATGTCCCGGCCACCGAGATCGAAATCTCCGAGGGCGAGTGACCCATGCGAAAGTCGGCCACTCTCACAGCAGCCGCCCTGCTGACCACACTCACCCTCACCATCGGCACAGCCCACGCTGACGACCCGACCCCAAGTCAGCCACCAGGCTCCACGAGCACCAGCCCACCACCCGAAGTGGATGCCGGCTCCCCGAACTTGAAGCTCGAAGACGGTGCAACCCTCGCCCCCGCCAAGGTCCTCGACATCAAATCCGTCGTAGAAGACCTCGGCGGCGAAGAGCGCCGCGAGGACACCAACTCCGACGTCAAGTTCGCCCTCCAGGCCGAGGTCCTCTTCGGCAAGGACAGCGCCAAGCTCAACCCGGACGCCCAGTCCCGCATCCAGGCCATCGCCGACGAGATCGAGGCCCAGGGCGCGACCAAGGTCCGGGTCTTCGGGTTCACGGACAACCTCGGCTCGTACGCCCACGGCAAGACGCTCTCCAAGAAGCGCGCCGACGCCGTGCACAACGAGCTGTCCAAATCGCTCGGCGCGGACGTCACGTTCGAGGTCCGCGGCTACAGCGAGGACTACCCGATCGCGGACAACTCCTCGGAGGAGGGCCGCAAGAAGAACCGCCGCGTGGAGGTCTCCTTCCCGCGAGGGGAGCAGGCGGACTCCCAGAGCTAGCGGCACCACCAGCACGTCAGGGCCGGGCCTCCCACGAGGCCTGGCCCGCACCCGTTCCCGTACGGCCGGGGGAGTCGTATGCCCGCCTTCGACCAGCGCATCGTCACCCTCGTGCACCTGCGCGGCACCGTCACGGACTGCGAGCTCTTCGAGG
Source organism: Streptomyces mesophilus (assembly GCF_040300965.1). Taxonomy (GTDB): domain Bacteria; phylum Actinomycetota; class Actinomycetes; order Streptomycetales; family Streptomycetaceae; genus Streptomyces; species Streptomyces mesophilus_A. The sequence goes on along the minus strand of NZ_JBEPEW010000022.1, from coordinate 66,514 downwards.
CGGCCTGCGCGGCGCGTGGCTGGGTCGTGCTGGTGGCGCCCGCCGAGCGGCCCACGGAGCCGGCCGCCCTGGCCGACCTCACGTACACCGTCGAGGTCCGCCTCCTCGGCTCCTCCCTGGGCGCGGTCTACGGCGCCCGCTCCCGGGTGGAGACACTGGGCGACGACCTGTCGCTCGAACTGACCGTCCAGGCGGCCGAGTTGCTCAGGCGCCGCACCATCGGCACCCGGGCCTGGCACGCGTACCACATGCCGTCCCCGCTCCCGGTCTCCCGGCCCGCCAAGTGGTGGCTGGAGACACAGAAGTTCTTCGGCTGGCGCGACACCGGCCGCCAGGTGCGCGCCGCGACCAGGGCCGAAGCGATCACCCTGGCCCGACGGCCCCTGCCCGGTCTCCCGCCCGCCCGTCCGGGGCTCCGGCTGCGCGGCGGAGAGGAGGCCGCCGACCTCGACGCCCGCCTCGGCCGCCGCGAGCTGCGCGTACGCCTCGCCTGGCTCGGGCATCTGTGGCTGCTGCTCTGGCTGGTGGCGGCGACCGGCAACGTCTACCCGTTCGAGATCATCGGCCCGGTGCTCTGGAGCCTGGCCGCCTTCGCCTCGGCGGGCTACGCCCACCGCGCCTGGGGCGTCGCGCCGTGGAAGTGCGTGGTGGGCGCCCTGCTGTTCCTCGGGCTCTCGTACCTGGGCTCCCTCACACGGCCTGCGCCCTTCGAGGACGCGAGCGGCGAGGTCCTCCAACTGGCCATCGCCGCCTACCTGGTGGCCGTCGGACTCCGCCTTCTCATCCGCACCCTCAGATGGCAGTCCTGGATGCCCTGGCTGTTCCCGGCCGCGCTGCCCCTGCTCCTCGTCTTCCTGCCGGGCCTCGGCACGGTGGTCCACAGCTACTACCTGACGGCCTTCGGCTTCGACCCCGACGACGTCGGCATCCATGTGCTCCGGCGGGCGACGGCCTCGGCGAAGGTGGCCGTCGCGATGAGCCTGTGGCTCGTGGCCCCCGCGATGTGGGGCTACCTCAAGCACTTCCACCGCGTGGTCCGCGACCGCTGGCTCTACGGCGCGCTCACCGCCCTGTTCACGCTCGTCGCCTTCGTCGGCGGCCCGGTCTACCTGGCGGTCCAGCCGGCCGTCGACGCGGGGGAGGCGGCCAGGGCGGCCGCGTACGACGGACGCGGCCTTCCGCCGTACTACGGCATCACACCCGAGTGGGTCTGCGTGCGGCCGGTCGTCCCCGTGGCCGAACTCCCCGGCGAAGGGGCCGCCATCACCTCAACGTCCCCGTACCTGCTGCTCGGCGACGCGTCGCTGCCGGCCGCGGACCGCGGCCGGCCTTGCCCGGCTGCCTCCTGAGGGAGGCGGCCGGGAAGCCCCCGCAGAACGGGCGATCAGCAGCGGCCGTCCGAGTGGTAGCTGGCCGTGTTGTGGGATCCGGTGCTCACGTCTTCGAACCACCAGCGGCCGCTTTCGCTACGGCCCACGTCGAAGCTGTGGTACTTGCCGTGGTAGATGGCCACGATGTTGCCGTTGCTGGTGGTGCGCACGTACTGGAGCTTGCCGACCCACGTGCCGCCGTCGATGTCCGTGTACTGCCGCTTCGCGTCCAGCTTGCTCATGGTGCCCTTGCCGACGATGCCGTCGATGGTCAGGCCCCAGCGGTGCTGCAGGTTGCGCGTGGCGTACTTGGTCTTGGAGCCGAATTCGCCGTCGATGTCGGTCTTGGCGAAGCGGTACTCGGAGTTCTTCATGGCGCCCTCGGCGTAGAGGACGTTCTGCCAGAAGCAGGTCGCGTTGGAGATCGCGTACGAGGTCGTGGACAGGGTGCCCTCGTCGCCGAAGTCGTCGTAGATGGAACCGGCGCCGCTGATGTAACCGTTGGAAGCGGCCGCCGAGGCGGGCGTCGCGCTGACCGCCAGGGTGCAGGCGGCCAGCGTGCCGATCGCGGCGGTGACCAGACGGCCGCGCGTGGTACGGAAGTTCATGAAGTCCCTCTCCGTCGGGAAGTGATGCGGAGAGAGTCGCAGGCGCACCTTGCAGCAACCTGGAATCCCCAGCTCGGGGCTACAGCAGGTGGTCCTGAGACCGAACGGGCCGGACCCCGCCGGGATCGGGCCCGTTCGGTCTCACGGGTGACGTCTACGCGCAGTGGAGAGTGTTGTACGAGGCGAGGTTCCAGTTCCCGTAGTTCCGCGCGTTGACGAAGTCCCAGCGTCCCTGGTACCCGCGGTTCATGCGGAAGGTGTGCTTCACGCCGTGATACTTGGCCGTGATATGGCCGTTGGAGTAGGTGTCCAGGTGCTCCAGACCCGTAGTCCATACGCCGCCGTCCACGTCCGGGAGGTAGGTCCGCTTACGGTCCGCCTTGCCGAAGGTGCCGTTGCCGACTATGCCGTCGGCGGTCAGGCTCCACCGCCTCTGAAGGCTCTGCGTGGCGGCCTTGGTGTTGGCGCCGAAGTGGCCGTCGATGTCCTCCCGGTCGAACGTCGATCCGTCCGACTCGATGGCGCCCTCGGCGTAGAGCACGTTCTGCCAGAAGCAGGTCACGCCGGACGACGCGTACGAGGACGTGGACAGGGTGCCCTCGTCGCCGAAGTCGTCGAAGATGGAGCCGCCACCGCTGAGGTAACCGTCGGAGGCGGCCGCCGAGGCGGGCGTCGCGCTGACCGCCATGGTGCAGGCGGCCAGGGCGCCGATCGCGGCGGCGGCCAGACGGCCGCGCGTGCTACGGAAGTTCATGGGTTCCCTCCCCGTCACAACCGCCACATGTGTGGCGGCGGAGGCAAGCATGGGGAACCGGCCCTGCGCAGATCTTGCACGCACCTTGAACGGCCTGCGGAGGACGGCTACAGCAGGTGGTCCGCCTTGCCCGCCTTGATGTCGAGGATCAGCTGCCGCAGCGCGTCCCGGCTGTCGCGGAGATACGTCTCTTCGGCGCCGGCGAGGGTGATGTAGCCGTTGCCTTGCTGGTCGGTTCCGAGCTGGAAGCAGCTGGAGCCTTCCGCGCAGAACGGCTCTTCCCACGTGATGTCAGCCATACGGCGTCCCTTCAGTGTTCGTTGGCGATGGCGCGGATGAAGTCGCGGGACTCCTCGGGCGAGAGGGCGATGCGCTCCATCCAGTTGAGCTGACCCCGGTACCTGTTCAACTGGGCTTCCATGTGCAGGAATTCCGGACCGTGGGCGTTGTCCACCTGGACGGTGTCCAGTGTCGGCACTGGGCCCTCTAGGTGGAACACCGTCTGCCCGGCTCCCGGAAACTCGCCGGCCGCGAACGGGATCACGCGCAGTGTTACCTGCTCGTGCTCGGACATGGCGAGCAGGTGCGCCAGTTGTGCGTCCACCACTTTGCGCCCGCCGAACTGCATGCGCAGGGCGGCCTCATGGATGATCGAGACGTACTCGTGCGCGGCTCCGTCGGTCAGTATCTTCGCCCGCTCGAGGCGGTAGGCCACACGCAGGGCGACCTCGTGCTCGGGCAGCGCGGGTACGGCCGTACGGAAGATGGCGAGCGCCTGATCGCCGGTCTGGAGCAGCCCGGGCATGTGGATGAAGTTGGCGCTGCGCATCCGCTTTGCGTGCCACTCCATCTCTGCGATGTCCATGAATCCAGCGGGGAGTTGACCCCGATACCGCTCCCACCAGCCGCGCTTGCGGTACCCGGCCATGTCGGCCAGCGCATCCACGTACTCCTGGTCGGAGCACGCGTAGTTACAGGCCAGGGTGCGTACGCGCTCCGGGCTGATCGCGCGGACGCCGGACTCCATGCTCGACATGTTGCTGCGGTCAACTCCGAGCAGCCCGGCGGCGAACTCGATGGACTGCCCCGCCGCCGCCCGCAACTTCCGAATCTCAGCCCCTAGTCGCTTCTGACGCTCTGTCGGGGACGTCCTGGTCGCCATGCGCGGAAGTGTACGGCTGGACCCATGTTTCGCCGAAGAGGTGACACGTGGGGCACCTTTACCCTTACAGTCAGTAGCGCATCGGTCACGCGAATGTGGGGCGTGAATCCGGAAGCGCACCCCTGCCCGCCAGGCGCCGGCGTCCGCGGGGACAGAGCCACCACCTCACGCAGTGCACCCGCGGCCGACCGTGCCCGTCCAATTCCCTCACCGCACCAGGGAGTTCCCCATGTCGCTCACCCTCGTACCGAACGCAAGCGTTGGCGTGGAAGCAGACGTCGAGCCCGACGGTCTCGCGTACAGCCTGACCCTCCCCGCGGCGCTCTCCACCCCGGCCATCGCCCGCGCCGTCACCCGCCATATCCTCACCGCCCACCATCTCCCCGAACTCATCGACGCCGCGGTCCAGGCGGTCGGCGAACTCACCGCGGCCGCATGCCGGTTGACTCCGGCCGCGCAGATCTACGTCTCCCTCCGCTATCGCGCCGGCGCCCTCCGTGTCACGGTCTACGACGGCGAACCGCACCCCGCGCACCCCCGCCTCGCCGCCGCCCTGGACGCCCGCCGCCGCAGTGCCCTCCGCCTCCTCGCCCGCGTCGTGAAGTGCTGCGAGGGCGCCTGGGGGTGCGATGAATCCCCCGAGCCGGGCGGTGGCACCCGCACCTGGGCCGTCCTGCCCCGCGCCACCACGGCGGCGTACGCGGCCGCCCCTTGACCCGTACCGGCGACTCGGTGGTGCCACGGTGGCGCCACCGAGCCAAAGATTTTTCCGAACGAAATCCCAGCTCAGAGGGCATAGAGCCATGCGTGACGCCAACTAGGCGCCAGATTGGACTCGCCATGGCGCCATGAGTGTGCCATAGTGGTGTCACGGCCCCAGACGGGGCCACGGAAAACCAACCAAGGAGCTTCCACCATGTCTGTCGCCACCGCCGCCGCCCTGACCCTCTCCGTCGACGAGAAGGCCACCCTCCGCACCGCCGCCTACGGCGCCGTCTCCCTGCTGGCCGCCGCGTCGGGTTCGCCGCACAAGGTCGCCACGCACGGTTCGATCGCCCTGTACTCGGGCACCGGCCCGATCGGCTACGCCCTCGCGGAGAAGTCGAAGGTCAAGGATCTGAGCGGCAAGTCCGTCGCCGAAATCGCCGACAAGGTCTTCCCGGCCCTCGCCGAAGCGGTCGCCCTGCTCGAGCGGAAGAGCCCGGCCGAGGCCGACAACTTCCGCGCCGCCGTGGGCGTCGCCCTCGCCTCCGGCATCCACGCCCTCAAGGGCGGCCCCACCCCGGGCGTGACGGCGATGCTCGCCAAGATCGAGGCCGCGCTCGCCACCGCCTGACCAACGCCCCCTAGTGCAACCCGACTTGCCCCCACCCCCTGTCCCTCCCCTCGCTGAATCCGTCCCGAGACGCCCCGCTCAGCCGGGCGCGTCACGGGACGGATTCGCTTTCCCGTCCGCATACACCGAGCCCTTCCACCCACGCACACCTGCCGACGCATGCCCCTCGACTACGTCGGCGACCGCTTGGCGGCGCATGCCCCCTCGGCCACGTCCATGGGCGCTTGGTGCGGCGTCGGCGCCCCCGGCCACGTCCATGGGCGCTTGGCGGCGTGTGCGTCCTCGGCTACGTCCATGGGTGCTTGGGGGCGTGTGCGTCCTCGGGTGCGTCCATGGGCGCTTGGCGGCGTGTGCGTCCTCGGCTACGTCCGTGGATGCCTGGCGGCGTGTGCCCCCTTGGCTGCGTCGGCGGCTGCGCCACCGTTGTGCCTGGGGTCGGGACGTATGAAGGGTGGCTGGGGTTCGTGGGTGGTTGCGCGGACCTCGCGCGGCGCCGTCGTCGGCCAACCCGCCGTCGGACTTCCTTTCCCCTATTGCTCTCAGGGATCACAAAGACCGGCGATTGCGTTCGAGGGGAGCCGTCTCAGCCGCCGCCACCCTGACCTTCGGGGCCAGAAACGCCCTACGCCCCGCCCCGCCCCGCAAACACCACACCACCCCACATCCCCCACGGCAACGGCCACTCCTCACCTCTCACGGCAACGGTCACCGCCCACCCCTCCGCGGCAACGGTCACTTCCCACCTCTCACGGCAACTGCCATCCCCCATCTCTCACAGCAATAGGTGAAAGGAAGCCCGACGGCGGGACAGCCGACAACGAACCCGCGCGAGGTCCGCGCAACCACCCACGCACCCCAGCCACCCTCAATACGTCCCAACCGCACCCCTTACGCACCCGCACCCCCCCAACGCCGCCAAGCCCCCCAACCCCATCAGGGGACCAAATGTTCACCGCATACCGGACAAAAACACCCCCGGCACGAACACCAGGTCCCCCAATCACCCGGATCAACCCACCAGCCCACCAGCCCACCCCACCACCACCCCGCCCCACCAGCCCGCCCCACCACCACCCCACCAACCCCCCCGCTTATCCACAGCCCCACCCACCTTCCCCCCACTGCCGAGATCATCTGCCCATGCGAGAGCTGCGGGGGATCGTGCGTCATGGAGTGCTGTTGCTGGCCGATGCCGTCGCCGCGGGCTGGTCCCGTGGTGCGGTGTACGGGCGCGTACGGAAGGAGGGGTGGGTGCGGCTCGGGACCGCAGCCTGGGCCGTGCCCGGCGCGGAGGTCGACGTCGGGATGCGGGTGCGGGCCGTCCAGGCGGCGTCCCCCCACCTCATCGCCAGCCACCGCACGGCCGCCCGCCTCCAGTCCATCGAACTGTTCGCGCACGGCGATGGGTTGGAGTTCACCGACCTGCGCGGAGCGAACCGCAAACTCCGCTCCGACGTGAAGGTCCACCGGTGCGCCCTGGCCGTGCGCGAGACGCGTGAGGTCGACGACGGACTGCGGGTCACCACACCGCTCCGCACCCTCACCGACCTGCTGCGGGCCGGCTCCCTGGACGACGCCCTGACCGCCGTCGACTCGGCGCTGACCTGGCGGGGCAGGGGAGACACGCGACGCCCTCCGCTGGTCGGGCTCGACCACCTGACCGCGGCCGCCGGCGAACTGCCGTACGCCGGCGGCCGGCGCAAGGCGCAGCACCGGCTGGCCCTCGCCGACCCCCGCAGTGAATCGGTTGCCGAGACCATCGCGCGGCTGCGGATGGTCGAGGCGGGGCTGCGCCCGGAGTCGCAGGTGGAGCTGGCGGCGGGCCGGGGACGCCGGGTGTGCGTCGACTTCCTCTTCCGGGAACAGCGCGTGGCCGTCGAGATCGAGGGTTACGCGTACCACGGCAGCCGCGAGGCGCACGTCCGTGACCTGGGGCGGTTCAACGCGCTCCAGTCCTGTCCGGAGATCGACACGGTCCTGCGCTTCACAGCGGTGCAGGTGTTCGCCTCGCCCGCCACGGTCATCGCCCGGATCCGCGAGGCGCTGGGGGCGGCCTGAGGGCGAGCCCAATGGCGCGCCGCCTGGGAAGAAGACCGAGAAGACCACGCTCGAAGGCGCCGAACTCACCGTCGGCCTCTATGTCGGTGTCTCCGGCGGCCCGTTCCGACCGCGGACGGCACCCTCGAGTTTCCCGCGTGCTCGATCGCCGTGGACGGCAAGAAGGCCGCCGAGAAGCCGCAGGGGAGAAGAGCGCCCTGTGCGAGTACACGCTCAAGTAGCGCCCAGCGGCGGGCGGTTCGCCGCCCGCCCCTTCGACGCACCGCTCAGTAATACCCCTTCGCCCCGTCGAGCAGCTCCCGGACGATGTCCGCGTGCCCGGCGTGCCGCGCGGTCTCCTCGACCATGTGCGTCAGCATCCAGCGAAGGTTCGCACCCCCGGACCGATACCCCTTATGCCGCCCCACATCGTCGAGCGACGCGGCGGCGACGATCTCGTTGCTCCGCGCGCACTGCGCCTCGTACGCGGCGAGCAGCTCGGCCAGCGTCCACCCCTTCGTATCCCAGTCCGCGTCCTCACGGTCCTCGTCGAAGGACGGGTTCTCCCTCTCGTCGCCGCCGAGGAACAGCACCTCGAACCAGGTGTGCTCCACCCACCGCATATGGGCGATCAGACCCGCCATGGTGGTCAGCGGCGAGGACGGCAGTACGGCTCGATGCGCGTCCTCCTCGCTCACGCCCTCGCACTTCCAGCGCAGGATCTGCCGTTGCAGATCGAGCCAGCCGACCAGGGAGGTGCGCTCGTCGGGGGTCAGGGGCGGGCGTTCGAGAGAAGGCGTCATGGGGCGGACGTTAACCAGGACCGGGTACGGAGGCATCCGGATTTCGGTAGCGTCACGGCGGAGCGAGGGCCGGCCACAGGCGAGGGCCGGCCACAGGCGAGGGCCAGCCACGGAGCGAGGGTCAACCACAGGCGGAGGGAAAGCCATGCTGCAGCCGGTCGCACCGGGTGTCCAGATCCACGTGAGCGAACTGCTCCTGAACAACACGGTGGCCGTGCAGGGCAGCACCGGCGTGCTGCTCATCGACGCCGGGATCACGGACTCCGAAATGAGCTGCCTCGCACAGGACTTGCGCGAGGCGGGCCGACCCGTGGTGGCGGGCTTCTCCACGCACCCCGACTGGGACCACGTGCTCTGGCACGACGAGCTCGGACCGGCACCCCGTTACGGGACGGCCCGCGGCGCCGCGTATATGCGGGACCTGCGCGCGCAGGCGAACTGGAAGACGGACGTCGCCGAGGGGCTGCCCCCGGAAGTCGCCGGCGAGGTGCCGCTCGACCTGTTCGGCCTCCTCACCGGTCTGCCCGCCGGCACGGCGAAGGTTCCCTGGGACGGCCCCGACGTCCGGATCATCGAGCACCCGGCGCACGCCCCCGGCCATGCCGCGCTGCTGATCGAGGAGACCGGTGTGCTCGCCGCCGGCGACATGCTCTCGGACGTCCTCGTGCCGATGCTCGACGACACCGCCGACGCGATCGAGGACTACCTCACCGGGCTGCGAGTGATCGAGGACGTGGCCGACGAGGTGACGGCCGTCGTCCCCGGTCACGGCACCGTCGGCCGGGCCGCGGAGGTACGCGAACGGATCGCGCGGGACCGCGCGTACCTGCACGCCTTGCGCGACGGCCATGACCCGGACGACCCGCGCCTCGGCCCCTCGGCCAAGCCCGGCTGGGAGTGGGTCGGCGACATCCATACGGGGCAGGCGCGACGCTTCGGCCCCTGACGCCTCCGGGACCTCGGGACCTCCGGGACCGCCAAGACCTCCAGGACCTCCGGCGCCCCCGGCTCCCAGCCGGCCGCCGGAGCCCGCTAGTCGCGCCCCTTCCGCGCCTCGATCAGGAACCGCGTGCTGTGCGCCACGAACGGCCCCTCGGACCTGATCTGCGCGTCAAGCGCCCGCAGTTGGGGCAGATACGCGGCGACCGTGAAGCCGGGGACCATCCAGATCACCTTGCGCAGGAAGTGCACGACCGCGCCGATGTCGTGGAACTCCATCCGCAGCCGCTCCAGACGGAGATCGAGGACGTGCAGGCCCGCTGCCTCCGCCTCGGCCCGCTCATCGTCCGGATGCCGGCCGCGGCGCACTTCCTCCGGCTGCGGGCCGAGGAAGTACTCGACCAGTTCGAAGACGCTGGCGGGGCCCACGTGCTGGGCGAAGTACGTGCCGCCGGGCGCGAGCACCCGCGCGATCTCCGCGAAATGCGCCTTCACCGGATGCCGGCTGGTCACGAGGTCGAACGCCCCGTCCGCGATGGGGAACGGCGGCTCGTCGGGAGCCGCCACCACCGTCGTCCCCAGCGGATGCAGCAGCCGCGTGGCCTTCAGGACATTCGGCGGATACGCCTCCGTCGCCGCGCTCACTCCCGGCGCCCGCGCCGCCATCCGCAGCGCACCCGCGAGCACCTCACCCCCGCCGGTCTGCAGATCGAGCGTCGCCCCGGCCGCACCGAGGCGCTCGGACAGCAGACGCTGATAGCCCCAGCTGGGCCGCAGCTCGGTGGCCCGCCCCTCGAACCAGCTGAAGTCCCAGCCGGAGACGTCGGCCTCTTCGGCTTCACGGACCAGCTCGTCGAAGGAACGCTCACTGTGGGGTGCGGTGTTCACGGGGTCGGTGCTCATGCGGCCGATGCTAGATCGGGTCGCAGATCACCACCGGGATTTCCCGGTCGGTCCAGGACTGGTACCAGGCGTACTCCTCGTACAGGTCCACCAGCTTCGGCCACAGCTCCTCGCGCTCGGCCTTGTCCGCCGTCCGCGCCCGCATCGCGCGCAGGTGGGCGCCGGTACGGACGAGCACCTTGGGCTCCGCGGTGAGGTTGCGGTACCAGAGCGGGTGCTGCGGGGCGCCGCCCTTGGACGCGACCACGACCACCGAATCCCCGTACGGGAGATAGATCAGCGAGTTCGTGCGCAGCTTGCCGGACTTGCGGCCCTTGGTGGTGAGCAGGCAGATCGGCTGCTCACCGCGGAACGTGCCGCCGATCCGGCCGTCCGTCGCCCGGTAGAGCGCGGCCTGGGTGCGCGAGACGTACTTGAGCATCGGGTTGAAGAAGCGGGAGTCCATGTACGACGGCCGCTCGGGCGGTGCCTGCCGGGTGGTGCCGGGGGCATCCTCGGGCAAGGGCATGGCAGCGATCCCAACTATTCGGAGAAAAGGGACAGTTGGTCGCCGATTATCGTCCGCGTGTACGGAGCTCCGCCAGCATGTCGCGGGCCGTTTCCGCGTCGTCCCAGGTGGCGGGCCCATCCGGCTTCTCGGCCAGGCGTGTCAGGGCGTCCACGGCACCGGCCGCACCGAGATAGGCGATCGCAGAGTCGGCCTCCAGGCGCTCGGTCACGGAACGCTCGGCGAGCGGGGCCGCCCAGTCGGCGAACCGCCCGGGGTCGGGGTCGAGCGCGAGCCAGGACCAGATCGAGTCGGCCGCGTCCGCGCGCCAGTCGTGGATCAGGTGCAGGAGCGTGACCTCGATATGGGAGAGAGCGTGCGCCTCCAACGGCTTTGCGGAAGGCAGGAGTTCGGCGGCGATCGCGTCCACGCGCGGCCACGTGACGTCGGCCGGATGCGGGATCCGCTCGCGTACCGCCGAGCCCGCCCACTCCCAGGCGTGTTCGAGGAGCCCGGGAGCCGGGGCGCGCGGCGTGGGCGGCGGCGGGTCGTCGAGCAGACCCACCAGAGCGGCGCGGGCCCGCGCCACCTCCGTATCCGTACGGGGCAGCGACCGGACCTCGGCCGGGAGACAGCGGTCCCAGGGCGGGGTGAGCGCGCGCAACGAGTCCGGCAGGGCGTGGTCCCCGTCGTACGACCAGCGCTCGACTCCCGGCTCCCAGTCGAGCTCACCGCTCATGACCGCACTCCGCCCACGACCGCACTCCGCCCATGCTCATACTCCGAGGTACTCCCGTGCCGCGTCCGGGTCCGTCATCTTCGACCAGTCCATTGTGCCGTTCTGTGTCCTCGTGTTGATCGCATCCTGCATCCGGCCCATCTCGGCGGCGCTCAGCTTCTTGCCGCCGATCGACACATCGACATTGTTCTTCGCCATCTCGCCCGCCGCCGTACGGGAGTCCTTCGCGGGCTTGCCGCCACGCCCCGGCTTGAACTCGCTGAAGATCTGCGTCCACCGGTCATTGGTGTCGATCTCCACGGTCGCCTTGCGGCCCGGCGCCTTGTCGGCCCACTTCCGCAGGCGCTCCACCTGGTTGGCGAAGGCCGGCTTGCGGGTGGCCGAGCCCGCGTTCTTCACCTCGACCACGTGGTACGTGCCGTCCTTCGCCTTGTACGCCACGTCGGCGTCGGGGATCCCGTCCAGATCCAGCTGCTCGGAGCCGAGGTCCGCGGGCCGCCCGGCCTCCGTACCGGGTCCGGCGTCCACCTGCGTCCCGGGCGCGGCGTCGTCGGCGGCGCGCTGCACGGCGTGCACCTCGGCGCGGGCCTGGTCGAGCGCGTCGGCGGTCTTGGCGTTCGCGACCTTGCCCTCGAGGGAACTCGCCGCGTCCGGGCGGACATTGGGGCGGCTCGCCAGATCGGACAGGTCGTCGAGGGCGTCGGCGGCCTGCTTCTTGCTGATGCCGCCGTCCGTCGGATTGTCCTGCGCCCGCTGGACGAGACCGTCGATCTGGTCGTCCGACACCGACGAGCCACGTCCGCGCAGGGCTGCCTTCGCGGCATCCGTACGGGCGGCGAGCGCCTGGTCCTGCGCCGTGCGCGCGTCCTCGGCGAGATCCGCGTCGTCGGGGTTCTCGCGGGCCTTCTTCGCCGCGTCGTCCGCGTGCTGCTGCGCCTCGTCGGCGGCCTTGCGGGCTCCAGCGACGTCACCGGCTTCGCGGGCCTTGCGCGCTTTGCCGGCGGCGTCGCCGGCCAGATCGCCCAGCTTCCGCAGTTTGTTGGCCTTGTTGAGCTTGTTGATCTTCTGCAGCCACTTCGCGGCGCCCACGCCCGGGATGAAGACCGAGCCGATGTTCCAGATGGTGTTCCCGAGGCCCTTGCCCCAGTCCCCGTTCTCGAAGGACTCCGTGTCGATGAAGGAGTCGATGAGGAAGTCGGTGACGAAGTCCTCGGGGGAGGAGATCCACTTCAGCGGGACGGTGAGGTAGTTCCAGCCGCCCTCGTCCCACTGCTTGCCGAGCTCCTCGGCCTTCTTGCTCCACCAGTCGGTGGTGTAGTCCTTGAGCCCGTTCCAGGTGTCGGACAGGAACTTGCCCGGGTCGGTGACGGCGTCCCAGGTCCCCTTGACGTCCTCCCAGGCGGCTTTGAAGGGCTGCGTGACGACGTCGCCGAGCTGTCCCCAGAACCCCTTGTCGTCGCCGCCCTCTTCGTTGTTGCTCACCGGGATGACCTCACCGGGGCCACCGTTCTCGCCGCCCTCGGTCCCGCCTCCGCCGTTCTCGCCGCCGCCCTCGGTCCCGCCCTGGGTGCCGCCGTTTCCGTCCTGGGTCCCTCCCTGGGCGCCACCTTGGGCGCCGCCTGTGCCGCCGCCGGGGCCACCCCCGTTCCCGCCTCCGTCTCCGCCGCCGCAGTCCCCGCCGCCGGTGATGGTGCACACCGCGCTGGACACGGTGCTTGAGATGGTGCCGTTCATCCCGAGGGCGACCACGCCCACGACGATCGCGGCGATCAGGGCGAGGAGGGCCGCGTACTCGGGCATCGACTGCCCTTCGTCCGTACGCCACTTGATCCATCGCGCGACGCTGAACGGGCGCCGTTCGGTGCGGGTGTACGGATCGCTCTCGTACCAGTCACGCGTGGACGCGCGGCTGAGCAGCACGATCGCCGTGACCGGCAGCAGGAGCTGGGTCAGGCCCTGCGCGTCCCCACGACCCAGCGAGCCGAGCGCCTGGAGCACGTACAGGCCGTGCGCGCCGATCAGCGCCCAACGGGCCCGCCCCTGACCGCGCCAGGCGCGCCGTGCGGCGACCGTCCCGACGAGGCCGGGTATCAGCGCGTACAGCAGCAGCCCGGCGAAGACCCCGTTCAGCTCCTCGGCGGCCATCAGCACACCGATGCTGCTGAACACGGCGACGGCCAGCAGTCCGTACGTGATCGCCATGGCCCCGCCGAGCGCCCGGGGAAGCGGGCGGCGCTGCGGGACGGGGTCGTACCCCGTCATGTAGTACGTGCCGGCCATGTGCCCGCCCCCAACTGGTCCTGCCTGCGCGGTAGTTCCTCCACGCAACCATGACCAGCGAAAAGGCGGATGGGCCTGAGGACCCAAGCTCGGACCCCATCTCCCCTCCGGGGCTCGCCCCCGCCCATACGAGCCCCGCGCCGCGCTCGCCCGGACCTTTCAGCCCCGGCACCCCGGGGCACATCCAGCCCCGCCGGCGTTTGAGGCGGTCCGAACGAAGTTCGGATGCGGGGTCTGGGGCGAAGCCCCAGTTTCGGGAAGGGGCGGGGTGGGGGAGAGAAAACCGCACGGGCACCCACCCGCAGCGGGACGATGGCGAGGGCTCCGCCCCCTGCACCCCCGACGCGCGCCCCAACTCCAGTCGCACCCCAAACGCGACCCCACCCGCCCCCTACGCATGCGCCCCCACCGTGACCTCACCCACCGTGAGCGAGGCCTCCCCCTCCAGGGCCGTGCCGACGCGGGCGACCTGGGCCTCCAAGGCGCGCAGTTGCCCCGCGCGAAGCTCACCCAGCGGCTCCACCGTCACAGCGAGCCGCTTGCCCGAGCGCTTCTGGTGCCAGACGCCCGCCACTTCGGCGTCCACCACAAGGAGTGGATAGTTCCCCGCCTGCCCCCGCGCCAGGGCACGCTCGAAGGCCCGCCCAGGAAAGAACCGCTCCCGGGGATAGGCGTCGATGCCGTACGAGTCGAAGTACGGGAGCAGTCGCACACCCCGCACCGGGGCGTCGGAGAAGTCCGTGTCACCGGCCGCGACCCACGCCGCCGAGCCCTCGAATTCGACCTCCTCCACTTCACACCCGTGAAACACCTTCCGCGCCCAACCGACCGGAATCGCAAGCCACTTGGCGAAGGACTCGGGCGTCGCGGGCCCGTACGCGTGCAGATACCGGCGCACGAGCGCAGGGAGCGCCGACGAGGCCGGCACCGGATCCCCGGCCACCGGACGCGTATACGTGACCTTGCGCCCCCGGTTCGGCCCGAAACAGAGCGCCCCGCGGTGCCCCGCCGTGTGCAGCACCGTCCGCCAGCGCGGCCACATCGTCTGGAATGCCGGCATCGTCAGTTCACCCGCCCACGGCCCCGTACGCGCCACGATCTCCTCCGTCATCTCGTCGACGGTCAGAAAGCGCCCGGTCAGCGCGTCGGCGATGGCCGCGATGACCTCATCGGTCTGCCGTGCGTCGAGCCGGACGCCCTCCGCGTGCTGCGCACCGGTCGGCAGCGCCGACAACGCGCCGGTCCACAGCGGGAGTTCGGCGCTCGGAAGCAGATGCACGGTGCCCCGCGGCCCGTACGTCTTGACCAGCGTCGACGTTTTCAGAAGCGCATCGCGTACGTCCTGACGGGTCGCGTCGGCATGGCGCAGCGCGAGCGACAGCTCCGCCGCGGAGGCCACCTGGGCGTGCGTTCCGCACATGGCGCCCGAGAGCCGGGCGAGCTCCTCGGACGGATCTCCCTGGGCGGGGGTGGTCAGGGACTGCCGGGCAAATCTCCGGGCCTGGGCCGCGGCCCAGGAGACGCGTCGAGTCATGGACGGATTATCGGCCGCGCTCCGCGGCGGCGCCGGGAGTTCGGAGATCGCGCCGGGACCTCGCCGCTGGCGTGATTCAGACCACAGTGCCCCCACTGGAAGGCCCTGAACTCGGGCATAACGTACGCAATGGGCCCCTTGAATCCGCATTGTTATCCGGAATCGGGCCATCGGGATGTAGGCGTCACGTAAGTTCAGACCAACGAGAATTCGCGCGGGCAAATTGCGCGGTGGACGGTACCGCGCAGTGGAGGGGGCT
Source organism: Streptomyces mesophilus (assembly GCF_040300965.1). GTDB lineage: Bacteria > Actinomycetota > Actinomycetes > Streptomycetales > Streptomycetaceae > Streptomyces > Streptomyces mesophilus_A. Next base: position 51,303 of record NZ_JBEPEW010000022.1, on the reverse strand, counting down.
GCGCGGTGCCGTCCCTTCTTGTGCCGGTCCCCGCCGGGCGCCTCGGTGATGTTGGGCCCCCGGACTCATGGCACTGGGCCCGCCCGGCCCCTAGCTTGCCGCCATGACCGGACAGGCGATACGCGTAGGCCCCCTCGCCGCATGCGCCGCCCAGCTGCGCTCCTGGACCGCGGGACTGCTCGCCCTGGCCCTCACCGCGTACCCCCAACTGACCCTCCTGCACGACCCGTTGACCGACCAGAACCGCTACGGCCCCTTCGGCGACGGCGTCACCCCGGCCGGCGCCGAGTGGTCCGCGTGGGGCGATCTCCTCGCGCTTCCGCTGCCCGCCGCCGTCTGCGCCGGCTTCACGGTGCTCGTCGCGGGCCGCCTGCACCGCGCCCCGTTCCGCGAATCGCCCGTACAGCATCTGCTGGCCGCCCTCACCGTCCCGCTCGCCGCCCATGCGCTCCACCTCGCCTGGCTCTGGGCGGACCTGACCTCCGAGGCAATCCTGCTCACCAGTCTGGGTGTGGGCCTCGGCTGCGTCGCGGGCATCCTGCTCGACCTGGCGCTGGACTGAACCCCCGTACGCCGGACCGTGGTTGGGCCCACGGACCCATGACGTGCGCGCCCCGCGCCCTTTAGCCTCGGCCCGTGCCTGCCCTTCTGATCGCGCTCGCGGCGCTCTACGGCGCGCTCGCCGGAACGCTCACCGGCCGCGTCGCCTACCGGCTCTCCGTCCCGGCCGGCCAGCCCTGGCGTGCCGTCTGCCCGTCCGGTCACGCCCTCACCGGCCCGTGGGGCGGCTGGCTCGGCACGACGCGCTGCGAGACGGGGCGGTCGCGCTGCGAGACCGGACGGTACGGGCCCAGCAGCGCGGCCCTCGTCCTGCTCACCGCGGCCCTGTGCGCGGCGCTCGCCGCGTCGACCGGGGCGCGGCCGGAGCTGGCGGTGTGGCTGCTGCTCACCCCGTTCGGGGTGGTGCTCGCGACCGTCGACCGAAACGTTCACCGTCTCCCCGACATCCTCACGCTGCCCCTCGCGGGGGCGGCGGCCGCGGGCCTTGGTCTCGCCGCGCTCTTCGCGTCCGCGGAGGGCCGCTGGGCTGGGGCGTTGCTCGGCGGACTCGCCCTGGGCGGCGGCTACTTCGCCCTCTTCCTGGCCCACCCGAGCGGAATGGGCTTCGGGGACGTCAAGTTGGCGATCGTCCTCGGGGTAACCCTTGGGTGGTACGGCTGGGAGATCCTTTTCCTGGGCTTCTTCGCGGGCATCATGTACGCCGGTGGATACGCCGCGGCCCTTGTCCTGCTTGGCCGAGCGGGCCGCAAGAGCGCCATGCCGCTGGGCCCCTGCATGCTGGCCGGAGCGGCCACCGGAGTGTTGCTCGGCGGCTTCGGAGGGTAATTACGCCACGCCGATGCACACAGCACCCCTTACGAAGGGTTATGGTGGAAACCCCCCCTCGGGCCGGTCCATCTCCCCCCCATGGACCGGCCCGTTTTTTCTTTCCCCCTCACGTGGCCGACGCCCTGGGGTGGAGGTATCCCGGGGTTCCAGGGACTCCTATTCGTCGCTCCTGGCCCCATGGACCGGCCCGTTCTTTCTTTCCTGGCTGTGCCCGCCCCGTCTTCTACCGACGGCCGGCCCAGATATTCGTCCCGGGTGTCGACACCGCGAACTCGTCGATCGCCGTGAGCTCCTCGTCCGTGAGCTTCGGGCCCGTCAGAGCCGCCACGTTCTCCTCCAGCTGCTTCACGCTGGACGCGCCGATCAGCGCCGAGGTCATCCGCTCGTCGCGCAGCACCCAGGTGAGGGCGAGCTGGGCGAGGGACTGGCCGCGCCGGGCCGCGATGTCGTTCAGACCGTTGAGCCGGCGCACGACCTCGTCGCTCAGCAGGTCCGGGTTGAGCGACTTGCCCTGCGTCGCACGCGAACCCTCCGGGATCCCCTTCAGGTACTTGCCCGTGAGCAGCCCCTGCGCGAGCGGCACGAACGAGATGCAGCCCATGCCCGCCTCTTCGAGGACGTCGAGCAGCCCGTCGTCCTCGGTCCAGCGGTTGATCATCGAGTACGAGGGCTGGTGGATGAGGGGACGCACCCCCATCTCCCCGAGGATGCGGGCGGCTTCGCGGCTCTGCTCACTCGTATAGGAGGAGATGCCCACGTACAGCGCCTTGCCCTGCTGCACGGCGGAGGCGAGCGCGCCCATCGTCTCCTCGAGCGGGGTGTCCGGGTCGAAGCGGTGCGAGTAGAAGATGTCGACGTAGTCGAGACCCATCCGCCGCAGCGAGTTGTCCAGGGACGACAGCAGGTACTTGCGGCTGCCCCACTCCCCGTACGGACCGGGGTGCATCAGATAGCCGGCCTTGCTGGAGATGACCAGCTCGTCCCGGTACGGCGCGAAGTCCTGCGCGAGGAGCTTGCCGAAGTTCAACTCGGCACTGCCGGGCGGCGGTCCGTAGTTGTTCGCGAGATCGAAGTGCGTGACGCCCAGGTCGAAGGCGCGGCGCAGGATCGCGCGCTGGTTGTCGAGGCCGCGGTCGTCACCGAAGTTGTGCCACAGGCCGAGTGAAATCGCGGGCAGCTTCAGACCGCTGCGGCCCGTACGGCGGTACTCCATGGAGTCGTACCGGTCGGCCGATGCGGCGTAGTTGGCGGAGTCGTTCATGGTGACGAAGCTACGTCAGACCTGTGACATACCCGGCGGCGGTGCCTCCGTTTTCCAGCGGTAGGCTTTCGCCCTCGGGGACTGCCGTCTGCACGTGAGGGGCTGAAACGAACGTGGCTGGTTTTACAAGCCTGCGCGACGGGCTGCGCGGCCTGCTGGTCAGGCTGTACGCGAGCCGCGTGGAGGGCCACCTGGACCACGACCAGGTGCCCAAGCACATCGGCGTCATCATGGACGGCAACCGACGCTGGGCCAAGGCCGCCGGCTCCACCACCGCCCAGGGACATCAGGCGGGCGCGGACAAGATCGGGGAGTTCCTCGGCTGGTGCTCCGAGACGGACGTCGAGGTGGTCACGCTGTGGCTGCTCTCGACGGACAACTTCGACCGCCCCCAGGAGGAGCTCGTCCCGCTCCTCGGCATCATCGAGGACACGGTCCGCTCGCTCGCGCGCGACGGCCGCTGGCGCGTCCACCATGTCGGCGCCACCCACGTCCTTCCCGTGGGCCTGCAGAACGTGCTGAAGGAAGCGGAAGAGGCCAGCGCCGCCAACCAGGGAATACTGGTCAACGTCGCGATCGGCTACGGCGGCCGCCAGGAGATCGCCGACGCGGTCCGCTCGATGCTGCTCGACGCCGCCGACCGGGGAGTCTCCCTGGAGCAGGCCGCGGAAGCCGTCGATGTCGAGACCATCGGCAAGCACCTCTACACGAGCGCCCAGCCGGACCCCGACCTCATCATCCGCACCTCGGGCGAGCAACGCCTGTCCGGATTCATGCTGTGGCAGTCGGCCCTGTCGGAGTACTACTTCTGTGAGGTTTTCTGGCCGGCCTTCCGCAAGGTCGACTTCCTGCGCGCCCTCAGGGACTACGCCGCGCGGCACCGGCGGTTCGGGGCCTGAGCCGCGCCCCGGCCGTGCGCCCTGTGCGACCCCGGTGACACACGTCACCGGCCGTTCACGAACGCGTCGTCATATGCCATTGCATGGCTTCGCGTGTTCGAGGGAATATCCCTGTCAGGTCGGCGTCCGACAAACGGATGCCGTATCTCAGTGAGCGGCACGGAGTCCGCTCACCCGGGAGGCCCTTTGCACCAGGTGGACCGTACGCACCGTACGGCGACGTGGGGGGCCGGTCTTCGGCCCATGCAGGCCGACCGGTCCAGGAAAACCCGCGACGTCGTCGCTCCCCGACCTCTGCTGAGGGGGTACGTCCTTCCGTGGTGACCAGCACTAAGCGCCGCATGCCCGACAGGCGCACCTATGTTCTCGACACCAGCGTCCTGCTGGCCGACCCGGGCGCCCTGAACCGTTTCGACGAACACGAGGTCGTTCTCCCGATCGTCGTCGTCACGGAGCTCGAGGCGAAACGGCATCACCCGGAGCTCGGGTACTTCGCCCGGCAGGCCTTGCGCCGGCTCGACGACTACCGCATCCTCCACGGCCGGCTCGACGCCCCCATCCCGCTCGGGGACTTGGGCGGCACTCTGCGCGTCGAGCTCAACCACTCGGACCCCGGCGTGCTCCCGGCCGGCTACCGTCTCGGCGACAACGACTCGCGGATCCTCGCGGTCGCCCGCAATCTCCAGGCCGAGGGGTACGACGTCACGGTCGTCTCCAAGGACCTTCCGCTCCGTATCAAGGCTTCCTCCGTGGGTCTGCTCGCCGAGGAGTACCGCGCCGAGCTCGCCATCACAGAGTCCGGCTGGACCGGAATGTCCGAACTCGACCTCTCCGGCGAACAGATCGATCTGCTCTACGAGGAGCAGACGCTGTACGTACCGGAGGCGTCCGACATGCCCGTGCACACGGGTCTGGTGCTCAACTCCGAGCGAGGAAAGGCACTCGGCCGCGTCACGGCGGACGGCAACGTCCGGCTCGTACGAGGGGACCGCGAGGTCTTCGGCATCAAGGGGCGCAGCGCCGAGCAGCGCATCGCGCTCGATCTCCTCCAGGACCCGGACATCGGCATCGTGTCGATGGGCGGCCGGGCCGGCACCGGAAAGTCCGCGCTCGCTCTGTGCGCGGGACTCGAGGCGGTCCTGGAGCGGCGCCAGCACCAGAAGGTGATGGTCTTCCGTCCGCTCTACGCGGTCGGCGGGCAGGAGCTCGGCTATCTGCCCGGCACCGAGGCCGAGAAGATGGGCCCGTGGGCGCAGGCCGTGTTCGACACCCTCGGGGCGGTGACGGGCAAGGAGGTCATCGAGGAGATCTCGGCGCGCGGGATGCTCGAGGTGCTCCCGCTCACCCACATCCGCGGACGCTCGCTCCATGACGCGTTCGTGATCGTGGACGAGGCCCAATCCCTGGAGCGGAACGTTCTGTTGACCGTTCTGTCCCGTATCGGAGCGAATTCCCGTGTCGTCCTGACCCATGACGTCGCCCAGCGCGACAACCTCAGGGTCGGGCGCTACGACGGAGTCGTCGCCGTGGTCGAGAAGCTGAAGGGGCATCCGCTGTTCGCGCATGTCACGCTGACGCGCTCGGAGCGTTCGCAGATCGCGGCGCTTGTGACCGAAATGCTCGAAGACGGTCACGCCTGAGAGGTCTGGGCCGTCTGAGGGGACTGGGAAGTCTGCGGTATTAAGCGGTACTTGGGCGCCGCGCAGGTAAGCCGAAGAGCTTACTCGCGCGGCGCCCTTGTGCGTCCGGGGTTCCAGAAAACTGGTGGGGTAAACGGGGTGTGAGCTTTCCCACGCAACGCGGAATTGCCTCGCGGCGTCCGGTTCCGGCAGAGTCTTGCTCCTGTCAGGCCCCGCATACGGCACTCCTGTACCCCCAGCGGCACAGGACCAGTTGGACCTCAACTACATAGCGATCGCCGTATGCCACCCGCGACACAAGAGGCTCCTCCCGCACAGGAGTTGCCCCACCGGGTCCGTGCTTCCAGTGACCACGTATCAGCCGGAAGCCAGCGCGAGGGGCAAGATTGCGCCCGAAAGGTCACCCCTCGGGCGATGCTGGAAGGAAACCGTGTGAGCCGGATTTCGGTCCGGGGATTCGCAGTGGCCTCGGCCACCGCGGTCACCACTGTCGGCGCAGTTGTGGGCGTTGCCTCGGGCAGCACCCAGGAGACCTCGAACGACTTCGAGGCGACCGCTGCCGACGGAGGGACTCTCCTCGCAGACATACCCGCAGGCCAGCAGGTCGAGGTGCAGACTGCCTCGCTGAACCAGCAGGCCGACGCGCAGGCTGCCGCCGCCGACGTCGTGGCGCAGAAGTCCGCGGAGGAAGAGGCCCGCAAGCAGGCTGCCGCCGACGCCGTCGCGAAGAAGGAAGCCGCCGAGAAGGCCGAGGCCGAGAAGAAGGCCAAGGAGCGCGAGGCCAAGCTCGCCGCGAGCCGCTCGGCCACCCGCGACGCGGGCGACTTCGCCCAGCAGTCCTCGTACTCGGTCGCCGAAGTCCAGGCGATGGCGCGGCAGATGGTGCCCGCCGACCAGTTCCAGTGCTTCAGCAACATCGTGGACCACGAGTCCAGCTGGAACTACAAGGCCACCAACCCGTCCTCCGGTGCCTACGGTCTGATGCAGGCGCTGCCGGGTTCGAAGATGGTCTCGGCCGGTGCCGACTGGCAGACCAACCCCGCCACCCAGATCAAGTGGGGCCTGAACTACATGGACTCCCGCTACGGCAGCCCGTGCGGAGCCTGGAACTTCTGGCAGGCGAACAACTGGTACTGATCCGGACCGCGGAGAAAAGCCGCTTCCGGCGCTCAACTTCACGGAGCCCCTCACCGTCCTTCGGTGGGGGGCTTCGCGCGTGTAGGTTCGAGCCGTTCGGGATCCGGGGGGATCAGTGGGGGGAAGAAGGAACATCATGTCGAGACTGCCAGGCTGGCTGAGCCGGCTCGGTACCGGCGTCGCCCGGGCGGGCGAGCGTCTGGAGGAGCGCCGGGCCCGGGCGGAGGCCGCCGATGAGCCCGCACCCGAGCCGGTCGCCCTCGGGGTGTCCAAGTCACCGGACGGCGACGAGGGTTCCCCCGGCAACGGGAACGGCAACGGCACCGTCCCCGCACCCCCCGCCTACGCGCCGGCCATAGCGGCCAAGGCCGACCCGGTGGCCGCCGTGCCCTGGAGCGTCCGCGTCGCCGCCGAGGCCGGCTGGCGCTTCCTGGTGCTCGCGGGCACGCTGTGGGTGCTGATGCGGGCCATCTCCTCCGTACAGCTGGTGGTGTTCGCGTTCGTCGCGGCCCTGCTGATCACGGCGCTGCTCCAGCCCACCGTCTCCCGCCTCAAGCGGATGGGGCTGCCCAGGGGCCTCGCCACGGCCGTCACGTTCATCGCGGGCTTCGTCATCATGGGCCTGGTCGGCTGGTTCGTGGTCTGGCAGGTCATGGAGAACCTGGACGACCTCTCCAACCAGGTGCAGCGCGGTATCGACGAGCTCCAGAAGTGGCTCCTGGACAGCCCGTTCCATGTCACCGGGGACGAGATCAACGACATCGCGAAGAACCTCCGCGACGCCGTCGGCACCAACACCGAGGAGATCACCTCCGCGGGTCTGGCCGGTGTCACGGTGATGGTGGAGATCCTCACCGGCATCCTGCTCGCGATGTTCTCCACGCTCTTCCTGCTCTACGACGGCAAGCGGATCTGGCGCTGGAGCCTCAAGCTGGTCCCGGCCGCGGCCCGTCCGGGGGTCGCGGGCGCGGGGCCGCGCGCCTGGCGGACGCTGACCGCGTACGTGCGCGGGACGGTGATAGTGGCTCTGATCGACGCCATCTTCATCGGTATCGGCATCTACTTCCTCGATGTCCCGATGGCCGTACCGCTCGCCGTGTTCATCTTCCTGTTCGCGTTCATCCCGCTCGTCGGCGCGGTCGTCTCGGGCGCCCTCGCGGTGGTGGTCGCGCTCGTGACCCAGGGCGTCTTCACCGCCCTGATGGCCTTGATCGTCGTCCTCGCCGTACAGCAGATCGAGGGCCATGTGCTGCAGCCGTTCATCCTCGGCCGCGCGGTACGGGTGCATCCGCTCGCCGTGGTGCTCTCGGTCGCGGCCGGCGGCATGGTGGCCGGGATCGGTGGGGCGGTCGTCGCCGTACCCCTGGTCGCCGTGACGAACACCGTGGTGGGATATCTGCGGACGCATGCGCAGGAGAACGCGTTGCAGCAGGCCGCGGCGGCGACCCAGGAGCCGGCGGCACGGACCGCCGAGGACAGCCCGTGATATCCGAACCCGAACTGGTCGGCGAGGACGGCGAGATACCCCCGTACGCCGTGGACGTGGTGGCACCGCCCGATCCCGTACGACGTGAGCCCGGGCCGCGGCGGCCCTGGCTCTGGGCGCTCGGCGGGGCGCTCGTGGCTTCGGCGGTGTGGGCCGGTTCGCTGTACGCGGTGCGGGCGGGCGCCGAGACCGGCCTCGAGGGCTACCGGCTGCCCGACGATCTGTGCACCACGGCCACCCTGGCCTCGCTGAGCGTCAAATACGGCAAGCGCACGCCCGCGCATCGCGCGGTGCGCAAGGACCCCGCCCTCGACCGCGCGTGGTGCACGGCGGAGCTGGGGGAGCAGGAACTGGGGGAGCCCGGACAGGGTGGCGTCCGGTACGCGGTGAACCTCTCCTTCGCCCTGCACAAAGAGGTGGATCCGGAGCCGGAGTTCAAGACCCTCGCGACCCAGAAGGACTGGTACGACGAGTCCGACTCGGCCGAGATCAAGGAGGTCACCCGACTCGGTGAACGGGCCTACTACACCCCGGGCGACAGCTACGGCCAGCCGACGCTCGACGTCCTGGACGGCCCGGTGGTCCTGCAGATGACCATCTCCCAGTCGTACGACGACGTGTCGATGGACGAGGACGAGTTCGTGCCGCCCCCCGAACCCGACTTCAGGGGAGTGCGGGAGCTGATGATCGAGGACATGAAGGTCCTGATGCAGGACCTGAAGAAGTGAACGTGAACGCCGAGGGCCCGCCGACCTGAACCGGTCGGCGGGCCCTCGGCGTTGTCGTACGCGGCATACATTCCGTAGGTCTCGTACGTCTCGCAGATCCCGTACGTCTCGTACGTCCGATTAGACGGCGACCGCCTCGGCCAGCACGGCCTCCGCGTCCAGCGTCGCGCCCACGGCCTGCACGACGGCCGCGATCTTCACGGCCTCCTGGATCGTCTCGCGGTCCATGCCCGCCTTGCGGAGCACCTGCTCGTGCGAGTCGAGGCACTGGCCGCAGCCGTTGATCGCGGAGACGGCGAGCGACCACAGCTCGAAGTCGACCTTCTCCACACCCGGGTTGCCGATGACGTTCATCCGCAGACCGGCGCGCATCGTGCCGTACTCCGGGTCGGAGAGCAGGTGGCGCGTGCGGTAGAAGACGTTGTTCATCGCCATGATCGCGGCAGCGGACTTGGCGGCGGCGTACGCCTCGGGGGAGAGGTGCTCGCGCGCCTCGGGCTCCAGCTCGCGCAGCACGCGCGGCGAGCGGGAGGCGATGGCGCAGGCGAGCACCGTGCCCCAGAGCTGCTGCTCGGGCAGCTCGGAGTTGCCGATCACCGAACCGAGGTTCAGCTTCAGGTCCTTGGCGTAGTCCGGGACGGCGGACTTGAGGTCATCGAGAGCCATCGGTGATCACTCGCCCGCGAGCAGCGCACCGGCGTCAAGGGTGTCCTCGCCCTTGTTCCAGTTGCACGGGCACAGCTCGTCGGTCTGCAGCGCGTCGAGGACCCGCAGGACCTCCTTGGGGTTACGGCCGACGGAGCCGGCGGTCACCATGGAGAACTGGATCTCGTTGTTCTGGTCGACGATGAAGACGGCGCGCTTGGCGAAGCCGTCCTCGCCCTCGATGCCGAGGTCGCGCATGAGCTCGTGCTTCGAGTCGGCCATCATCGGGAACGGCAGGTCGGTCAGGTCCGGGTGGTCCTTGCGCCAGGCGTGGTGCACGAACTCGGAGTCACCGGAGAAGCCGAGGACCTGCGCGTCGCGGTCGGCGAACTCCTCGTTCAGCTTGCCGAAGGCGGCGATCTCGGTCGGGCACACGAAGGTGAAGTCCTTGGGCCACGCGAAGACGATCTTCCACTTGCCCTCGTAGGTCTTGTGGTCGATCTGCGCGAACTCCTTGCCCTTCTCCAGCGAGACGCAGGCGGTCAGTTCGAACGTGGGGAACTTGTCACCGACAGTGAGCACGCGCTCTCCTTGCACTACGGATAGTCCCTTTTGGGGGCTTTCCTGGGGGATGGACGGGGTCGATCTTGGCACGGTGCGTACTGATCGCAGAAATAGTTAGACTCGGTGCCGTTGATCGAGTCCGGTTATCAGTGAGGTGGACGCGGTGGCGGGAAGACGGCCCCGGCAGCCCAGCCCGGCGCAGCTGCGCGCGTTCGTCGCGGTCGCCGAGCAGCTGCACTTCCGCGATGCCGCGGCGGCGATCGGGATGAGCCAGCCCGCGCTTTCGGGTGCGGTGTCGGCCCTCGAGGACGTCCTGGGGGTACGGCTGGTCGAGCGCACCACACGCAAGGTGCTGCTCACCGAGGCGGGGGAGCGGCTGGCGGGGCGGGCGCGTGCGGTGCTCGATGCGATGGACACGCTGGTCGAAGAGGCCGAGGCGGTTCGCGGGCCCTTCACGGGGGCGCTCAGGCTGGGCGTGATCCCGACGGTGGCGCCGTATCTGCTGCCGACGGTGCTGCGTCTCGTACGCGAGCGCTACCCGACCCTCGATCTGCAGATCCACGAGGAGCAGACGTCCTCCCTGGTCGAGGGACTGGCGGCGGGCCGCCTCGATCTCCTGCTGCTCGCCGTGCCGCTCGGCGTTCCGGGCCTGGTGGAACTCCCGCTCTTCGACGAGGACTTCGTGCTCGTGGCGCCGCTCGGCCATGAGCTGGGCGGCCGCGAGGGCATTCCGCGCGCGGTGCTGCGCGAGCTCGACCTGCTGCTCCTCGGCGAAGGCCACTGCCTGCGCGACCAGGCCCTCGAGGTGTGCCGTGAGGCGGGCCGCGCGGACGCCCCCGTCACGACGACGGCCGCGAGCCTGTCGACCCTGGTCCAGTTGGTCGCGGGCGGCATCGGCGCGACCCTGCTCCCGCGCACGGCCTTGGACGTGGAAACCTCCCGCTCGTCCCAGCTGGTCACGGGCACCTTCGCGAGCCCGGCACCGTCGCGCCGCATCGCGTTGGTGGCACGGGCGGGCTCGGCACGGGCGGAGGAGTACGGGGAGCTGGCGTCGGAGCTACGGGAGGCGGTGCGGGGGTTGCCTATCAGCCCCTGCGGCGTTTGAGCAGATCTTTCAGCCCCACGCCGCAGGCGCCACGAACCCGCACCCCACCCACCCGCACCCCACCCCGAGCCCCGACCGGCACCCCCACCCCGAGCCCCGACCGGCGGCGCCCCCACCTACTCGGTCCGCAACCCCTCCGGCCGCATCATCCGCATCAGCGGCGGCAGGCTCAGCAAGGTGACCGCGAGGACCACCCCCGCGCCCACGCCCGTCATCGCCAGGACCGACGGCCAGTCCACGGCCACCGCGGTGTCGACCATCTTCAGGAGGACCACACCGAGCCCGAGCCCGACGCCCGCGGCGAGCAGCAGTCCGAGCGCGATGGGGACGGCCGTCTGCCACAGCACCGACAGGCTCAGGGTGCGGCGCCGCGTGCCGAACGCGACCAGGGCCGCGAGCAGCTTGCGGCGCTCGCGGAGCTGTTCCAGCTGCGAGACCAGCAGGCTCGCGCCGATCAGGAGCAGGACGCAGGTCGCGCCGACGAACAGACCCGTACGGATCGAGTCGAAGCGCTGCGACCGTTCCGTGGCGGCCAGTTGGTTGACCTCCGTGAGCGGGGCGATCTGCGCGACCGCGGTGCGCACCTCGTCCCGTGCGTCCGCCACCGCCGGGTCGGTCTTGACGTACACGTGTCCCGTCATCGCCTGCCGGGCGGCCTCGGGCAGTGCGCCCGTCGTCACCAGGAAGCCACTCGTCTCCCCGCCGTCAGGGGTGGCCTTCGGGGTGGCTTCCTCGAGCTGCGCGGGCAGCCGCCACCGCACGGCCTCGTCCTTGCCGGTCCCGTACCTCGGGTTCAGATAGACCGTGCCGCCCGGCTTCGCGAGCTTGGGGGTCTCCTCGTCGTACTCGGCTCCGACGACCTGGAACACATCGCCGTCCTTGCAGGAGGGCAGCCCGGCCAGATCACGCAGCGCGGCACAACTCCCGCTGGTGACCGAGGCGTTGCCCTCGGGATCGACGGCCCGGTCGGCCGCGACGGTCTGCGCGACCGGCGCCGTCACCTTGGTGACACCGGGGGTTTCCTGCAGCGCGCGCTGCTGCTCGGCGAGCTGGCGGAAGGTGTCCCGGGACTCGGGCAGATACAGGCTGAGGTCCGCACGCGCAGGATCCTCGCCGGTGTCCTTCGTGTAGTACGAGGACACGCCCGCGAACAGCATCTGCAGCGCGATCGCCCCCGCCACCGCGACCGCGATGCCGTTGACCAGGCGGGCCGCCGAGCCACTGCTCAACTGCAGCCGTCGTACGGCCAGTTGCCAGGACACCGCGCCGCCGCCGAGCCGGGCGACGACCGCCTCGACCAGCCACGGCAGGATCGCCGTGATGCCGACCAGGAGCAGGACGACACCGCTGGTGACCATCCACTGGTTGAAGTCCCCGTTCTCGTTGCCCTTCCCGATCATCGGGGAGAGCAGGGCGAGCCCGGCCACCGGGAGCAGCAGCCGCCACCACAGCCGGCGCCGCGAGGGCTTGGCGGTGCGGACCACGCCGAGCGGCTCGATCACGACGCCGCGCAGCGCGAACAGTGTCACCGCCACCGCGGCGGCCGGCACCGCGAGCGCCACCAGGACGACCAGCGCGGGCGCCGGGGCGAGGTCGTGCGAGAAGACACTGATGTCCATCACCTGGAGCCGGGGCGCCAACTGCCGTGCGGCGAGGAACAGTCCACCGCCGACGACCAGGCCGAGCAGTGACCCGGCGCAGGCCTCGCCCGCGGCGATCCGGCGCGCCATCCGGCCGTCCGCGCCGATCAGGCGCAGGGCCGCGAGCCGCCGGTCGCGCCGCTCGCCGCCGAACCGTACGGCCGTGGCGATGAACACGCCCACGGGCATGAGCAGCACGATGAAGATGATCAGTGTGAGCAGCAGCAGCCGCGGATCCATCTCCTCGCGCTGCGCGTCCGTGCCGAACGAGTCGAGGCGGTGCATCCGGTAACCGGTGGGCACGAGATCGTCCGCGCCCTTGATGTACGAGAGTTCATGCGGCCCGATGAGTCCGGCGTCGCCGATCGTGCCGACGATGTTTCCGTCGATGCGCTTGTCGAGCAGCTGCGCGCCGCCGGACTTCAACAGGTCGGCGAGCGCGGGCGACACCAGGACGTCACCGGCCTTCGGATAGGCCGGGATCCCGGGCGGCAGCGGCGCCTCGGCGCCCTCGGGCTGCATGATCCGGCCGCGTACGTCCTCGCCGCGGAACACCGTGTCGACCTGCGCCACGATCACCGTGTCGTCGCCCTTGGGCATGACCTGATCGCTCATCCGGTAGTCGTCGCGGGCCTCGCCGCGTATCTCCCGGGACTGCAGCGCGTTCGGGATGGCCGTCGTCACCAGGAGCAGCGCCACGCCGAGCCCGACGCCGACCGCCGTGAGGACCGCACGCACCCATCCTTCGCGCCCGCCGGTGACGGCGAACCGGGCACCCATGGCCAGATCCCTGATCCACGCGTTCACAGCACGTGCTCCATATCGCGCGACTTGCCGTCGCGTACGACGATCTCGCGGTCCGAATACGCGGCGACCCGGGCCTCGTGCGTGACGAGGACGACGGCGGCGTTGGTCGAACGGGCCGCATCCGTCAGGAGCTGCATCACGCGCTCGCCGTTGAGCGAGTCGAGCGCACCGGTCGGCTCGTCCGCGAACAGCACCCGCGGGTTGGTGACCAGGGAGCGGGCCACCGCGACGCGCTGTCCCTGACCGCCGGAGACCTCGCCCGGTCGCTTCTTCGCGAGGTCGTCGACCTCCAGGCGCTCCATCCAGGTGAGCGCGGTGCGCTCGGCGTCCTTGCGCTTGGCGCCGTTCAGGCGCAGCGGGAGCGCGACGTTCTCCACACAGCTCAGCTCGGGGACGAGCTGGCCGAACTGGAAGACGAAGCCGAACTCGGAGCGGCGCAGCGCACTGCGTTCGGCATCGCTCATGCCGCTCAGCTCGCGGCCGTTGTACGTGATGGTCCCGTCGTCCGGCGGCACGATGCCGGCGAGACAGTGCAGGAGCGTCGACTTGCCGGACCCGGAGGGGCCCATGACGGCGACGACCTCGCCGGCGTGGATGGAGAAGTGCGCTCCGTCGAGCGCGGCGGTCGGCCCGTAGGCCTTGCGCAGATCCTGCGCGGACAACAGGGAACCGGCAGGCGCGCTCATCCCTCCGTCACCGCCTTCGCCAGCTTGTCGAGACGCGCGGCGGTGAGCTCCAGCCAGCGCAGATCGGCTTCGAGGTGGAACAGCGCGTGGTCGCAGATCAGTTGATCGGCGAGATCGCCCTTGCGCTTGCGGTCGGTGAGGATCCGCATCATCCGCAGATGCTCCGAGCGCTGGGTGTCGAGCAGGTCGCCGGCGTCACGGCCGGTGAGCAGCGCGAGCACGACCTTCGTGTAGAGGGTCGAGGAGAGATACGGCTCGGGCTTCTCCGGCGTCGCCAGCCACTGCTGTACGTCGGTGATCCCGGCTTCCGTGATCGCGTACCGCTTGCGCTCGGGCCCGCCGCCGGCCTCCACGCCGTCGACCTCGACGAGACCGTTCTTCAGGAGCCGCGACATCGTCGAGTAGACCTGCCCGTAGTGCAGCGGCTTGTCGTGCCCGAACTTCTCGTCGAAGGCGCGCTTGAGGTCGTAACCATGGCGGGGGCCGCTCTCGAGCAGGCCCAGGAGTGTGTGACCGATGGACATGCCGATGACTGTACACAGGGTGTATACGCCGTGTGTATACGTGGGGTGTATAGCTGCCCCGGATATGCGAATCGGGCGCTGTCCTCGCAGGTCAGCGCCCGATGTCACAATTCTGTCAACGGCCTCGGCTCAGGCTCCGGTGGTGGAGCCGGGGCGCACGATCATCAGCACGGTGACGGTGGCCCACAGCAGGTTGAAGACCCCGGCGAGCATGGCGAGCCGGCGGTCGGCACCCGTCTGCGGTGCGCGCTCGGGCTGCACCGCCGCTTCGAGGGCCTCGTCCTGCGCGGGCAGGATCAGCACCATCAGGACGGCCGCCGCCGCGACGGTCAGCACGATCGACGCGATCAGCCAGGGATCGCCCATGACACCGAGAGCGACCGCGGTCGCGAACCCGAGCACCGGCACCGCGATCCCGACACCGGAGTACACCCGGCAGACACGATGCAGCGTCCGCAGCGACGCGAGAGCCCCGGCGTCACCGGGCGAGCCGGCTGCCTGCCGCAGACTGTCAGCCCCTCCGGCGCTTGAGGAGATCCGAACGAAGTTCGGATGCGGGGTCCGGGGCGGAGCCCCGGTTTCGGGAAGGGGCGGGGCGGGGGAAGAAGGCCCGCCGCAGGCGCGTCGGACCCGCCCCCTGGCTTACGACTTGGGCGGCCGCCCTCTGCGAGGCAGCGGCCCCGCCGCCCCCGGCAGCCGCCCCGCGTCCTTCAGCGCCTGTCGCAGCAGGAACTCGATCTGCGCGTTCGCGGACCGCAGTTCGTCCCCCGCCCACCGCGCGAGCGCGTCGTACACGAGCGGATCGAGCCGGAGCAGCACCTGCTTGCGAGCCGCGCCGGCCGACCGCCGGCGAGGACCGGAACCGGGTTCGTGCTCGGGTTCGGGGTCCGCGCTCACTGGTACAGGGTCCCTGTGTTGATCACAGGCTGCGCCGCCCGGTCACCGCACAGGACCACCATCAGGTTGGACACCATCGCGGCCTTGCGCTCCTGGTCGAGCTCGACGATGTCCTGCTCCGTGATCCGCGCGATCGCCGACTCGACCATGCCGACCGCACCCTCGACGATCTGCTGCCGCGCCGCGACCACCGCACCGGCCTGCTGGCGCTGCAGCATCGCGGAGGCGATCTCGGGTGCGTACGCGAGGTGCGTGAACCGGGACTCGATGATCCGCACACCCGCCGCCTCGACCCGCGCGTGCAGCTCGATGGCCAGCTTCTCGGTGATTTCCTCGGCGTTCTCGCGCAGCGAGAGCTGCTCCGAGTCGTACGCGTCATAGGGGTACTCGATCGCGATGTGCCGCACGGCGGCCTCGGTCTGCGTCGAGACGAACTCGACGAAGTCGTCGACCTCGAACGAGGCCTGCGCGGTGTCCTCGACCTTCCAGACGACGACCGCGGCCAGCTCGATGGGGTTGCCGTAGGCGTCGTTGACCTTGAGGACGGCGGTCTCGTGGTTGCGTACGCGCGTGGAGATCTTGGTCCGCGAGGTGAGCGGGTTCACCCAGCGCAGACCGTCCTCGCGGATCGTGCCGCGGTAGCGCCCGAAGAGCTGGACCACCCGGGCCTCGCCCGGCGCGACCATGTTCAGACCGCACATCGCGAGGAACGCGGCGAGACCGATCAGGATCCCGGAGATGATCAGGGCCGCCTTCGCGCCGCCCGAGTCCACCGCCGTCGCGCCCACCACGAGCCCGACGCCGCCGAGCAGGCCGACGAGTCCGAAGAGCAGGGCGAGCCCGCCCCCGATGGAATGCGCCTGGAACTCCCGTACGCGCGGCTCCGGCATCTGCGGAACGTCGGGTGTGGGGGTGGTGTCTTGAGAGGTCATGTCCGGCTCCCCGTGGGTGTCCATGCCGACGAGACGCCCTCGTCGACCTAGCAAACTGATATCACTTTATCGTGCGTACGAGAGCAGCGCCACATTGCTGTGAAGCGTTACGAACAGGTATCAACTCCCACAAACAGGACCGGTCACGGCACCGGAACCGATCCTTCACATCCGGAGGAGCAACCGTTCGAGCCCCGCAGTAGTCGGTTCCTGTAGGACAGGTGCTGATTGTCACGTCCGTAAAAGACCGGATCGTCATCCCTTTGTCCCCAGCTGCGGTGTTAGCTTTCTGAGCTGACCCGGGGGAAGCCGAGACACGACTGGAGCAACGCGAACCATGGGCCGAGCGGAAGAAAGGCGAGCGAGGCAGCGCGGCGGCGGTGCCCGCCGGGCAGCGACCTCGCCGCCGGCCGGCGCCCGCCGGATGGAGCGCGGACCGGACATCGGTCAGCAGCGCGGACACCGCTCGGTCGGTTCCCCGTCGGACGGCTACGGACGTGGCCCCGGAGCCGGTCCCGGATACGGACATGACGACGGAGGCGACCACGGCGGCCGTGCCGACCGCCGCCGGGCCGCCACGCGCCGCGAACGCGATGATCGGAGCCTGTTGCGCCGAATATTCACCTGGAAGAAGATCCTCGGAACCTTCTTCGGGATGATCCTGCTCGGGATGGCGGCGGCTGTCGGCCTGTATCTGTATGTCGACATCCCCGACCCCAATGTGGACGCGACGCAGCAGAGCAACGTCTACAAGGACGCGAGCGGCAAGACGATCGCGAACGTGGGCGAGACCAAGCGCGAGATCGTCGGCCTCGACAAGATTCCGAGGCCGATCCAGCAGGTCGTCGTCGCGGCCGAGAACAAGACCTTCTACAAGGACCCCGGCGTCGACATCAAGGGCACGAGCCGCGGCGTCCTGAACACGCTCATGGGCAAGGGCCGGCAGGGTGGTTCGACGATCACCCAGCAGTACGTGAAGAACTTCTACCTGTCGCAGGAGCAGACGGTCAGCCGCAAGGTGCAGGAGCTGGTGATCGCCCTCAAGGTCGACCGCCAGGTGTCCAAGGACGAGATCCTCGCCGGGTATCTGAACACCAGCTACTTCGGCCGGGGCGTCAACGGAATCCAGGCCGCGGCCCAGGCCTACTACGGCAAGGACGCGGATCAGCTCAGCCTCTCCGAAGGCGCGTATCTCGCCGCCCTGCTCCAGGCGCCGAACCAGTACGACTGGGCGATCGCCTCCGAGACGGGCAAGACGCTCGCGAAGCAGCGCTGGGCGTACGCCCTCGACAACATGGTCGAGATGGGCTGGCTCAGCCCGAGCGAGCGCGCCGAGCAGGAGTTCAAGGAGCCCCTCAAGCCCACGCAGAACCCGGGTCTGAAGGGCCAGAACGGCTACATCGTCGAAGCCGCCAAGAACGAGCTCGCCCGGCATCTGATGGAGACCGACGAGCTGACCGCCGAAGAGGCGCTGAAGAAGATCGACCAGGGCGGCTGGACGATCACGGTCAACATCGACAAGAAGAAGCAGAAGTCGCTGGAGAAGGCGGTCGCCGACCAGCTGACCGACAAGCTCGACCCGAAGTCCCGCAAGGTGGACGCCGCGGTGAAGGCGGGCGCCGTCTCCGTCGACCCGAAGACCGGCAAGATCGTCGCCCTCTACGGTGGCGAGGACGCGCTCAAGCAGCACAACATGGCGATCCAGCGCGACTATCAGGCGTCCTCGACCTTCAAGCCGGTGATCCTGGCCTCGGCACTCGAGAACAGGTCGACCAAGGACGGCCGGCCGATCACGCCGAACACGATCTACGACGGCGACAGCAAGACGAAGATCGACTTCGGTGGCGGCCAGACCTACGCGCCGCCGAACGAGGGCAACGACGACTACGGCGATGTCACCGTCCAGCGCGGTATGGACAAGTCCATCAACTCGGTGTTCGCGGGCCTCGGTGCGGACGTCGGCATGGACAACGTCAAGGAGACCGCGGAAGCCCTCGGTATGAAGGAGTTCGACCCGCACCCCGCCATGACCCTCGGGTCCATGGGTGCCAGTCCGCTCGACATGGCCGGTGTGTACGCGACCTTCGACGCGCACGGCAAGAAGGTCACGCCGTCGATCATCGCGAAGGCCGAGCACTCGAAGTCCGGGGAGTGGGTCCCCGAGCCCATCGGCGACCAGGTGATCAAGCGGGAGACCGCCGACACCATCACCTCGGTTCTGCAGGGCGTGACCAGCGACGGCACCGGCTCCACCGTGCTCAAGGGCGAGTACGCGGGCAAGTACAAGGCCGCGGGCAAGACCGGTACGTCCGACAACAACGTCTCGGCGCTGTTCGCGGGATACACCCCCGAACTGGTCACCGTCGTCGGTATCTACGGTGAGGCGCCCGAGGGCGGCGGAGGCCTGAAGCGGCCCGACGGCAAGCCTGCCGCGGCCGGCAACCACGTCTCCCTGCGCGGTGCGGGCGGCGAGGACACCATCCACGGCTCCGGCTTCCCGTCCCGCATCTGGGCCGCGTACACCCTCGGCGCCCTGAACGGCGGTTCGGACGCGCGCTTCGACCTGGAGACGGACATGGGTGTGGGCGTCGCCCCGCCGCCCACGACCGCGCCCCCGACGACCGCGCCGCCCACGACGGAGCCGCCGGAGACTCAGGATCCGACGACGAAGCCGCCGACGGACGACCCCACGACCGAACCGCCGACGGACGATCCCACGACCGAACCGCCGACGACCGGGGATCCGACGTACGAGCCGCCGATCACGATCGACCCGGACCCGGACGACCCCAATAACGACCAGGGCAAACCCCGGGATTAGCACCGGCACGCAAGGCGCCCGGAACCGTCACGGTTCCGGGCGCCTTCGCGCGTACAACCCCGGCTGTCCGTGCGGGAGTCGAGGTTCCCAGCGGTAACGTCTCCACCTGCCTTGACTTCTCCGCCCCCGCACATCTGAATGTGCGTCAGATGTGTGTGCCGGTTGTGTACGGGATGTGCGCAGGGCGGCCGACGCGGACGAAGGGGGCCCCTGATGCCGGTGCGAAGACCTGTGCTCCCGCGCCGCCTCGCCGTGGCCACCGTCTTCGGCCTGCTGCTCTCGACGGGCGCGGCGGGAGCCGCCGAATCGCCGAGCCCCGAGGCCTCCGCCGCACAGGGCGTCACCACCGAACCGACCGTCACGTGCCAACTCCCCGCAGGTCAGGGCGAGAAGACCGGGCAGCAGAAGATCACGGTCAGGATCGGCCCCGCCGAGGTCGCCCCCGGCGGCACCGTCCATGTCGAGGTGGACCTCGGCCCGACTCCCGCGACCAGCCCGATGGAGCTGGACGACGCGCCCTTCACGGCGGGCATCGAGTTCGCGCTCTCCGGCGGCGCGGACGGCACGGTCACCGTCTTCGGCAAGCAGGCCCCGGTCGACGTGCCCCTCGCCCCCGAGCGCATCCAAGTCCCGTCGTACGAAGGCGACTTCATGATGCCGCCGGACGCCCGCGGACCGGTGAAGCTCACACCCACCCGGACCCTCACCGTCACCCACGTGCTCGACCGGGACTTCGAAACCCCTTGTGCCGTACGGTCCGGGGCGGACGTGATCGGCACGGTCGACGTCAAGGGTGAGCCCCGCCCGGCCGCCACCCTCACGGCGGCGGACCGCTCAGTGCTGCCCGGCGCCGTGGTCGGGCTGAGCGGTACGCGCTGGACGCCGGGCGCCGCGCCGCGTGCGCTGCTGTGCGGTCAGGACGGTACGGGGTGCAGTCCGGCCAAGTTCGCCCGTACCGCGCTCGAGGTGGCCTCCGACGGACGGCTCTCCGGGACGGTCACCCTCGCCGGCCAGGACATGGTGCCGGCCGGCGACCACCGGCTGCGGATCTTCGACGGGGCGCGGGAAGCGAGCGTCCCGCTCCGCGTACGGGACGGGCAGCCGGCCTCTGACGACCCGGGCCCGCACCCGTCCCGGCCGGCCGACTCGTTCCCCGACGGCACGGGTGGCCCAGGTGATCCAGGTGGCGACGATCCGACGGCCGACCCCTCGTCCCCGCCCCCCGGGCACACCGACCGCACCCCGCCACCAGGACACGGATCGGGCGGCGCTCAGGGGCGGCAGCACCTGGCCGCCTACATCACTCCGGGGCCGCTGGCGATGACCCAGTCCGGTGACTCCGTCGACTTCGGCGCCCTCGACCTCGGGCAACAGTCCACCGCGACCGGTGCGTTGAACACCGTCACGGTCTCCGACGGCCGCGGCCACAACATCGGCTGGTCCCTGACGGCGACCCTCACGAACCTGACCAACGGCAACGGCGGCACCATCCCGGCCGGCTCGGTCACCTGGACCCCGTCCTGCACCGCGCAGACCGGCAGCGTCGGCCGCCCGGTCGCCGGCACCCCGGGTCCGCTCGGCGCCCAGGCGTCCTCCCTGTGCACGATGGGCCACCACATGCGCACCCCGATGACAGGCGGCAAGTTCAAGGCGGACGCCGCCCTCTCCCTGACCCTCCCGGGCTTCGTCCCACCGGGGGAGTACAGCGCGACGCTCCAGCTCACGCTGCTGTGACTCCCGCAGGCAATCCCAGCACGTGCGGCGCACCCAGCCCCTGCGGCGTTTGAGCAGATCCGAACGAAGTTCGGATGCAGGGGTCCGGGGGCGGAGCCCCCGGTTTCGGGAAGGGGCGCCGGGGGCGACGAATAGGAGCCCCCGGAAACCCTGGGATACCCGCACCCCAAGCCGCCGAGCCGAGCCCAGCCAAACCGACCCTCACCGATTCAGCTCGAACCACACCACCTTGCCGGTGGACAACCGTGTGGCCCCCCAACGGCGGGCCATCCGGTTGACCAGGTACAGCCCCCGCCCACCCTCATCCGTGGCTCGCGCCTGCCGCAGACGGGGCAACTGCGGTACGTCGTCCACGACTTCGCACCGCAGCACATCCGTCCGCAACAGCCGCAGCGTTATCGGCCGCGACGCGTACCGCACCGCATTGGTCACGACCTCGCTGACCAGGAGCTCGATCGCATCCGTATGCGACTCGAGCCCCCACCGCTCGAGTGCCCGCCGCGCAAGGCGCCGGGCCCGTGAGGGAGCGGAGTCCTCGGGCTCCAGGTACCAGTACGCGACATCGCTGGGCGCGATCCCGTCGAAGCGGGCCGCGAGCAGAGCGATGTCGTCGTCACGGTCACCGGGACCGAGCATGTCGAGCACGTCGTCGCACAGCGCCTCGAGCGGCGGCGAGTGGTCCGGGCCCGTCAGCTGGGCGGTCGCTGCGAGGCGTTCCCGCAGCTGCTCGATCCCGGTCCACACGTCCCGCAACCGGGACTCGACCAGACCGTCCGTGTACAGGAGCAGCGTCGCCCCGGCCGGGGCGTCCAGCTCCACGGCCTCGAAGTCGACCCCGCCGACCCCGATCGGCGCCCCCGCGGGCACGCGAAGGACCTCGGCCCGTCCGCCGATGTGCAGCAACACGGGAGGCGGATGGCCCGCGTTGGCGATGGTGATGCGGTGCGCGACCGGGTCGTACACCGCGTACAGGCAGGTCGCCATCCGGTCGGAGCCGAGCCGCTGGGCCTGTTCGTCCAGGTGGTGCAGGACTTCCTGCGGCGGCAGATCGAGCCCCGCGAGCGTCTGCGCGGTCGTGCGCAGCTGCCCCATGATGGCCGCACTGGTCATCGAGTGACCCATGACGTCCCCGACGACCAGGGCGACCCGGCTGCCCGGCAGCGGAATCGCGTCGTACCAGTCACCGCCCACCCGGGCGGTCTCGGCGGCCGGCAGATAGCGGCTCGCGAGCTTCACACCCGTCGGCTGCGGCAGCGTCTCCGGCAGCATGGTGCGCTGCAGTTCGTCGGCGATATACGCCTCGCGGCCGTACAGGACCGCCTTGTCGATCCCGAGCGCGGTGTGTGTCGCGAGCTGCGCCGCGACCAGGAGATCGTCCCCTTCGAACGCGGCCCGCTCGGGCCGCCGCAGGAACACCGCCGCCCCGATCACCCGCCGGCGTCCTCTGAGCGGAGCGAGAATCACACGGCGGGCGACGGGCAACGGCCTGTCCTCGCCGAGCAGTTCGGTCAGCGCGGCCCGCGAGGTCGCGGACTCCCCGAACACCGGCCGCACCCCGCGCAGCACCTCGGCGAGCGCCCCGCCGGTCTGCACCTCGCAGAGCTCGGCGGCCGGCCCGGCGTCCGGCTGCAGCTGGAGCACGGGCTGCAGGACGCCGTCGGTCACGGAGTCTTCCGTATCCTCGGGGGAGTCGGGTATCCGGTCGGTACGGCGCAGCCGCAGCACCACGGGCCCGACGGGACGCTCCTCGCCCACGGGCAGCGGATCGCGCAGATAGACGAGGATCACGTCGGAGAACGTCGGCACGGTGGCCCGGCACAGGCCCATCACGATCTCGTCGAGATCCATGCCCCGGGCGATCCGGCGCGTCGCCGCGCCCACGAACCGCAGCCGGTCGCCTTCGCGGCGCGCCTTGTCACCGCCGCGTGCGGCGGGAACGCCACCGGAGTTGCCGGAGTTCCCCGGCGGGGCGTCCTGGTCGGCGGCGCGGCGCGCGGACGACTTGGACCCCCTCTTCGTACGGCCGGAGGACGCACCGGGGGATGTACTGGGGGACGTACCGGAGGAGGTGCTGGTGGACCCGCCGGAACCCGCACCCGGGCCGGTGCCCGAGGACGTGTCCGACTGGGACCCGGGCCGTGCTCCGGGGCGCGCCTCCGAGGGCGCCTGCCCCTCCGGGACCTGCGCATGCTCGGCCCCCGACGGTTCGCCCTGGGCAGGTAACGCCATGGCCGCAGGGGTGTCCGGGGAATGCAGCACCGCCCCGCGAGGTTCCGCGGGGCCGGTCGCTCCGGCGGCCTTCGCGCGGCCGCCGTCGTGGGAGGTGGGGTGCTCCGTCACGCGTGTCGAATCCGTCCGTCCGGGGCGCCGCGTCCGGCCCCGCCGATCGAGCCGCGCGCGTGCCCTATGTCCACGTCCCTGCCGAATCTCAGTGACACTCCGTCAAGTGGTGCGCAAGCCCTGTGAGTTCCTACTTCCGGAGGACGATCCTACGTTTGCTCCCTGGGGGCGCATCAAGGGTCTCATGTGGACACACGCGCGGGCGTACGATCCCAGTCCTCGGGCAGAACCGGTCTGCGCCAGGCCGGATCCGGTCGCCACTGGGGCCAGCCGTCGCAGAACGGGGAACCCCAGTCCCGTACGACCTCGATGGCCGCACGGCCCGCCTCGCGCACCGCGCGTGCCTGCCCGGAGTCCATCAGGCCGGCCCGCTGGGCCTCGGCGAACTCGTCCTCGTCCCGCCAGTGCCAGCTGCGGTCGGGGTGGACGGAGATGTCGAGGAAGTGGTCCTCGGAGTCGACGCCCCCCGACCAACGGGCCAGCGGCTCCTCGAGGTTGACGTAGAAGTTCTTGAACCGCCAGCCCTGCTCCCAGAACAGCCAGACCGACCAGGGCTCGCCGGGCTGCGCGAGCTTGAGGACCCCGGCGCCGTGCCACCGGTCGCGCACCACGGCGCGCGGCTTGGTGTAGCGGGTGGCCAGCGGCTCGTGGTGCACGGGCGTCCCGTCGGCGAGCACCGGCCGTACGCATTCGGTCCCGGGAGCCATCCACACGGCGAGCAGCTCGGCGGTGTCGCGCACGACGGTCACGGGACGGCAGATGTGGATCTGATCGCCGCCGTTCTCGCGGTAGCGCCACAGAATGTGGCTCCCGGGCGCCCAGCGCTCCACTCCGTCTGCGGTCCTGCCGTGCTCGTTCATGACCAGATATTAGGTGGCCGGATCAGCGCGGAGGCGTCATGGGCGTGTCATACGGAGCACATCCAGCGCCTCGTCCAGCTGCGCCTCCGTCAGCAACCCCTGCTCGACATAACCCGATTCGAGGACAACCTCCCGGATCGTCTTCCGCTCGGCGAGGGACTTCTTCGCGACCTTCGCCGCCTCCTCGTACCCGATGTACTTGTTGAGCGGGGTGACCACGGACGGCGAGGACTCGGCGTACTCCCGGGCCCGCTCGGCGTTGGCCGTGATCCCGTCCACGGTGCGGTCGGCGAGCAGCCGGGAGGCGTTGGCGAGCAGCCGTACGGATTCGAGGACGTTCTTGGCGAGCACCGGCAGCATCACGTTGAGCTCGAAGTTGCCGGCCGCGCCCGCGACCGAGACGGTCACGTCGTTGCCCTGCACCTGGGCCGCGACCATCAGGACGGCCTCGGGGATCACCGGATTGACCTTGCCGGGCATGATCGACGAACCGGGCTGCAGATCGGGCAGGTTGATCTCCGCGAGACCGGTGCGGGGGCCCGAGGCCATCCAGCGCAGATCGTTCGCGATCTTCGTGAGGCCGACCGCGATGGTCCGCAGCTGTCCGGAGGTCTCGACCAGGCCGTCCCGCGCGCCCTGCGCCTCGAAGTGGTCGCGCGCCTCGGTCAGCGGAAGACCGGTCGCGTCGGCGACCTCGGCGATCACCGCGGCCGAGAAGCCGGCCGGGGTGTTGATGCCGGTGCCGACCGCGGTGCCGCCGAGCGGCAGCTCCGCGAGCCGGGGGAGCGAGGCCTTCAACCGCTCGACGCCGTACCGGACTTGGGCCGCGTACCCGCCGAACTCCTGGCCCAGGGTCACCGGTGTGGCGTCCATCAGGTGCGTACGCCCGGACTTCACGACCTCGGCGAACTCCTCGGACTTGCGCTCCAGCGAGGCCGCCAGGTGTTCCAGGGCTGGCATCAGATCCCGCGTCACCGCCTCGGTCGCGGCGATGTGGATCGAGGAGGGGAACACGTCGTTGGACGACTGGGAGGCGTTCACGTGGTCGTTGGGGTGCACATCGCGGCCGAGGCGCTCGGTCGCCAGGGTCGCGATGACCTCGTTCGTGTTCATGTTGGACGAGGTGCCGGAGCCGGTCTGGAAGACGTCCACGGGGAAGTGCTCGTCCCAGCGCCCGTCCGCGACCTCGGCCGCGGCGGACTCGATGGCCTCCGCGATGTCCTTGTCGACGACGCCGAGCGAGGCGTTCACCTTGGCGGCCGCGCCCTTGATCTGCGCGAGCGCGCGGATGTGGGCGCGCTCGATGCGCTGTCCGGAGACGGGGAAGTTCTCCACCGCGCGCTGCGTCTGCGCGCGCCACTTGGCGTGTGCGGGGACCCGCACCTCACCCATGGAGTCGTGTTCGATCCGGTACTCGGCTGCTTCGTCCACGTAGCGCGCCATCGCCCTGCCTTCCGGTCGTCTCTGTAACCGAGAGCATCGACTGGGTACCCCCTATTCCCGCAGCGGCCCCCTTTGACGAGCCATGATCCGGCCTCCGCCTTATGTTCGAGACATGATCGGAATACTCTCCGTAGTCGCAGGAGCACTCCTTGCGACTGCGTTCACTCCAGAGGCCCCCTCCGGCCCCGGCGCCCAGGCCCCTTCGGCCCCCGCCGTCTACGCCCCCGACGCCTCCGACGCCGCCATCCGCGCGTACTGGACCGAGGACCGGATGCGCGAAGCCGCACGCCACGCCCCCGGCGGCGACCGCCCCGACGGCGTCCCCTGGACCCTCGGCGCCGAGCCCGTGCGCAATGTCGGCAAGCTGTTCCTGACGATCCGCCCGGCCGAGGAGGGCGGCCCCGACCGCGACGCCTCGTGCACCGCCGCCGTCGTGAAATCCGCCAACCGCAGTGTGATCGCCACGGCCGCGCACTGTGTGCACCTCAAGGCCGCCGGCGGCTGGATGAAGCGGATGCTCTTCGTCCCCGCGTACGACAAGGGCGCGAAACCGCACGGCAGTTACGTGGCGAAGTCCGGTGGCATCGACGGTGCCTGGCAGAGCGCCGAGGACCACGAGGCGGACTTCGCGTTCCTGTACCTCGGCCCCGACGAGCAGGGCCGCCGCGTCGAGGACGTCACCGGCGCCCGGCGCGCGGTCTTCGAGCCGGTCGCGGGCGAGAAGACCGCACTCGGCTACCCCGTCGACAAGCCGTACGACGGCGAGTCCCTCCAGTACTGCTCGGGCCCCACCACGGCCCTCACTGACGAACGCCTCAAGGGCGGCGAACAGCTCTCCCCGTGCCGCCTCACCCACGGCGCCAGCGGCGGCCCCTGGTACGCACGCACCCCCGAGGGCGAGGACGTCCAGGTCGCCGTCACCAGCTCCCGCCCCAAGGAGCCGGCCTTCGAGAACTCGGCCTGGGGGGCGGTGTTCACGGAGAAGGCGCGCAAGCTGTTCGAGCAGGAGCAGCGGAAGTAGCGCTCCGAGAAACGGGAGGTGGCCGCGCGCGATCGCGCGGCCACCTCCCGTATACGCGGGGTCAGTTGGCGAACACGATCACCGTGAACAGGAAGAACAGCCCGATGAGCACGGGCCAGTAGAGCAGCGTCGGCAGCAGATTGTCCCGCCACTCAAGAGCCCGGATCTTCGTCTCCGTACCCAGAATGATCGCGTTGGCGAAGATGCCCATGATGACCACGTACTGGGCGATGGCGAAGAACTCCATATAGCTGAGCGAGGTGTCGCCGACGATCTCCCGGATCTGCGTCTGGTCGACCACCACCACGAGCAGCAGCGACACCGCGAACGAGATCGCCGTCCACGTCGAGAAGCCGAACCGCGGATTGCGCCGGTCGTCCTTCGTGTACACGAACAGCGCCAGGAACATGATCGCGGCGATGAACAGCGACTGGAGCAGCTTGCCGGTCATCGGTCCCGCATAGCTGCGCGCGACGCCGATGTTGAAGTACATGTCCGGCGCCTTGACGTTGGGCCCTGAGAAGGGCCGTACGCCATAGGTCATCGAGTACTCGTGCTCCTGATAGCTGTACGCCGTGTAGTACGGGCTCCAGCCCTCGGACACGATCGACTGGTCCAGGCCGAGACGGTCGTACTTCCAGGGCGGGTACGAGGAGAAGTCCGGCACGATCATCTCGGGCTCGAAGGCGCTGACCGTCCACATCCGCAGCCAGATGTTCTGCTTGTCCAGCGGGTACTTGCCGTAGCTGAACTTCTGCCGCAGGGTCAGGTTGAAGTGCCAGCCGCGCACCTGCTGCCCGTTCGGCAGGTCCACCTTGTAGACCTCGTCCATCGAGTAGCCGTCGGGCGCCTCGGGGAAGGTCACCGCGCGGCTGGTCTCCGGGATGTCCTTGGTGTAGCGCTGCCACACATAGCCGTTGACCTCGACCTCCTGCGGGCCCGTGAACTTCGCGCCCTGGATGAACAGACCGGTCGGGATCAGCTTCAGACCGCCCATCACCTTCGGCCCGAAGTACTGCCCGAGCACCCGCTTGGTGTCGGCGTCCGACTGCACGGCGGTGCCGACGATCGTGTTGATGTTCTTGTCGTTGTTGACGACCTGCCAGATCGTCACCGTGCCGACGATGAAGATCGCGGTGGCGGCGAGCGACATCAGCACACAGCGCTTGGTGGTGAGCAGGAACGGCCGGAGCAGCGCCGCCGACAGGCTGAGGGCGAACAGGACGGCGCAGATCAGCACGGGCGCCCAGTTGTCGCGCTGGGTGTGGCCCGCGTCCACGTCCTCGGTGAAGTACCGGATCGCGGTGATGACCGTGGCGATCGCGGTGAGACCGAGCAGCACCCAGTTGGCCCGCTCCAGGCGGCGCGGCCAGATCCCGGTGGCGGGGGTCTCGGGCTCGTCCCCGTCGTCCCCACCGCCCCCGTCGTCCCCGCCGCTTCCACCGTCCCCGCCGTCCTTGCCGAGGTCCGGGCCGTCCCCGCCCCGGCCGTCGGCGCGCCGGCGCGCCTCCTCCTCCATGCCCGCCGTCGCCTGGGCCGTGGCCGCCGCGGCCGCGGCAGCCGTGGCGGCGGACGGTGTGGGCTCCGTGCCGGGCGTCATGGATTCCGCCCCCGGCGCCGGAGGCTCGATGCCCGGTTCCGGACCGCCGGGCGAGGGTGTGGGGTCCTCGATGCTCATCTCAGGCCGCCGTCACCGGCCGCTGCCGCCGGGACCCGGAGCCGGCGTCGCCGTCGTGGTCGGCACCGCCGGCGGCGTGAACTTGAACTCGGGGATGTCGAACGGCAGCACCTGGCCGACCACGCTCAGGGCGATGTTCACGAAGACATCCGCGGCGAGGAAGGACATGTGCATCATCGCGAAGCCCGCGTGGATCGCGAGCCCTGCCAGGTCGCCGCGCAGACCGGCTTCCTTGATGGCCTTGTTCTCCGCCTTGAGCGCCTGGATCGTCCCTTCGAGGACGCGGTACGCCTTGGCCCGGTCGGTGCCGGGAGGCCCGCCCGCGAACCCGCCGAGCAGGTTGTCCAGGCTCGCGTTGGCCTTGAGCTCGGCCGCGGCCAGGACCTTCGGGTCCTTCTCGCCGCTGAGCACCGTGCCGGCGAAGTCGGCCGTGTCACCCGCGCCGTTGCCGAACTTGCCGATGGTCTTCCAGGTGCCGGCCAGCTTCTTGCGCTTGCCGACCATGTCGTACGCCGGATCGAACTCGGGCCCGGTGGGCTTGGGCGTCGGTTCCCCGCTGGCCGGCGGCTGCGAGGGGCTCGGCGCCGGGGGCCACGAGAACGTCGGGAAGGTGAACCACGGGGTGGGGCTCGGCGTCGGTCCCGCGGCGTCGGGCTGGGCCGGCGGGGGAGTGGTCAGCGACGGCAGCGGCGGGAGCGTGGGCGGCTCCTGGACCGGCCCCGTGGCGGCCGGGGTCGGATCCTTGGGCGCGGCGGACACGGCCGAGCCGAGCGCGAGCGTTCCGCACAGGGCGGCGGACAGTGCGACGGTCAGGAACTGCTTCCGGTGCATGGGGGCGGGATCCTTCCGTACGCCAGGGGCGACGAACAGGAGCCCCTGGAACCCCGGGACACTTCACCCCGAGGCGCGTAATGCCCAGATGGGCACGGTGATCTCCACCCTCGAATATGCGATCACCCTCCGCA
Organism: Streptomyces mesophilus; assembly: GCF_040300965.1. Classification (GTDB taxonomy): domain Bacteria; phylum Actinomycetota; class Actinomycetes; order Streptomycetales; family Streptomycetaceae; genus Streptomyces; species Streptomyces mesophilus_A. The sequence goes on along the minus strand of NZ_JBEPEW010000022.1, from coordinate 22,101 downwards.
ATCGGAAGACTGCGGAGGGTGACCCGTTGGTGTGTCTGCGGGACGTTTACGCCTGACCGGGCGCCCGCACCGGAATGTTCAGGATCGTCGGCGGCCCGGCCGGCTCCTGGAAGAAGTCATGCCCCTTGTCGTCCACCACGATGAACGCCGGGAAGTCCTCGACCTCGATCTTCCATACGGCCTCCATGCCGAGCTCCTCGTACTCGACGACCTCGACCTTCTTGATGCAGTCCTGCGCCAGACGCGCGGCGGGACCGCCGATCGAGCCGAGGTAGAAGCCGCCGTGGGCGTCGCACGCGTCCGTGACCTGCTTGGACCGGTTGCCCTTGGCGAGCATCACCTTGGAGCCGCCCGCGGCCTGGAACTGCTCCACGTAGGAGTCCATGCGCCCGGCCGTGGTCGGACCGAACGAACCGGACGCGTAGCCCTCGGGCGTCTTGGCCGGACCGGCGTAGTAGACCGGGTGGTCCTTGAGGTACTGCGGCATCTCCTCGCCCGCGTCGAGCCGCTCCTTGATCTTGGCGTGCGCGATGTCGCGCGCCACGACCAGCGGGCCGGTCAGCGAGAGGCGGGTCTTGACCGGGTACTTGGTGAGTTCGGCGAGGATCTCGTCCATCGGCTGGTTGAGGTCGATCTTGACGACGTCGCCCTCTTCGAGATGCTCGTCGGTGGTGTCGGGCAGGAAGCGCGCCGGGTCCTTCTCCAGCTCCTCCAGGAACACGCCCTCGGCCGTGATCTTGGCCTGCGCCTGGCGGTCCGCCGAGCAGGACACCGCGATCGCGACCGGGCAGGACGCGCCGTGCCGCGGCAGCCGCACCACGCGTACGTCGTGGCAGAAGTACTTGCCGCCGAACTGGGCGCCGATCCCGAGCTTCTGCGTGAGCTCGAAGACCTTCTCCTCCAAGTCCTTGTCGCGGAAGCCGTGGCCGAGCTCCGAGCCCTCGGAGGGCAGCTCGTCCAGGTAGTGCGCGGAGGCGTACTTGGCGGTCTTCAGGGCGTGCTCGGCGCTGGTGCCGCCGACGACGATCGCCAGGTGGTACGGCGGACAGGCGGCCGTGCCGAGCGAACGGATCTTCTCCTCCAGGAACTTCATCATGGAGGACTCGTTCAGAACGGCCTTCGTCTCCTGGTAGAGGAAGGACTTGTTGGCCGAGCCGCCGCCCTTGGCCATGAAGAGGAACTTGTACGCGCCGCCGTCGGTCGCGTAGAGCTCGATCTGCGCCGGGAGGTTGGAGCCGGTGTTCTTCTCCTCCCACATGGTGACCGGGGCCATCTGCGAGTAGCGCAGGTTCAGGTTCTGGTACGCGTCGTAGATGCCGCGCGAAAGCGCCGCCTCGTCGCCGCCCTCGGTCAGCACGTTCTGGCCGCGCTTGCCCATGACGATCGCCGTGCCGGTGTCCTGGCACATGGGAAGTACGCCGGCGGCCGCGATGTTGGCGTTCTTCAGCAGGTCGAGCGCGACGAACTTGTCGTTGCCGCTCGCCTCCGGGTCGTCGATGATCCGGCGCAGCTGGGCGAGGTGCGCCGGGCGCAGGTAGTGCTGGATGTCGTGGATGGCCTCTTCGGCGAGCTTGCGCAGCGCTTCGGGCTCCACCTTGAGGAACGTCCGCCCGTCCGGCCCCTCGACGGTCGAGACACCCTCCGAGGTCACCAGGCGGTACGGGGTGGTGTCCTCACCGGTCGGCAGCAGATCGGTGTACGCGAACTCCGGCATTCTCGGCCATTCCTCTACATCGGCAGACGGCGCTTGACGTCCTGTTGGCAAGCACCCTTAAGGGTAGGACCCGGGACCGTCCCTGAACTTGTGAGGTAAGGCTCAGTTCGCGGGTTCGCGGGGTAGTCGCGATCTATCGCGTTTCGTATGCTGCTGTGTGTGGACCTCGAAAAGCACCCCAAGCCCGAGTCCGAGCCCGAGCGCGCGCCGGCGAAGCCTTCGCTGACCAAGCCGGCGCCCGAGCCCGCGCTCGCCGATGCCCCGCCCAAGCCCGTGGGCCTGCGCGCCTCGGACGCGGACCGCGACCGTACCGCCGAGATCCTCAGCTCCGCGCTCGCCGAGGGCCGGCTCACCGCGGACGAGCACTCCGAGCGGATAGACGGGGTGTACCAGGCGAAGACCGTCGCCGAGCTCGAGCCGTATGTCGCGGACCTGCCCGGCGCCCACCAGTCGCGCCCGGCCGCCCCCGTCGGCGACCAGCCGACCCCGGGGGCGGTGCCGGTCACGGCCGACGAGAACCTGGTCGCGGTCTTCAGCTCCACCACCCGCAAGGGCCGCTGGCGCGTGGGCCGCAGGACGCATGCGTACGCGGTCTTCGGCAATGTCGAGATCGACTTGACCGAGGCGATCTTCGAGTACCAGCAGGTGGTCATCAAGGCCGTCTCCGTCTTCGGCAACGTCGAGGTCCGCGTACCGGAGAACGTCTCGCTGCGCGGCAGCGGCAGCGGTGTCTTCGGCAACTTCGAGGTCGAGGCCCTGGACGCCGGCGACTCGGACGCGCCCGTCGTCTTCGTGGACGGCTATGCGGTGCTCGGCAACATCGAGGCCAGGCCCAAGCGCGGAAAGTTCATCGAGGACCTGCACAAGTACGTGGGGCGCACGGTGGCCAGGCATATGCGCAAGCACCTGAACTGACCGCACGAGCACGCCGGATGACCGGACGGCATCGGAACTCAGTGCATAGGCCCGCGCACAGCGGGTAGGGCTGCTGCATCGTCACTCGCTTGCGAATCCGTCGTCAGGAGTAGACCGTGCTGCACCCTCCGCATCAGTCCCTTCCGGTCACCGCGATCCCTGCGATCCCGACTCAGAGGGTGCCGACGCGAGATTCGGAAGTCCCCTGGCACACCGAGGCGGTGTGCAGGCGTGACGAGGCAGGGCTGTTCTTCGCCCCGTCCAAGGAGCCCACGGCCGCGCGCCTTTCGCGCGAACAGGCCGCGAAACGGGTGTGCGCCCGCTGCCCCGTGATGGTCGAGTGCCGCGAGCACGCCCTGCTCCAGCCCGAGCCGTACGGAGTATGGGGCGGCCTCACCGCCGCCGAACGCCGCGTGGTCCTGGCCCGCCGCCGGCGCCGCGACGTGGAACTCCAGAAGTCGGTCCACTCGGTCAACCGGATAGCTGCGGCCGGGTAGTTCACACGCCCGCCTGAATTCACACGCCTGCGTGAAGGGGCGCCTCTTGTGGCGAGGGGTGCCCCTTTGCGTATGCCCTAGGTCAGGCCGGGGCGGACCAGGCCGCACTCGTAGGCGAGGACGACGGCCTGCACCCGGTCGCGCAGACCGAGTTTGGCGAGGATCCGGCTCACATGCCCCTTCACCGTGCCCTCGGTGAGGAAGAGGCGCCGGGCGATCTCCGTATTGGAGAGGCCGCGGGCGACGAGGACGAGGACCTCGCGTTCCCGCCCGGTCAGGCCGTCGAGTTCGGAGTCCGCGCGGGGCAGCGGATCGCCGTCGGCGCCGATGTGGCGTTCTATCAGGCGCCGTGTCACCGCGGGCGCCACCATGGCGTCGCCCCGGGCCACCGCCCGGATCGCGGACAGCAGGTCGGGCGCGAGCGTGTCCTTGAGGATGAAGCCGCAGGCCCCCGCGCGCAGCGCCGCGTACACGTACTCGTCCAGGTCGAACGTGGTGAGTACGAGCACCTTCGGTCCGTCCGGCGCGCTCTCGCGGATCAGGCGGGTCGCCTCCACACCGTCCACGTCGGGCATCCGGATGTCCATCAGGACGACATCGGGCGCGAGCGCGACCGCCATGGCCGAGGCCTGCGCGCCGTCGCCGGCCTCGCCGACGACCTCCATGTCGTCGGCGTTCTCCAGGATCATCCGTACGCCTTCGCGCAGCAGCACCTGGTCGTCGGCGAGCAGGACCCGGATCACCCGGCACCCTCCTGAGCGAGGGGCAGGCGGACCCGTACGGCGAATCCGCCGCCGGGTACGGGTGCCGCGGACATCTCGCCGCCGAGGAGCGCCACTCGGTCCCGCATGCCGCGCAGACCGTTGCCGGCGTTGTCGTCGGCCGATCCGGCGCCCGTGTCGCCGTCGTCGGCCACCTCTATGGTCAGCGCGTTCCCGGTGCGTCGTACCGTCACCTCGGCGCGGGCCGTCGGACCCGCGTGCTTCATGACGTTGGTCAGCGCCTCCTGGACGATCCGGTACGCCGACAGGTCGACGACGGCCGGGAGTGCGCCGGGCGGGCCCTCGGTGTGCAGTCCGACCCGGAGGCCCGACTCCCTTACCCGGTCGATGAGTTGAGGCAGTCGGTCGAGCCCGGGCGCCGGGTGCCGGTTCGTCCCGGCCGAACTGTCCGAGGCCAGCACCCGGCGCATGTCCGCCAGCGACGCCCGGCCCGTGTCCACGATGGTCGCCAGCGCGGCACGGGCGTCCGCCGGCCGCTTGTCGAACGCGGCCCCGGCGCCCTGTGCCTGCATGACGATGACCGAGAGGCCGTGCGCCACCACGTCGTGCAACTCGCGTGTCAGCCGGTCGCGTTCGGCCGCGGCCGCCAGCGCGGCGCGCTGGTCCCGTTCGCGCTCGAGGTCGCGGGCCCGGGTGGCGAGGGCGTCGAGATACGCGCGGCGGCTGCGGGCGCTCGCCCCGACCGCCCAGCCCGCGATCAGCGTGCCGAACAGCGGCAGCGTCCCCCAGTCCGTCGGCCCGGGTCCCGGGTCACCACCCTCCTCGGGCTCCCCGAGGGCGTGGCCCCCCACGCCCGGAACCTGCTCCAGCGCCCACCCGTCGACCTTCCCGTCGAGGGCCACGTACAGCGACCAGCCGCCGGCAACTAGCAAGGTGAGCCCCAGCGCCGTCAGCGAGGCGGCCCGGCCGTACCGGCTCGCGAGGGAGGCGAGCACGATCGGCGCCGCCAGATCGGCGAAGGTCGGACCGGTGACGATCGCCATGTGCGCAAGGGAGCCGGCCGACGCGGCGACGAGCGCCGCCACCGGCCACCGGCGACGGACCAGGACGGCGAGCAGACACACCGCGGACACCGCCCACCCCGAAGTCGCCTCGACGGGTGCGCCCCGCCAGGCCACGGTTCCGGTCAGGAGCAGCACCACCAGGCCGGCGTCCTGGACCGCCGGCCTGCCCGTCCACGCGGATACCCCAACACCCCACCCGTTCATCCCGGTTGAGGTTAGGGCAGAACCGTCTTCTCCGGATGTGCCTGTGGTCATGCTCGTGGCCATGACCTCAGGCAGACGACGACGGCGCGGGAGCCCGGCCACCATGCCGGCATGAGGTTACGAAGCAGAACGACGGGCGCGCTCACCGGCGGCCGGCGGCTCGCCGTCGTACTGATCGCGGTGGCGCTCCTCGGCACGGCACTCGTGTACGTACTCGGCTCCCGCGAGTCGGACTGGGCCGCCGCCGAGTGGAAGCGGATCGAGCCGGGAGGTGACTGCCAGTGCGCCGACGGCAGCGAGTACGCCTTCTGGGACCGGCGGGCCGACCCGAAGAAGGTGGTGCTCTACCTGAACGGCGGCGGGGTCTGCTGGTCCGCGACGGCCTGCGCGTTCGCGGACGTGGAGGAAGCGGAGTACGACTGGAGCCTTGAACACGAGGGCCCGCACAACAGCAACCAGGACGGGATCTTCGACTTCACCGCTTCGGGGAACCCGTTCACCGGGTACTCGTACCTGTTCGTGACGTCCTGCACGGGCGACGCACACCTGGGCAACGCCTCGCACGAGTACGGGCCGGACCTGACCGTCCAGCACCGCGGTTACGTCAACGGCACCGCAGCGCTTGACTACTTGGCCGAGCAGTACCCCGATGCCACGGAGGTCGTGGTGGTCGGCAAGACCGCGGGCTCGGTCGCGGCTCCCCTGTACGGCGGGCTCGTCTCCGACCGTCTCCCGGACGCGAAGGTCACCGTACTGGGCGGCCAGTCGGGCGCCTGGCCGGATCACCCCGACTTCAACACCCGGGTTCTCGACGCTACATGGGGCGCGTACGACGCCATGCCGACATGGGCGGTCGAGGGGGCCGAACCGGCTCAGTGGGGCCCACCCGACTTCTGGGCCAAGGTCGGTCGGCACGACCCCGACCTGATCCTGTCCCGCTTCGACTTCGCCCACGATCCGAGCGCGGCGGTGGAGGTGACGGAGTGGATGGCCTCGCAGCCCCCTGACATCCTCGCGGAGATCGACGCCAACGAGGCGGCGATCGAGCGGACCGGAGTGACCGTCCACAGTTTCACGGCACCCACCGACGACCACGGAATCTTCGAATGGGACAAGTTCTACGAGATCGAGGTGGAAGGCGTCCGCCTTGCCGACTGGGTCGGGGACCTGGTCACCGGTGACCCGCCCGGTGACGTGCATTGCGAGAACTGCGACTGACGCTCCGATACGCGGACGGGGCGCCCCTTCGCACAAGGGGCGCCCCGTTCCACGTGGAGGTACTTACCGCGCGCGGTCGAAGTCGACGGCGCTGTACGCGCGCAGTTTCGACAGGCGGTGCTCCGAGTCGATCTGGCGGATCGTGCCGGACTTCGAGCGCATCACGAGCGACGAGGTGGTGGCCGTCTCGGAGCGGTAGCGCACTCCGCGCAGGAGCTCGCCGTCGGTGATGCCGGTCGCGACGAAGAAGACGTTCTCGCCGGAGACCAGGTCGTTGGTGGACAGGACCCGGTCCAGGTCGTGCCCGGCGTCGAGCGCCCGCTGGCGCTCCGCGTCGTCCTTCGGCCAGAGCTTGCCCTGGATCACACCGCCGAGGCACTTGATGGCGCAGGCCGAGATGATGCCCTCCGGCGTACCGCCGATGCCGAGCAGGAGATCGACGCCCGTACCCTCGCGCACCGCGAGGATCGAGCCGGCCACGTCGCCGTCCGAGATCAGCTTGATCCGGGCGCCGGTCTCGCGGATCTCCTTGATGATCCCCTCGTGCCGGGGACGGTCCAGGATGACCACGGTGACGTCCTCGGGCGAGGCCTTCTTGGCCTTCGCGACACGGCGGATGTTCACCGACACGGGAGCGTCGATGTCGACGTAGTCGGCGGCTTCGGGGCCCGTGACCAGCTTGTCCATGTAGAACACGGCCGACGGGTCGAACATCGTGCCCCGGTCGGCGGCGGCGAGGACGGCCACGGCGTTCGGCATGCCCTTGGCGGTCAGCGTCGTGCCGTCGATCGGGTCCACGGCGATATCGCACTCGGCTCCGGTGCCGTCACCGACCCGCTCGCCGTTGAAGAGCATCGGCGCTTCGTCCTTCTCGCCCTCGCCGATGACGACCACGCCATTCATCGAGACGGTCGAGACCAGGGTCCGCATGGCGCGCACGGCCGCACCGTCCGCGCCGTTCTTGTCGCCGCGTCCGACCCAGCGGCCTGCGGCCATGGCCGCGGCTTCGGTGACCCGGACGAGCTCCAGGGCGAGGTTGCGATCGGGAGCTTCGGAGGGAACCTCGAGCTCGGAAGGGAGTTGGTGATGATGCACGGTCATCGGAACGAACCTCTCTTGGGAACGGCGACGGCCGGATGAGGGTGTACCACTGGACTCTATCGGTACGTCGACAAAATGAGCAGGGGGGGTCACGTCTGAGCGGACCCCGGGGTCCTGTCGGGGCAGACCCCCGCACCTGCGAATATGGGGGACGTGGCAGGCAGCAGCGCAGGCAAGACGAAAACGGTCCGGGACATGGTCCTGTCGATGGCGGTCATCGGAGCCGTCGTCGCGGTGATCTACATCTTCATCCCGCACGACGAATCGGCGACCCCGGTGAAGCCGGTGAACTCGGCGGAGCTGAAAGCCGCCCTCTCCACGGCGTCCCGCGCGGCGTCGTACCCGGTCCTCGCCCCGAAGGGCCTGGACAAGGACTGGAAGGCGACCTCGGTGCGCTACCGCGGCGCCGACGACGAGCACTGGCACCTCGGCTTCCACGGACCGGACGGCAAGTACGTCGCGGTCGAGCAGTCCACGGGCAAGCCGGGTCCGTTCATCGCGGACCAGAGCCAGGACGCCAAGGACACCGGGAAGACCGAGCGCATCGGCGGCAAGGACTGGAAGCGGTACGAGGGTGACGAGTACGACGCCCTCGTGCTCCAGGAGGGCGGGGCCACCACGGTCGTCACCGGCAGCGGGTCCATGGCGCGGCTGACCGAGGTGGCGGGCTCCCTGGAGCCCGCGCCCGCCGACAAGGCCTGAGTTTCCGCTCTCCGGCTGTGAAGCGGATCACTCCGCTCCAGTCTTGGTTGAAAGTTAAACGTCATGGGCTTATGGTCGTAGACGTCGGCCCGATCGATGATCGATCAAACCGGCGCCCCCACCCCCGTACCGCCCGAAAAGGTTGCCTCGCATGACCCTCGCACTCGACGCCGCCGCACAGGACCTCCTCTTCCGCGAGGCCCGTACCGCCAACACGTTCACCGACGAGCCGGTGACCGAGGAGCAGGTCCAGGCGATCTACGACCTGGTGAAGTACGGCCCGACCGCCTTCAACCAGTCGCCGCTGCGCATCACCCTGGTCCGCTCCGCCGAGGCCCGTGAGCGCCTGGTCCAGCACATGGCCGAGGGCAACCAGCCGAAGACCGCTTCCGCCCCGCTGGTCGCGATCCTGTCCGCGGACAACGAGTTCCACGAGGAGCTGCCGGCCCTGCTCCCGCACTTCCCGCAGGCCAAGGACATGTTCTTCAGCGAGCGTCCGGTCCGTGAGGGTGCCGCGCAGCTGAACGCCGCGCTGCAGGCCGCGTACTTCATCGTCGGCGTCCGCGCCGCGGGCCTGGCCGCAGGACCGATGACCGGGTTCGACTTCGCGGGCGTCCAGAAGGAGTTCCTGGACGACGACCACACCCCGCTGATGGTCGTCAACATCGGCAAGCCGGGCGAGGACGCGTGGTTCCCGCGCTCCCCGCGTCTGGCGTACGAGGACGTCATCACGACGGTCTGAGTCCCACCCCACTTCCGTATACGTGAAAGCCCCCGACCTGCCGTCGGGGGCTTTCGTGTGTGTTGGAGGGAGGGGCTAGGGGCTTGTGGGTGGGGGTGTCCCGGGGTTTCTGAGGGCTCCTATTCGTCGACCTCAGCGACCTCAGCGACCTCAGCCTGTTCGGAAGCGAGCGCCGCGTCCAGCCGCGCCCGTGCCCCGTCCAGCCACCGCCGGCACACCTTCGCCAGCTCCTCGCCGCGCTCCCACAGGGCGAGCGATTCCTCGAGTGTCGTGCCGCCCGCCTCCAAGCGGCGGACCACGTCGACGAGTTCGTCGCGGGCCTGCTCGTACCCCAGGGCCTCTTCCGTCACGCTCATGCCCCGTTCTCCTCATCGTTCGTCTCAGTGTCCATGTCGGATACGTCATCGGTCCGCGTGACCGTGAACTCCCCGTCGGCGACCCGCGCCCGCAGCGCCTCGCCCGCCGCGATCTCGCCCGCGGCCCGCACCACCGAGCCGTCACCGCGCTGCAGCACCGCGTATCCGCGCTGCAGGGTGGCCGCGGGGGAGAGGGCCACCACGCGGGCCCGGGTGTGGGTCAGCTCGGAGTCGGCCCGGTCGAGCAGGTGGCCCAGGGTGCGCCGGCTGCGCTCCACCAGGAGGTCGATCTGCTGCTCGCGCTCGTCGACCATCCGGTGCGGATGCTCCATCGAGGGCCGGGACATCGCGACGGCAAGACCGCGCTCCTCACGGTCGAGCAGATTGTCGACCGCCCGCCGCGCCCGCTCGCGCATCAGCTGCACCCGGTCGAGCTCCTCGCCGACATCGGGGACGACCTTCTTCGCCGCGTCCGTCGGGGTGGAGGCCCTGAGGTCGGCCACGAGGTCGAGCAGCGGCGAGTCCGGTTCGTGCCCGATCGCCGAGACCACCGGCGTACGGCAGGCCGAGACGGCCCGGATGAGCTGCTCGTCGGAGAACGGCAGCAGATCCTCCACGCTGCCGCCGCCGCGCGCCACGATGATCACGTCCACGGCGTCGAGCTCGTCGAGCTCCTTGACGGCCTGCACCACCTGCGGCACCGCGTGGACGCCCTGCACCGCCACGTTCCGTACCTCGAAACGGACCGCGGGCCAGCGGTGCCGCGCGTTCTCCAGGACATCACGCTCGGCCGCCGAGGCCCGGCCCGTGACCAGGCCGATCATCTGCGGCAGGAACGGCAGCCGCCGCTTGCGCTCGGGGGCGAAGAGCCCTTCCGAGGCCAGCGCCTTCTTCAACTGCTCCAGTCTGGCGAGCAGTTCACCCACGCCGACCGGCTTTATCTCGGTGGCCCGCAGCGAGAGCTGCCCCCTCGGCGCGTACCACTCGGGCTTCGCGAGCACCACGACCCGCGCGCCCTCGGAGACCACATCGGCCACCGCGTCGAAGACGCCGCGGAAGCAGGTGACGCTGACGGAGATGTCGTACGAGGGATCGCGCAGCGTCAGGAACACCACGCCGGCGCCGGGCCGCCGCGACAGCTGGGTGATCTGCCCCTCGACCCACACCGCGCCGAGCCGGTCGATCCACCCCCCGATGAGCCGCGAGACCTCGCCCACGGGCAGGGGCGCATCGGCGGATGTGTTGAGAGCCATGCGTAGGAGGGTAGTGGCGCGCGCCGACATCGAGCCCGGTCAACCCGTGGGTCAGGCCGCGGGCTCCTCGGTCCGCCGCCCGCGCTGAACCAGGAGCACCACAAGGCCGACCGCCAGCCAGCAGGCCCCCACGATCTGCGCCGCCCGCGAAGCCTCCACGATCACCGCGATCGCGATCACCGCGCCGAGCACCGGCACCAGCCAGTGCCGCCACCAGCTGACCTCGCCGCCCAGCTTGCGGACGCCGAACCAGGCGATCACCGAGGCGTGCAGCATCGTGAAGGCGACCAGGGCGCCGATGTCCACGACCGAGACCAGATGGTCCATCCCGTCGTCCCGCGACGCCGCCCACACCGCCGCGACCATCGTGATCACCGCGGCGATGGACAGCGCGATCCGCGGCACCCCGGAATCCGTACGGGAGAGAAGTTTCGGCAGCCGCCGGTCGCGGCCCATCGCGAACAGCAGCCGCCCCGCCGCGGCCTGCCCGGCCAGCGCCGCGAAGGCCGCGCCGATCGCCTTGCTGACGGCCACCAGATCGTGCAGCCAGGTGCCGACCGACACATCCACGGCGTCGTAGAAGGCGGACCCCTGCTTCTCCGGGCTCGCGGCGAGTTCCGCGGACGACATCGGTTCGAGCAGGGCGACCAGATACGTCTGCGCGATGAACAGGAAGCCCGCGAGCCCCAGACAGAAGAGCACGGCCCGCGCCACCTTCGCCGACCCGCCCGTGACCTCCTCGGCGAAGGACGCGATCGCGTCGAAGCCGAGATACGAGAGCACCGCGATCGACACGGCCCCGAGGACGGCCGAGAGCGCGAAGGTCCCGTCGCCCGTGAGCGGCGACAGCCAGTCCCGCTGGGCCCCGTCCCGTACGAGCACGACGACCGCCGAAACCATGAAGACGAGCAGCACCACGATCTCCATGGCGAGCACCAGGAAGCCGACCTTCGCGGCGGTCCGTACGCCGGTCAGATTGAGCGCGGTCGTGATGACGACGGCGAGCGCGGTCCACACCCACCGCGACACATCCGGCACCAGCGCGTTCATCGCGATCCCGCAGAACAGATACGCCACGGCCGGGATCAGCAGATAGTCCAGCATCGCCATCCACCCGGCGATGAACCCGGGCCCGCGCCCGAGCGCCGCCCGCGCGTACGCGAACACCGAACCCGCCTGCGGGACGACCCGCACCATCTGCGCATAGCTGTACGCGGTGAAGGCCATCGCGATCGTCGCCACGATGTAGACCAGCGCGACCGCGCCGTGCGACTTGGCGTCGAGGGCCCCGAAGACACCCACGGGGGCCATCGGGGCGATGAAGAGCAGGCCGTAGACGACAAGGTCCCGGAAGCCGAGCGTGCGGCGCAGCCCCTCGTGCTCCCCGGTGGGCATCGGGCTCGGCGTCTGACTGGGCTCTGCGGACATCCTGGGCCTCCTGGTCAACTCAAGCCCCAGTCTCCCCAAGGTGGGGATCTTTGACCTGTTGAGCACGGCCTTACGATGGGGTACATGACTGCAACGAGCCCCGCCCGACGTGTCCTGCTCGCCGCTCCCCGTGGCTATTGCGCGGGCGTGGACCGCGCCGTGATCGCTGTCGAGAAGGCCCTGGAGCAGTACGGGGCGCCGGTCTACGTACGCCACGAGATCGTGCACAACAAGTACGTGGTGCAGACCCTGGAGCGGAAGGGCGCCATCTTCGTCGAGCGGACGGAGGAGGTGCCGCCGGGCAACATCGTGATGTTCTCCGCGCACGGCGTCGCCCCGACCGTCCACGAGGAGGCCAAGGCCGGCCGCCTCGCCACGATCGACGCGACCTGCCCGCTGGTCACCAAGGTCCACAAGGAAGCCATCCGGTTCGCCGACGAGGACTACGACATCCTCCTGATCGGGCACGAGGGCCACGAGGAGGTCATCGGCACCTCCGGCGAGGCCCCGGACCACATCCAGCTGGTCGACGGCCCCAAGGACGTCGAGAAGGTCGAGGTCCGCGACCCGTCCAAGGTCGTCTGGCTCTCCCAGACCACGCTCTCCGTCGACGAGACGATGGAGACGGTCGACGCCCTGAAGACCAAGTTCCCCGGTCTGATCTCGCCCCCGTCGGACGACATCTGCTACGCGACGCAGAACCGCCAGCTCGCGGTCAAGCAGATGGGTGCCGAAGCGGACCTCGTGATCGTGGTCGGCTCGCGCAACTCGTCCAACTCCAAGCGCCTGGTCGAGGTCGCCCTGCAGGCCGGCGCGCAGGCCTCGTACCTGGTCGACTTCGCGAGCGAGATCGAGGAGGCCTGGCTGGAGGGCGTCTCCACGGTCGGCGTCACCTCGGGCGCCTCGGTCCCCGAGGTCCTGGTCGACGAGGTCCTGGAGTGGCTGGCCCAGCGCGGCTACGAGGACGTGGAGACGGTCAAGGCGGCCGAGGAGTCCATCGTCTTCTCACTGCCCAAGGAGCTGCGGCGGGATCTGCGGTCGGAGGCCGGCGAGCTGTAGGGAGTGCGGGCGTCGTCCGACGTCGAGGGTGGGCGGAGTCCGGCGCGCTCTTGGGAGTGTGGGCGGAGTCCGGCGCGCTCTTGGGAGTGTGGGCGGAGGCCGGCGCGCTCTCGGGAGTGTGGGCGGAGTCCCGCGAGCTCTAGGCGCGGCCTGTTTCGCGGGCCGGCCTTCTGTGCGGCGGGCGGTGTGCGGCGGCGCGCAGGGCCCGCCGCCGGTTCATGTCACGGATCTTGCGGACCGTCGAGATCAGGCCTGCGACGAGCGTGCCGCCGTAGAGCCAGCCCGCGTTGAGCGCGAGTGCCGTGATCAGCCCCATCAGCTGACCGCCGAACCCCCCGTCGCCGCCCGCGATCGGCAGCAGCCCCAGGGCGAAGGCGATCGGTACGGCGACGGGCGCGGTCACCAGGTCGGCCGGCCGCACCCAGAACGCGGCCAGCGCGCTGACCAGCAGGAAGAAGCAGCCGTACAGCGCGACCGACCCGTCGAAGAGCAGCCGGTCCACACAGGCGACGAAGAGCAGCACCACCGTGGCCCCCAGCCCGGCCCCGAGCCCGGTCAGGCGCGGGTTCGGCATGGCGCGAACGGCGAGATAGCCGCGGCGCACCGCCTGGACTCCGCCGCGCACCGCGCGGGCGGCGGGCGGTCCGGCCGGCACCGGCCGCGGAGCGCTGCCGCGCCGCGGTCCCGGCATGGCCTCGGGGGCCTGTGCCTGGGGCGGCAGAGGGGCGGGGCGGGGCTGTGTGTCACGGGCGGGCCGAGTGCTGTGTTGCTCCACCGACCCAACGTAGGCAGGCCTTCGCGGCATTACGGGCGTGGGACACGCGCTTTTGGCGCGGCTTGGCGTTGCGTTCGGATGACCCGGTCCTAGGCGTGGTCCTCGTGCGCCGCCATGGCGGCGCCCACGATCCCCGCGTTGTTCAGCAGCTCGGCCGGCGCCAGCTCCGCCTTGATCCCCTCGATCAACGGCAGGAACTTCGCGGACTTGCGGCTCACACCGCCGCCGATGATGAACAGCTCCGGCGAGAACAGCATCTCCAGGTGCGCCAGATACTTCTGCACACGGCGGGCCCAGTGCTCCCAGGTCAGCTGCTCGTCGTCGCGGGCCTTCGTGGACGCCCGCTTCTCGGCGTCGTGCCCGTGCAGCTCGAGGTGGCCCAGCTCCGTATTGGGCACGAGGCGCCCGTCGACGAAGAGCGCGCTGCCGATCCCCGTGCCGAACGTAAGCAGCATCACCGTCCCGCCGCGCCCCTTGCCGGCGCCGACCCGCATCTCGGCCAGACCGGCCGCGTCCGCGTCATTGAGCACGGTCACCGGCAGACCGCCGATGGCCCCGCTCAGCAGCTCGCGGGCGTCGACGTCGACCCAGGCCTTGTCCACATTGGCGGCCGTACGAATCGTCGAGCCACCCGTGACGACCCCGGGGAACGTCACACCGACCGGCCCCGACCAGCCGAAATGCTCGACGACCTCTCTTACGCATCCGGCCACGGCCTCAGGCGTCGCCGGATGCGGTGTCAGCACCTTGTGCCGGGGCTGCGACAGGTCCCCGCGCGCCAGATCGACCGGGGCGCCCTTGATCCCGGACCCGCCAATGTCCACACCGAAGATCTCTGTCTCCATTCCTCCACGTTACGTCGGACCACGGACGGTCACGTCCGGAGCGCCGAGAACTCCCGTCACAACGCCGAGCACGCCCGCCCCGGTGCCTGGACCGTCCGTTCCGCAGCCTCCCGGACCGCCCGCCTTGACAGCCGGGGCCGCACCCACCCCGCGGCGGCCCTAAACTGGTGTGTCGGCCCGCCCGCGAGGGCTGCCTGTGTAGCTCTCACTCATCACCCATTACGTACGTACGGGAAGTCGGTCAAACGTGTCGCTCACGATCGGAATCGTCGGTCTGCCCAACGTCGGCAAGTCGACCCTGTTCAACGCCCTGACCAAGAACGACGTCCTCGCGGCCAACTACCCGTTCGCCACGATCGAGCCCAACGTCGGTGTGGTCGGTGTGCCCGACGAGCGGCTCACCAAGCTCGCCGAGATCTTCGGTTCGCAGAAGATCCTCCCGGCGACGGTCGACTTCGTGGACATCGCGGGCATCGTGCGCGGCGCCTCCGAGGGCGAGGGCCTGGGCAACAAGTTCCTCGCGAACATCCGTGAGTCCGACGCGATCTGCCAGGTCATCCGCGCCTTCAAGGACGAGAACGTCGTGCACGTCGACGGCAAGGTCTCGCCCAAGGACGACATCGAGACGATCAACACCGAGCTGATCCTCGCCGACCTCCAGACCATCGAGAAGGTCCTGCCGCGCCTCCAGAAGGAGTCGCGCATCAAGAAGGACATCGGCCCGAAGGTCGCCGCGGTCGAGGCCGCCAAGGAGATCCTGGAGAAGGGCGACACCCTCTTCTCCGCGGGCATCGTCCAGGGCTCCGGCAACGAGGAGCTCCTGCACGACCTGCACCTGCTGACGACCAAGCCCTTCCTCTACGTCTTCAACGTCGACGAGGACGAGCTCACGGACGACGCCTTCAAGGCGGAGCAGAGCGCCCTGGTCGCTCCGGCGGAGGCCATCTTCCTGAACGCGAAGCTCGAGCAGGACCTCGCCGAACTCGACGCCGAGGACGCCCTGGAGCTCCTCCAGTCCGTCGGCGCCGAGGAGCCCGGCCTCGCCACCCTCGCCCGCGTCGGCTTCAACACCCTCGGGCTGCAGACCTACTTGACGGCCGGCCCGAAGGAATCCCGCGCCTGGACCATCAAGAAGGGCGCCACGGCCCCCGAGGCGGCCGGCGTCATCCACACGGACTTCCAGAAGGGCTTCATCAAGGCCGAGGTCATCTCCTTCGACGACCTGGTCGAAACGGGTTCGGTGGCCGAGGCCCGCGCGAAGGGCAAGGCGCGCATGGAGGGCAAGGAGTATGTGATGCAGGACGGGGATGTGGTGGAGTTCCGCTTCAACGTCTGACGGCATTCCATAGGTGAAACGGCCGCGTCCCGGGGTGGGGGACGCGGCCGTTTCAACGTACGTCAGCCCTTTGGCAGCTCGCCGAGGGCAGGCAGGGAAGTGGGGCGGATTCCGATGTCCGTGGCGGCGCGGAGGTACTCGCGCAGCAGAGCGGAGCCGGCCTCCACGAGTTCATCGTCGAGCAAAGTGAGGGGCTGCCGTGGGTGGTCTGAGGCCTGCTCGTTGGACATGGTCATGTATCTGGTCCTCCCTGTTCATCGCCCCGCCTACAGGTCCAGCGTCAGCCGAGGTGTCGCCGAGCGGCTCACGCAGATCATCATCGTGTTGCCAGCCTGCCTCTCGGCCTCACTGAGCAGCAGGTCGCGGTGGTCCGCAGTCCCCTCGAGCACCTTCGTCTCGCATGTGCCGCACATGCCCTCCCCGCAGGAGTACGGCACCTCCGGTACCACCTCGCGCACCACATCCAGGAGGCTCCGCCCGGCGGGAACGCGCAGAGTGACACCAGAGCGACGGAGCTCCACCTCGAACTCCTCGCTGCTCGCGCCGGTCACCGTCGTGTCCGTCTTGGTGGGTGCTCCGAACGTCTCGGTGTGCAGAGCACCCGGTGGCAGTCTGCGCATTGCGCAGGCCCGCACCTCTTGCAGGAGTCCCTCCGGACCGCAGCAGTAGACCGCTGTCGTGGCGGTCGTTGCGGCAAGGAGGCGACTCGGATCGGGCAGGCCGTTGATGTCCTGTGGCCACAGGGTCACCTCCCCTCCGGGCAGGGCGGCGAGCTCGTCCCGGAAGGCCATGCTTCGCAGTGACCGTCCCCCGTAGAGCAGCGACCAGCGGGGAGACCCGGGGGTATGGGAGAGCCGGCGGAGCATGGGCAGGAGCGGAGTGATGCCGATGCCGCCCGCGATGAACCGGTAGTCAGCGGCCGGGACGAGGGGGAAATGGTTACGGGGGCCGCGCACGTCCAGCTGCTGCCCGACTGTCCCCACCCTGTGCACCTCCGCCGAGCCGCCGCGGCTGTCCGGGGTCAGCAGTACCGCGATGCGGTAGGTGTGGCGGTCCTGCAGGCTGCCGCACAGCGAGTATGAGCGGATCAGCCCCGACGGCAGGATGACATCCACGTGGGCCCCCGGCTCCCAGGCGGGAAGCGGAGCGCGGTGGGGATCCGCCAGGGTGAGCGAGAGGACGCCCTCGGCCTCGTACTGCGTGTGGACGACGACGAGCGGCCGTACCTGTGCTGCGTCGTTCGGCGACGGTTCGTTGTTCATCGGCCGCTGGCCCTCCTTGCTTGTGCGCGACGGTCGGCCATCCTGCACCGGCAGGCTCAGTGGTGTCCCGGTCTGCGCGCGGCATGGATGTGCATCGGCACGGACGTGCCAAGGCCGCGGGAAAAGACGCCGCCGCGGAGACGGCAGAGCCTTGTGGCACACGTGTGCCGGGCCGGTTCATGGCAGCCGAGAACTGGTGACAACGGGATCCGCGGTGGATGAATCTGAGCCCCGTTGCCCTACATCGTGCCGCTCGGCTGTCTTCGTCGGCGGAGTACCAGCGAGAGGAAAATCGTGCCGAACCAGCTGCACCCGGAGACCCGTGCGATCCATGTAGGGATCCCGGATCTGGGCGGAGCGCGACCGCTGAACACTCCGCTCTACCAGACTGCCAACTTCGGTTATGACGACCCGGAGGAGCTGGCGGAGGCCATCAACAGCCCTGAGTCGTTCGCCTACCTTCGCAACACCAACCCCACGGTGCGCGCGCTGGAGAACGCGATCTCTTCGCTGGAAGGCGCAGCGGCCAGCCTCGCCGCCGCGAGCGGTATGGGCGCCATTCACACCCTGCTGCATACGCTGGTCGGCAGCGGCGACCATGTCATTGTCCAAAAGCATCTCTACGGCGGAACATTCGCGCTTCTGAAGGACCTTGCGGCACGCTACGGGGTGGGGGTCACTTACGTCGAAGGGCGGGATCCCGCTGAAGTGACCGCCGCTTTGCGGCCCTCCACGAAGGTTCTCTATCTGGAGACCCTCTCCAACCCCACGGCCCAAGTCACCGACTTGCCGGCCTTCTTCGCAGCCGGCAAGGCCGCCGGGCTGACCTGCGTCGTCGACAACACCTTCGCTTCCCCCCTCGGCTGCCGTCCCTTGTCGATGGGCGCCGACGTGGTGATCCACTCCTCCACGAAGTACCTGTCCGGCCACTGCGACGTCCTCGGTGGCATCGCGTCTTTCGCGGATGCAGGGCTGCACCGGGACGTCTGGTCGCGCTCGCTGGAGACCGGCACGGTCGCCGATCCGTTCGCCGCCTGGCTGACGCTGCGCGGTCTCGCCACGCTGGGCCTGCGGATGCGGCGCCACCACGAGAACGCCGACGGTCTCGCGCACTTCCTGTCGCAGCACCCCGCCGTGGAGGGGGTGCACTGGCCCGGACTGCCGGACCACCCCGGCCACGAACTGGCTCAGCGTCTGCTGCCCAACGGCTACGGCGGCGTCTTCGCCATCGATGTCGCCGGGGGCCGCAAGGAGACCCTCGAGTTCACCCGCCGCCTGCGGCTCGTGGACCGCGCGGTCTCGCTCGGCGGTTTCAAGACCCTCGTGCAGCAACCGTCGGCGACGTCGCATCGCTCCATGGACGGCGAAGGGCTGCGGGCCATCGGCATCACCGAGGGGACAGTACGTATCGCCGTGGGCCTCGAACACCTGGAGGACCTGAAGGCGGACTTCGCGCAGGCGCTCGCCTGATCCCTTCCGCCCGGCCTCGACCTTTCAACTCGCCTAGTTTTCCCCGGAGTTGTCACCATGTCCCATCGCGCCAGCCTCACCCCGCAGATGCAGCAGTACGCCGAGAAGTTCGACGACCGCGGAGACATCCGCTGGATGCCGTATCTGATGTACTTCCACGCGGCCGGCCACCGCTCCGACGTCGTCAACACGGACCGGCTCGGCTTCCGGCTCTCCGAGGGCCCCGGCGGCCAGAAGGCCTCGGTCGGCGGGCCACTGCCCGACGGCCCTGTGCGCCTGCTCGCCGGCAGCTCCACGGCGTTCGGCATCGGTGCGAGCACCGACGGCGACACTCTGTCCTCGTACCTGTGGAAGAGGCACGCACCCTCGCTGCCCTGGCTGAACTTCGGTGGCCGCAGCCACAATTCGACCCAGGAGCTGCTGCTCTTCACCTTGTACCGGCATCTGCTGCCGCAGGTGGACGAGATCGTTCTGTTCTCCGGCTTCAACAACCTTGGCCTGAGCCGTCTGCCGGCCTCCGTGCGCGGCGACAGCGGCGCGTTCTTCAACTGCAACGATTTCTACGGGCAGATGGAGGAGCTGCGCGCCCGAAACCGCAAGGCGTCTGTGGGCCGCGGCCTGTTCGGCGGCCGCCGCAAGGGGGCGGCCGGGCCCGCGGTGGAGGACACCCGGGTGCCCGAGCTTGCCGAGCAGATCGGCCTGGCCACCGACCTGACCCTGCGGCACCTGGATTCCTGGAAGCTGCTGGCCGAGGGCATGGGGGCGAAGCTGAGTTTCGTGCTGCAGCCGCTGGCCACTTGGGTCCGCGAAGAGCCGGCCCCGCAGGAGAAGCTGATCTTCGCCGAACTCGACGGGATATCGAACTTCGGTGAGGTCTACGGCGACATCTCCTCCATGTCGGCCCGTGAGACGTACTCCAAGGAACTCCAGGCCGGCTGCGAGCGGCTGGGTGTGCGCTACCTGGACATCAACCCGGTCATCGCCGACGTGATCGGAAACGACGACTGGCTGTTCGTCGACCGAATCCACTTCACCGACGAGGGCCACGACCTCGTCGCGGGGCTGCTCGCCAAGGAGCTCGAGCTCTCCTGACCCCGTCCGCCCGTCCCCGTATTTGCCGTCAACTCCCCGAAAGGCACAGTCCGATGACCGCTCTGCGCAACTTCTTCTACAAGCTGCTCGGCCGCAAGCCGAAGCCGAAGAACGACGCCTCCATCTACCCGATGTTCTGAGCCGCCCCCTCCCGTCAGCCAGACCACTCCCCACCGCTGTCAGTCCGGTCAGTCGCCGCCCCGACCAGTGCCCGTCCCGCCGGTGAACCAGAAAGAGGCTTGAAGTGTCAGCGCCCACTGTCGCTGCAGCACTGTCCCGCGCCCCTGGCGCGCAGTCCCCTGCCGTCGAAGCATCACGGACCGTCTACGGAAGGGTGGTCGACCCGGAAGCGGCTCTGCCCGCGGGCCGTCTCCTGACCGAGATACGGGCCGAGCTCGAAGGCACCCTGGACGCCGACGGAAGCCTTGGCGAGCTGCGGCAGCGGGCCGCCGACTGGTCGGCCGCGGAGTCCCTGCAGTACCAGGAGCTGCTCGCACCGCTCACCGTCCAGACCCGTGAGGTCCTGGGGCGCCGCGCCGCGCTGGCCTGCGCGCCGCTGTCCCTGATGTCCGGCGCCTGGCTCCAGTGGCTGAGCTCACCGGGCAACGGGGACGACCCGGCGGTCCTGGCCGTCCTTGCCCTGTACGCCTCCGACCTGGGCGTCGGTGCCCCGCGCGCCTCGCGCGGGGACGCCTATCTGGCTGTCCTGCGACAGCTCGACGTCTCCGAGAACGCGGTGCCCGCCCGCCGTCTCACAGCGGACCAGCGCATCGACGACGGTCACTTCCGGGTGCCGGCCTTGCTGCTCGCCATGAGCCGCAGGCCCGACGACTTCCTGCCGGAGATCCTCGGCGCCGACCTGTGTCTGCGCTCCGTGGGCCTGCTGCCCGCGCTGACGCTCGTACGGGCCCAGCGGCCGACCGGCACGCGCTGGGACGTCCTCGATCCCGCGACCCGGCGGGGCGAGGGCCGCACCGGCATCGAGCTCGCCGAGCGCGCGGTGGCGGCCGTCGTCGCCCGCGACGGCGACGCGGCCCGCACCCGGGCCGCCATCGGCTTCCGCTGGGCGCTCGCCGCTCTGCGGGAGTGGAGCGGTCGGCTTTTCACGGAGCTCAGCGAGGCCCGCGACCCGGTCTTCGAGATGGCCGAGCTGATGCGGCTGCGGGCACGCGAAGGCTCGGTCTACCACCACGACTACGCCCTGGAGGGGCGGCAGTTGGCCGACTGGCTCAAGGAGTGCCAGACCGATCCGCGGTCGATGCTCGCCGCCCTGTCCCGCAGTCGTCTGGTCCGCCCGGGCGCGCCCGAGCAGAGCATGCTGGTAACCGGCCTCGTCGGGGAGAAGGGCCGGATGTTCCGGGTCTTCTCGCCCGACGACCTCGGTGTCGTACGCCGCTGGATCGGCTCGCTGTCCGGCCCTGCAGAAGGCACCCCGGAGGCCGGCGGTGCGCTCGCCCCCGCCCGTCCGCTCGCCCTCGGCGCCTGGCGGGCGGAGACCGACGGCACGCCGCCGGCCGATGTCCGTGAGGCCTACCACCTGCTGCTGGGCCGCACGGACACCCCGGCGGTACGTGCCTACGCACGCGAGTACGTGCACGGCTGGCTCGGCCGTTCGCGGCACGGCATCGACGACTCGTCCATGCCGCTGCCCGAGCGGTGGACCCCGCAGGGCCTGCGGCCCTGGCTGGTCGACATGCATGACAGGCACAGCGAGGCCTTCGAGCAGGGCGCGACGCAGGAGCTGCCCAGCCTCGAGGAACTCATCGACTCCACCGTCCAGTTGGCGCCGCTCACTCTGATCGACGGCGCCTGGATCAAGGGCTTCACCGACTACGAGCACGCCTCGTCGGAGATCGGCCATTCGCTCTTCGATACGTACTGGGACGAACTCGGCAACGGCGAGGCGGACCTCAACCATCCGCTGATCTACCGCGAGGTCCTGCTCGAGATGGGCCACGACCTGCCGCCGACCGCCTCCCGCGAGTTCGCGTCGTTCGAGGGCTTCCGCGACGGGTCCTTCGAACTGCCCGTCTACTGGCTGAGCATCGGCCGCTTCCCGCAGACCTTCATGCCCGAAGTGCTCGGCCTGAACCTGGCGATGGAACTCTCCGGCGTCGGCGGCACCTACCGCCGCGCCCGGCTCGCGCTCAAGAAGTACGGGTTCAGCACCCGCTTCGTCGACATCCACAACACCGTGGACAACGTCGCCACCGGCCACTCGGCCTGGGCCGCGGACGCCATTGACACCTATCTCGCCTCGATCACCGCGTCCCAGGGCGCCGCCGCGCTCGACACCGCATGGCAGCGCGTCCGCACCGGCTATCGCTCGCTCAACCCGCCGTCCGG